>CAIYNU010000104.1 GCA_903927615.1 uncultured Rhodospirillales bacterium | reverse complement strand
TGGTCGGATACCACCGCCGAGACCATGACCCCCGATGCGATGCGGAGGATTGCTCGGGAGGTGGTGCTTGAGGCGCTGGACGCTCAGGCCCGGAAGCCCCGGGCGTTCAGCCGGGAAGAGCTGCGGATCATCACCCGGGCGGTGTTCGACCGGATGGATGAACTGGCCGACCGACCGGCGACCGGGCGGGCCGGGTTTGACGGCCGGATGAGCAAGCAGTTCGTCAGCACCTACAACCCGCGTGGCTTACGCTGGTGAAGGGCGGCTGATACGACCCGCACTCGATCGTTTTACATGTTTGGTGTTTGACACGTTTGGCGCCCGGTTTTCCGCGGCGTTTTTTTTTGCCCGGCGGCCTGGGGCCGCCCGTGCCACGGACGGCCAGATCCCGTGACCGCGCCCGGCCGTTGCCGACCGCTCATCGTGTTTTAGAGATCGCCGCATCCACCCGGGTGCGGTGTTAACCCGGGGGCGCTGGTTCGCCCCCGGATGCTTCAGCGTGGATGACGCCACGTTGCCTTTTAATCCACAGAAGAGGACGATCCTCATGGGAATCAGCAATTTTCCGTTAGCCATTCAAGGCGCGATCCAGGATAATTTCCTGGAAAAGGCGCTTAAGGAATGCCTTCGTTCCAATATCGCGTTCCGTTCGATTGCCGACCGCGAGAAGTTCTCGGTCGGTATCGGTGAAACCATCACCAAGACCCGCGCCGGTTTGTTGGTTCCCGTCACCACCCCGTTGGACCCGTCGACCAATGTGGCGCTGGACAATGGCCTGACGCCCCAAAGCTGGACCATCGAACAGTATACGCTGACCATTTATGCCTATGGCGCGACCATGGATCTCAACATGGAGACCTCCCGGGTCGGCATCGCCGAGTTGTTCGACGAAAACAACACCAAGCTGGTCATTCAGGCCAAGCAGTCCCTGGACCGGTTGGCGCGCAACGCCCTGTATGCCACCTATCTTGGCGCCAACAGCTTTGTCACGACCACCCTGGGAGCGCCGGCCGCCAGCGTTCATGTGGACAGCGTGGTCGGCTTCGAGACGGTGCTGGCCAATGGCGCCATGGTCTCGGTGTCGTCCAGCAACCCCATGACGGTGACGGTGGGCGCCGACGTCTATACTCTGGTCGGTACCGCCCGTGACGCCACCAACACCTCGACGCTGGCGGCCTTTGGCGGGGCTTCGGGGACACTCACCCTGTCTGCGCCGGTTTCGGTCGCCGACGGCACCGCCGGCAACGCTGTGGTGTCGTCGGTGGCCCCGGCGATCCTGCGGCCCAACAATCGCGCCAGCACCCAGCAACTGGTTGCGGGGGACCTGTTGAACATTCAGTTGGTGCTGTCCACGGTTGCGCAGTTGCGTGACAATAATGTTCCGGACATTGATGGCAGTTACAATTGCTATCTGGACAATGCCACCATGCTGGAATTGTTCAATGATCAGGATTTCAAGATGCTCTACCGGGGCGCTTACAATTCGGACGAGTATAAGAAGGGACAGGTGGTTGAGTTGTTGGGCGTCCGGTTCGTGCCGACCAACGAGGCGCCCCAACAGACTCTGGCCGTGACCGGCAAGCGCATTCGCCGGGCCATCATTTGCGGTAAGGGCGCGCTGATTGAAGGCGACTACGACGGGCTCGGTTATTCGGACTTGGATACGGACAAGGGCCAGAGTGTCCAGCGCATGAGCGAGGAGATTTGCCTGGTGATCCGGCAGCCGCTCGACCGCTTCCAGGAAATCATTTCCCAATCCTGGAAATGGCGCGGCGGCTTCTGCGTTCCGACGGACGTCACGGCCAATCCCCTGGTGATCCCGACCGCCACCAATTCTTATTGGAAGCGGGCCGTGGTTATCGAATGCTTGTAGACCCTCAATAAGGCAAGCAAAGACGGAGCGGGTCGGCGTCAGTCGACCCGTTCGGTTTTTGGGAGGCGATCATGGCTTTTACCGATGCGGAAAAGACCGATATCCGGCGTTATTGCGGTTATCCGGTTTATGGCAACACCCCCAGCCCGTTCTTCTGGGCGCGCTATACCGTTCAGTACGGCAATCTGGAATTTAAACTAAATAACCTATCTCCCGCTGAAGAAGCGGTGGTGCGGACGGTCTATCTGGCGCAACTGGGGCCCCTGGAGGCGGCGATTCCCGGTGCCAGCGCCAATCTCGACACCGCCGAGGCGGCGGTGTGGACCTGGAATACCAACGAGACCCGCGACCGGGCGGCGTTGCTGGACCTGTGGCGGCGGCGGTTGTGCGCGTTTCTGGGAACGGCCCCCGGGCCGGGCCTGGGGGATGAGACCAGCGGCGTGAGGATCATGGTATGAATGGCACGACTCTTCAGGCCCGCATCTATTCGGGCTATGCGAAGGCGGCGCTGCGCATCGGTTTGCCCTTCGACCTTTATCGCCCGACCGGGCCGGCCAACCCGCTGGCGCCCGCCAACAAACTCGCGACCTTGCCGGCCAGTTTCCGGGTCGATGACCGTTACCAGGAGGCCCAGGTCTACGGCAAGTCGGTATGGATGGCCTATCTCGACGATTCACAAACACAGGTCGGCGACTATCTGGTGGGAAATAACAAGATTTACTTCATCGCGGCCCAACAGCCGCTGTTGCCCGTGGTGGCGGTCGCTTGCACCCGGACGGTGAGCGTGATGCGGTTGGCGGTGCCCAGTTCCTTTGGTGCCATCGACTATGGCGGGGCTCTGGACGGCAACGAGGTTCCGGTCATGACCAACTGGCCGGCATCGGTGCTTCAGGGCGGTGGCGGCGGGCGGAATCAGGTCAACCTGCCGGCCGATGTGAACACCCCGGGGTGGGCCATTCAGATGCCGGCGTGGCCCGGAGTCCTGATTCAACCCAGCGATCTGGTGGTTGATGATCTGGGGCGCCGCCACATGGTGTCGATGCCGGAATTGACCGATCTCGGCTGGCGGTTGACCGTGCAACAGGCGGTGACGTAATGGCTGATCTTAGTGACGTCGAAAATGCCTTGGTGGCGGTAGTCGCCCAGGTGTTTTACCCCAACGGTACCGGACAGCCCTCGGCCCTGGGCGCACCGGTTCGCATCTATCGGGGTTGGCCGAGCAAGCCAGAATTGGAGACTGACCTGCGGTCCGGGGCGGTCAATGTTTCGGTCTACGCGCTGAATCGCGAGCGTTCGGTGACCCGATTCCAGAACAACTGGCGCCTGCTGTCCGGGCCTGCCGAGCCGACCTTGACGCTTACGGTATTGGGAAACACCGTGACCGTCGGGGGTACGGTGGCGGTGCCGCAAAACGCCGCGGTGATCGTCAATGGCGCGTCAGGCTATAGCTATGCGCTCCAGGAAACCGATACCCCGACCACCATCGCAACGGCTCTGGTATCGTTGATCAATGCCGATAATGCCGACGCCTTCAGTTCCGGCCCGGTCATTACGGTGCCGGGCGCCGTCAGCTTGGTGGGGCGAGCGGGGACGTTCGGCAACAGTCTTCGGGAGTTGAAGCGCCAGCGGCGGGATATTCAAATCGCCCTGTGGGCCAGTACGCCCAGTCTGAGAGATCAGGTCGCGATTTTGCTCGACCCGGCGCTGGCGGCCATGGAATTCATCGCGCTGGCTGACGGGACCGCCGGTCGGATGGTCTATGTCGGCAGTCCTCATGATGATACGGTGCAAAAAGAAATCCTGTACCGCAGAAATCTGATCTATTCCGTGGAGTACGGCACCACTCAATCCCGTAACGATGCCGCTATTATCGTGCCAGTGGTCAATGACTTCGGTGGCTTTAGTACGATATCGACGACACTGGTTAAGACCGTGGTGTCGTAACTCTTCTCTGAACACTTTTGATGTGTTGGCCTGGCCCACTCTTCTGAGCGGGCCTTTTTTTATGAGGGAAACCTGCTATGCCGATCTCACAATTGGGACAGCT
>CAIYNU010000103.1 GCA_903927615.1 uncultured Rhodospirillales bacterium | reverse complement strand
CCGGGGCCGGATGATCTCGGCCAGGATGCGGGCTTGCAGACTGGCGTCACTCTCGGCGGTCTTGCGCACCAACCGGCCGTTGAAGAAGTCCCACGCAATCATGTCGAGGAACCCGCCCGAGGCGGTGCGGATGCGGGTCTGGGCCTGGGTGGCGCAAAGCAACCCATACCCCCCGGCATGGCCGGAACCCAATCCCGCCAGCACGCCCCCCACCAGCGGGCTGGTGGGGGTGTCGCCGAACCACGGCGGCAGCACTGTGCGCAACCGGGCCGCCACGTCTTGAGAGTCTCCGGTGGCCATGATCTGTCTCCTGGGGATTGGCTCTTGGGTCTCATCAGTTCACGGTGATGGTGCCGACCCGGATCACTTGCTGGGGCGTCGCCGCTAGATCGGAGACGCCGCCGTTGAGCATGACCCCGGTAACGTTAGCCACCCCGGGCACGCCCCAGGCTACCGCCGCCAGTTGCGAATAGGGCAGCGACACGCCAAGCCCGAGGCCGCTGATCAGCGCGCCGACGGCATTCGCGACCGCCGCCGACACGGTGGCGTGGCTGTAGCCGGTGGCGGCAACCACGGTCAGGTTGGGGTTGGCCTGAACCACCGTCGGTCCGAACACCGCCCAACTGGTCCCCATCGGCCGGATGGCGTCGATGGCCGTGGCCACCGCGGTCAGCAGGCTCTGGGGTGGGCTGCCACTACCGTCGTCCACCACCACGTAAAAGGAACCCGGTTGGTTCTGGCCGGCATAGTTGCTGGCTTCGGTGACGGTGAACGACAGTCCCTGTTGTACCGAGGCGATGGCATTGGCGAGCGCCGTCTTGGTCGCCTTGGCCAGGCTGGCCACGTAGAGCCCGAACCGCGTGCGCAGCGCCGGATCATTCTCGGCATCCAGGCCACCGCCAAACGGTGCGGCGTTGGTGACGGTGGTGACGCCCATGATGACCGTGGGTATCGACGAGATGGCTCCCGCGACCACATTGCCGGCGGCCCCGGCGGTGACGGCTTGCACCGGTACCGTAAGAGACGTCACGCCCACGGCCAGCACATACCCGCCAAAAGTGGCGGACCAGGCACTGTTGGTTGTATCCTGGATGACCGCAAACTGCTGACTGAAGTCGGCGGTTTGAACCAGCGCCCCAACCGGGATCACCGTTTGTACGGTGCAGGCACTGCGTGAAAACGTGACCAGCCCGGAAGCAGGCACTGCCGGTAATCGGGTCAAGCCATAATCGGCCATCCAGGTGTCCAGGTCCGAGCCATTGCTGGTCGCGGCCCGGGTGGTGCTCAGAACCTGAATAATGAGCCCCTGGAGCCACAGCAAAACCCCCGCATTTCCCTCGGCGATGGCCCGCAGGATCGAGCCGACCGAGAAATCCAGAAGGGGAGAGGCCGCGCCTTGAATGGCCGCTGCTTGGACGGCCACCAGTTGATCGAAGTTTTGAACGTTAAGCTGTGTCATCGTGATCTCTCCATGGTGAGCGTTTCTTCGTAAACAGGTCTATCCAGGTTGATTTTGCGAGGATGGCGCCGAGCCGTTGAACGTGAGGTGCCGCTGCCAATTGTGTTGTTTGTTTTTTCCATAAAAAAAGCCCAGAGCGGCTTCCCGCTCCAGGCTTCAATCCCTCATCCCAAGGTGATGAATAGGCTATTTTACGTTATATATTCGTCTGTGTGGGTGTGCCGGCTTGGTCTGGACAAAACAATCACGATGCGCCGAAAAGCTGAGCTTCGAAGACAGTTTCATGGCCGTTATTACCGGCGTCAAGACACAAAAAAAACCAGCGCAGTTTCCCGCACCAGGCACCAAACCGGCGGCTACGTGCATGGCAGCGTTTCCACTCCCACATCTCGCGACCATACCGATTTGTATCGTTTGCCGCGCCAAGCCGTCAAGCGGAAAAAGCGCCGTCCCGCAAATTTCCAGCCGATTTTGAGCGGACCGCGCCAACGATGGTGAATCGGCACGCGGACTCTTTGTCGAATCACACGCGACGATCTTCCGGTCGGGACGGCGACGGTGAGCCCGGTGGCGTGGCAGTCCGGACGAGTCCTGCTCGGTCTGGGGCTCGCTCGTTGTTCACGTCGAGAACACTGATTCGCCGAAGTGTCTTTGTGACTGCGACACAAACCATCCCCCCGGCCGTCGCACCGGTGACCGTCAAGGCAGCGGCAGGATGGGCCAGAAATCAGGCATAAATGGATAGATAAGAGCCGGCACTTAATGGATGGGTGGTAGTTTGGTTCGGGTTATTGTAGTTCTGAAGGTTGGTGGCTGTCAGCGGCTTGGCCACCACTTTACCGGTGGTGTCGATATCCAGAAAGAAAGCCGTCTTTTTCTGGATCAGAGTCGCAGCTTGCTTGAGCAGCGGTGTCTTATCGCCAATGTCGGGATAAGGGGGCGTGTTCATAAAGCTTGGTGTGATGTTTTTTGCACTGTTTTGCTTGGCTGAGATATGATTGGTGACGGGATCGATGTCCAGATAGTAGGGCGTACCCGCTTTGTCGTAACTTTGGGCATCAATCTGCCAGCTCGTGCTCGGGGTATCGGTTCTGATCATCTTGGGAATGGTCTGGACCGCAGCGCGCAAAAGCTTCTGTTGTTGGGGTGTCAGGCTGCTCATTGGGTCGGTCGCCTGCTCGGTGACCTGAAGATTACCGGTGGAATCGAGTGAAATCTTGAACGGCTGATGCTGAGTCATCAACAGTTGGCCTTTTTGCTCCCAACTGCTTTGAGCGTCAAGGGCCCCGCTGTGGACTAAAGACAAGTCATTTCCGGCGCCGGCCAAGTCCTTCAGCCACGTAGTGTTCTTAGCATTGGCCTGAATTTTGCTGGACATGGTCGAAATATCGCTCATGGCCTGCTGCAACTGCTTCTGCTGGTCGATATTATACCTGCTCAGATCGGCTTGTGACTGGGGCAGAGCCTGAACTTGGCCCTTGCTATTCAAGGACACCACCACCGGCTGGCCGGTTTGGGCAGCGTAATCCGTGACTTTTTCCCAGTCGGCCTTGGGCTGGTACCGACCGCTTTGCATCGCTGTGACATGCGCGGCGACATTGGCAAAAATGGAATTGGTCTGAGCCGTAATCTTCTGCTGCTGGAGCACGCCTTGGATGCTGGTATCGCCGGAACTGCTGGTTCCTCCCAAGGAGGCGAAGATATTGACGGTGTTGGTGGGGACGTTGGTGCCGCCAATGGCTCCAAAGATCCCGCCGCTGCTGCCGGCGGCGCTTTGAATCAGGCCGGACAATCCGGGCAGGCTGGCCGCCGAGCTGGTCGGCGACGATGTCGCCTGCTGGATCATGGTGGCGATCCCGTATCCCGGCGCGCTCGAAGAAATGGTCGTCATCTGAAGCCCTCCTTCTGTCGGCTTGCATCCCATTGCGGCCTGCAACGAATTCTTTCGTTGTCACCGTTACCCCGGGCCGAACCCCAGAACCATCGGATCTGGACCCAATAGGCTCCACCTAAAGATTAGGCTTGACTCGGTACGGTGAGCAACTGCCGTCCGGGCGCCATCCCTGCCCAAAGAACATAACAACCACGATAAAAACGCATAAGCAATGAATCCGGCGCGAATCGCCGCTGGCCCTCTGGATCACAGGTGGGGTGGGCGGTTGTTATCATCGAGGGACATCATTCGTTTCATTTCCCTCATATGATGCAGGCGCACATTGTCATCGGGCCGAAGTCGGCCATCCATAAAGCGGATAATACTGTGGAGGTCGCTTTCCTGTCGCATGCGGCGGGAGACGAACACGGCCAGCGCGACCACCGAGATGATGCCGAACAGGTCGTTGACCGTATTGGCGACCAGTGCCGCCGGGGGCTCCGGCAGCGTCATGGCGAGATAGAAATCAACCGCCATCGTCCAAGTCACGGAGATGGCGGCAACTGCGATGGGCAACAATCGTCGTCCGGTCCTAACGCATAAGAGGATCGGGAGCGTGTAGAGAAAGTCCGTTTCAATGTCTTGGGGCAACAGGTAGTCGGCAACCGCGATGCCGACAGTGAGGGTCAGCACCAGCACCGTCAACAGGTCTTGCTTTACGTTGGGCACTGGCACCTCCTGTCGGCGAAAGGGTCCGTTTGACGGCTTTGAGCAATAGAGCGGTTAGCTCCGCCGCAGGTCCAGGGTGTAGGAGAATTCAAGGTTACGGCTTTCGGCCGGTGCCGTCATCGGTCCGGGCGTATGGCCGAACGGAATGAAACGGGCCAGGCGGCGGCCCTCAGCTTCATTGGCATTGACGGGGAATCGCTCGTGGGAGAGACCGCCCGGATGCGACACATGGTAAGTGCACCCCCCGAGCGAACGTTCGGACCACGTGTCAACAAGGTCGAAAACCAGGGGCGAATGGACCGGAATGGTGGGATGGAGGCACGACGGCGGCTGCCAGGCACGGTAACGGACCCCGGCAACGGCTTCACCCTCGACACCGGTCGGATGCAACGGCACCCGACGGCCGTTGCAGACCACCACGTGGCGGCCGTCAATCAGGCCGGTCACGCGAACCTGGAGTCGCTCCACCGAGCTATCCACATAGCGGGCCGTTCCTCCGGCACCGGCCTCTTCCCCCAGCACATGCCAGGGCTCGAGGGCCTGGCGCAATTCAAGAGTCACGCCCCGCTGGACGATTTCGCCATACAGCGGGAAGCGGAAGTTAAAGTGGGAGGCGAACCAGGCATCCTCAACGGGGTAGCCGGCGTCCCGCAGTTCGGTCAGCACGTCGGCGAAGTCGAGCTGAATGAAGTAGGGCAGCATGAAGCGGTCGTGTAATTCGGTGCCCCAGCGTACCAGTTGAGCCTGATAGGGGCGTCGCCAGAACCGGGCCACCAGGGCCCGCAGCACCAGCGCCTGAGTCAGACTCATCTGAGCGTGGGGGGGCATTTCGAACGCACGGAACTCCACCAGTCCCTGGCGACCGCTGGCGCTGTCGGGCGAGTAAAGCTTGTCGATGCAGAATTCGGCGCGGTGGGTGTTGCCCTGGAGGTCGGTCAGCAGGTGACGCAGCACCCGGTCCACCAGCCACGGCGGGCAGTCCTGTCCGGCCCTGTCCAATTGCTGGAAGGCGATTTCCAATTCATACAGCGTATCGTTGCGCGCCTCGTCCACTCGGGGCGCCTGACTGGTCGGTCCAATGAATAAGCCCGAGAACAGGAACGACAGGGACGGATGGTGTTGCCAGTAGGTGATCAAGCTGCGCAACAGGTCGGGGCGGCGCAGGAACGGACTGTCGGCCGGGGTGGCACCGCCCAGCACGATATGATTACCACCGCCGGTGCCGCAGTGACGGCCATCGAGCATGAACTTCTCGGCGCCGAGTCGGGATTGCCGCGCTTCCTCGTAGAGCGCGGTGGTGTTGTGGACCAGTTCATCCCAACTGTGCGACGGATGAATGTTGACCTCAATGACGCCCGGGTCGGGGGTGACCGCCAGCGAGTTCAGCCGGGAATCCCGGGGTGGCGTATACCCCTCCATCAGCACCGGCATATCCAGTTCGATGGCGGTTTCTTCGATCGCGGTAATCATCGCGACGAAGTCTTCCAACATGGCCATGGGCGGCAGGAAGATATAGAGCCGACCGTTGCGGGGTTCGACACAGAGCGCAGTCCGCACCACCCACCATGCCGACTGTCCCGCCTGGGGAATGTCGGTCCGGACATCGGCCATGGCCTGCCAGGCTTGGCGACTCAGGGCTTCCGGCCGGGCCGGGCCGGAGGTGGCTTGCTTGAGCGGCACCTGATTCGGCGGCAGCGGGCGGCGGGCGTCGAACGGGTCCTGTTCCCAGGACACGGCTTCGTCGCGCGGGTCGACCCAGGGCAGCGACCCCAGGGGCAGGCGGAAGCCGACCGGGCTGTCGCCGGGCATCAGCAGCAACCGTTCCTGGCGCAGCGGCCAGGAACTGGACAGCCAGACCGGGCCCAGAGCTTCGTGGCGGCGGTTGATCGGCAGGGCGAAACCGACGGGCTCGTTGAGACCGCGGCCAAACACCCGCGCGAGCCGCTCACGCTCTTCTTTATCTTCCAGCCGGTTCTCCAGCGGGTCGACATTGGTCGGCAGCAGGCTTTCGCGCTTCAGGTAATGCCACGGGTCTTCGTAGGCGGCATGAACCAGCTTGGGGTTGATGCCGAGCCGGCGCGATAACGTGGTCAGGAACAGTCCGGCCTCCCGGACGCCAAAGCCGTAATCCCGGTTTTCATCACCAAGCAGAGCCTCGTTGGCCCACAAGGCATCGCCGTCACGGCGCCAGAAGATCGTGAAGGCCCACCGCGGCAACGATTCTCCCGGATACCATTTGCCCTGGCCATAATGAGGCAGGCCGCCGGGGGCGAAACGGCGGCGTAACCGGTTAACCAAGTTGGACGCCAACGCCCGTTTGGTCGGACCGGTCGCCGCGATGGTCCATTCGGGGGCGTCCATGTCGTCAATGGCGACAAAGGTCGGCTCGCCGCCCATGGTGAGCCGGACGTCGCCCTGCTGAAGGTCTTCGTCAACGCGATGACCAAGGGCCTCGATGGCGCCCCATTGGGCCGGCGTATAAGGCCGGGTGACGCGCGGCGCTTCGCGGACCCGGGTGATGGTCATATGGTGGTCGAACGTGACCTCGCAGGGGTCGACCAGACCGGTCACGGGTGCCGCGCTGCTGGCATCGGGGGTGCAAGCGAGCGGGATATGGCCTTCGCCGGCCAGCAAACCCGAGGTCGGGTCGAGCCCGATCCACCCGGCGCCGGGCAGAAAGACCTCGGTCCAGGCGTGCAGGTCGGTGAAATCGCTTTCGGGGCCGCTGGGGCCGTCAAGGGCCTTCTGGTCGGCGGTCAGTTGGATCAGGTAGCCGGAGACGAAGCGGGCGGCAAGACCCAGGTTCCGCATGATCTGGACCAACAGCCATGCCGAGTCGCGACACGAGCCGGTTTTCAGGGTGAGCGTGTCCTCGCAGGTCTGGATGCCGGGTTCCAGGCGGATGACGTAGCCGATTTCCCGTTGCAGCCGGCTGTTGAGGGCCACCAGGAAGTCGATGGTTCGGGTCGGACTGCGCTCCACCGAGGCCAGCCAGGCGGCAAGCCGCGGGCCGCAGGGTTCGGTTTCCAGATACGGCCGCAATTCGCGCCGCAGTCCAGGCTCGTAATCGAACGGCACCTCTTCGGCGCCGCTTTCCAAAAAGAAGTCAAACGGGTTGATGGAAGCGATTTCGGCAACCAGATCGACCTCGATCACGAACTCCCGGGTGCGCTCAGGGAACACAAGGCGCGCTTGATAGTTCGATTGGGGGTCTTGTTGCCAGTTCAGGAAGTGCTGGCGGGGGAGGATCCTCAGCGAATAGCTGAGGATCGGGGTCCGGCAATGGGGGGCCGGACGTAGCCGCACGATCTGCGGACCCAGCGCCACCAACTGGTCATAATGGTAGGTGGTCTTGTGGTTGAGTGCGACCTGAATCGCCATGCGATACCCCCCCGGCAAACGACGATGCTCTCGGGCCCGTCCGACACTGGCGGCCCACCTTTGGGTACCAGCCTGACAGCGCCCGCCGCAATGCAAAAGGCAAAGCCCGGGTTGCGGGACCGTGGCGTTTTGCCTTGCGGGTTAGGGTAGTCTATCATAAAGGGTTTCCGCTCAACGGAAATGTACCGCTGTCGGATTGGCGGTTTACCGGGTTAACGGTCCATGTCGACAGTGGCCAGCCCCTCACGTGCTCGTTCCGCTGTGGCCGATCCCGGGCCGCCGGTTGCGCCGCGGGGGAGCACACTCGACCGGTCGTTGGACCAGGACCCATCGCCGCCGTCCGAAGACGTGCTGCTGGAGCCGTTGGTGTTACCGCGGATTTCCGAATACGCGCTGCCTCACGAGACGTTAGGCTCATGGGCGATTACCCTGTTGGGGCAGTTGGGCTGGTCAAAGCCGAGCGAGGCGCTCAAGCGCCTGCGACGCATTCAGACCACCGTTGCCACCGTTATGGCGTCGGTATCGCCGGACTATGCCAAAGACTTCGAGGCCAGCGACTGGCTGACGCGCTACCGGGACCTGGGCCGTTTCAAAGTGACCTCGGTTACCCATCCCTATGATCTGATGGATGCTTTCCGGTTTCTGCCGCGCCTGCCGGACGTCTTGCCGGTCGAGGCGCGGGAGGCACGGCGGTCCCTGGAAGTGGCGTTGATGCTGGTGTTGCGGCAGTATCGGGAAGAACTTATTCGCGGCGGACGGACTCGCTTTTCATTTGATGGCGAAGCCCGCGCCTTTATAACGCGCGCCATTCGCCTGGAAATGGAAATAAAGGCGGTAACTGAAGCCAATGAACGTTGGAATTTGATTCAAATGCTACACGATAACTGTTATCACGGCAGAAATTACTATATTTATTCTGTATTATCGCGGGAACAAACGGTTAACGATGGGCGTATGTTCGTGATGTATTGCCAGGCCATGCTCATCTTAGCCCGATTAGAGTGGGACGGCACCTTGCGCCAGGTCCCTGTGCTGCGGCGACTGCCGCCGCGCCAGGAGGCGATGTTCCTGTTCCGACTTGACCGTAACCTCAAGCAGCGTTGCCTTCAGGATGCCGAGTACATGGCCAGAGTCAAGGCGATGCTGACGCTTTTTCAAGACCGGTCGGTTTTCTGAGCGCCCACCCGCGATGGGCAGGGGCGACGGGGACAGGGGGAACAGGACGGCGACGAAAAGTAGGCGTGCGCTTCGGGATTGATTTGACGTATGCTGCCGGGCGCTTCAGTATTTATGTCTGCCGAGGGGAGGGCCGGTTCTTCGGTCCGCGCTCGGGTTTAGTTCTGAAGCGTTCAGAGTGAGCGGTCGGCAACGGGGCGTCTTGTTCATGCGGCCAGAGGAGACACGAGTTCTGTCGAAAGAGCCGAGCCAGACGCGGGATGCCGGGATCGGTACCGCCACCATCGGCAACATTGACGAAGCGGTTCTTTGTGAGGTTCAGGCCGATTACGATGGGGCAGGGAGTCGGGCGGTGATCGCTCAGATTCTGCGACCTCAATTAGATCCGTTGTGCCTGACCGCCAGTGAAATTCTCTACGGTCACCGGCAATTACGACAGGTTACGGACAAGCCGCCGGTGATCGAGGCTGCGGTGGCCCGTGTTGCCATGCTTCAGGGAAAACTGCTTGGCCAGGATGCGTGGGCCCGGCGCGCGGCGCTTCAGACGGCGGTGGAAGCCGTGGTCAGACGCGCCCGGATTGCCGAAGCGGCACTGTCCAAACTCCCCAAGCATCAAAGTGCGGTGACGGCGTTTCTCAGTGGCGCCATTGACGACCTGCCCATGAGCGGAGCACTGTTACGTGCGGCGCTGGCCCGTGATCTATCCGGATTGTCCGGCTGGATGCCCAAGCTTGATCATTTGCTGGGCTTGCTCCGGCAACAGACCGATCCGGCTTTGCACGAAGCCGTGGACGAGGTGATCGGCGACATTCTGTGGTCGGTGGCGGCGGAACGGGAATTGATCGGGCCGCGCGCGACCTTAGGCGTGACGCTGTGCCGACTGTTGGAGATGATTCAGGGACGGGTTCCGACCGATGGCAGTCAGACGGATCGGTTAGGGACGCTCAGTCAGTTGTTCCGGCAAGACCGGTTGCCGGCGGCGCGACTCTCGGTGATCCGACGCATGTGGCGCCAATTGAAGGGGCGGGAGGCGCTGCAACCCGGACAACCCGACCGGGAAAACGAAGTCCTGCGGATCCTGATTGCCGGCTTGATCGGCCCGAACGGCGTGATCGGCGAGCAGGCGATGGCCGAGGTTCTGACCGACCGTTACGCCCGGCGGTTTGACCAAGGCGGCAATCGCGGGTTATGTCGGGCGATCACCGCCATCAGCGAGGGTTTGCCTGACCTGACCGCGCGGATTCATTACCTGGCCGCCATCGCAGGTCCCGAGCGCGCCGATGTGCTGGGCCGCGAGGTGATCGACAGTATCGATGCCTGTCTCAGCAACGAGACGCCGGTGGAGGCATTGCTGTTCCGGTCCACGGATCTGGTAGCGACGCGGGCGGCCCTGGCCCAGGCCGCGACGGCGTTGGCGGCCAGCGCCTTGCCGGTCGAATCGCGCAATCGGTTGGTCCGTCGGGTGGAGCGGGTCGCCGAGGAGTACCTGTTATCCGGGTCCCTGCTGCCCCGGCTTGCGCATGCCATGCCGTCGATGGCGCGTCATGCGCTCCGGCTGGCTGAACTGGTGTCGGCGGGCCTGATCGCTGATAACCGGGCGCTTTTGATGGTTCGCCAACGCCTGTTCGAACTGGTGCGGCAACCGGGCCTTGAGGCTGAATTGCTGGCGATTAAAGAGGGCGTCGGCGGCAAAAGTGGCGAGTTGCAACGTTTTTACGGGGTGATTGACCTGTTGCGGCAGTTGCCGGAGGAGCCCGCCACGGTCGCTGTCGAGGCCTCGGGTGGCCAGTATCCGGTCGCAGGCAATGTTACCGTAGCGACGGCGCGGCCGTCGCCCGTTGCGGCGGAAGACGTAACCCGGATGGCGCCGCCCAGGATCCGGCCGACGACACCGGCCCCGGCCCCGGCCCCGGACGCGACGCGAACGGCCATGCCGCCGGCCATGCCGGACGTGACCCGGACGGCGATGCCGGCGGCGCGCCCTTCGTCCGCGGCCCGGCCCCAGCCGCCGTCTCCCGTCGTGGCAAAGTCGGTTGGCGATGACCGGTGCGTCAACTGTTTCGTCATCAAGGGCGGTGCGGCGTGCTGTCCGGAATGCGGCTATCAGGACGGCGTGACGGCGCGTTCGACCTTGCATCTGGCGCCTGGCACCTGGCTGGTGACGCGCTATCGGACCGGCAAGTTGCTCGGACAGGGTGGATTCGGAGCGACCTACTTGGGCTGGGACGATCGGCTTCAGGTCAAGGTCGCGGTCAAGGAGTATTTTCCGGTGCATCTGGTGGCGCGGATGCATAACAGCAGCGAAATGCAGCTCTATACCCCTGAGCGTACCGAGGCCTTTACCGACGGCATCCGCAAGTTCCTGGATGAAGCGCGGACGCTGGCGCGGCTTCGCGATGTCAGGGAAATCGTCGGGGTTCAGGATTATTTCGAGGATAATGGCACCGCTTATCTGGTGATGGAGTTGCTCCAGGGCCAGACCATGAAGAAGTACATTTCGGACCAGGGCGGTCGGATTGACTATCGGCGGGCGCTTTCGATCCTGATGCCGATCATGAAGGCGCTGCACAGCGTCCACGAATTGGGACTGATCCATCGGGACATCAGCCCCGATAACATCTTCATGAGCAACAGCGGCGGTGCCAAGTTGCTGGATTTTGGCGCCGCTCGCGAGGCGACCGGAGATGCCGGCGCCGGTCTGACCGTCATTCTCAAGCCGGGTTATGCCCCACCCGAACAGTATTTCTCGGATAGCCGGCAAGGCCCCTGGACCGATGTCTATGCCTTGTCGGCGACCTTCTATTGCGCCGTCACCGGTCGGCCGCCACCCGATTCGACCAAGCGCGTCCAGCAAGATGCGCTGGCGCTGCCCTCGGCGTCAGGCATCGCGCTGCCGTCGGAGTTGGAAAAGGTTCTGTTGACCGGTTTGGCACTGAGCCATCGGGACCGCTATCAGTCCATGAAGGCGATGCTGACCGCGATCAGCAAGGTGATGTGAAAACCATCGGTCAGTCGGTTCTGGTCAGCGTCACCACCGTATCCGTAAAGGTGATGGCCAGCAGGCCGTCGTTCAGACGAAACGGCAACGTTACCGGCTTGATGGTGACGGTGCATTGATTGTCGGCGCGGCTGGCTTGGCTGCTGCCGCCGTCCAGGATGCGGATGCTGCCGGCGGTGATTTCGGCGCGGGTGACGAAGCTGCCGGAGACGATGCTGCCGTCAAGGAAACGGCAGTCGTAGGTGAAGGTGACGGCGTTGGGCGTGATGTCCAGGATCAGATACATCTGCCGCAGCCCTTCGTCACGGATTGCCTGGGTCGATCGCCACAGGCCATAGACGGTGGGTGGCTCCTGGACCGGACCCGGCGCCGACCGTCCGGCACTCAACCGCGCCACCATCGCCGCCGCGTCCCGGTCACCCTGAGCTGCCGCGAGGCGCAGGAGCCGTTCCCCTTCGGTGCGGTTGCGTGGCACACCCAGGCCGTCCAGCATCAGCAGGCCAAGATTGCCCAGCGCGTCGCGTTGGCCCTGGTCCGCCGCCAACCGATACCAGTGTGCGGCCTCGGCATAATCCCGGCGCACGCCAAGCCCGTTCTGGCAGGCCCAGCCCAGATTGTTTTGAGCCATGGCAAGCCCCTGAAGGGCGGCCAGCCGGTACCAGCGGGCTGCTTCGGTCAAGTCCGGTCTGACGCCCTGGCCGTTCTGGTAGAGGAGGGCCAGGCCGTACTGGCCGGCGGGATTGCCCTGGTGGGCCGCCAGCGAGAACCACGTCAACGCGGTGCCGTAATCCTGGCCTACGCCTTTGCCGGTGCGATAGAGCCAGCCCAGGCGGGTTTGCGCCGTACCGTCTCCGGCCCGGGCCGCTTCGGTGTACCAGCGTGCGGCGGCGGTAAAGTCGCTTCGCGACCAGGCTTCGTCACCGTACTGACGCCAGACCTGGGCGTCATCGGCACGGGCGGCGGCCCAACCGCCCAGCATGAAGACCATGACAAGAATGACCGCCCGCCTGACCATCGGTTACTCCCTTTGGTTATTTTGAATAGCTCCAATTTTCAAATGGACTGACCGACCAGCGATCAATGAATGTTGCCGCACATCGGGGGCCAGGCGATCGGCCTGTTTTTGATGATCTTGGCAGACTCCTTTTTTATCACGGGCACTGACCCTATAATCAACGACGATAACCTCGCGCCCCTGACCGCCCGACGATGACCTGCGGTCAAACGACAGTCTCAAGCGATGATGGGAAGCCAGGGTGCATTGGGCAAGATACGGGCGCCAGGAGATTGTGCGGTCAGGGATTGACCGGTCTTCCCGTTTGCAACAATAGGGACGGCAACCATGGAACCGGCAAGCAGCTTGAAGGCCCCGCTTCGGGGTTGGGAACTGGCGACGCGGCAATCCGGCGGCGTCGGGCGGTGGGTCAGGATCGCCGCGGCGACGGCTTTGACGACGGTGCTGGTGGCGGCCCTGGCCGCGAGCGGCGGCGGCCCGGCGGGTGCGCAGGGTGTATCGGGTATCCGGATCCAGAGCCAGAATATTACCGGCGCCATCGGGCGTCAGATTCAGCAGTCGATGCGACCGCACTTGCAGGTTCGCAACAGCGCCGGACCGATCTCGGACCTGTGCGTCGGCGCAAATGGACATGGTCTGGCCATTGCCTCGGCGGATGGTGGGATTCGGGTGTGGGACCTGGAGAGCGGGCGACAGATGCGCCGGCTGGCGGCGGGCGGTGTCCGGGCGCTGGATGTCGGGTCCATTCCGACCCCGACTCCAGCCCATTCCCGGGGTTTGGGTGGCGACGGTCTGCCGGTGGTGGTGACCGGTGGCGCCGATGGCATGGTGACGCTGTGGGACGCCGTCAGTGGTGGCACTCTTCGCCAGTTCCGCGGCCACCAGGGGCCGGTGCTGGCCGTGCGTCTGGCTCCGGGCGGCGCGCTGGTGGCCACGGCCGGAGCCGATCATACGGTTCGCCTGTGGGATGTGGAATCGGGCCGCCAGCAGGCCGTTCTCAACGGCCACAGCGATGCGGTGACGGCCCTGGCCTTCGCCGCGTCCGGACGGATGCTGGCAAGCGGTGGCAACGACGGGACGGTGCGAGTGTGGACACTGCCCGCCGGCACCGCGGCGGGCACGCTGGCCGCCGGCGGGCCGGTCACGGCCCTGGCGTTCGGCGGCGACGATCGGGTTGCAGCCGGTGGTGGCGACGGCTCGGTGCGGGTGTGGTCCGCCAGCGGCGCGCCCCAGGGTTCGTGGCGGGCAGAGAGCGGGCCGGTGGCCAGTCTCGACGTCAACCGCTCCGGAACGGTGGTGACGGCCGGGTCCGGCGGCGAAGCTCACCTGTGGAGTCCGGGTGGCGGTGCTTCGGGCCGAATCGCGGATTCCGGCAACCGCATCGTCCAGGTGGCCTTCTCGTCCGATGGCAGCCGGGTGATCACGGGCGGGAGCAGCGGCGCGGCCAAGGTGTGGGACGGCGGGTCCGGTCGGTATCTGGCCCAGATGATCCTGACCAGTACCGGTTGGGCGGTGATCGACGCCTCGGGTCGCTTCGATGGCTCCGAAGGGGGGCTCGGTGATGTGTCGTGGGCCGCCGATCAGGGCGTGTTCGACATCGCCAATTTCTCGGAACCCTATTACGAGCCCGGTCTGCTGGCCAAGACCCTGCGGGCGCCCGGAGCCTTGCTTACCGGTGCGGCACCGGCGGTGGAGGCCGGCGTTGGCGTGCCGCCGACGGTGACGATGTCTTCGGCGGCGGGGCCCAGTGCCGCCGCCGGTCCGACCACGGTCACGGTGACCGCTGCCGATCAGGGCGGGGGCATCGACGAAGTCCGGCTGTTTCACAATGACAAGGCGGTGGATCCGTCCCATGTGAACAACGACTCGGGGCCGGGCCGGAGCCGGACGGTGACGTATGCCGTCGAGCTGAACGGCGGCACCAACAGCTTTCGCGCCACCGCCAGCAGTAGCCAGCACATCGAAAGCCAGCCGGCGCTGCTGACGGTGCGGGTGGCGGCACCCGAGCGCAAGCCGATTCTCCATCTGGTGGTGGTGGGCATTAACCTGTACGCCAACCCGCAGATGACCCTGAACTACGCCGTGGCCGACGCCCAAGGGTTTGTCGACTGGGCGCACAAGCAGGCCAACGGCGATTTCGCCAGCATTGATATTCATCCGCTGTTTGATCGGTCGGCGACCCGGTCGGCGATTCTGGACGCTTTCCGCGCGCTTCAGAGCACCCAGCCGGAAGACGTGGTGTTGGTCTATGTCGCCGGCCATGGCGAGAACGCCAATGGGAACTGGTACTTCTTGCCCACCGAGTTCGGCCGCACCATGTCCCTGGCGGCGGTGGCCAACGAAGGCGTGTCGGCGCAGATGTTCGAAGACGGCATCCTGAAGATGGGCGCCCAGCGGGTGATGCTGTTGATCGATGCCTGCAAGTCGGGAAGCCTGGGGCGGGCGTTCGCTGCCGATGCCGATCGCAAAAACTTGCAACTGGTCAGTCGCAGCGCCGGCATCCATGTGCTGGCCGCCACCGACAAAGACCAGTTGGCGGTGGAATTGGAACAATTGGGCCATGGCGCCTTTACCTACACCGTGCTCCAGGGCCTGGCCGGCCGCGCCTCGTTCGACAGCGTGGTCAGAGCCAAGAGTGTCTTGACTTATGCCTCGGACAACGTACCGGTGATTGCGTTCAAGTATACCAACATGCAGCAATATCCGACGGTGTTCTCCCGCGGCAGCGATTTTGAGGTCGGCCGCAGGAGCCGGTGACGGGCGGTGGGGACCGGCGGACCGGCGGCGTCAGGTCCAGGCCGTGGCGTCGGCGACCACGATACCGCCGGTCCCAACTCTAGCCGATCACCGCCATAACCTGGAGAATCTCCGCAACCCGTTCGCGCTTCGCTCCCTTGAACTGTCGTGCGATGGCATCGACCGAACGCTGGGCGCCGAGCCGGACTAGCGCGGCGCGCACCGCTTGAACCTGTTCGGGGAGCGTCTTCGGCCACGGCCTCTTTTCGACCAGAAGGTCGGCCACACCTTGGTCAACCTCGACATCAAGAGTCGGTTGCGCGGGTGCGGCACTGCCGCCAACCTGGAACGTGGGCCGCAGCCAGCGAATCGTGCCCGAGACCTCTTCCTGATGGCGCTCCTTGTTCAGGGCCACGACGCGAGCCAGGATCTCCTCATCGGTCATCGTCGCCGGCCAGCCATAGGCATCCGCGACGGCGGCGTCGATCTCGTCGTGAAGGTGGCGCAGCGTGCTGACCAACCCCGCCTCGTTGACCTCACGGTCGTCGTCGTTCAGCGGCTGGCCGGTTTGAAGTTTGATCAGCACGTTGTACATCCCGGTCAGCGTCAGATCGGGGTGCGCGGCTTGCTGGCGCTTGCGCAGCGCATCCAACTGATCTGCCAGCGTGCGGATGTGGGCCTGCCGGTCGGGCGAAGCCTTGGGAAACGGGAACTTGTCGAAGCAGGCGGACTTCACATAAACCGGATCGTTGCCAACACCGAGCCGACCTCCCGCCGCCAACGCCCATACGACGTGAATACGACTGGTCAGCACGCCAAGAACATAAGCATCGCAAAACGCAATCGCGATCAGCTTGTTATCGGGGCGGACCGAGGCGTCTAAAAATTGAAAAACGCGATGCCTGGCGGTTTCGACGGTCGCGATATAGCGGGGGAGTCCGGTAATCGCAGGGCGAAAATCTCGGCGTGGCTCTCCGAAGATCCACCAGGAATCCCGATATGAGCCGCGGTTGTTTTGCTCTCGCTCTGGCTTGACCCGCTCAAGTATCCATTGGTAAACTTCCGGGAACCGCTGCCGCACCTCATGCTCGGTCAGCCCGAACAGGTCGATGACCATCGCGCCGCGCGGCTTGCCGGTCAGGTCCCGTCCGTGGCGGTAAAGCAGGATATGCTGTTCCAGTCCCGGTACGCGCCCGAGTCCCAGCGTTTTCGCTTCCTCGGGGGTGACGATGAAGCCCGCTCCGTGAAGCGAGACGCCACGAGATGACAGCCCTCGGTTGGCCGCCAGTGGGTGAGCCTGGGTCGCGTTGGACCCGATGGTCAGATCAGCGTTGATCGTTCCACGCCGCACCTGCAACACCACATCGGCCGCGTCATCGTGGCCGCGTTGTTCGGATACGACCGTGACTAACCGGCCCTCCGCTGCGCCAGCAATGCCAACGGTCATCGAGACGCGAACCGCGGCAGCGTTGCGAACCGCCTCCTGTTCGTTTTCATTCAACGCGTTGACCCACGGGTGGTCGGGGATCGCGAACAACAGGCTGATCGGGTTCTGGCCGGTCATATGGGTGTCGACCACCCGCCGGCTGAAGGTCTGCGGCAGGCTGTTGGTGGTGATGAAGCCGAAGCGCCGGCTCTTTCCCATGCGTACCCGTTCGGCGGCCTTGTGCCACCAGTACATGACGAAATCAGCCGAGTTCGGCACCGACTTTTGGTAAACGCGCCACAATGCCTCGGTGTAGCCGTCGCCCAACTCCTGCCGTAAATCCTTGCCGCCGATAAATGGCGGATTGCCGATGATGAAGTCGGATACCGGCCAGTCGGCAGCCTTGGGACAGACATAGTTTTCCACCGGAACCCGCTGGGTTTCGTCCGGCACCTCTTGTCCCGTGATCGGATCGCGTTTCTTCGAAACGCCGTCCCACCGGGTCAGCGGCCTGCCGCTCTCGTCCTTGACCATTTGAACGCTGCGCCACGTCAGCAGCGCGTCGCCAGCGCGGATGTTGCCGTATTGCTTCAGCACCGGCTTCGGCCACGCCGATAACTTTGGCCGCGAGCGCGCATACCATTGTAGGTGCCCAATCCACAGCACCATTTCCGCGATGGGAACCGCCCGCTCGTTCTTCTCGATACCGAGAAATTGACGCGGATCGACGGTATGGCCGGCGAGTTCCAGGGCGTCTTGCGCTTCGCCCAACTCGTTGACCAGCAGGTCCAGCACTTCGCCTTCAAGCCGTTTCAGGTGCTCCAGCGAGACGTAGAGGAAGTTGCCGCTGCCGCAGGCCGGGTCAAGAATGGTCACGGCGCACAGGCGGCGGTGAAACTCCTTGACGGCATCGGTCGCCGCCGTCAAGTCGCCCGCATATGCCTTGGTCAGTGCGGCGACTTTCACTTCCTCCCACGCGGTGCGCAGCGGTTCGATGATGGTCGGCAGCACCAGACGTTCGACATAGGCCCGGGGCGTGTAATGGGCGCCCCAACGGTGCCGCTCGCGGTCATCCAGCGCACGCTCCAGCAGGGTGCCAAAAATCGCCGGCTCCACCTCGCGCCAGTCCGCCTTGGCGGCCAGGATCAACAGGTCGATCTGCTCGGCGGTCAGGAGCAGGGCCTCGGCGTTCGCATAGAGGGCGCCGTTAAACTCGGGAATCGCGTCTTCGACCACCGTCGAAAACGCCGTGCCGTGGTTCATGTCCCGCCACAGGGCGGTCAGCATCTGCCGCAGAACCGGCGGGCGGTCTTTATCGCGCGACAGCAGCTCGGTGAACGACCGTCCCCGCAGGATGCCGACATCCTCGGCGAAGGTCGAGAACAGGCAGCGCATCAGGAAATCGGCGACGGCCTTTGGGGCGTGGTCGCTCTCCAGCGACTTCGCCAGCCGGGCCAACGTATCCGCGACGTCGCGCGTGACCTTCGCCGATATCCGCGACGGATCGAGGTCGTGCGGGCTTTCCCAGACCTTGCGCAAGCGGTCGCGGATTTTCGGGTCGGTCAGGGCATCGATGGTGAAGCGAAACGACCGGGCGTCGGGGAACTGGGTATAATGGCGGCCGGTGCCGCTGAAATCCGACCACAACTCGAATGAAATGCCGACATCGACGATGACGATAAACGGCGGGATGCCGTCGGCATCCGGCAGGCTGTCCACATAACGCTTGGCCTGCGCCCGCGCGCGGAGCATGGCGTCGTCCCATGGCTTCGATTCGCGCACCCCGTGTCCTTTGCCGCTGGCCCGACGCCTCGGCAGCAGGGGTAATCCGGGCAGGGTCGGGTGTTCGGGATGTTCGGGGGCCGGCTTGAATGAGCCTTGTTTCGCTTCCAGCACGAAACATCCGCGCTTGTAGAGATCGATGCGGCCCCGGGACGTCGTGCCGTCCCAGTTGGGCGTGCCGACGGTGCGCTCGAAAACATATCTCTCGCCGACGGTTGCGGGCTTGTCGACGTCCAGGATGTCGCACAATTCGGTCAGGAACATCTGATAGGTGCGGCGTTCACCGCCTTCGGACGGGCGCCAACGCTCGATGAAAGCGCGGATGGCCGCCTCGCCGCCGCCATTGGGTGAGGGGCTGAGATTCGCCACGGACGCCTCAGTCGTGGACACGCGACGGCCCTGACCGAAGGATCATCGGCGCCGCAACAACCAAACCCAAGACAGGGAAACGGGAACAGGTAATACCCGTAGAAGAACCGGCGGGCGGGCAACCCCTTGACCTTATTGGTCGGAGAGAGAGGATTCGAACCTCCGGCCCCTGCCTCCCGAAAGCAGTGCTCTACCAGGCTGAGCTACTCTCCGACCGCCGGTGGAGGGGTGTATAACGGCTTTGCCCACCCACCGCAAGGACTTTTACGATCACCCGGCCTGATCCGTCGGGGGCCCCGACGTCAGCCGGTATCGATCAATATTCGCGTTCGATTACGAAATCGATGATTTCCAGCAGCACCCGCTTTTCCGGGCTGTCGTCAAACAGGCCCAGGGCTTCCCGGGCCAGGGCGCCGTAGTGACGTGCCCGGTCCATGGTGTCCCTAAGCGCATGGTGCCGGATCATCAACCGGATGGCGTGGTCCAGATCGCCGTCGGTTTGTTCGGTGTCTTCCAGCACCCGCCGCCAGAAAACCCGTTCCTCGTCGCTGCCGCGTCGGAAGGCCAGCACCACCGGCAGGGTGATCTTGCCCTCCCGGAAATCGTCCCCCACGGTTTTGCCCAACCGGGCCTGGAGCGCCGAATAATCCAGCACATCGTCCACCAACTGGAAGGCGATGCCCAGATTGAGGCCATAGTCGTCAAGGGCCGTGGCTTCGACCGCCGGCCGGTCGGCCACCACCGCGCTGACCCGGCAGGCGGCGGCGAACAGCGCCGCGGTCTTGGCGCGAATCACCTCGAGGTACGATTCTTCGGTGGTGTTGGTGTCGTTGGTGGTCTGAAGTTGTAATACTTCCCCTTCTGCGATAACAGCCGAGGCATGAGACAGAATTCGAAGGACCTCCAACGAGCCGGTCTCAACCATCAGCAGAAATGCACGCGAGAACAGGAAGTCACCCACCAGAACGCTGGCTTTATTTCCGAACACGGCGTTGGCCGAGGCCAATCCGCGGCGCAGATTGCTCTCGTCCACCACGTCGTCGTGGAGCAGGGTCGCCGTGTGGATAAACTCCACCGAGGCCGCCAGTCCCAGATGGCGGTCGCCGGCATAGCGGCACAGGCGCGCCGAGGCCAGGGTCAGCAAGGGACGCAGCCGTTTGCCGCCGGCCGAGACGATATAGCTGGCCAGGCGCGGAATCATCTCGACGGATGAATGCATGCGCTGGACAATAAGCTCGTTGACCGCCAGGAGGTCGTCGGCAACCAGATCGGCCAGGGCGTCCAGTGGGGTCGACGGGGGCGGGGGCGACGGGGTCGAAGGGGCCGGGGTCGAAGGGGCCTCGTGTCGCTTCGGGTCCAGATTCGTTACAACCGCCAACTCGGTCTCCACCATACGGTCAATGACGACAGCTTTCGGCAACGCGAGCATAACGACCGCACTCCCGGGGTCAAGCGCGCTGCCGGTGCGCCACAGCATGAAATGCAGGAAATGCTTCGTACCACCGATCCGGGGCTGTTGTCCCGGTCTAAGGCGCACTCCAGCGATACCGGTACCATCGGTTTCGCAGACCCCGACGGCGTCTCGAACGACACCCTGCTTGACGGGCGGGTCCGGTTGAGTCAGCCGCGGCGGGACTACCGGGTTGCCATCGATGCGGTGCTGTTGGCCGCGGCCATCGCGGCGAGGCCGGGCGAACGGGTGGCCGACCTTGGCACCGGGGTTGGGGGCGCCGCTTTATGTCTGGCGGTGCGTGTGCCCGGGGTTCAGGTGGTCGGACTCGAGCTGCAACCCGAGCTGGCGACTCTGGGCGCGGCCAATATCCATGCCAACGATCTGAGCGAGCGGGTGTCAATCGTGGTTGGGGATGTCGGACGGCCGCCTTTTCGGCCCGGTTCTTTCGATCGAATCATGGCGAATCCGCCATACCTGCGGGCGGGGGCGCATACCCAGGCCGCCAGTCGCTCCCGAGCCGCCGCCAACGGCGAGGGCGAAGCCGGGCTAAGAGCCTGGCTGCGGTGTGCGGCCCTGGCAGTGCGGCCCCGCGGCTTTGTCACCGTAATCCATCGGGCCGATCGGCTGGACGAAGTGGTCGCATTAATGCATAAGGACTTTGGGGGCTTGGTGCTCTTTCCGGTATGGCCGCGGGCCGGTGTGCCGGCCCGGCGCATTCTGGTGACCGGCCGACGCGGGGCGTCGTCGCCGGCCCGGTTGGCTCCCGGCCTGGTGTTGCACGAGACCGATGGGCGCTTTACCGCCCAGGCTGACGCAGTGTTGCGCGGCGGCTGTGCTCTTGATCTGTGAACCGGGTGACCGTGTGAGCCGGGTGATCTGCAAAATTGGGGGAAATGTGGTGGGAAGGCTGTCTGCCGTGTCATCTTCGTTATATGCACGGTGCCGGACATGGTGGCGCGGACCACCCCTGGTGTCGGTGATTCGCCTGGCCGGGGTCATTGGAGTCGGGGGGGCGGGACGGGGCGGGTTGACCATGCACCGTCTGGCGCCGCTGATAGAGCGGGCGTTTGCGCCGTCACGGCTGGCGGCGGTGGCACTGGTGATCAATTCCCCGGGCGGTTCGCCGGTTCAGTCGGCCTTGATCGCCGGGCGGATTCGGGCGCTGGCCGACGAGAAAAAGGTGCCGGTATTCGCTTTCGTCGAGGATGTGGCGGCGTCAGGCGGCTATTGGCTGGCCTGTGCCGCGGACGAAATCTACGCCGACGAAAATTCCATCGTCGGCTCGATCGGGGTGATCAGCGCCGGATTCGGTTTTCAGGACCTGATCGCGCGCCATGGGATCGAGCGCCGGGTTCATACCGCGGGGAACCGCAAAGTGCTGCTCGACCCGTTTCAGCCGGAACAACCGGAGGATTTGGATCGGTTGAAGGCCATCCAGACCGAGATTCACGAAAGTTTCAAGGACTTGGTGCGGCGCCGGCGCGGCTCACGGCTGAAGGCGGATGCCGAAGGCAGTGAACACCACTTATTTTCCGGTGAATTCTGGACCGGTCGCCAGGGCTTGGCCTTGGGGTTGGTGGACGGACTCGACGATTTGCGCGCGAGGATGCGCGCGCGGTTTGGCAAAACTGTTCGGTTGCGGGCCGTCGTCGAGTCGCGCGGTTGGCTGCATCTGACTCTGGGCGGGGCAGCCATCCGAACCGGGCCAAGCCCGGCGACCGATGTCGGAGGCTGGGCTGCGGCAGGCGTCGCCGGAGTGCTGGCCGCGTTGGAAGAGCGGCTCTGGTGGGCTCGCCTGGGCCTTTGAGGCGGGATGGCCCGTCCCTGGGGGCTGTGGAACAAAGAGGGGAGCGATGGAGCGGGACACCGGAGCAAGAGTGCTTGTCTCGATGGAGGTGCTGGAACAGGTATGTTCCAGGCTTTGCCATGACATGGCCGGCCCGATCGGTGCGATCCGCAACGGCCTGGAACTGATCAGTGAAGCCGGAGACGCCGGCGGCGACGTTCAAGCGCTCGAACTGATCGGGCACAGCGCCGACCAGGGCGCGCGGCGGCTGAGCTTGTTTCGCTTGGCCTATGGCCGGGCTGGCCGGGGCGGGGGGCGCGGCTTCACCGACTTGCGGGACGCGGCCCGGGACTGGCTCGCCGGTGGCCGGACGACACTGCGGTGGCCACCCGGACACCCTAAAGACGTTTTGGCCGAACGACCGGGTGTAGGCCGTGTGTTGCTGAATCTGGTGGTTCTGGCTGCCGAAGCCATTCCCGTCGGTGGCGTGGTGACGGTGGCCGGTGATGGGACCCTGTCATCGGGTTCGGCGACCGTCATTGCCACCGGTCGTGCCGTCATTTGGCCGCCCGACGTGGCCGCGGCGCTGATCGACCGGTTGGCTGAGGAGGAGTTGGGGCCGCGGACCATTCACGCCGCCATGACCGGCCGATTCGCCGCGCACTATCGACTGGTTGTCGATTGGACGACGCCCGACGCCGAAACCTTAAGTTTCCGCCTGTCCTGGTAGTGCTCGGTTTTCTCGCGAAAAGCGGGCGGGATATACGCGTATATAGCTATAACAGTTTGTAGATACGCGCCTCGACCACCACCTGCTCGATTCCCGCGGTGGTGGTCTGGTGGGACGTCGTCAGGACCGTCACCGACAGTCGCGCGCGGGCGGCTTCGGCTAGGGCTTCGTTCAGGCGCGCGACCGCCTCGCGGACGTTTTTTACGACGTATTCATCGTTCATTGCGGTGAGCCCTCGTCTTTAATGGATTCGTCGGGTAGACTGCCGTTGTCGCGTTCAGCATCAGGCTGGTCAGTCCGGCGGCAGTGATCGAGGTGGGCTCAAGATACGCGAAACAGCATTTGCCTGCCGGTCGATATTCTGGAATCATGAGCCGCTGCTTCGTGGCCGTGGAGTCGGTCCGTCGAGCGAGGGGACTTTTCGGGCGAAGGGCGTCGCGTCGTAAGGGTCGAAACGTTGGGGACCTTACCCCGAGAGCGTTCGGCGTGGCAGTAAGTGGCACCTGCGTGTAGGGGCGGTGTTGGTAGCGGCAACAACGGGTTGGGAACTGCGACATGGATGATTTGCTCAGCGAATTTCTAACGGAGACCGCGGAGAACCTGTCGGTCCTCGACGTGGAACTGGTTCGTCTGGAACAAAATCCGAATAACCCAGAGCTGTTAAGCAACATCTTCCGGTTGGTCCATACCATTAAGGGCACCTGCGGCTTCCTGGGTCTGCCGCGATTGGAACGGGTTGCCCACGCATCGGAAAACGTTCTCGGCAAATTTCGGGACGGAACACTCACCATTACGCCCGGCGCGGTGTCGGTGATTCTGCGGTCGCTCGATACCATCAAGGGCATTCTGGCGGTGCTGGAAGCCACCGAGGCTGAACCGCCGGGTGACGACGGCGTGTTGATTGCGTTGCTGCGCGACGTGGAAGGTGGCAAAGAGGTCTCTGCAACCGGTGCGCCGCAGCCGCCGGCGCCGCCTCCGCCTCCGCCTCCGCCACCGGTGG
>CAIYNU010000102.1 GCA_903927615.1 uncultured Rhodospirillales bacterium | reverse complement strand
GTCGGCCTTGTCGCCCAGCGAAATCAGGTGGGAAAAACCGATATGGCGCGAGGTCGCCCAGTCCACCACCGAGGTCACCACCGCCCCCGACTGCGCCACCAGGGCCACGTCGCCCTTCAGCGGCGGCACATGGACGAAACTTGCGTTCAGCCCGATGCCGGGAATCATGATGCCGAGGCAGTTCGGACCCAGCACCCGCAGCAGGTGCGGCCTGGCCTCGTCCAGTACCCGTTGTTGCAAGGCCTTGCCTTCGGCTCCCAGTTCGCCGAAGCCGGCGGTGATCACCACCGCGGCCCGTGTTCCCAGGGCGCCCAATTCCGCGATCAGTCCCGGCACCGTCTCGGGTGGCGTGCAGATCACCGCCAGATCGGGGGCCAGCGGCAGGTCACGCACCGATGCGTAGGCCAGCACCCCTTCGATTGCCCGCTCCCGCGGGTTGACCGGCATGATCGGACCTTCAAAACCGGCATGGAACAGGTTTTTCGCCACCACCTGTCCGATGGAATTCGGCCGGCGGCTGGCCCCGATCAACGCTACCGATTTGGGCTTCAGCAGAAACTCAAGATTACGAACGGTCATGGCCGAGACCCCAATGGTTTGGCGCCAGACGCCGAACACCACCCCACCCGACCGGAGCGGCGGCAAGGCGCCGAAATCTTCAAAACCCTAGTCGCCCTGGGTTAATGATTCGTGACATCCTTCCGGAAAAATGCTGCGACGCAATAGTGCCGCAGGCCATTGGGTCACCCGCGTTCGGCACGGTCCTTGAGAGCCTGATTCATGGCCTCGAAGCCGGCCCGGGTGGCTTGCTGGAGAGCGGGAATGAAGAGCGGCACAAACACGCCGGAAAAATCCTCCACATGACGCAACCGACACCGGTCGGGTGTCAGCGACTCGATTTCGAAGCTGTGTTCGCCGTCGAGCAAACCGGGGGCCAGCACCTGGCCGATCCAACGCAGTTCACGGGGCGCGGACACCACCTTCAGTCGCGGCTTGAAGGTCATGGCCGGTTTGCCGGGCAGTGCCAGCTTGAGGGTCAGCGTTGCCCCGGACTTAACCCGGCCCTCGATCGACACGATGAAGGGATTCCACTGGGGATAGGCGGGAAAGTCGGTCAAAATCGCCCACACCCGTTTCGCGGTCGCGGCAATCTCGATGGCGGTGTCCAATTGGGTCATGTCGAAGCGGTCATCGGGCATGGTCGATCCGACTCCGGTACAGCTCTGCGGTTTCGCGATCGAAGCAAACGAACCGCACCTCGCGGATGGTTTCGTCCCGCAACAGTTCATCGCGCACGGTTCCGATGGCGATCTCCGCCGCGCGCTCGCGCGGGAAACCGTAGATGCCGGTGCTGATGGCCGGAAACGCGATGCTCCGGCAGCCATGGTGGACCGCCAACGCCAGCGCATGGCGGTAACAGGCCGCCAGCAACACGTCCTCGCCGTCATCACCGCCGCGCCAGACCGGCCCGACGCAGTGGATGATGTGGCGGGCCTTCAGATCAAAGCCCGGTGTCACCCGGCATTCGCCGGTCGGACACTTTTCCCCGGCAACCGGAACTGGAACTGGATTGGAGGTGCCGGTTGGACCGCGGCCGCTGTCTATTCGGTCGAGCGCAGCCTGAAGCTCGGGTCCGGCGGCGCGATGGATGGCGCCGTCGACGCCTCCGCCGCGTTTCAGGGCGCTGTTCGCGGCATTGACGATGACGTCGACCGCCTGGCCGGTGATATCGCCTTCGACCACGGCCAGACGCCGGTCGATGTCGCTGGTCTTTGGGATCGGCTCATCCGGCACGGCTGGTCCTGCCTTGTTGCTCATGTCGGTGCCTTTCCATCGCGTCCAGGATCGTTTGAGCGGCCTCTTCGGCGTCGCCCCAGCGCGTCACCCGGATCGACCGACTGGGGCCGACGTCCCTGACGTTATAGAAAAATCCGACCATCTGATCCAGCAGGCGCGACGGCAGGCTGCGATAGGTGGTGGTATTGGTGAAGAATGGATGCAACCTTTCCGTCGCCCCGGCCAGCAACCGGATCGATTCGGCGCCGTTATCGTCACCCAGCGTCAGAACGCCGATGGGGCGCGAACGCAGTCGGGTTCCCGGCAGCACCGAGACCGAACCGACCACCAGCGCCTGACACGGTTCGCCGTCGGACATCAACGTCTTCGGAACGAACCCGTAGTTACCGGGATGAGAGGGGGCCTCGGCGTCACTCTGCATGGGAATCTCTATCACCACGGTGATGTCCCAGGGGGGCGCCCTGCCCGCAGGGATCTTGCTGAGGTCCATAGGCCGACACTTTCTCCGACGAACTGCCGCGCCCGACCGGCGGCGGTTGAAAATCTCCCCGGGTCCGGGAGCAGTCGCCTGAAACCAGTTTAGGCGCAAACGGCTGGTATGGCCACCGGCTTGAGCGACGCCGACTTGCGCGGGGCATGCGTCGGTGTCCCACCGGACACGACAAAAGCATGCGTCTTGCCGGGACTTATTGTAGACTTAGCACGGGCTTGGTTTCAGGCAGAGCGCGGCGGCGCGGTTGATGGCAGAACGACAACAGACATCCTATGGACATGACCACGCCCACTGCGTAACCGACGCCGTGGCCCAGGCCGAGGCGCTGTGCGCCGCGCGCGGGGCTCGTCTGACCGCCTTGCGGAGACGGGTGCTGGAATTGGTCTGGGCCAGCCATCGGCCGCGCGGCGCTTACGATATCCTGGATGAACTGGGGGACGAACTGGGAGCGGTGGGGCGAAGGGCCGCACCGCTCACCGTCTATCGGGCCCTGGAGTTCCTGGTCGGTCAGGGACTGGTGCATCGGATCGAGTCCCTCAACCGGTATGTCGGTTGCGCCGAGCCGGGAGCGCGCCACAGCGGTCAGTTCCTGGTCTGCGACGGCTGCGGCGTTGCCTTCGAACTGAACGATTCCGGCATTACGTCCGCAATTTCCAATTGTGCGGAACTGCGCGGTTTTCGTGTGCTTCACCCGACCGTCGAAGTTCATGGCCTGTGCCCCGTCTGTCAGGAGACCGCCTCGTGACGTCTTCCGCTTCCCTCCCTGTTTCCGAAGGCGCCGCCGGGGCGGCTGTGCGTTTGCCGGTGTCGGTGCTGACCGGTTTCCTCGGCAGTGGCAAAACCACGCTGCTGGCGGAACTGCTGCGGCACCCCGGGATGGCCCGCGTCGCGTGCGTGATCAACGAGTTCGGCGAGATCGGGCTGGATCATCTGTTGGTCGCGAAAAGCACCGAAGAGATGGTTGTTCTGGGAAGCGGTTGTCTGTGTTGCACCGTGCGCAGCGATTTGATCGATACCCTCCGCGATTTGTTCATGCGTCGGGTTCGGGGGGAGTGCCCGGAATTCGACCGGGTGGTGATTGAAACCACCGGACTGGCAGACCCGGTTCCCGTGCTCCACGCGCTGATGACCAATCCCCTGGTCGCGGCCCGCTATCGGCTGGACGGGGTGATCACCACCGTTGATGCCGTCCATGGTGTGGGTCAGCTTGACGAACACCGGGAAAGCGTCAAACAGGCGGCGGTGGCCGATCGGCTGGTCATCACCAAGACCGACCTGGCGGCCCCCGAGACCGTCGCCGCCCTGATCCGGCGTCTACGCCTGCTCAATCCCGCAGCGCCGATCATTGCCGCGGCTCATGGCGCGGTTGCACCGTCGGTGCTGTTTGATGCCGGCCTCTATAATCCCGCTGACAAGAGCCCGGATGTCAGGCGCTGGCTCAACGAGGCCGCCTATTGTGACGCCGCGGAGTCCGGGCATGATCATGAAGGCGAGGCAGCCGGCCATCCTGATCATGGGCATGCTCCCGAGCACTTGGGCGGAGTCCCAGGTCATGACCGGCGCATTGCCGCCTTTTGTCTGGTGGTGGAGGAACCGATGGGATGGGAGGCGTTCCTCGATTTCGTGGATGCGCTGATATCCCAACACGGCGAAAGCGTGTTGCGATTGAAGGGGCTGCTCAATATTCGGGAGAGCGAGGTGCCCTTGGTGGTTCACGGCGTCCAGCACCTGTTTCATCCGGTGGTGCCGTTGACCCATTGGCCGGACGACGATCACCGCAGCAAAGTGGTCCTGATCACCCGGGACCTGCATCGTGGCACCGTCGAAGAGTTACTGAAGACGCATCTTAAGGCACCGATCGCACTGGATTGAACGGGCGCTTGAACGGACGCAATAAAAAACGGGTATCGGAGGGCCGGGGGCATGAGCGGAACAGCGGTACGGTGGCTTGTCCGGGCGGCGACTGTCGCGGTGGTGGCGGTCGGGATTGGACTGGCGGGGATGCCGCCCCAGGGCCTTGGCGGCGACGCCTTGGCTGCTTCGACATCATCGTCCGCCAAGCCGGCGGCGGTTTGGCAGAGCAAAAGCGCACAACCCCATACCAGCGGCAGCCTGTGGGATCGGAGCGCGCCGGCCAGCCCGCCCACCGCCGCCACCTCGGGCGGCTATGCCAAACCCGGCGCGGGTGCCGGCACCGGCGGGGCGTCGGCCAACAAAACCCCGCCGCCGTCCGCGGCGGCGCCGGGTTCGTCGGTGGCCAGCTCCGGGGGGTACACCAAGCCGGCTCTGGCCGGTGCTGGCGGTGCGGCCCCGCCGCCCGTTGGCGCGTCCGCGGCGGCGCCGGGTTCGTCGGTGGCCAGCTCCGGGGGGTACACCAAGCCGGCCCCGGCCGGTGCTGGCGGTGCGGCCCCGGCGGCGGTTGCCCCGGCCCCGCCGCCCGTTGGCGCGTCCGCGGCGGCATCGGGTTCGTCGGTGGCCAGCTCCGGGGGGTACACCAAGCCGGCTCTGGCCGGTGCTGGCGGTGCGGCCCCGGCGGCGGTTGCCCCGGCCCCGCCGCCCGTTGGCGCGTCCGCGGCGGCACCGGGTTCGTCGGTGGCCAGCTCCGGGGGCTATACCAAACCGGCCCCGGCAGTGGTCGTTCCCCTTGGCCGGTGCCACCGTTGCCAGCCCCGCCAGACCCCCAGCCACCGGCTTTGACCGTGGTGCCGACCGTCAACTCGCCAGTCAATCGCTGGCGCGGTTCAAGGCCGAGCAGGATCGCTTCTCGGCCCCGCCCCAGGGCACGCTGACCAATGCCAGCGACTATGCCCGCAATCCGCTTTACGCCCACAATGCCGGGCGGTACGGCAGTTATGATCAGGCTTATGCGACCCGGGATGCCTACCGTAACAACAACCCCTGGACGCCGCCGGCCTACGCCTACCATTCGGCTCCGGCGTTTGGGATGTGGGACGCCCTGTTCTGGTGGATGGTGCTCGACAAAATCACCGAGCCGTCCCACGCCGCCGCGGCCTACAACAACGCGAACGATCCCGGCTTTCTGGCCTGGCGCCGTGAGGCTGACCGTCAGGCCGTGGACAATGCCGAGTTGAAAGCCAAACTGGATGCCATGGATGCCAAACTGGCGTCCATGCAAGGCCAGCCGCGCAAGCCCGGGACGCTGCCCGAAGGCGTGCCGGCGGCGGTGGCATTGGCTCCGGAAGTGGCGGTGGCGCCCCGCGACGCTTCGGTGCTGGTGATGGGCACCGGCAGCCCCTCGGGCCACTACTACCCGTTTTGCCAGGGTGGGGACGGAATTCACGGCTTGCGCGGCTACCTTCAGGATTTCACCCTGGACTGCCGGGTCACCAACGGCTCGGTGGAAAACCTGGACGGATTGGTTGCCGGGACTTTCGATGCGGCGATGATTCAATCTGATCTCTTCGGCGACTGGCTCGCCAAGCATCCTGGTGTTCACCTCGACGCCCTCAAGGCGACGATTTACCAGGAATATGTCCAGATGCTGGCGAACAAGAAGGCCGGGGTCGGACGGGTCGGTGATCTGGATCCCAAGCGTCATGTGATTTATTTGGTCGGTTCGGGGGCCCAGTCGACGTGGGACGGTTTTGCCGCCGCGGACGCCCGCTACGCCGCCTTCGAGGCGAACGGCAAGATCCGCCGGGTCCCCAATGAGCCGGCGGTGCTGGACGCGGTGGCGGCCAATCCCGACGCGGTGATGGTGTTCGTTTCCGGGCTGAACTCCGACCTGCTGCGCCAGGCCAACGACCGGTTGGGCGACAAGCTGACCATGGTGTTGGTCGACGACCGACGGTTCGAGGATGTGGTGGACGCGACCGGCCATCCGCTCTACGCCTACGCTAAAATCCCCGGAGGCATCTATCCCAGGCTTCAACGCCGCCGGTGGTTCGGCTTGACCACGTCGGTCCCCAGCCTGACGGTGGGCGCAGTGTTCATCCTGTCGGAACGCTGGGTCGCCGAGAACGGTGTGGCCAGCTTGAGCAAGGTTGAGGACGCTTTATGGCACACCATTCCCGAAATCGAACACAAGGTGGGTCTCGGGAGCTGAGGCGCGCTGCCGGGGGGCGTCAGAAACCGCCTTCAGTCACTTCCTGGTTATCTGTGCTCGTGGAGGACACATGAGTTTCCGGCTGATCAAAGACATGGTTGCCATCAAGCTTGGCGTGCACGACAAGCCGGCCCCCAAGGGACCGTTGGGGTTGGGGCTCGGTCGGGCGGTGACCATTGACGAGGCGCCGTTCATCCTGATTTCGGGGGCGAGCGATATTCCCTATCCCGGCGCCCATTGCGTGGTGATCGGCCATGGCACCGTCGCGGTGGGCGGCGTGGCAGCCCACCGCTTTTATCTGTCGGGTCCGGGCGGCACGCTGGCCGGGATGCTTCAGGTGGTTCCCGATCAGGAATGTCGCTATTTCCGGCCGTTTGACGAGGTTTATCCGGCGAGCGCCGCGGAATGGCGGTTTTGGCTTGACGATGCCGACGGCTATATCGGCTATCCCAGTTTCGATGCCAAGGGGACGCTCTATCAGCGGGTGTGGAGTCCGGGTGCGACCAGGGTCGCTCCGCTTTGTTTTGAGGAAGCGGTCGAGCAAGCCGACGGCAGCCGCAGCAAGGCCCAACACAGCGCCATGCTTTATGCCCGGTCGTTTAACGGCCCGGGGGGCCAGGCCTGGGAATATCTGCTGGTGTCGGCGATCCAGGCTGCCGATGGTAACGCTTGGGTTGACCTGATGCTCGGCATCGACCTGCTGCCTGCCACGGTGACGGCGTTCTGACGCCACCGGGGGGAGGCCCGCAGCGTGACCCTTCGGTCGGGGGCCTTCTTTTCGCCCAGGATCGCGGCGGGACCTCGGCGGCCTGTCAGACTTCAGCCCCCCGTTGCCGGAGGACCGATGGTCAGCCGCGTGTTGCGCCCATATTGATAGTCCAGGAAGAGGGCGGGCAGCCGTGACTCCCATGGGTGTAGACAGGTTGGATCAAGACATGAATGATCCCGGGCGATCGGCGGCGTTTCTTGACGAATTGTTGGGGTTCCAACAGGCGTTGGATGCCGCCGGGTCCGAGGAGGAGATTGCGGCGCTCGCGTGCCGGATGGTTGCGCGCCGGGCTCGGGTGGCCGACGTTCGGCTGTGTCTGGCTGGCCGATTGTTGCCGGCTGGCGCTGATAACCGCTACACGCTATGCGAGGCGTGTCCTCTTGGCAAGACGCCCATGGATCATCCGGGGACGGCGACCATCGAGTGTTGTGCGGACCTGGCCATTGGGCGCCGCTCGGTTCCGGTGCGAACTCAGCGGCGTCTGTACGGCTTCCTGTTGCTGACCTTATCGAAGGCTTGGACCCCGGGGGCTAACGCCGGCACGGTCGCCGTGATCGCCCAAGCGACGGCCATGGCACTGGAGAACCAAGAGTTGCGCCGCCGGTTAGGGGCCGCCAACCGACATTTAACAAATTTATATGAGAATCATGACCAGCAGGACCCTCGCGCTCCGAATCTGGTGCCAGCCACGATTGTGCAACGCAATCACCGCACCGGGGTCCGGTGGGCGGCGGTTGACGGCACCCGCTTGTTGTCGCGGGCGCTGGAACAGAGTCCGTCTTCGATCGTGATCACCACACCCGACGGTACCATCGACTACGTCAATCCCGGTTTCGTCAAGACCTCGGGCTACTCGGTGGAAGACGTGGTTGGGAAAAATCCACGCCTGCTGAAATCAGGACTGACCGCCCCCGAGGAATACCAGGCCATATGGCGGGTTATCGGGGCTGGCGGCATCTGGCGTGGGGAATTCCACAACCGTCGTCGGGACGGTTCGCTGTATTGGGTTGCTGCCTCCATTTCGCCGATACGTGACGAGGACGGTGTCACCACCCATTATTTTGCGGTGGAAGAGGATATTACCGAACTGAAGGCCTTGCACGAACAGTTAAGGCGCACCCAGGAGCGCTATCGGGGCGCCAGTGAAGCCAGCCGCGACGGGCTCTTTATTCTCGATGCGGTTCGCGACGCCACCGGATCGGTCGATGACTTCCGGTTTGCCGAGGGCAACGCGGCCGGTTGTAACATGATCGGAAAGACGCGCAGCGAGATTATCGGCCGGTTGCTCAGCGAGATTTTGCCGTTCGCGCGGGCTAAGGGATTCTTCGAAAAGTACCGCCGGGTTTTTCTCCATCGAGAGGTGCTTGACGAGCAGTTTGAAATCGACGGCGCCGCGGTGTTGCCGGTCTGGATTCACCATACGGTCGTGCCGCTTGCGGATGGCATTGCGATTACCAGCCGTAATATCAGCGAGTTGAAACGCTACGAGGCCGCCCTCATGGCCGCCCGCGCCGGGGCCGAGGAAGCCAACGCGGCCAAGTCCGTCTTTCTTGCCACCATGAGTCATGAATTGCGAACCCCGCTCAACGCGATTCTCGGGTTTTCGGAACTGATTCGTGATGAAGTTTTCGGTCCGGTCGGAACCCTGCGTTATGTGGAATATGCCACCGATATCTATGCCAGCGGCCGGCATTTGCTGGATCTGATCACCGCCATCCTTGATCTGTCCAAGATCGAAGCCGGAAAGCTCGAGATCGAATTGAACCCGATCGATCTGGCGCCCCTGCTGAGCCAGTGCCTCAATCTGGTTCGCACGCGGGCCGAAAAGCAGGGGTTGCGGCTGGTCGAAACCTTCGCCCCGTCTTTGCCCGTGCTGTGGGCCGACGCCCGAGCGATACGTCAGATCATGATTAACCTGCTGTCCAACGCCGTCAAATTCACACCGAGCGGCGGTACCATTACCGTGCATCTGGCCATGGCGGATCCGGAGTGGGCGGAAATCTCCATCGCCGACACGGGGATCGGCATTCCCGATGATCAACTTGATCGGGTCATGAAACCGTTCGAACAATTGGACAACAGCTACACCCGAAGCGGGGGCGGTACCGGACTGGGATTGGCGTTGGTCAAGGCCCTTGCCGAACTCCATGGCGGTTCGGTGGCGTTGATCAGCAAGGTGGACCAGGGCACCACGGTGATCGTGCGCCTGCCACGCTATGGCGCGCGCCATACCACCGCAGTCCCGTGGTCGTTCAACCTTGCCAAGTCCGGGTTGTGAGACCGGCGCGCATAAAGACCGCCACATCAAGGGGGCTTTATCCCCTTGATGGCTGATGGGGCCGGCTTAACGCCGGCTGATTTTAAAGCTTGGTCAGCGGGGTATTGTCGTGAGGCGAGAGATGGAAGTAGAAAATCGCGGTCTCGGCATAAGGTGAGAAAAACTTGCTGTTCTCGACCGCCCGTTGGCGTTTGACTGCGGCATTGGTCTTGTCGCCGAGACTTTCCAGCATGTCGCTCCAATACAAGTTGGCCATGGTCGCCCGGGGATTGGCCAGGGTCGCGCTTTGGAATGCCGTTGCAGCTTCGTTCAGCTTCTTCAAACCCCAAGCGGCCACGCCCCAGGTGGTGTAGGCCGGGCCCAGCAGCGCGGGATCGTTTTGCAGGATACCGGATTCCATGAGCGGGCGAACCAGATTGATGGCGTCCTGATAGCGGTCCTGGTGAACCCGAACAAAGGCGAGGTTGAGGGTTGCGATGGCGAAGGTGCTCCGGACCTTCAGAGCGTCTTCAAAAAATTGGGAGGCTTTGGCGATATCATTCTGCTCCAGGGCCAGCATGCCACGCAGATTGGTAAACATCGCCTGACGCTCGGCGATGGTGTCCCTGGCCTCGATGGCAGCTAAGCCGGTCGGACGCAGTTGCATCCGCTGTTGAATCAACAGGTCCAATCCTTCGACGCCGGGACGCTCGAATCCGGCTTCGTAGATTTTGAGGTCGCCCGAATTCGCCTTGGTGACCAGATAAAGGCAGACCAAATAGTCTTCGTAGTTCAACATCGCTTGGGGCGCGGCACGCTGGATCATTTGCACCACGGACTCGCCGGGGGCGGTCTCGATGGTTTGGTTCAACCGCTGATCGGCCCCGGCTTCGGGATTAGAGGCCAGCACCAACTGATAGCGTTCACCGCGCTTGGTCACCGAACCGTTAATCACCAAAGGCTCAAGCCCGGTCGCCTGCTGGATCAGCAGGGTCATCTTCTTCAGGCCAAGCATATCGCCGACCATGGAGACCACGGTCTGTTCATTGGTCGAGCGCACCCGCGGCTTGACCACGAATGTTGGTACGGCATCAATATCGGCAATTTCGTTGAGGAACAGGTTTTCCGCAACAGTATCGGTGATACTCGTTTCGGATGCCCCATAACCCTTGGGAATGTTGATCTCAAGGTTGATTTCTCCGCCATGATACCAGGCGTCGAACGAAAAAACTCCTAGGGCCAGCAGGCCGGTATAGAGCAAAGTCGTTAAGTTCACGTTCCACCTCCGATTAGAGTACGGCTGACGGCCGTTCTCAGTCATTCATTATGACTGGCTTTATTATGATCGAGTCCAGGCGCAAGCCCGACGGGGTTTAGACCGGTCGACCGAAAATGTCCAGAATTTAAAGCTGTTTACATACAATAGAACTCCTTATTTCCGATGTTTTTGGAGTGTATCATTTTATGCAGGCGGCATGAATGATCAGGGACCGGTGTATCGTATTGGGCCAGGTCTTGCCACCGGGCCCCGGGTGCGTGCGTTGTACCGCCGAACCGAATCCCAAGCTTCAGGCACACAGGAACGAGGCGGTTGGCCGGCAGGGTTGCGGCGGTGGTCGCGCAAAGGGGCCAGACCTTCGGGCATTCTTGCGGCTGTGCTTGAAAACCGGCCATTTTCCTGGATAATGGGCCTCGAACGACCCCGGGGACGGGAGTGGTCCGGCGAATGGAAAGCAAAGGTAAGCCACCGTGAGTCCATCGATTGCCGACGGCGTCGTAGAGAGTGACGAACAGAAAGCACAGAAATTAATCAATGATGGACTGGTGCTCCATCAGGGCGGCGCTTTATTGGCAGCCGAGGCGAAATACCAAGAGGTCTTAAAGATAAATCCAAATAATGCCCATTGTTTGTTTTTATATGGGATATTATTTCACCACACCGGCCGGTTAAGCGCAGCCGTAACGGCAATTAATGCGTCAATTGCGATAAATCAAGACAATCCTTTCAGTCATTACAACTTGGCGATCGTCCTCGGCGACCTTGGCCGACTGGACGAGGCCGAAGTGCGGTACCGGCGGGCGCTCGCGATCAAACCCGATTATGTCGAGGCCCATTATAACCTGGCCAACACTCTGAAAGACCTGGGCCGGCTCGAGGAGGCCATTGCCGGTTATCGGCAGGCGCTTGGAATCAAGCCGGATTATGCTGAAGTGTATTGTAATCTGGGGAATGCTCTCAAACACTGTGGCAGATTGGACGAGGCCACTGTCAGCTACCGGCAGGCGCTGGGGATCAAGCCCGATTATGCCGAAGCCCACAGCAACCTGGGCAATGCCCTCCATGACCTTGGACGGTTGGACGAGGCCGAAGCCTGCTACGGGCGGGCGCTGGGGATCAAGCCCGATTATGCCGAAGCCCACTACAACCTGGGCAATACGCTGCACGATCTTGGCCGACTGGACCAGGCCGAAGCGTGTTACCGCCGAGCCCTGATGATCAACCCAAATTATGCCGATGCGTATTATAACCTTGGTAATACTCTTCAGGACCTGGATCGTTTAAGCGAAGCGGAAGCTAATTACCGATTGGCCATTTCCCGTCGACCTGAGTCCGCAGAAGCCCACAGCAATTTGGGTAATACCTTAAAGCGGACTGGCCGGCGCGACGAAGCGATGGTCAGTTACCAGCGCGCGCTGGCAATCAAGCCAGATTTTGTTGAAGTTCATTGGAATGAAGGCTTGCTCCGACTGCTGACCGGAGAGTTCCTTCTGGGTTGGCAGAAATACGAATACCGATGGCAAAAAAAAGATGCCAAGCCACCGGGCCATCAACAGGTACCATGGGATGGCGCCCCGTTAGAGGGTAAAACGATTTTAATTTATTGCGAACAAGGGCTCGGCGATAGTATTCAATTTATCCGTTATATTCCACTGGTCAAGGCAAGAGGGGCGATGATTGCGGTCTTGTGCCCAAAGCCGCTTCAGCGACTGTTCGTTAGTGTTACCGAAATTGATCATCTGTTGACGGACGAAAATGATATACCGCACTGTGATTATCAAATTCCGTTAATTACGCTTCCGCTTGCGTTTAAAACGGAATTGGCGACGATACCTAATGTTATCCCCTATCTCTCGACATGTCCCATATCAACCGAAAAATGGTCCCAGCGCCTTGGAAAGCTGGCTGGGATCAAAGTGGGTATAGCTTGGCGGGGCAATCCCAAACACAAAAATGATCGTAACCGGTCAATTCATCCGAAGGTGTTGTCGAAAATTATAAAAACTTCAGGATGTATTTTTATCAGCTTGCAAAAAAATGCCAAGGATGATGACCTGGCGGTTTTTTCCGGTCGACAGAATTATATTGATATTGCCGGTGAACTGGATGATTTCGCCGACACTGCGGCGGTTATTGAGAATCTCGATTTGGTCATATCGGTTGATACGTCGATCGCACACTTGGCCGGAGCCCTTGGTAAGCCAGTCTGGATTTTCCTGCCTTTTGATCCGGATTGGCGGTGGTTGCTCGACCGTAATGATAGTCCTTGGTATCCAAGCGTGCGGTTGTTTCGCCAATCCAGGATTGGTGATTGGACGTCGGTGATCGACGCTGCCGCACAGTGTTTGGCCGAGCATTCGGTCCGGAGGGCGGCGTGCGGCCCAAGACGGGTTTTGCAAACGATTAAGTCATTGATCATAAAGCTGAGTTCCCGTAAATCGTCAGGGTCCTGATCACCCCGCGTCCGGTCTCCTCGACCATGAACAGCGTCCCCCGAAGCCAAACAGGCTGGGGTTCCGGAACCGTTTCGACAGGCCCTGGCAGGGTGGTTGATCCAACGGCGCGGCGGCCAGGCGCTGCGGAATTGCGATAAGGGACGGGAAACACCACCAGCCTTGAATTTCCCGCCGTAGTGACGATAGGTTTGGGGAGGGAGGCTTTGTTCCGGGTGGTGGCATGGTCCCACCCGGGCTGAGGCCTCCGGAGACCCGGAGATGGCGGTGATGTCATGTCTGAAGACGATGTTGATCGCATATGGGCACAGCATTCCGAGAACAAACAAAAATTATTTTCCGTCACATTTGAATTATATCGAGCCAGGGACTACTATCCGGCTCTAATGTTGGCGGGGCGACTGCGGAGATGTGGGTTTATCCATCCCGTGGCCCTTGGCATCGAAGCGCACCTCGGCCTGGTCTTGGGCTCGGGGGATGACCTGACGGTTGTGTTGGATCAACTGGAAGGTGCGGTTTCCTCGGCGCCAGCGGCGGACTTAACGTGGCTGGCGGCAAGTGTGGGCGCCAGAGTCCGGGAAGAGGTAATCTCGGCGTCAGAGAAACAGAATCATGATCGAGTCAATGGCCTGTTTAAAATTGTACGTTTTATCTTTCCAAGTTTGTGTGATGGCTTGATCGAGCAGTTTATAGCCGATCGAATACCTGAAGCCAAACCTTCGCGCCCATTATTGACCTTCGAAAGGCCGCCGAAGGACGGCCGGCGATCCCGCTCGGTGGTGGTGGCGGTTTCTGAACGCTTCCATCCGGCCAACCCACAGTCGCGACTGTTGGATATTGGGCCGCTGATCGTCGCAGCATTGGACGGATATGGGTGGAAGACGGCCTTCTACGGCTTGCAAAGTTTAAGCGATCGCCCTTTGATTCAAAGGGATTGGGACGCACTGCTTCGCCTTTGTCGCGATCACCAGGCCGAAGCCGTGTTCATTCAGGAATTTCTGCCCGATACGATATCACCCGATGACTTGGCTTCATTTACCTCGGCGCTTCGACGCGCCTGTCCCGGGCTCCAAGTGGTCGCGTTATACTTCGATCCGTGGGATCGGCAGCGTTGGCCGGCGATCAGGGCGGCGGCCGAAGTGGTTGATCGCATCTGGGCGCCGTGGCCGTCCCTGGCGTTGTGGTCGGGCGAGACCTTGCGCGAGAAGGTGATGTTCCTTCCGATTCCCCATGAAGGTTTGGGGGGCTATTCGGGGCCGTCTCGGTCCCGGGGCATGATTCTGTCCTTTGTCGGGGGGGTGGATTCGGCCAACTGGCCCCGGGCCTTCTGGTTAAGTTCCCTGAAGAAGGCCGGGGTGCCGTTGCGGGTGACCATAACTCAGCGACGTGACAACCAAATGCCACCGCTGGAAAGCCATCGCGCCTATATGAAGTCCCTTGGTGCGGCCGGTTGTGCCCTGAATTTTTCGCGCCGGCTGGATGGTTCGAAGATTCTGACCGGGCGAACGTTCGAAGCGATTCTCGCTGGCGCCTTGCTGGTTCAAGAAAGGACTGAAGACGTTGATTATTACTTTACCTCAAATGAACATTATTTAGAGTTTTCAACCGTCGGCGATATCATCCAGATCAATGAAATGATCCGCCGGGAGCCTGAAAAGATCATGGAGATGCGCTGGCGCGCGTTCAGGCACTATCAGGCGCACTATTCGGGAGCGCAAATCGCGGCCTGTCTTGATAAATTGCTATTTTATCCGTCATAATGGCGATACGCGCTACGACTTGATCTTTCGGGTAGGCGGACCGCAGGCGAAAAAAGATGAGCGCGTCGACCGCTGGCGCTGGTTGGCTGTCGACCTACCTCTTGGGTCATGAGAGCCCGGAAGGGCCGTGGCGCCAGGGCCCGTGCTGTGGCGAGAGGGCATTGGTCGCACGATCGCCGTGTCCCGGCACTTGAAGCGGTCATCACCCGTGCGGATCAAGAGTTCTCTGATTTTGAAACAGCGGGTGATATGGATCAGGGGAGGGCGCGGCCGGAATGTAAATGATGTCGTAATTACATGGAAATTAAGGCGGAGCGATTTCATTGGAAGATTGTATACAATGACGTCGTGTTGAGAATTGATGAGACAAGACATTATCATCACGAATATTTTTAATCACTATTAATGCTTGAGACTTATGCACGCGTATCGTTAAATATTGTGAGGATATAATATGAAATTCCGGCAATATCCAAGAACCTTGGTGTCGCCCAATTATAGCTCGGCATGGCATCTTTTTGTGATAAGCTGGAAAAGGAGGAGTCCATTGATAATGCGTTTGCGATGAATTTGGCTTCTAAGGATCGCGCGGGTCCCAAGGCGAACCATCCACAGGGGGCCTTTTTTGGTAATCAGTCGGGAACGGCGGAGTGGGGAAGCGGGAAGGCGGTTGTTGACTGTGGTAAGGAAGAGAATATGACAAGCGACGGTGTTAAAGAACAACTGGGGGTGTTACAGCGAGAGGTTCGCGAGTTTTTTGAACGGGACATCGATGCCGTTCACCGGGATATTTTTTTGCATGGTAAATGGCGAAAAGGGCAGGGCGGGGTTCGGGCGAATTTTGAGTTTAAGGATTTATCATGTTTGATGTTGCCCCAGGTCAATCTGTCTGGAGCCTTTCTCACTGGCGTTAATCTTTTGAAGACCGAGCTGCGCGGCGCCGATTTGTCGCAAGCGGTTCTGGTCGGGGCCGATCTTGAGGGCGCTGATCTCCGGGATGCCAATCTGACGAATGCTGATCTTCGGGGGGCCAATCTCAATCGGGCATGGTTGACCGGGGCGATCTTGACGCGGGCGGATTTTTCGGCGCGAACGGTCAATCAATCGCCGGACCCGGCAACCGTGGCAAGTCCAAGTCCGGGGACATCGGCCACGCTGGTTGAAGCCAATCTGGAGCGAGCGATCTTATGCCAGGCCAAGCTCTGCGGATGTGATCTTTCCGGTGCGGAATTCGTTGATGCTGATTTATCCGGGGCGGATCTGACCGGCTCGATGATGCTCGGCGCCGATTTATCCGGGGCCAATCTCAAGGGTTCAGTGTTTCAGGGGGCAGTGATGGATTTCCTGTCACTTGATCCGGCCGTCTTGGAGATGATCTCCCAGATCGGCGGTGCGATTGAAGGACAGTGTCGGGAACTTACGACCAGTGCTTTTGTTGAGGCGATCATCAGTCACGAACGCTGGATCGATAGTTCGGGAAAAAATGGCAAGCAAATTGACTTTGACCGCATACGCCTGCCTTCAGTCAAAATGACCAGACGAAACCTGGCTGGCGCGCACCTGCGACGCTGCCATATTGATGGCGGCGAATGGGTTGATGTCAGACTCGGCATGGCTGATCTGTCTTATAGTAATCTGTCCGGCCTTATTTTACGCAATGGTGACTTGCGCGGAATCTGTTTGCGTCGATCGGTGTTGATCGGTGCCGATTTATCCGGCGCCAATATCGAACCCCATCCCTTGGTCGGTGATCGGGTCTGGCCGTCCAATCTTGAAGGGGCGATTTTGCGGGACAGTAACCTTGAAAACGCGAAATTCGGCGGATCGATCTTACGACGGGTGGATTTCCGGGGTTGCTCCTTCCATGGCACGTCCATGAAGGGGGCAGACATCGAAGGAGCCAGGCGATAGGGTCAGTCATTCTCCGAAAGGAGGCGTCTTGACGAAAACGTCCGACGATGATGGCGACTCAGTAAGCGACGCTCGGTTGCGGACGGTTACACGGGCTTGGATTGGGCATCCAGAAAGGTGCGGCACAGGCTGAAGTTGGTTTCCAGGCCGGGCGGCAACGGAATTCCCTTCTTCCGGGCCAGATCCCGGGCAAAGGCCAGCATCCGGGCCGAGGGTGGCCGAAGGTCTGATGCGGCGGCCGCGGCCGGTTCCTCGGGCGGCGCCGGGGCCGACGGTTTCGCCCGTCGTCCGGCCCGGGGTTTCGGTGCGCCGGTGCCGCCAGCGCGCGGCTTGGCACCGCCGGCGACCGAGCGTCGGCGACCCTTGCGGACTGATGGGGTCGGCATCGCCAGATCGATACGGACCGTGCCCGTTGCCTGGCCGTCGCGCAGGACTCCGATCAGGCGCCCGGCTTCGGCGGCGATGGCGTCGATCACCTCGCGATAGTCGGCCTGCCCGGTGACCACCTCGTCCAACCGCATCTCCCACAGAGCGGTGGTCCCCGGATCCACCAGTGCCGGGGCGGCCGCGCGCAACTGCTCGAACAGTGCCAGTCCGGCCGGCGTCGGCACCAGCAGCTTTCCCTCGGTGGTCAGAAACCTCTGAGTTTTCAGGCCTTTGATGATGTCGGCGCGGGTCGCCGGGGTGCCGATGCCCTTGGCCTCCTTCAACCGGTCGCGCAAGGTCGGATCGGTGACAAAGCGCCAGGCGTTCTGCATGGCATCGACCAGTGTCCCCTCGTTGTAGCGCGGCGGCGGCTGGGTGCGCTTGGCCTCCACGGCCGGATTGGACAGTCCGGCGGCGTCGCCGTCGGTCAGGGGCGGCAGGTCTTGCTCAGCCTCGGCTTCCCCGTCGGCGGCATCCTTACCCGGGGCCGGCGGGGTGTCGCGTTGTTCGACCGCGCCGTAGACCGCCCGCCAGCCCAGGCGGACCGGAATCCGACCCACGGCGCGAAAGAGAGCGGGGGCGCCGGCCGGGACCGGAACCGTCAGCGTCACGGTGGTCTGGCGGTACTGATAGTCCGGCATGATCGCGGCCAAATAGGAGCGGCAGATCAGCGCGAACAGCCGCTGTTCGTCGGCGGACAACCGGCCGAGCCGGGCCTCGAGGCTGTCCATGACATTGACGTTGGGGATGATCGCGTGATGGGCGGCCCCGGCCAGCGCCGGGTCGCAGAAGTGCCCGGCCTTGCCCCGTCGGATCACCGGTGCGCCGATCTCCAGCGCCGCGAACCCGCGCAACCGGGTCAGGGCGCCGACCATGACCGGGACATCGGGGATCAGGGCCTCGGGCAGATACCGGGCTTCGGCGCGGGGATAGGTGATCAGCGTCTTGCCCTCGCCATCGTACAACGCCTGGGCCACCGAAAGCGTTCGCTCGGCGGTCCAACCCCAGCGCTGGCCGCAGGTCTTTTGCAGGGCCGGCAGGTCGAACAGCTTGGGTGGCGCCCGGCGGCAGTCTTCCACCGCCACCGCCAATGGTCCGCGGTGCCCGGCCGCGGCCGCGGCGACGGCTTCAGCCCGGGCCCGCTGGGCGATCCGGGCGTCGCCGGCCGGAGCGTGGCGCATGGGAAAGCTCCCGGTGGCCACAGTGGCGGTGGCGACCACCTCGTAATAGTCTTCGGGCTTGAACGCGCGGATAGCGATTTCACGCAGGCAGACGATGGCCAGGGTTGGGGTTTTGACCCGCCCGACCCCGATCACGCCACGGACTCCGGGGGCCAGCAGCACCTTGGTTGCCGTTCGGGTCAGCGACAGATTGAAAATCTGGTCGGCTTCCCGCCGCGCCACCGCGGCCTCGTACAGCGGTTGCATCTCGGTGTTGGGCTTGAGCCGGCGGAACGCCTCCTGGAGCGTCTTAGGGTCCTGGGCGGTGAACAGCGCCCGCCGGACCGATCCCCGGTAGCCCACATGCTCCAGGATTTCCTGGCCGATCAACTGGCCCTCGCGGTCGCAGTCGGTGGCCAGGATCACCTCCCGGCAGCCCTTGAGCGCCGCCACGATGGCCTTCAGCTTGGCCGGCTTGTTGCCGCCGCCGTCGGGCCTGGTCGGGAACAGCCCGTCGGGCTGGAGCAGGACCGGGGCCCATCGCTTCCACGCCGGATTGACCTCCTCGGGCTCGGCCAACCGCAGCAGGTGCCCTTCAGCAGGCAGAATCAGCCCCCAGCGATCGCCCAACGCCGCCCGCAGGTCCCTGGCCTGGCTGTTTTTTTCGGTGAGAATGACGGTGCTCATGGCGCCTGCTCGATGGGGTCCGGGCCAAGTCTAGGCGAAGGTCCGGAACATTTCAAGAATTCGTCTTTTCAGGGTGGGGTGCGGGCGGCCCCGGTGGCGATTGGAAAAGTGTCTGGCGCGGAGTTTGTCAACGGTGAGCTTCGATGAGGACGATGGGATGGATAGGCTTCCGGACGTCGGTCCGTTGAGTTATCATCGCGCTCTTAACGCAGTGGTATAGGTCTCCCGTACTCGGAGATGCCGGATGAAAGTCTTGAATCCACTCCCACCCCCGACCCGATTCGCCCCGGGCGCCATTCAGGCTAAAACCGATGCCGCCCGCGTGGCACCGCCACCCCCGCCCCCGACCCGATTCGCCCCGGGGGGCGTTCAGGCGAAATCCGCGGCCGCCCGCGTGGCGCCGACACCCCCGCCCGCGCCCCCCAGCGCC
>CAIYNU010000101.1 GCA_903927615.1 uncultured Rhodospirillales bacterium | reverse complement strand
ACCTGGACGGGGTAGAGGGTCGGATCAATCTCGGGCATGGTGGGTCCCTATTTCGTCACGGCGTCGATCATGGCGACAAGCCGGCGGATGTAGACACCATCAATCGGCCGGTGTGCCGGGATGGTCAGGATTTCGTCAAGGTCGGCGTGTGCGATCTTCCAGTGATCTCCGCGCTTCGGCGGCAGGCAGATCATGCCATGCAACCGACACACCCTCTCGACATCGGCAATCTGCCAGTCACCCCGTGGATTGGTGCGCAGTGCCGCCAGCAGCTTGTCGGCTTTCGTCATGGCTATATGGTACCGAATGTGGTTCCAGAATGGAAGCCCCTGCGCCCCCGCCGGGCTGGGGATCGTTCAGCGCTTCCGCGACAACAGCGACACCACGTCGGCGGTGGTCGCGGGTGCGTCGGTCTTGCCCTTCATCGCAGCGGCGATGCGTCCGGCGGTGCGGTCGGCAACGGCTTTCACGGGGTCGTCGGCAAGGTGCGCGTAACGCTCGGTGGTGCGGGACTGCGCATGGCCCAACTGCTTCCCCACCAGATAGAGGCTCGCGCCGTCCGACACCGCGAAGCTGGCGAAGCTGTGCCGCAGATCATGCAGGCGGGTTTCCGTTCCGATCCCGCACCACTCCCGGACCATCTCCCATGCCTTCTGCAAGCCGATAATCGGGCCATCGGTGCGGTTGCTGGGGAGAACCCATTCGGAATGACGCGGCAGATCGGCGATGATCAGGGCGGCGGCGGCGGGCAGGGGCACGGCGCGGGCGCCGGTCTTGCTGTCGGGCAGGTTCAGCCGGCCGCCTTCAAGGTCCACGTAATCCCACCGCAGGGTGGTGATTTCGCTTTTGCGGCAACCGGTGAGCAGCAGCAGCTTGACGGCGGCGGCCATGGTCGGCGAGAGCATCCCCAGGTCTTCGAGGGTGGTCATGCCGGCGGCCAGGGCCGAAACCTCGGCGTTAGTAAGGAAGCGCTCCTTCCTCTCGCCCTTGAACAGCTTCACGCCCTTGGCGGGGTTCGAGAGGAGCAACTTGCGGGAGACGCCGAATTCCAGCATGGACGAGAGAGCAGCCAACGTTCGGGCAGCCGTACCCTTGCCGCCTGTGACGATGGCGCGGCCACGGAAGCCGGTCTTCCTGTCGGCCTTCGACTTGCCGGACGCGACATCAGCCTGAAAGCGCTCGACATCGGTTGCGGTCAGGCTCTTTGCCACCTTCCGTCCGAGCAGAGGCACGATGTGGCAGCGGATGCTGCATTCGTCGCGCTTCCAACTGGAGTCTTTTTTCTCCGGGCGGGCGGCCCTGCCATCGGGGCCAAGATACAGCTCGGCTAGCTCGGCAATCGTCTTGGCCTCCCGCTCTTCCCGCTTGGCCTCCATTGGGTCGCGCCCCTCGGCGATATCTCGCAGGAGGTCCGCAGCCCTCTCGCGCGCCTCTTCGCAGGTCCAGGGCGAACCGTGCTTGCCGATGGTGAAGCGACGGGTGCGGGAGCCAACCCGATATTTGAGGACGTAGCTCTTGGAGCCTGACGGCTTCACCCGCAGGCCAAACCCCATGACGGCCGTGTCCCACAGCCAAAGCTCATCGCCCTCCGGATCAGCCGCAGCCGCGTCAACAATCCGCTTCGTGAGCTTCGGCATAATCCGCCCTCCCATTTCAAACCGCCGAAATTCCGGGGAACCACAGGGGAACCACAAAAACGAAATTTCCGGCGATTTCCGCCCTTACCTGCGCATGGATCATATGGGATAATATGGCAGATATCCAAGGAAAAATCACGTCTCGGAAAGCTGGGGAACCATTGGGAAAACCCAACACCTCTGCATTCGCAATGCGTAGGTCGTGAGTTCGATCCTCATCGGCTCCACCAATTCACTCGAAGGGTGTTTGCACCCAGGGTTGTGCGGATAAGGCTTCGCTGGAAACGGCCGGGCCTTTTTTTTGCGTTATGGCGCCGGTCCTTGCTCTGCTTGGGCGGACTCGCAAATTGCCTCGCAGTTCGCACCGCGGCGTGATCGGGCGCCGCCGAAGCCCTTGTTTTTGCAGTGCACACCGTGACGCCGGATGGTCCCGTAAACTGGTATAGCGTTTGCAAACTCCCAATAGTCCGTGTTCCGACCGACCCGCGCCGATGATTGTGCATCGGCCGGGGCCGGGACTGGCCAGGATAAGCCCGGGGGGGTAGGCCATGTATTATCCAGCGTATGATCAGACGACGGCGACCGTGATCGAGTATCAGGTGGTGCGCCAATTTGCCCGACTGCTGCGTTTGCAGGCGCGAATGCTTGACGCCGACGGCGACCATAAGGAGGCGGCGGAGTTGCGCTTTCGCGCGGCCCGCAGCGAGCGGGCGGTGCTGGGGCATCTGTGATGCCGGCGCGGAAATCCTGACCCTAACGCCGGGATGGCAAGATGGGCAGAGGATAAGAGGCGTCCCCGACGGCGGCGACGGTGCCGTCGGGGACGGTGATGGGGGCCACAGGGTCAGTTGGCCAGCATGCCCGCCTTCATGGTCATGATATCATAGCGGATCATTTTCACGTAGCTGGTGGCCGGGCCGTCCTCTTTGGACAGGGCTTCGGCATAGAGCGTTCCCCCCAATTCGGCGCCGGTTTCCTTGGCGATCTGCCGGACCAGACGCGGATCGGTGGCGTTCTCCAGAAACACCGCCTTGATCCCGTCGTGGCGGATTTGCTCGATCAGCGCCGCCACCTGTTGGGCCGACGCCTCGGATTCGGTGGAAAAGCCGACCGGTGCCCGGAATTCGATGCCGTAGGCGGCACCCAGATAGCCGAAGGCATCGTGACTGGTGATGATTTTGCGCTTGGCCGCCGGGATCCCGCCGATTTCCTGGCGGACCCAGGCGTCGAGCGCCTTCAGTTCGCCGATGTAGCGGTCGCCGTTGGCCCTGAAGCGCACGGCATTGCCGGGATCGGCGGTTTCGAGGGCCCGTTCGATGTTGGTGGCGTAGAGGATGGCGTTGGTGACGCTGTTCCAGGCGTGAGGATCGGTGACCTCCTTGCCGGCGTCCTGGCCGTCGCTGTCGGTCATGGTGCGGGACGCCACGCCTTCGGACGCCACCACGATCCGGCCCTTGGTTCCCGAGGCGGTGATCAGGCGATCCATCCAGCCTTCGAGACCGAGACCGCTGACGAACACCAGATCGGCGTGGGACAGCGCGGCGCTGTCGGTCGGGGTCGGCTCGTAGACATGGGGATCGCCGTTCGGGCCGACCAGCGACCGGACCGACACGGCATCGCCACCGATTTCATGGACCAGATCGGCCAGAATCGTGAAACTGGCCACCACCTGGAGGTCCCGGGCGGACGCGGCTCCGGGGGCGCTCAGGGCGACCAGGGCGACCAAGGGGGCCGCGGCGGCCAGGATTTGCAGAAGACGGGGGGGCTTCATGGCTTGTTTCCTCCGTTAGAGATCGGCGTTAGGACTGGGCGGATCGGGTCAGGCCGCCCGATGTCGGCCGGGGAGGCGGCGGGCCAGCAAACTGCCGCGGGGCCCGGCCACCAGCGACACCAGATAAAAACAGCCCGCCGCCAGAATGATCGCGGGACCCGAAGGCAGGTTGAAGTGGAACGACACCACCAGCCCGAGCCAGCCGGACGCGAACGCGATGGCAAAGGCCACCAGGGCCATCGACCATAGCTCCCGCGCCCAAAAGCGCGCCGCCGTTGCCGGCAGCATCATCAGGCCCACCGCCAGCAAGGTGCCCAGGGCCTGGAAACCGCCCACCAGATTGAGCACCACCAGGACCAGAAAAATCAGATGAGTCGCGCTACCGCCGCCACCGGTGGCTCGCAAGAAACCGGGATCGAAGCATTCGACCACCAGCGGGCGATAGATTACCGCCAGGGTCAGCAACGTCGCGCTGGCGATGCTCGTGACCAGAATCAACGCGGCGTCATCGACGGCCAGCACGGTTCCGAACAACACGTGCAGCAAATCGACATTGCTGCCCTTGGTCGACACCAAGGCCACGCCCAAGGCTAGGGAAATCAGATAAAACGAGGCGAAGCTGGCATCTTCCCGTTGCTCGGT
>CAIYNU010000100.1 GCA_903927615.1 uncultured Rhodospirillales bacterium | reverse complement strand
GGCAAATTCTTCATCCCGTTCTTCGTGCTGCTGCCGGAAAAGATGAAAATGAATTTCAAAGTCATCATCCCGCTCTGCCTGTGGATCTGGCTGATGCACGCGCTGGATCTGGCGTTCAATATTTTCCCGGCCAAGTTTGAAAACGGCTTTCCGCTGCATCTGCTGTGGCTGCCGCTCGGCTGCCTGATGTTCATGGGCGGGTTTCTGTCGGCGGTCTTCTTGAAGAAGTTCAACGCGCATCCGCCATATCCGCAGCGCGACCCGCGTCTGCTCGAAGCGATGGGCGTGAACGCCAACGTCGTCCGCGATTTGTCTGAAGCCAGCGCCGGAGGTGCCCGATGAATTACCAAACCGCCAACCGCGCCACCGCCGCCGCGCTGGGTCTGATTATTGTCAGCGGCATTTTTGCCACGGCCGTCGTCGCAATCAAACTGACGCTATGTGTTCCGGCGATTGACGAAGACCGCGCCGCCGAACGCACCAAGGCTTTGACGGAAATGCGCGCGACCGAGGAAAAAGCTTTGGCCACGACTGCGTGGCTCGACCAGCCGCATGGCGTCGTGCGGCTGCCGATTGACACCGCGCTACAGCTTGCCGCGCAGCAGTGGCAGAATCCCGCCGCCGCCCGCGCCGAACTGACCGCGCGCCAGGAAAAGGCCGTCGCTGAACTGCCGAAGGCTCCCGAAAAACCCAGTGCTTTTGAATGAACCCGACCGAGAACAAATCCTCTTGCGCGAACGAGATTGACGCCTCGCTGCGCGTGCCGCTGCTCGCGCTGTTCGGCGGCGCGGCGCTGTGGCTGGTCGTCGGCCTGGTGCTCGGCCTCATCGCCGGCATCAAGTTTCACGCGCCGGAATTTCTCTCCGCCTGCCCGCTGCTCACCTACGGCCGCGTGGCCCCGGCGGCGAACGACGCCATCCTCTACGGCTTCTGCATCCCCGCCGCGCTCGGCGTAATGCTCTGGATTTTTGCGCGCCTGAGCCAGATGCCGCTCGCGCTGCCGCTGGTTCCGGTCGTGGCGGCGAACCTCTGGCATCTTGGCGTGCTCGTCGGCCTTGGCGGAATTTTGCTCGGCGAAAGCACCGGCCACCCGTGGCTGGAATTTCCGCGCGCTGCTGCCGTGCTGCTGTTCGCGGCGTTTATGCTCATCGCGGTTTCGGCGGCGGCCACGTTCGGCTGGCGGAAGGAACGCACGCTTTATCCGTCGCATTGGTTCATGTTCGCGGCGCTGCTCTGGTTCCCGTGGATTTATTCGACGGCGAATCTCTTTCTCAATTCCAACAAAGTTCCGCGCGGCGTGGTGCAATCCATCATCGGCTGGTGGTTTGCAAACAACCTCGTCTTCGTCTGGCTCGCGCTCGTGGGCGTCGGCATCGCGTTCTATCTCCTGCCGAAGATCGCCGGCCGCGCGCTCGCCAATTCCGGCTACGCGCAGTTCGCTTTTCTCACACTGATCCTGTTCGGAACCTGGTGCGGCGTGCCCGTCGGCGCGCCGGTGCCCGCGTGGCTGCCGGCGTTGAGCAGCGCGGCGGCGGCGCTGACGATTGTTCCGCTGCTGGCGATTTTGATCATCACCATCAAGACCGTCTGTGGCGCGTGCGTGTCCTGCAAAGGCGGGCCGTTCTGCTTCGTCAAGTTCGGCATGATGAGCTTCATCCTTTCGGGAATTCTCTACATCTCCGCCGCGTGCCCGCAATACAGCCGCGTGCTGGAGTTCACCTGGTTCGGCGTTGCGCAGACGCAACTGCAACTGCTCGGCTTCGCGGCGATGATTCTCTTTGGCGCGATTTACGAACTGCTGCCGCAAGTCATGGGCAAGCCGCTGCCGTTCCCCAAATTTGCCAAGGCGCATTTCTTCATCACCATGATTGGCGTGCTGCTGTTCGTCGTGCCGCTCCTCATTGCCGGAGTGGAGCAGGGGATGAAGCTGCATTCCGGTGCCGCCTTCGCCGATGCCAACGCCGTCGCGCTGAAATTTCTCCGCGTCAGCACCACCGGCCAGTTGCTCGTCCTGCTCGGCGCGCTGCTGTTCGCCGCGAACCTTCTCGTCATGGCCATCCAGTGGAAGCTCGGCGTGATTAAGTGTGTGATCGCCTACATCAAGTCGCCGCTCGAAGCGTCGGAAACACCGGCAACGACGGAGGTGAAATCGTGAGAACCGGCATCTGTATTTTCATGGCGGCGTTCATCGCGCTCGGCGCGTCGTGGTGCGGCTTCGTCCTCGCGCCGATGTTGCAGCTCGGCGGCGCGAAGCAGACCGTCATCCTCCAGTCCGCCGACAACTGGCCGCAGCAGCGCACCGGCGAGGCCACGCTCGGCTTGCAGGTTTATCGCGCCTACGGCTGCGCCGCGTGCCACACCGAACAGGTGCGCCAGACCGGGGCGGCCTTTGAAGTGACCCTGACCAGCCTCGGCACGCAGAAGGCCGCCGACTTCAAGGACTTTATCAAATCGCTCATGGTCGTGCCGGACTTGGCGACCAGTTCCAATTCCATCGTCGGCAGCCTCGACAAGTGGAACGGCGAACTGCCCAAGACGCTTTACAGCGGCGACGACGGCGATGTCGCCTCCGCCTTGGCCGATCATCTCAAGCCCGTGGGCGTGAAGACCGAGACCCGCATCATTGCCACCGGGCCGGACATCGCGCGCGGCTGGGGTTCGCGGCAGAGCGTCGCGGCGGATTACCTTTACGACGCGCCCGTCCAGCTCGGCAGCCTCCGCGCCGGTCCCGACCTCGCGAACATCGGCGTCCGCGCCCCCGACGCCAACTGGCAATGGCAGCATCTCTACGCGCCGAAATCCACCACGCCTAATTCCACCATGCCGTCCTTCAAGTTCCTGTTTGAAGTCCGCGCCGTCGGTGCCGCGCCGTCGCCCGACGCCTTGAAGCTCGCCGGCGCGTTTGCGCCCGCCGCCGGTTTTGAAGTCGTGCCCAAGCCCGAGGCCAAAGAGCTGGCCGCCTATCTTTTGAGCCTCAAGGCCAACGTGCCGCTTTACGAAGCGCCGTTTACCCCCGTCACTCTTGCCAAGTAAATGAGCGCCGAGAATCCCGCCGCCCCGACCGTCACCGAATCCGCCGCCCCGCGTTCCGCCGCGCCGATGTGGATTATCGTCGTCACGCTGTTGCTGCTGTTTCTCGGCGGCTATTACTTTGACCAGCACAGCGGCTGGTTCAACGCCAAAGTTTACGCCCCTTACGCCAATGCCGAGAAGCTCAACTCCTTCCAACCGCAATCCGGTGAAACGCAGCGGATCGCGCGGGGCAAATTTGTTTATGACAGCGTCTGCGGCATCTGCCACGGCGCGGACGGACTGGGCAAACCCGGACAGGCGCCGCCGTTGGCCGCCTCCGAGATGGTGATTTGCAAAGGCGTCAGCCGCCTCGCCCACATCCCGCTCGCCGGCCTCAACGGGCCGATCAAAGTTTGCGGCAAGGACTGGAGCCTTTCGATGGCCGCGATGGGCGCGGCGTTGCCGGACGAAGACGTGGCCGCCGTGCTGACCTACATCCGCACCTCCTGGGGCAACCAGGCCGGCCCCGTCACCGCCGACGACGTCAAGAAAGTGCGCGCCGACATGGGCCGGAACGCGCCCGCGCTCACCGGCGTCCAACTGCTCAACCTGCCGGAGTAAGGCGGGGCACTGCCAGCCGCGCCGTGAAGTCTTATTCATAATCATAATCCCAATCGTAATCCCCGGCTCCAGCCGATTAAGATTACGATAGCGCGGCGTTAAGACGCCGGACTATGCTCATCCGTCGCTCCGCGACTTCGCCCTCTTCGCGCCCTTCGCACGACCTCCCAATCCGGCCAATTGGCCATTTTCCCGTCCCAAACGGCCAAAACTGGCAAAATCCACCTAAATCGTTGATATAGAGAGGCGCTCCACTCAAAAAGGAAGACGCTTCACTCAAAAAGGAAGGCGCTCAACGCAAAAAGTAACGCGCTCAACGCAAATAGAGTCGCACTGAATTGAGATGGAGTTGCGCTCAACGCAGATGGAGTCGCGCTCAATGGCAATGGAAAGCCGCTGAACATAGCCAGAAAGGCGCTCCATTGAAAAATAAGGCGCTCTACGGTAGCAGGCAGACGCTCCACTCAATCAGTTGGACGCTCAACGTAACCCGGAAACCACTCAATGCCGATGGAGAGACGCTCCACCCAAAAAGGAAGGCGCTAAACTGAAATGGGGGAGTGCTCAACTGGAATGGAAAGGCGCTAAACTAATCGCGGAAGCTGCTAAACAGGTTGCGGAAGCCACGCAATGAGTCACGGAAGCCTTTCAACAGTTCGCGGAAGCCGCTCAACACGTCGCGGAAGGCGCTAAACCAATCGCGAAGGCCGCGCAACTCCTCGCGGTCACTTGTAGCGGCGGTCTGTGACCGCCGAGGGGGCCACAATCAATGAGCGCGCCCTTGCGGACAGACCTCGTGCGCCTCATCAGTGGCCCTTGCACCGCGCTTCAATCTGCGCCACCGCCCAGCGCGCGTGCTCGGCGATGAGCGGTTCGGGATCGTCCGCCGCCCGCGTCAGAGCGGGCAGCGCGGTGGCTTCGCCGACATTGCCGAGCGCCACACAGACGTTGCGCAGGAGGCCGCGCCGCTTCGTCCGCAGCATCGGCGTGCCGGCAAAACGCGCCTTGAATCCGGCGGCGTCGAGCGCGAGCAGTTCCAGCAAATCCGGCGCGGCCAAATCTTTCCGCGCGTGTGCCCGCATCAGTTGCCCTTCGCGCGCGAACTTGTTCCACGGACAGGCGGCCAGACAGTCGTCGCAGCCGTAGATGCGGTGGCCGATGGCCGGGCGCAGTTCGACGGGGATGGCGCCTTTCAGTTCAATCGTCAGGTAGGAGATGCACCGGCGCGCGTCGAGCTGGAAAGGCGCGGTGATGGCGTTGGTCGGACAAGCCGTGAGGCAGCGGGTGCAACTGCCGCAATGATTTTTCTCCGGCGCGTCGGGGGCGAGTTCGAGCGTCGTCAAAATCTCCGCGAGGAAAATCCAGTTGCCGAGCCGGCGGCTGATGAGGTTGGTGTGCTTGCCGACGAAGCCCATTCCCGCGCGCTGCGCGAAGTCGCGCTCCAACACCGGCCCGGTGTCCACATACCAGAGCGACTTTGTGCTCGCGTCGCCGAGTGCATCCACGAACGCCGTCAGCAGCTTCAGCTTTTCCGCCAGCACATCGTGGTAGTCCGCAAACTGCGCGTAGCGCGCGATGACGCTGGGAAAGTTATGAGTTATGAGTGTTGAGTTATGAGTTGCTGGCGGCTGCTGGTCACTCATCACTCGCCACTCGCCACTCGCCACATAACTCACGGCGAGGACGATGACGCTCTTTGCGCCGGGCAAAACTTTCTGCGGCTCGACGCGTTTGTCGGCGTTGCGTTCGAGCCAAGCCATTTCGCCGTGCTGTTGTTGCGCGAGCCAGTCTTGGAATTTCTCCGCGCTGGCGGGCGGCGCGGCGGTGGTGAAGCGGCAATCGTCAAAGCCGAGTTCCGCCGCGCGCTGACGGATGGCGGCTTTCATCGTTGCTTGCGCGTGGCGAGCTTGAACTGCAGCGCAATCTGCTGCGCAGCCTCGCGGACGGAGCGGAGGTCGGTGTTGATGAGCACGTCGGCCTGTTTGTAGAAGGGTTCGCGCGCGGCGAGGAGGTCGCGGATTTTCTGCTGCGGGTCGGCGTCGTGGAGCAGGGGACGATGCGACTGGTTGCGGACGCGCTCCCAGATTTTCCCCGGCGAGGCCCAGAGGCAGATGACGAGGGCGAAGGATTTCAAGGCGGCGAGGTTTTCGGGATTGGTCGGCAAGCCGCCGCCGGTGGCGATGACGGTTTTCTCGCGCGCGGAAAGTTCCTGGACAACCTGGCGTTCGAGTTCGCGGAAGGCGGGTTCACCGTCCTTGGCAAAGATGTCGGCGATGGAACGTCCGGTGCGGGACTGGATCATCTCGTCGGTGTCGAGAAACTCGAAGCCGAGCTGCTCCGCGACGTGGCGGCCGACGGAGGTCTTGCCCGTGCCCATGAAGCCGATGAGCGCGAGATTGACGGGATGACGGCCGGTTTGCATGGCGATGAATTAGCGGAAATCGGCGCGGGAAGCACGCCTGATTTTTCCCGCGCTCGACAGGGCGGGGGATTTCTGCCAGGATGACAACGTGAAATTGCCGCCGCTCATTCTGGCTTCGGCCTCACCGCGCCGCGTCGCGCTGCTGAAGCTGCTGCCGGTGAAGTTCCAAGTGCTGCCCACCGACGTGCCGGAAGTCGCGCACGAACATCTTTCCCCGCTGGAAGTCTGCCAGCTCAACGCCCACCGCAAGACGCGCGCCGTCGCCAAGCAGATTCCCGATGCGCTCGTCCTCGGCGCGGACACGCTGGTGTTTCTCGACAATGAAATTCTCGGTAAGCCGCGCAACCACGCCGACGCGCGCCGGATGCTCGCGCGGCTGCAAGGCCGACATCATCAGGTGGTCACCGGCGTTTGCCTGATGCACCTGCGCAGCCATCGCGAACGGATTTTTGCCGTCAGCACGGACGTGTTGTTTCATCCGCTCAACGCGCGGCAGATCCGCGATTATCTCGCCGCCATCCAGCCGCTGGACAAGGCCGGCGCTTACGCGATTCAGGAGCGGGGCGAACTCATCATCTCGGAAATCTCCGGCTCCTACAGCAACGTCGTCGGCCTGCCAGTGGAACGGCTGCGCGAAGAACTTTGTGCGTGGTGACGGCGTGGCGGCGGCGGCTTACTGTCCGAGGGCTTTTAGATTCTTGACTGCGGATTCACTGCCGGCGTCGGCGGCTTTCTGATACCACTGCCGGGCTTGATTGATATCCGCGCGGACGCTGAGACCGTTGGCATACATATATCCCAGCAGATCCATGCCGGCGGGATTGCCCAGTTGCGCCGCCTTGCGAAAATAACTGATCGCCTGATCGTAGTCGGTGTCCACGCCGTCGCCGTTGAGATAGAGCCGGCCGAGGTTGGTGAGCGCCGCGCTGGAACCCTTGTCTGCCGCCTTGTGATACCACGTCATGGCTTTCGCAAAATCTTTCTCGACGCCGTAGCCGTGGGCATACATGAAGCCGATATAATCCAGCGCCCGCACGCTGCCGGCCTCCTCCGCCTTTTTGAAATACTTGAACGCTGTGCCGTAATCCTGCTCGGCACCATCGCCTTTGTAATACTTCAAGCCCTGGGCGAACGGACTGTTCGGGTCGCTCGCCTCGGCCGCATCCGCCGCCGCCGCCGACTGGGCAACCACCGCACCGCCGGTATTGGAATTGTTGATCGGGGCGGATTCGCTGTAACTGTGGGCGACGGTTCCGGCGGACGGGTTGAGGGACTGGCCGGGCGCGGAATTGTCGGCTGAACCGCCGAGGCTGTAAGATGAATTGCCACCGGAGGCTTCCTGCGCGGCTTTTTGCGCGGCGTAACTGCTGGCCGGCGTGACGCGGGCAGCCGGAGCCGGTGTGCTGTCCGCGATTAATTTGTTCAACAGGGATTTGACCTTGGGCAATCGGGGGTCGTTGGGATAGGTGGCCAAAAGTGAATCCAAGGATTTTTGCGCCTCGGGATAGTTGCCGGCATGGATAAGTCCCGAAAGTTTCTGAACCGCAGCCTCCGATGCCTGACTCGCCGGAGCGGAGATCGCCACGACGGGAAGGGCAGGGACATGAACGGCGTCCTGCGCGGATAAGATGCCGCCGGTTGCCTGCAGGAATACGAAGCCGATGATAAATTTATACATTTGCTAAAACTATTTTTTCCGTTTTTTTGCCTGTGGGACATCTTGATTTCCCGATTCAGACATATCCATGGCGCCGCCCTTTGTGAACAACAAAGTCGCGGCATCTTTCGGCGATCCCTTGCCGGTCATATCTATCAGCAGTTTCATGCTGCCCTGATTCTTGTCCGTTTCGCAGGAAAGAACGGGCGTCCAGTTGGCGGAATTGCCCGCCGCCATCTCCCATTTGATCTGGCCGGAATCGTCAATCGTGCCGCGCATGTCCGGCCTCGTCCCGCGCATGATTTCCAAGGCTTCCGGCGGCATCGCATACGCTAATTTCTTGGCCATGGCACCGCCGCGGCTGCTGGCATTTTCAATCAGCGCGATGTCTTTGGGATTGTTTATTTCATAGCCTTCAATGACGGAGTCGGTCAGCACGAATCTTTCATCCCGGTTGATCTTCACTTTTGGCATCAGCAACACCAGCTTGAAACTGCCCGACACATGCCACGTTCCCAATAGCCAGTGGTAACTCTTGAGATAGTCCGCTTGTCTTTGGATGGCCGCCACGCTGGCCTTGTCCAGCCAGCCTTTCTCTTTTAGCTGAGCCAGCAGCCGGGCTATTTTGGGATTGGAGTCCGCCTGACCGGAAGCCAGCAGCTTCTGCCCGGCCTCATAGCCGGCGGGCGGATTTTCCAGGCTGATGGCGGCCACGGCGCGCAGTTGCCAGAGGAGAATCTCCTGCGGATGGCTCTGGAGAAACGGGCCGCTTTGATCTAGGAACTGTTGGAGCAATATATTCTGCGGCTCCAAATCCGTTGCCAGTTGCGCCTGCCGCACCAGATCAATCAGCGCATCGTAGGCGACCTTGTTTGGGCCGGTGAATGGTTCGGTGGAAAGGGTTACTGGCTTTGCGGTGCTGGCATTTTCGGTCTGGCTGCCGGAGTAATAAACTGAATTATACGAACTCTCCGATGTTTGCGCTATTATGTTTCGGTTTGCCAAAATCAACACCAAGCTGAAGATGAATCGTTGCATTGTCGTGGTTAGTTTTCGGGTTTTTGAGAATCTACTTGCCCGCACTGCCGTCGGAGGAATTGTTGAAACCACCATTTTTTAGCTGATTGTCTATAACCGATGGGCGATCAATAATGTAATTATTATCGGATGCAGATATTCCTCCGCTGTTGAGAATGGCTCGCGCGGTGGTTGTGCAGTTGTTACCGACGAGAGAATAATAAGCGCCAGTAGATTGCGCCCGATTCAACATCTGAGAATATTGGCTTGGGGCAACAGGAAATGTATATAGACCTGTATAGTTATCATGCGTATAGGTTGAAGTTGCAAAAATGCTTGTTTCAGGACCTAAAAAACTATCGCCGGGACCATAGCTAAAGTTTAAATATTCTTGTCCGGGGCAACTCCCTTGTAAAGCGGTATGACCAATAGGATCAGATGTATCGGTTTTTACGGTTACGCTACAATTCGCCGGCTGATTGCCATCCGAACCGAGCAGTTGGTTAATCTCTTGCAATGTTTTTTCTTTATCATTTGTTGCTATCGGTTGGCCGTTGTCGGACGGGTTGCCATTTTTAAGCTGCGCCGGGTCAATGTATTCTTGGGGCGCGTTTCTTAAGTCCACTGTATTCGCATCCAGATTTACCTGATTTAAGGCTGGTGAACTCTGGTTCGCACCTGAGCCGCCTGAATAACCTCCACTATCCTGATTCTCCGGCGCGGGCGGCAAAACGTCGGCCAAGGCATTTTTTGTCTGGCCAACCTTCTGGTGATTCATCGCCCGGTTGAGATTGTCAATGATGGTCTGGTCGCCGGGGGTTTTCAGCAGGGCTTTCTGAAACTGTTCGATGGCCGCGTCATATTTCCCCCACTTCATGTTCTGGACGCCGGCGTTGTTGAGCTGTTGCGCCTGGATTTGCAGTTGCCGCTGGGAGGAATCAGTGGCGATGCCGCCTTGAGGTTGGGCGAATAAGTTGCCCAGTAAATTTCCCGCCATCGTGCCGATCTGCACGCCCATCTGTTGTTGCGAGTTTAATCCACCATTGGACTTGAAAGGGGCACCACCAATGCCGCCACCATTCCCGCCATTTCCACTGCTGGTGGCAGGGCTGCCGTTGTTTTTGACCCAAACCCCGGAAATGTTGGGCAAGTTCTGGTTGATCCAGTTTTGAGCATCCGCCTGGGTGGCAAAACCACATTTCTCTGAACCGCCAATATGCGCCGCCGCCGCCGGGGAGGCCTCGATGCACCAATCCGCGTGCAATGACGGAACCAGCAACCAAGTCACCCCAAAGAGAATCATCAATCGTATTCGCATAAATCACTCACATTTCTTATTTGATTAGCGGCAAGCCAAGACTGTTTGAACGCCTCTATTTGTCAAATGAATTATATCAATTAGGTTTGCGTCTTGCGTCTTGCGTCCCGGTCTGGTTGTCACTCGCCCGTTTGGCGCTGGTGTTTTGGCCGGAAAAATTTAGACTCGGCGGCTGATGCTCGAACCTTTGTCCAACGCCCAGCTCCGCAAATTCAAGGCGGCCGCGCAACTCATGGAAGCTTCCCTCAAGGTCGGCAAGGCCGGCTTGAGCGACGCCTTTGTCCGCACGGTTGCGGAGGAATTATCCCGGCACGAACTCGTCAAGGTCAAGTTCGCCGAGTTCAAGGCCGAGAAGAAAACTCTCGCGCCGCTGCTCGCGGAAAAAACTTCCAGCCACCTCGTCATGCGCGTCGGCAACGTCATGGTGCTGCACCGGCCCAAGCCCGCCGCGCCCGCCGCCGAGGCCGCCGTTTGACGCAGCCGCGCTTTAACGCGCCAGCTCCTGCCACAGGAATGCGCTCATCCGCTGGCCGTTCTCGAAGCAATCCAGATTAAACTTCTCGTTCGGCGAATGCGCGTTGTCGTCCGGCAGCCCGATGCCGAGCAGCAGCGTGTCCGCGTCGAGGACTTTCTTGAATTCGTTCACGATGGGAATCGAGCCGCCCTCGCGCATGAGAATCGGCTTGGCGTGAAACGCCTGTTCCAGCGCCCGCAGCGCCGCCTGCGCCGGCGCGCTCGTCGGCGAGACCAGATACGCCGGAGACGGCTCTGCCCCAGCAAACGACCGAGCTTGTCGTAGACCACCGCCAGATCGAGGGTGATCATGATCTCGGTGCCGCTGTCATCGATCTGGTGGGCCACCTCGCGCTCGGCATAGAGCGGGTTGAAGTTGACCACGGTCGCGCCGGTCTTCAGCACCGCGTAAAAGGCGATGACGTAATAGGGCGTGTTGGGCAGGAACAGCCCGACCGAGACGCCCTTGCCGACGCCCAACCGTTGCAGGCCACAGGCCAGGTGATCCACCTGTCGGGCCACCTCGCGGTAGGTGGTGCGTTTGTCCATGAAGTCGAGAAACGGCCGGTCGCCAAATCGCGCCACCGCCTCGTCGAACAGCGCGCCCATGGGTCGGGCGGGCAAATCTGCGCACCAGTCCACGTCGGCGGGATAATGACGCAGCCAGGGATGCGGCAAGTCGGTTGCGAGTCCGTTATCCATGTCCTCTCCCCGTCGTCAAAAGCACCTCCGGTCTCAAGCCCTGGTGTGGTACCGTGGCGTCTGAGACAAGGAGCGGACAGTGCGGGATCGGCCATCGCCACCGCGAACCCAGGGTGGCATGCCGGTTTTGCCCGCACCGCCGGGTCTCTTGTGAAATCGGCGCGACAACCGCCCCCGCCAAGGCCGGGGACCGGGTCGCTCCGCAAAATCTGCAAAATGGCGCTGAAGCCCGGCCGGCGGCGATCCTGACTGGCGCCGGGGTGTCGGTCGATCCGGCGGCCCGGCTCAGGTTCGGGGCGGCAACCGGCAGAACCCCTGGGGCGGCACCGCCAGGGCAGCGTTGAATTTGCTCGACAGGTTCTGAAAGCCGATCAATGCCGTCAGCTCGACCACCGCGTCGTCATCGAACCAGCGCCGAACCTCGGCCATCAGGGCGTCATCCACTCCGCGGTCGCTGCGGGTGATCGCCTCGGCATAGTCCAGGGCCGCCCGCTCGGCCGGTTCGAACAGCGCATTGGTGCGCCAGTCCTCGAGCGCGAACACTTTGGCTTCGGAAACCCCGCGGCGAAGCAGGGTGGCGCTGTTGATATCGATGCAGAAGGCGCACTGGTTGATCTGGGACACCCGCACCGTCAGCAGCGAGCGGAGCGCGGGCGGAATCGGCGACCGGCGGCGATCCAGCACCCCATAGAGCAGCGCCACCGCCAGAAACAGCGGCGGCACCCGCGCCCACAGCCGGGCGGCGTCCAGCACCTGGCCATAGCGCCGCCGCTGGTTCCAAAAGAAGGGCCGGAGGTACCACGGCCCGCCGCCGGACGGTTTTGGCTCGATCCGCATTCCAGTGTCCTCGTCCCGGGACGTAGGAAGCCGGACGACAAGGCCGGCATGATCCCCGGGCGGTCACAGAACAGCGACTCCGAGCTGAACGCCAGCCCTTCTACGTCTAGGGCCGGCATTGTCCTGCATTGCAAAATGTGGGGTTGACACCGATCGGGTAACCCGCCACTTTCCCAAGCAGCATCCAACGGGGCCGGAGTCTCTCGCGCCTCGGCTGTCTGCGCCAGGGCGCCGTCGCCCGGCGCCCGGGTTCTGTTTCGCGTGGCGACCGGCCGCAGCGGCGCGTCGCTTTTTCTCGCGTCACCACAGTCCGCCCCGGGCCCGGCACGATACCGGATCTGTTGAGGAGGTAGATCGGCGACAGCGGAATGCAGCAGATTGAAGCAGACAACAGCCGTAAATGAAAATAGACAACGAAGGGATTGCTCACGAATGGATCAGCGGCTTGACGGATGTTCGATTGCCATCATGGTGGCCTCCGGCTTTGAAGAAATCGAGTTGACCGAGCCCCAGCGGGCGTTGCTGAAAACCGGGGCGAAGCTCAAGACCATTTCGCCCGATCAAGGCCTGGCCAATGGCTGGCACGGCAAGGGCTGGGGACATTTTTTTCCGATTGATCTTGCGATTGGCGAGGTCCTGGGCGCCGATTTCGACATGTTGCTGCTGCCTGGTGGCGAGCGCAGCATCACCAAGCTCAAGGCCAATCCCCACACCAGGCGCATTGTCGGACACTTCCTCGACGCCGGCAAACCGATTGCCGCCATTGACCAGGGCGTTGGCTTGCTGGCCCAGGCCCGCAAGCTGAAGGGCCGGCGGTTGAGCGCACCCGAGGCGCTTCGGGAAACCCTGGAGGCCGAAGCCGGCGTCTGGGTCGAAGAGGCCTTGACCATCGACGGTCCGGTGCTGACCGCCCGCGATGCCGAATCCCTGCCCGCCTTCATTGAACAGATGCTGAAGCTGTTCGCCGAGGCCAATCAGCTTAAGAAGGCGGCTTGAGCCCGGCAGACCACCAGGGGCGTTGCCCCTGGACCTCACCAGAGGCGATCCGCCTTTGGAAACCGTGACGTGCCCGGACGGGTGGCGGTTGGCCGAATCCTCGGCCTTCTCCTGGATGCGGTGCTGCCGCCGCGCTGCCTGTCCTGCCGCGAGACCGTCGATCGTCACGGCAGCTTGTGCCCGGCCTGCTGGCGGTCGCTGACCTTCATCGGCCCCCCGGTCTGCACCTGTTGCGGTTTGCCCTTCGAGGTGGCGGCATTGACCGGCACCCTGTGCGGCGACTGCATCGGCCACCCGCCCCCCTATCACCGGGCGCGGGCGGCGCTGGTCTACGACGAAGCCAGCCGGCGCCTGGTGCTGGGACTGAAATACGGCGACCAGACCGATGCCGCCCAGGCCTACGGCGCCTGGCTCGCCCGCTGCGGGGCCGAGGTGCTGACCGGCGCCGATCTGCTGGTGCCGGTTCCCTTGCATCCCTGGCGTCTGTTCTGGCGGCGCTACAACCAGGCGGCGCTGCTGGCCCAGGCGGCCCACCGCGTCACCGGCGTGCCCCACCTGCCCGACCTGCTGATGCGGCGGCGGTCCACGGTGATTCAAGGCGGGCTCGGCCGCGCGGGCCGGCGCCGCAACGTCATTGGTGCCTTCCAGGTCCGCAGGCGGTTTCAAAGCCGGGTCCGCCATGCCCGGATCGTCCTGATCGACGACGTTCTGACCACCGGAGCCACAGCCGCGGAATGCGCCAAGGTCTTGATGCGCGCGGGCGCGGCAAGCGTCGACGTCTTGACGCTGGCGCGGGCGATCCGGGATCGGTAATTTTGTCCGACCGGGGGCTCGGCTCCTGGACGCCTAAGGCTTAACCGGAGTCCCCCCATGGCCGAAGTCGTCATCTATTCCAGTGAATTCTGCGGCTATTGCATGCGCGCCAAGAAGCTGCTGACCAGCAAGGGCGTCACCTACCAGGACATTGACCTCGGGATCCAACCCGCCCGTCGCCCCGAGATGATCGAGCGCGCGGGCGGCCGGACCACGGTGCCACAGATTTTCATCGACGGTCGTCATATCGGCGGGTGCGACGAACTCCACGCCCTGGACCGGGACGGCAAGCTTGACCCGCTGCTGGCGGTGACGCCATGACCACGGTGGTGACGGCCTGCGTTCAGGTCAATGCCGGGCCCGAGATCGGCCCCAACCTTGAGGCGGCGGCGGAGCAGATCCGGCGCGCCCGGGATGCCGGCGCCGCGTTCATCACGCTACCGGAAAATGTCAGCCTGATGATCCAGGGCCGGGCCCGGTTGATGGCCCGCATCGGGTCGGAAGCCGTCCATCCGGCCTTGCCGGTATTCCGGGATCTGGCCCGGGAAACCGGGGCCTGGCTGCTGGTGGGCTCGCTGGGGATCGTCCTGGAAGAGGACGGCCGGGTGGCCAACCGCAGCTTTTTGATCGATGCCGAAGGGACCATCGTCGCCCGCTACGACAAGATTCACATGTTCGATGTCGACCTGCCGGGCGGCGAAACCTATCGGGAGTCGGCGGTATTCCGACCCGGCGACCGCGCCGTGGTGGCCGCCACGCCGTGGGGCCGGTTGGGGCTGACCGTCTGTTACGACCTGCGCTTTGGTGCCCTGTTCCGCGCCCTGGCCCAGGCCGGTGCCGGGATCATCACGGTTCCGGCCGCCTTCACCGTGCCCACCGGCCGCGCCCACTGGCACGTCCTGTTGCGCGCCCGCGCCATCGAGACCGGTTGCTTCATCGTGGCCCCGGCCCAGTGCGGCAGCCACGATGAAGGCCGCCGCACCTACGGTCATTCGCTGATCGTCGGCCCCTGGGGCGAGGTGCTGGCCGAGGCCGGGGATCAACCCGGGTTCATCACCGCCGCCCTGGACCTGGACCGGGTCGCCGAGTGCCGGGCCATGGTCCCGTCGCTTCGACACGACCGGGCGTTCGAGCACCCGTGATCCCCGGTACGCATAACGACTGACACACCAGGGGGGCTTTGCCCCCTTGGTTCTTACCGGCAATAGGCCTCCGGCGTCACCACCGCGCGAATCTGAACCTCGGTTCCGGCCGGAGCGACATATTCCTGGGCACCCCGGTGGTTGTGGGTCCTGGGGTCCCAGTTGTAGGTATAGCCGAGCCGGGTCCAGGGATAGCCGGTATCGGTCATGCTGGCGTCGAGCTTATAGGACGACACCATGTTTTGCGAAAACCACTGGAGATAAGCCTCGGGTCCCGCGATCACGTTGTCGCATTGGGTTGCGGTGGGATCCGGGTTGGCGCAGGGGCGGAACACCCCCTTGCCGGTGGGGCCGGTCTGCCCGGCCCCGGCGATGGTGAACAGCACGAATTTCCGGCCGGTATCGGCGGTGGTGGCCGGCTTCAGACCCAGCAGCTTGTGCAAGGCCGGGATGACGTCTCGGTGCGGATGGTGCTGGTGATAGCTGCGGCAAAAGCTTTGCACCTCGGGTTCCACCGAGAACCACAGATCGCGGCTGAGGGTCACGGTCTGCCCGTCCTTGCCGTCGGCCCAACCGGTGTAGGTGGTGAAGTTCACCGCCTGCACCGGATAGCTGAGCGGCTTCAGCGGCAGCACCGCCTCCTTGCGGAACACCGAGGTTTCGAGGATGGACAGATCGTAGGCCCGGACCTCCGGTGAGCATTCGGTCCCCCCGACCCCGCACGGGATGCCCGGGACCTCGCAGAACCGGTCGCCCTGACGGTCGTGGTCATGAGCAAAAGCATGAGCAAAAGCGGTGCCCGAGAGGATGACGGCGGTGAAAACGGCAGCGGCGGTTGTGACGGGTCTGCGCATTGATATCAGCCTTCAATGACGGGTGGGACTATCGTTGACCGGTGCGAGCCAGAGATTAATGCGTCGGCGGGTTCCAGAAGTCGTAGATCAGTTTTACCGCACAAAACCCGGCATCAACCATATAATTGTTCGTCGTGGGATTCTGGGGCAGGCTTTTATCCTCATTAGAACGATTGGCACCGCAATTATGGGCGGTGTCGATTGGAACGGCGTGCCCCATCCCCTGGATGAGCCAGGTCTCGACCGACGTATTATCGGTGCTATTGCCATATCTGGAGTGAATCGCGACGAAAGTTTGATCGGTTTCTTCGCCGCTGATCTGGTTGATGATCTTAACCCCGCTGTCGACCGTTTCCGTCCCGCTCGGTTGCTCGGGAACTCCGAGGACATTGGTCCATTGTTTCATGTCTTCGATCAGGTTGCCCGGGTTGACCACCGTGTCTTGGGATCCGATCCAGATCGACACCTTGCTGAGCCGGCTGCCCGACTTGGCTGCCGCCTTCACCAGTTTACCCCAGTCTTCGGCCGTCATTTTCGGATGGCCCGGTCCCATGCAAATGGTGCCCTTCAGAACGTCTTGGGCGCAACCATACGGCGGACCGGCGACAATCGCCCCGGCGGTGAAGAGTTGGGGATAGGTGGCCAGCATAACGCCGGTCATCGCCGCACCCGCCGACAGGCCGGTGACGTAAATCGCGCGTTCGTCGATCCGGTTCCGGTACATATGATCTTTTACGGCCTGGATCATGTTATAGATCGAGAGCGGTTCGCCATCATCGGCCTGTTGATTGACCGGTTCATACCAGTCAAAACAACTCATGGGGTTGTTGGTGGCCGGTTGCTGGGGCAGCAGCAGGATGAATTTGCGCTCGTCGGCCAGGCTGGCCCAGCCGCTGGCGTTATAGAAATCCTCTGCGGTCTGAAGACATCCGTGTAAGGCCACCACCAGCGGCACCTGCCGGTCGGTCGGCAGATGGGCCGGCACATAGGTGAACATTCTCAGGTTGCCCGGATTATCGTCCGGTGCGGGCACCTCTTTGAAGGTTCCCGTCAAGGCAAAGGCCGGGCTGCTGACCAAGCCTAAGATAACCGCGAAGAGCGCGCGCCAGTACACTTTCATTGGCACCCCCACGACACGACTTCATAACCAGTGAGAGACTTTTTCACCGTCGATGACCGGATGGCCATCACCACGTTACCATAAGGCGTATCATTACGAGGGGCAAGGTGATCAATAAGGACATTATGTCGCTGGTCATCACCGGACTTCCAACATAAAAGGGTATGCTAGCACTTCCCGGCGCGGGCGGGACTCATGCTCACCGATGCCCTCGCCGCCGGCGTGCCCGAATCGCCCCGTCTTTAAATTGAAACAATAGGTTGGGCCGAATTCGCCCCCTCCGAGTCGGGCCGGGCCGGGGCTCATCAGTGAACCATTCATGACCGGGCCGCGGCAATTCCGGGGCAACGCCGGCAACCCACGCCGGTTGCGTCCGCGGAACACCGCGGGTTCGATTCTGTCGGCCGGTCGCCGTGCGAATTCGGTTTCTTTCGACAAATTTTAGGACGATGATCGACAGTGTGATAGCCGACACAGTGCGCTACGGCGACCTCAGTTACACCCGTCACCAGAAGGAGGCGGGGGAAAGTAAGGCCCAACGCCGAGCGTCAACCGGAAACCGGATGGGAGAGGGACAGCATGACTGCGTTGAGCAACAGGCAGGACCGGGTGGTCCAACTGCAACCGATTGCTGAAGATCGCTTCCAGGAAATCGCACGTTTACAGAATCGCCTTGACGAGGCGGAAGCCGAAATGGCCGCGCTGACGGCGCTGGCGCGCAAAAGGGGCTTTGACTTCTTACGTTTGGAAGGCCGTCCGCTGCTGGATGAGATGGCTCTGCTGGTGACGCGATTGCGCTCCCTGATTCTTGAAGACGTTCCCGATAACCGGCCGCGTCGCGTCGCGGCAACCGCCCTGCCCGGCCGGGCCGCCACGGCGGTCTACGCCGATCGCCCGACCGCACCCCGGCTGCTGCACAACTGAGACCCCAACGGCCGGCCCCTGCGAATGACGCCTTGGCACAACCGCCGTTGATGACAGGGACCAACGGCGGCGCGGCTGGGCTTGACGGTCGCGGGAACGCCTTCGCCCCTCACGCCGGGGTGTGTTCGCCGTCCCGGTGGCGCTTGATCACAAAAGCCTGAAACTTCCGCATGGCCGCCAGTTGCGCGACCAACGGGCCGTCCGGCTGACCGGCGACGGCAGGCTCGATCACCCGAATCGCTTCGGTGATGACGTCGACCGCCCCCGCCCCGTCACCCGCCGCGTTTTGCTGAATGGCCTGATTGGTCAGGGATTGCGCCAGTTCGGAGCGGTAGCGGTCGGGGTTGGCGACCGAAAGTTGCCGAATGATGGCGACCGCCTCGCGAACGGCGTCGAGGGCACCAACGGCATCGCCAACGGCACCCAGGCAAAACGAAACCATATTCAGGCTGTGCGCCAGGCGGGGCCGATACCGGTTCGGGTCGCTCTCGACCAGCCGCTGGTACAGGTTGACGGCTTCCCCGGCGGCGGCAAGGGCGCCCGCGGCATCGCCCGTCTCCAAACAGCTTACAGACAGCATATCTAGGCAGCGTGCCAAGTCCGGCTGATACCGATTGGGATCAGCGGCAGTGAGCCGCCGATAAACACCCACGGCTTCCCGGGTGGCAGCAAGGATGCCGGCGGTATCGCCGATGGTGCGGAGACAGTTTATCAAATTACTGAGACCGGCCGCCAAGTCTGACCCGTGGGCAGCCGGATTGACCTCGGCAAGCGGTCGATACCGTTCCACCGCTTCGCGGCTGGCGTCGACAGCCCCCCCGGCATCGCCCGCGCTGCTGAGCCACACCGACAGGTTACCAAGGCTTCGTGCAAGGCCTTGCTGATATGGATCCGGATTCACCGCGGCAAGCCCCCGGTAAAGCCCGACCGCCTCCCGACCGGCGTCGACAGCCCCAACAAAGTCCCCTGTGGCGTTGAGACAAAAGGCGAGGATATTGATACTATCCGCCAATTTGGGCCGGTATTGGTCTGGATAGGCATCGTTCAGTTCGCGCTGAATCTCCACCGCCTCGCGAATGGCGTCAAGAGCGCCGCCGGCGTCCCCCGCATTGGCGAGATAACCGGACAAATTATGGAGGCTTGAGGCGATTTGGGCCAAGATTGACGGACCCCGGTCGACCTCGGCACATCGTCGGTAAATGGCCACCGCTTCACAAATGGTTTCCAAAGCGTCGGTGATTTTGCCAGCAGTGTAGAGATTAGTAGAATGGTCGCCGAGACTTACCGCCAAAAGAAGCAGGTGGCTACCAGAATCCGCCTCAGCAAGCCTTCGGCGTAGGCTCACCGCCTCGCTGCCAGCGTCGAGGGCACCGGCCCCATCGCCGGCATCGCGCAGGCACCGGGCAAGGTTGTTGAGACTTCTGGCCAATTCCGATTGATGGCGTTCGGCATCCGTGGCCGCCAGTCGGCGTGCGATGGCGACGATCTGACGGGTGATCTCCGCGGCCTCGGCGGCTTTGCCGCCGTCGTAAAGGCTTTTGGCCCGCTGGGTAAGCCGGGCCATCCGCTCCTCGTCGCTTTCCGCGGCCTCGGCGACCATGGTCCAACTGGCGTCCGCGGTGACCGGAAAGGCGTTGATCAGCGCCGCGGCCGGCGACGCCGGGTCGTTGGCGCTGCCGAGCCGCTCAACCAGGGCCACCACCGCGCGCGCGGAGGGTTCGGGCATTTGCGCCTGGGCCAAGGTCTCGAGCCGTTGCTCCCGGGTCAGCGGGGCCAGGGCGGCCAACCCCTCGATGCCCCGAATCGCCACCACCCGGTCCATCCGGCCGGGCGAGCGGCCGGTCGACTCATGGTCGAGCCAATCCCCGAGGGTGGCGGACTCACCGACAAGCCGCGGCAGGCTGGTCGCCAACATCCGCCGGACCCGTTCAGCCATGCTTGCCGTCGCTGTCATCGCGTTGCCTCTCCTCGCCCCTTCATGGCGCCGTCGGGACGACACTGGGCGCCGCCAGCCGGGGCACGATCTTAGCCATCAGCCCGCTGATCGAATAGGATTTTTCACCCTGATAACTTTGATAGACGAATTCATCCTCAAAGGGCGTATTTAAAAAAAAGTTTTGATCGCTGACGCTCAATTCGAACCGGCCGGCGTGTACGGCGCTGAGGATTTCAGCCGCGGCAGACTGATACTGCTTTCGATTCCTTTCAAAGGTGGCGCACATCCGCTTAATAAACCATTCATAATCGTGCTGGGTCCATTGATCTTCGTTCTTATGCTCCTTATAGGCCTGGCTCAGATGCTGAAGAAAAACGCCCGGAATACATTTCACGTCATGGGCCAGTTGCAACAACGCCATTTCGTTCAGGAACTCACAAGGGGCCGTCGGCATGAGAACGTTGTGCCGCTGGTGGTGGATGGCAATGAGATCCCCCTCGCTAAGATCGTGAGCCTCTTGGTTGAGGTCCACCAATTCCTCGAATTCCTTATGGGCCATGGCATACCAACTGCGTGACGTTACCAGGACATCAACACATGGTGTCTTATGAAGTATTGCCAGCGCATCTGAAAGAAGGCAGCGTTGCCGTTGGCCATTGATTTCGGCGCTTTGGTAATCCGACAGCAGATCAACATCGTCAAATAGAATCACAACTTCTTTAACTAATTTCACGCGCCATAATGTATCGACCATGACGCAACAATAGTTAGCCAAATCTGACACGCCTGGCCGCGACAACGTCACGGTTTCGGTGGCATTGCCGCTCGATTCGACGGTCCAACGGAGAACGAGTTTGACAATCGCCCACAGGCCATGCGCCCCGCTAAGGTCGAGCCCGGTTTTCCAGCCTTTGCTGTTGGCGATGGTGATGGATGGGGTTCCCTCGTGGCCGAAGCTTTTCAACCGTTCGATCAGAAGAATGGCATTCTGGACCATCGGATTTAACAACACCGCGCCGGGCACGTTCGGGCCCTGAATCCGGTTGAAAAATTCGTCGCAGAGCTTCCCGAACAGCGTTTCCAGCACCATTTGCGCCGAGTCGCGTTTTCGGGCCGGAATGACCAGGGTGACGATCTCCGGGGCATGCTCGCTTAGGTCGACCAGAATGTGACGGGCCAAGTGAGACTTGCCGGCGCGGGATTCGCCATGGATGATCCACGGCCGTTTATCGCTATCTTCCCGACATCCGTCATAATCCCAGTACGAGCGCAAGGTCTCTGTGCCCTGGCGAAGGGCCCGCGTCCGCCCGCAAAACAGTGCCTTTAAGACCGCCGGCTTTTCGGGCGGTTCGGGTTTAAAAGGGTCGGGCGGCGGTACGAATACGGGTGTATGCGACATCATGGTATCCGATTTCCGTTTGGTAATGCCGATCACCTACCACACCCCGTGCTTCCCTGTCAGCGGCATCTCGCCTGGCGTCACCGGCCCCGGGCGCCAACAAACCCATCCCCCCACCCATCGGGCAATGCTAGAACCCCCCGACACCACGCGGGGGGACGGCGGATGAAAGTCGATGGGATTGGGTATCGGACCATTTGGCTGGCGAAGGACGGCTGGTCGGTGGAGGTCATTGATCAAACCCGGTTGCCCCATGCCTTTGCGGTGGCCCGGCTGACCGATCTGGCCGGGGCCGCCGACGCCATCCGCAGCATGGTGGTGCGGGGCGCGCCGCTGATCGGGGCGACCGCGGCCTATGGCCTGGCGCTGGCCATGCGGGCGGCGGCGGACGATGGCGCCCTGGTGGAAGCCGCACGCACGCTGCTGGCCACCCGGCCGACCGCGGTGAATCTGCGCTGGGCCCTGGAGCGGATGGCGACCACACTGGCGCCGCTGGCGCCCTCGGATCGCGCCGCCGCCGCTTACGCCGAAGCGGCGGCCATCGCCGACGAGGATGTGGCCATGTGCCGCGCCATCGGCGAGCATGGCTTCGAGCTGATCCAGCGGGCCGCCGCCGGCCGGACCCCCGAACGGCCGGTCAACATCCTGACCCATTGCAACGCCGGCTGGCTGGCCACGGTGGATTGGGGCACCGCGCTCGCGCCGGTCTATGTCGCCGTCGATCGCGGGCTGCCGGTTCATGTCTGGGTGGACGAAACCCGGCCGCGCAACCAGGGCGCCAGCCTGACCGCCTGGGAACTGGGACGCCACGGCGTGCCCCATACGGTAATCGCCGACAATGTCGGCGGCCACCTGATGCAGCATGGGATGGTTGATCTGTGCCTGGTCGGCACCGACCGCACCACCGCCACCGGCGATGTCTGCAACAAGATCGGAACCTACCTGAAGGCGCTGGCGGCCTTCGATAACGGCGTGCCGTTTTACGTGGCGGCGCCCTCGCCCTCCATCGACTGGCGGCTGCGGGACGGCGTCCGGGAGATTCCCATCGAGGAGCGGTCCGGCCGGGAACTCTCGGAGATCACCGGCCGGACCGAAGACGGCGGCCTCGTCACCGTCACCGTGACACCGGCGGGCAGCCCGGTGGGCAACTACGCCTTTGACGTGACACCGGCCCGGCTCGTCACCGGCCTGATCACGGAACGCGGCGTCTCAGCCGCCACCCCCGAAGGGCTGGCCGCCTTGTTCCCGGACCGACGCTGAGGCCTGCGCCTGCCGGAACTGGTCGTCCAGTCCCGACTCGAAATCGGGATGGCGCAGAACCACGCCCAGCTCCTGTTTGATCCGATCGTTCCGCACCCGCCGGTTGTCGCGATAAAAACTGGCGGCCATGGGCGAAAGACCGGCCTGGGCCAGGGGCGTCAGGGGCGGCGGCGTGACCTCCAGCAGGTGGCTGGCGTACGCCACCACCGTCGCAGCCGGGGCCGGCCGGTCGTCGCAGACATTATAGATGGTCCCGGGATTCGGCCGGGCCATGGAGGCCAACAGCACCCCCGCAATGTCCTCCACATGAATGCGGCTGAACACCTGCCCGGGCTGGTCGATGCGGCGGGCCGTCCCCGCCCGCACCTGATCCAGGGCGCTGCGCCCGGGACCGTAGATGCCGGCCAGCCGGAAGACGTGAACCGGCAACCGGTGTTCGCTCCACAGGGTCAGCCAGGCCCGTTCCGCCTCGGCCCGTCGGCGCTGGCGCGCCCCCGACGGCCGCACCGGGGCGGTTTCGTCGACCCAGGCGCCGCCGGTGTCGCCATAGACTCCCGTGGTGGACAAATAGCCGGCCCAGGCCACCGGGGGCGCCAACGCCGCCAGGGCACCGCCATGGATGTCCAGCACGGCATCCCCAGCCTCGTCGGGGGGGACGCTGGTCAGCAGATGGGTGGTTCCGGCCAGCGCCCGCCCGAAATCCAACGGCCGGGTGCGGTCAAACCGGAACACCTCAACGCCCAGCGCCGCGAGGTCGGCGAGCCCGGCCTCGCTGCGGCCGGTCCCGGCCACGGCCCAACCCTGGGCCAGCACACGACGGGCCAACGCCCGACCGCTATAGCCCAGCCCAAAACAGAACAGGCGACGACGCAGGTTGGCGGTGGACATGGTTGTTCCCTTCGGCGATGGTAGCCAGGACCGATGTAGGGGTGGCTATGACCCAAGACAATGTTTCCGTACCAGTGTCCCGGGTTCCGGGGGCCGCCGGCCCATGGCCGGGACCCCGGCGCACACCCGGACGCGTCACCGCCGTGCTCGGTGCGCTGGTGATCACCACCCCGGTGTCGGCGGCCACCGTCACCAACTTCGCCACATGCCGGGCCCTGGCCGAACAGGCCCCGGCCGAGGCCCTGACGGCGGCCCAAGGCTGGATCGATCACGGCGGCGGCGATGCGGCACGGCTGTGCCGGGCCGAGGCGCTGTTTCTTCACGGCGATTTCCCGGCCGCGGGCGAGGCTTTCGCGGCGCTGGCGGCCGGCGGCGGCACCCGAACCGCGGCCCAAACCGCCAATCTTTACGACCGGGCCGGTCTGTCCTGGCTGCGGGCCGGCGACGCCGCCCGGGCCGAGCGGCTGATGACCACGGCCTTGGACACCTTGCCCGGCGACAGCGACCTGTTGATCGACCGGGCCCTGGCCCGGGCCGAAGGCAAACGCTATCAGGAAGCCATCGACGACTTGTCCCTGGTGTTGAAGACCACGCCCCGCCGCGCCGACATTTACCTGTATCGGGCCCAGGCCTATCAGGCGCTCAATCAGCTTGACCAGGCCCTGGCCGATACCGACCATGTGCTGACGCTCAAGCCGGGCGACGGCGAAGCCCTGGTGCTGCGCGGCACGCTCCACGCGCTGTCCGGCGACGCCACGGGCGCGCGGCTGGACTGGCGCGAGGTGATCCGGACGGAACCCGACTCGGCCAACGGCAAGGTCGCCGCCCGGCGCCTGTCCCGACTCGACCAGGCCCCCGCCGCGCCTCCCGGCGCCACCGGCGGCACGGCACCGGTCCCGGCCAAGCCGTGACCGGTTTTTTGCCCGCCCGGGCCTTTTCGGTCCTGGCGACGGCCTTAGGTTAGGCTTCGTTAATATTAGGCAGGCATACAATAGGCGAGTCATAAGAGGGTGGAACCGGTTCGCAAGAGCCCCGACCCCCCGGGCACGCGCTCCAGACCGAGGAAACCCCGAAGATGCTCACCCAGGACGCCGCGGACACCGCCAGGGTTGATCCGTCTGCATCGGCCGAACCGGCGGCGCCGGCAGTGGTGCCGACCCGGCGGATGCTCGGCACCGTCCTCAAGGACCTGGCCGACCAGCACGGCGAAGGACAGGTGGAAACCTTGCGGCCGCTGGTGTTGGCGGCGCTCCGGCAGGCCCTGAGCGATGGCCGGGCCGAAATCCGCCGTCAGTTCGAAGCCAGCACCGGCGGCGGCGAGGACTGCGTCCGTCGCAACAGCGACCTGATGGACGTCATCATCCGCGCGCTGGCCGAGTTTACCCAAACCACCATTTTCCCCAGCGCCGGTCCCACCACCGGCGAAGCTTACGACATCGCCGCCACCGGAGGTTATGGACGGGGAGAGCTATGCCCGCAGTCGGATATTGACCTGCTGTTTCTGCTTCCCTATAAGCGCGCTGTGCGGGTAGAGCAAATCGTCGAATATATGCTCTATATGCTTTGGGACCTGGGATTGAAGGTCGGTCACGCCGTACGCTCGGTGGACGACTGTCTGCGCCAGGCCCGCATTGACGTCACCATCCGGACCAACCTGTTGGAGACCCGTCGGCTGTCCGGCAGCGGTGAGTTGCTGCGCGAGTTGAAGCGCCGGCTGGCCAAGGAAGTGATCGTGCCCAACGGCCAGGCCTTCGTGGTGGCCAAGCTGTCGGAACGTGATGATCGCCATCACCGGATGGGCGACAGTCGCTATGTCCTGGAGCCCAATGTCAAAGAGGGTAAAGGCGGTCTGCGCGATCTCCAAACGCTGATCTGGATCACCAAGCACCTGTATCAAGCGGACTCGTTGCATGATCTGGTGTCGTGCGGCGTACTGATCCGGGAGGAGGCAACCCGGTTCACCAAAGCCCAGAACTTCCTTTGGACCGTCCGCTGCCACCTTCATTATTTGACCGGGCGACCCGAGGACCGTCTGACCTTTGATGTCCAGACCGAAATCGGCCGCCGCATGGGATACACCGACCATGCCGGTGCGGTCAGCGTCGAACGCTTCATGAAGCACTATTTCCTGATCGCCAAGGATGTCGGCGACCTGACGCGCATCTTTTGCGCGGCGCTGGAAGCCGACGCCATGCGTCCCCCGCGATTTAACCTGTGGGGCATCGGCCTTGGGCGGGCCAAAGAGGTGGAGGGCTTCCGGCTCGACGGCGAACGGCTGAACCTGATCCACGAGCGGCAGTTCAAGGAACAACCGGTGGACATGATCCGATTGTTTCACGTGGCACAAAGCCGTGGCCTCGACGTCCACCCCCACGCCCTGCGCACCCTGACCCGGTCGCTGGGCAGCGTCTCGCGCCTGCGCAACGATCCCGAAGCCAACCGGTTGTTTCTGGATATGCTCTGCGGTCGCAAGGACCCGGAGCAGGCCTTGCGCCGGATGAATGAAGCCGGGGTCCTTGGCAGTTTTCTGCCTGATTTCGGGCGTGTGGTCGCGCAAATGCAGTATGATATGTACCATGCCTACACGGTAGACGAGCATACCTTGCTGGCCATCGGCAATCTGCACAAGATCGAAACCGACCAACTCCGCACCGAGTTGCCCTTGGCCACCCAGGTCATTCATAAGCTGGCGTCGCGACGCGCTCTTTATATGGCGGTGCTCCTGCATGACGTGGCCAAGGGCCGCGGCGGCGACCATTCGATCCTCGGCGCCAAGATCGCCGACAAGCTGTGTCCGCGCCTGGGATTGACTGCCGAAGAAACCGAAACCGTGTCGTGGCTGGTCCGCCATCATCTGAACATGTCGCTGACCGCATTCAAGCGGGACTTTGAAGACGAACGGACGGTCAAGGACTTCGTCAGCCTGGTACAGTCGCCCGAGCGGCTGCGACTTCTCCTGATTCTGACCACCGCCGATATTTGCGCCGTCGGCACCGGCCGCTGGAATGCCTGGAAGGCGACGTTGCTCGGCGAACTCTACCACCGCACCGAGGAGGTTCTGGCCGGCGGCGTCACCGCCGAAGGACGCGAACGCCGCATCCGCCAGGCTCATCAGGCCTTGCGCGTCCAGTTGTCCGATTGGGGCGAAGCCCAGTTCGAGCGGTTGGTCACCCAGGGTTCGCCGGATTACTGGCTGTCCCTGGACACCGATACCCACGCCCGCCACGCCCGATTGATTCGGGGAGCCGAGATATCGGGACAGTTGTTGACTATGGATACCAGGGTCGACGCCGCCCGGGCCGTGACTGAAGTTACCATTTACACAGGCGATCATCCTGGCCTATTCTCCCAATTAGCGGGTGCCCTGGCGCTTACCGGCGCAAATATTGTTGATGCGAAGATTTTTACGCTTCGCAATGGCCAGGCTCTCGATGTGTTCTCGGTCCAGGACGCTCATTCCGGCGGCGCCTTCGATGCCCCCGACAAGCTGGCGCGCCTGGCCGTGATCACCGAACAGACGCTGGCTGGCCAGGTTCGACCGCTTCAGGAGCTGGCGAAACGCAAGCCCGGGATTCCCCAGCGCACGCGCATGTTCAAGGTGCCGCCACGAGTGCTGATCGACAACAACGCCGGCACCAATCATACCGTGATCGAAGTCAACGGCAAGGATCGGCCAGGCCTGCTCTATGATGTCACGCGCACGCTGACCGATCTCGGCCTCCAGATTTCTTCAGCCAAAATTTCGACCTACGGCGAAAAAGTCATCGACGTCTTCTACGTACGTGATGTTTACGGGCTTAAGGTCACCCATGACACCAAGCTGACGCGGATTCGCGAAAGGCTGCTCCAGGCGCTGATCGGCACCACAACGCCGGGAAGCAGCGCCCCCGCGACCGGACCCGCCACCGAGGCGGTGGGAGGCGAGCGACGGCGGGCACGGCGAAAGGGAACCAACCGGCGGCAGCAGCCGGGATAGAGGCCCGACAGGATCGTCCTCTTGAGCCCTCGGGAATACCGGCGCCCATCCCCCCGCTGCCGACCGGCTTCCGTTATGCCACAAGGCTCTACGGTATCGGTTGACCGGTTCCGGGCCGCGGGCGCATAGTGTCGGGGACGGACGTACACCGTCCCACGCCTGATCGCCCAATCTTGATTCGGCCGCGCCGCCGAACCTTCCTCGCCACGGACCGCCCCATGACTCTTGCCCGTGTCCTGTTGCTGTGCCTTGCGATCGGTGTTTTCGCCCTGGCCGCGTCAGGCGGCGGGGCCACGCCCGTGTGGGCCGACACCGCCAAGGCGACACCGACACCGCCGTTTATCGATCAGGCCCTGCCTTTTTACGGCTGCGGCATCGGGGCCAGCATCGGCGCCGCCTCGGTGGCGCTGCCCTCCATGACCCGCTGGACCTTCTATATGGGGGTCTATCCGTCCATGGCGACGGTGGTATGGCGTTCCACTCTGGGCTGTTTCTACGGCATCCTCGGCGGCATCACGGTCTCCGCCATTCAGTCCACCGCCCGTAGGGTGGGTGATGCCTTGAGCAATCGGCACTGAGGCGTCATGGTCAGCAGCGCGGAGGGGCGGTCATGAGAAGAGTGTCGGTGCTGGTCGCCCTGCTGCTGGTGTTAACGCTGTCGGCCGGCGAGGTTCGGGCCGGGCCGGCCATGGCCGGCGAGTCAACCACCACCGAACCGCCGGCGCCGGTTATACCGCCGCCCAATCCACCCTTCATCGACCAGAATGTGGTTTTCCTGTTCTGCGCCAGCGGCGCCTCGCTGGGGGCTCTGCTCACCGGCCTGCCGCCGGTGATCGGCTGGATTCCCTACTCCGGCTGGCCGACCCAACTGGGGTCCCTGGCCTTGCGAATGGGGCTTGGCTGTTATTATGGCCTGGTGGCCGGGGTTGCCACCTCGGGGACCTATTCGCTGGCGCGGATCATAGGAAAATGGTTCTGACGATTGACCCCTTGGGCTCAAGAGGTGGCACATGATCGACCTGTTCCCGGTGTTTGGCCCGCTCCTGCGCAGCCTGGACCCCGAGGTGGCTCATACCCTGACCCTGCGGCTCCTGGAGGCCGGTCTGGCACCGCGTCTGTGCGACCGCGAAGAGCCGCGACTCCGGCAACGGTTATGGGGCCTGGATTTCCCCAATCCGGTCGGCATCGCCGCGGGCTTCGACAAGAACGCCGAGGTGGTGGGACCGCTGTTGAGCCTGGGCTTCGGCTTTGTTGAGGCCGGGACCGTCACGCCCAAACCGCAACCCGGCAATCCTCGCCCCCGCTGCTTCCGCCTGACCGGACAGCAAGCCATGATCAACCGCTTCGGCTTCAACAACCAGGGGTTGGAGGCGGTGGCCCGGCGGCTGGCGACCCGGCGGCGACGGCACCGGCGGGGGGTGGTCGGCGCCAATATCGGCCGGAACAAGGACAGTGTCGACGCCATCGGTGATTATGTCGCCGGCGTCTATGCCCTGGCGGCGCTGGCCGACTATCTGGTGATCAACGTCTCGTCCCCCAACACGCCGGGCCTGCGGGCGCTCCAGGACCGGGAACCGCTGGCCGAGTTGCTGGCCGCCGTGCTGGCGGCGCGGGCCGAGTTGTGCCTCAAGCGGACCCCGGCCCTCTTGCTCAAGATCGCGCCTGACCTCACCTCCGATGACCTCGCGGCGATTGCCGAGGTGAGTCTTGAGGCGGGGCTCGATGGCCTGATCGTGTCCAACACCACCATCGGCCGTCCCGGCCTGGATGGCGTCGCCGGCGCCTCGGAAACCGGCGGCCTGTCCGGCCGGCCGTTGTTCGAGTCGTCGACCCGGGTGCTGAGCGAGATCTATCGGCTGACCGGCGGCCGCCTGCCCCTGATCGGGGTCGGCGGCATCGCCAGCGCCGAAGACGCCTACGCCAAAATCCGTGCCGGAGCCTCGCTGGTCCAGGTGTATACCGCCCTGATTTATCAGGGGCCGCGACTGGTCCGGGACATCCGGCGCGGACTGCCGGCCCTGCTCGAACGTGATGGCTTTGCCACACTGACGGCGGCGGTGGGAGCCGATCACCGCTAAACCGTCGCCGCGGTGGATATCGAGATGCTGGCGGTTACGGCAAACTGCGGCTACCATTGAGCCCTTGGACGAAACGAGAGGATTCGATGGCCGATACCACCAGACGGGTGACCGAGGAAGAGGCCCTGCTGTTGCACTCCAGCGGCCGGCCGGGCAAGCTGGAAATCACGCCAACCAAGCCGCTGACCACCCAACGCGACCTGTCGCTGGCCTATTCCCCCGGTGTCGCGGCGCCGTGCCTGCGCATCGCCGCCGACCCCAACACGGTTTACGACTACACCGCCAAGGGCAATCTGGTTGCCATCATCTCCAACGGCACGGCGGTGCTTGGCCTGGGTGATCTGGGCGCACTGGCCTCCAAACCGGTGATGGAAGGCAAGGCGGTGCTGTTCAAACGTTTTGCCGACGTGGACGGTATCGACCTGGAGGTCGATACCCACGACGTGGACGAATTCATCAATTGCGTCCGCTTCCTGGGACCGTCCTTCGGCGGCATCAATCTGGAGGACATCAAGGCGCCGGAATGCTTCATCATCGAGCAGCGCCTGCGCGAATTGATGGACATCCCGGTCTTCCATGACGATCAGCACGGCACCGCGATCATCGCGGCGGCGGCACTGATCAACGCCGTGCATATCACCGGGCGCAGCTTGAAAGACATCCGGATGGTGGTCAACGGCGCCGGCGCCGCGGCCATCGCCTGTGTCGAGCTGTTCAAAACCATGGGCGTGACCCACAACAACGTGATCCTGTGCGACACCAAGGGCGTGATCTATCAGGGTCGCACCGAGCACATGAATCAATGGAAGTCGGGCCACGCCGTCCCCACCGAGGCCCGGACTCTGGCCGAGGCGGTGGTCGGCGCCGACGTTCTGGTCGGACTCTCGGCGAAGGGCGCGGTAACCCCGGCGATGGTGGAATCCATGGCGGCCAAGCCGATCATCTTCGCCCTCGCCAATCCCGACCCCGAGATCACCCCCGAGGCGGTCAGGACCGTCCGCTCCGACGCCATCGTGGCCACCGGCCGTTCGGATTATCCCAATCAGGTCAACAACGTCCTGGGCTTCCCGTACATCTTCCGGGGCGCGCTCGACGTGCGCGCCTCGACCATCAACGACGCCATGAAGATCGCCGCGGCCCGGGCCATCGCCGAGTTGGCCCGCCAGGACGTGCCCGACGAGGTCGACGCCGCCTATGCCGGCCGGCATCTGCGTTATGGGCCGGACTACATCATCCCGGTCCCCTTCGATCCCCGCCTGATCACCACCATACCCGTGGCGGTTGCTCAGGCGGCCATGGACAGCGGCGTCGCCCGGATGCCGATCGTCGACCTGTCCGGCTACCGCCAGCGCCTGCGGACCCGCCTGGATCCCACCGCCGACGCCCTCCAACTGATTTTCGAGAAGGTGAAATCCAACCCGCGGCGCGTGGTGTTCGCCGAGGGTGAGGAAGACCGCACCATCCGCGCCGCCATCGCCTTCCGCGCCGCCGGCTACGGCACCCCGGTGCTGATCGGCCGGGAAGAAATCATCGCCGAACAGATCAAGTCCCTGGGCCTGGCCGGCGCCCAGGACCTGGAAATTCACAACGCCCGGCGTTCCAGCCATACCCGCCGCTACACCGAACACCTTTACAAGCGGTTGCAGCGCAAGGGATTGCTGTATCGCGACTGTCAGCGCATGGTCAATCAGGACCGCAATGTCTTCGGCGCGCTGATGGTTTCCCTGGGCGACGCCGACGCCATGGTCACCGGCCTGACTCGCAACTTCCGTGTTTCTTATGGCGAGATCGCCCGGGTGCTGGATCCGCGCCCCGGCGAACGGGTGTTCGGTCTGGCGGTCCTGGTGGCGCGTGATCGCACGGTGCTGATCGCCGACACCACCATCAACGAGTTACCAGACAGCCACCAGCTCGCGGAAATTGCGATCCAGTCGGCGGCCAAGGCCCGCCAGATGGGACACGAGCCACGGGTGGCCATGCTGTCCTTTTCCAATTTCGGTCAGCACCCCCACGGTCGGGCCGAACATGTTCGGGCGGCGGTGGAAATTCTGGATCGGAGCCGTGTCGATTTCGAATATGACGGCGAGATGGCGGTCGACGTGGCGCTTGACCACGACCTGATGAAGCGGCTGTTCCCGTTCTGCCGGCTGTCCGGACCCGCCAATGTCCTGATCATGCCGGCGTTGCACGCTGCCAACATCAGCTACAAGCTGGTGGCCAAGCTTGGTGGCGGTACCGTCATCGGCCCTCTGCTGATTGGACTCGAGCGGCCGGTGCAGATCGTCTCCATGGGCTCCACCGTTTCGGATCTGGTGACGGCGGCGGCCATGGCGGCACATGATTCCCTACAATGGTAAGCGGGTAAGCCCGGTCAGGGATCGCGGCAGGCGGCGCATGCCGCCTGCCGAAGGGTACGTCTTATGAAGAACTCATGAATATCCGCTAAAGGACTTTGCCCGGCCCGGCGTTGGTGTAGACTTGGGGACGCGCCAGAGTCTACCGGTGGTTGTGCATATCCATGAGAACACCTGAGATCCCAGCCGAACGATTAATTTTCCCCGCTCTGCTCATGATGGCACCGCTCATGACGGTGGTGGTCTGCCTGCTGTTCGAGGGGTCCGTGGCCCCTTGGGCACTGGCGGCGGCGGCGGTGCTGCCACCGGCGGGCGCCGGCTGGGTCGCGATGATCTACCGCCGTGAGGTGCTGATCGTCTCGATTTACCTTGGCAAATTGGCGGAAGCGCCGGGAACCGCGACGGAACCCGGTCCGGACGAGGGCGACGGCATCGCCCACGACCTGATCACCCGAATTGCCCGCCTGGATCGGGCCAATGCCCAGAGAATCAACCAGTTCGCAACGCGCGTGGAGATCAACGAAGCCATTCTGGAGGCGTTGCCGGATCCGCTGATCCTGATTGGCGGCGAACGGCGGGTCCGGCATGCCAACCAGGCGGCCCGGACGCTGTTCGGCAACCGGATGGTCGATGTCGACCTGACTCTCAGCCTGCGGCACCCCGAGGTGGTCGGGGCGGTGGATGCCGTGCTGGGCGGCAGCGCCTCCCGCACCGTGGAATTCCCGCTGCCGGGACCGGTGGAATGCATCTATCAGGCGCGGATCAAGCCGTTCCTGCACCGGCCGGCCGGGCTGTCGAACGGCCACGACAGCCAGCCGGTCCCACCGATGGTGCTGTTGTCGCTGCATGATATCACCACCATCAAGCGGTCGGAACAATCCCGGGCGGATTTTGTCGCCAATGCCAGCCACGAGTTACGCACCCCGCTCGCCACCCTGATCGGCTTCATCGAAACCTTGCGGGGACCGGCCCGGGACGACCAACCGGCACGGGAACGCTTTTTGGGCATCATGCACGACCAGTCGACCCGCATGGCCCGGTTGGTGGACGACCTGCTGTCCTTGTCGCGCATCGAGTTGGACGAACACACCCGGCCGACCGGCCGGGTCGATGTGGTGCGGTCGGTCGGCGCCGCCATCGCGGCCTTTGAACTCAAGGCGGCGGCCCGGCGGGTGCGCCTGCGGGTGTCCGCCGCCGAGAATCTGCCGATGGTGGTGGGCGATGCCGATCAATTGTCCCAAGTCATGCACAATCTGATCAGCAACGGCATCAAGTATACCCATGAACAGACCGAGGTCACCGTGACCATCGCGCTGACCGATGCCACCGCGGTCGGCGGCACCACCGCTCCGGTCCTGGCCGCGGCCGGAACCGCCGGCCGCCGGCCGCCCCGACCGGTCCCCCAAATGATCTCGGTGGCCATCACCGACCAGGGCGAAGGCATCCCCCGGACTCATTTGCCCCGCCTGACCGAACGCTTCTACCGGGTCGACCCGGCGCGCTCCCGTGCCTTGGGCGGCACCGGCCTGGGCCTGGCCATCGTCAAACACATCCTCAACCGCCACCGGGGGCGACTGACCATCGAGAGCGAAGTGGGCCGGGGAAGTACGTTTACGGTCTGGCTGCCGGTGGCGCCGTAGACCGGCGGTGCGGTCCCCAAAGGCGCCAGGCTGGGGATCGAGGTTGACGTGATGATGCCGGCAACGCCGCAGCCATCACGTCTTAAGAAAGGCCAGCCGGGGATCGGCAACCCGGATGGCGTAGTCAACAACCTCGACCTGCACCAGTCCGGCCCGGGCGAACGGATCTTCGGCGAGACGGGCGTCCAGAGCCTCTCGAGTCACGCCGTGGGCCAGTATCACCCCGCCAGTCCGCGGCACCAAGGGGCCCGCCGCAACGAAAACCCCTTCGGCCAGCCCCGCTTCAACCCAGGCGCGATGGGCCTCAACCTCCCGGTCGATCTCTTCCAGGGGTGCGGTATAGGTGAGGCGAACAATGAACATGGCGGTGATGCCCCCGCAATGACGACTGCCGAATCGTGACCGCATCGGTGACGGCACGTCAAGGCCGGTCTTGACAGGCCGGTCTTGACTCCCGGCAAACGTCCGATGCCCCCGCGCCCCCTTGCCCCATAATCGTCGGCGACACCGTTGCTGCTCCACCCGGACGCGTCACCCGGGCATACCAATAACCAACTGTTAGGACTTATCATGGTTGTATCTGCCGTTTGTTTTCGGTAGCATGACGGCGGAGACAGGGTATTTACAGTTCATTAAAAAACCATCACCCACCGACTCCAACGTCAGTCGCCAATAAATAGGTCGTAATATTTCTCCGGAGAATGAGCATGCAGACCATAAACTTGCTATCCAAGTTTTTGGCGTCGTTATTCGGACCGATGGCCTACCTCTTTCTTTGGCAGGCCGGCGTCATCTCTCCGCTTTCGCCTCTTGCTGGGGTGGCCCTGATCATAATAACGATAATATTTTTATATAGTGCAATATTGGAAATAAAATATTTTCTGTCCGGCGAATCATTCCTGCGTGAGGTCGGCTTTGCCATTTATAACCGAGGCATCGATAGCTTTTCGGTTATTGAAAATGGAAAATTCATCGGCTTCAACGCTGCCGCTCTGAAAAAACTAGGGGCTGAACATCGCGAACAAATTGCCAATCTTCGGCCTGCCGATACCTCGCCGGAATACCAGCCCGACGGCCGGCGTTCGGACGAGAAAGCTCGCGAGATGATGGCGCTGGCGCACAAGAACGGCACCCACCGGTTCGAATGGTGCCACCGGCGGCTCAACGGCGAGGAAACCCATTCCCAAGTCACCTTGATTCCCTTGACGATCCGACGCCGGCCGATCCTGATCTCCCACTGGTGGGACAACAATGAACTGGTGGCGACGCGCGCGGCCGAACATGCGGCAGTGGCGGCCCGGCGCGCCGCCATGCTGAAGCTGGCCGATGATTTCGAGCAGAGCGTCAAGAGCGTGGCGTCAACCTTGTCGTCAGCCGCGGCGGCAATGCAGTCCGATGCTCAATCCATGGCCGCAATGGCCGAGCGCACCAACCAACAGGCGACCATCGTCGCGGCGGCGGCCGAAGCAGCCGCCGGCAACGTCCAGACCGTCGCGGCGGCGGCCGAGGAATTGAACGCTTCGATCGTCGAGATCAATCGGCAGATCGAGGACTCGGTTCAGGTCGCCACCACGTGCTCCGACGAAGCCGATAAGACCAGCACGGTGATGCAAGGGCTGAACAAAGCGACCGAGGAAATCGGTCAGGTGGTCAAGCTGATCGAGGGCATCGCCCATCAGGTCAATCTGCTGGCGCTGAATGCGACCATCGAGGCGGCACGAGCCGGCGACGCCGGCAAGGGCTTCGCCGTGGTTGCCGGTGAAGTCAAGAACCTGGCCAATCAAGCGGGCAATGCCGCCAAGGACATTACCAGGCAAATCGGCGAGGTTCAGAGCCAGGCCAAAAAAGCCGGCGAAGTGATCGCCGGCATCACCGGCACCATCAAGCGGGTCAACGAAATCTCCACGGCGATCGCATCGGCCGTCGAGGAGCAAGGCGCCGCAACCCGCGAAATTGCGCGCAATGTCCAGCAAGCCTCCCTCGGCACCAGTGAGGTCACGCAAAACATCTCGGGAGTCAACCGGTCCGCCTCGGAAACCGGATCGGCGGCAGGCCACGTCCTCGCCGCCGCCCGACAATTGTCCAAGGAATCGGAAGCCTTGGGCAAGGTCGTGGATGGCTTTGTCACCCATGTCCGGGCCGGTTAGAACGGTTTCCGATCAGGGTGCAGAGTCTGGAACGCGGCTGGCCCGGCCGCAAAGCAGCGGGCGAGACGCCCGCGCTCCTAACGGCGATTCAACACCGGCCACCGGGCCGGCCACCGGGCTCTGGCCCGCCGACGGCGCCTGCGCTATCCTTCGGGGAAGGGACCGGGCCGAAAAAATAGCGGGGCCGGACCAGCGAGGGAAGCACCGGGGGCATGCCATGGTCGAGTCGACCGTCGGGTGCCGTCCGGTTGCATAGGCGGTGGTGATGCACCCGACCGAAGCGTTGACCGCGGCCCAGGCCGCCCATCAGGCGGGACGCCTGGACCAGGCCGAAGACGGCTATCGCCGTTGGCTCGCGATCCACCCCGATCATCCCGAGGCACTGCATCTGCTGGGCGTCATCCGGCATCAACGGGGCGATCATGCCGGGGCCGAGACGATCATCGATCGGGCCATCGCCACCCGGGGTGACCAGTACAAATACCACTACAATCGGGCGGCGGCGCTCCAGGCCCTGGGCCGGCTGGACGAGGCGGTGGCCGGTTATCGGAGGGCGGCGGCCCTGGCGCCTGGGGTGGCGGCGGTGGGGCTGGCGCTGGCGCAAGGTCTGCATCGACTGAACCGCCTGGACGAGGCGGCGACGGCCTATCGGGCGGTGCTGGCGCTGACCCCCGGCGATGGGGCGGTGGCCTTTGCGCTGGGCAGCGTGTTTCAGGCCCAAGGCCGGTTGGAGGATGCCGAAGAGAGCTACCGGCGGGCCCTGGATCATCGCCCGGACCATGCGCCGACCTTGGTCAATTTGGGCACCGTACTGCACGCCCGGGGTCGGCTCGATCAGGCCGCGACCTGCCACCGCCGGGCCGCGGTGCTGGAGCCGGGCTTCGCCTCGGCCCATCTCAATCTGGGCACCGTGCTTCAGGCCCAAGGCCGGCTGTTCGACGCGGTGACCTGCTATCGCCGGGCGCTGACCCTGACCCCGGCCGATGCCACCGCTCACTTCAACTTGGGCACCGCCGTGCAGGCGGTGGGCTGGCTTGACGAGGCGGTGCGGTGCTACCGGGACGCCTGCACGCTGGCCCCGGATTATGCCGAGGCCCACAACAACCTCGGCCAGTGTCTCGAAGCCCAGGGCCAGCTCGCCGGCGCGGTCGCGGCCCACCGCCGCGCCTGCGCGCTACGGCCCGATCAGGTGGCGTTCCACAACAACCTGGCCTGCGCCCTCTATCTGCTCCACCGGCGGGAGCCCGCGACGGCACGCGCCGAGGTCGCCGGCTGGCTGGCCGCCCACCCCGACCAGCCCATTGCCCGCCACATGGCCCGGGCGTTGACCGGCACCGGGGCGCCGCCGCCTCAACCGCCCGCGACCTATGTCCAGACGCTGTTCGACGGCTTTGCCGACAGCTTCGAGCGGGAACTGCTGGGCATCGGCTATTGCGGGCCGCGACTGATGGCCGAGGCCTTCGCCCGACTGCTGCCGGTGCCCCGGGCCGATCGGCTGGTGCTGGATGCCGGCTGCGGCACCGGCCTGTGCGCGCCGGTGCTGCGGCCATGGGCACGGACGCTCATCGGTGTCGATCTTTCACCCCGGATGTTGGACCATGCCCGCCGGCGCGGTCTTTACGATACCCTGGTGGTGGCGGAGTTGACCGGGTACCTCACCTCTCACGGCGCGGCTTTCGACCTGATCGCGGCCGCCGATGTCTTGTGTTACGCCGGCGATCTGGAACCGATGGTGGCAGGGCTGGCGACGGCGCTCCGCCGGCAAGGCGCCCTGGCCTTCACCGTCGAACAGGCCCCGGATGCGGCCGAGCCGTTCCGTCTGGCCGCCCACGGTCGCTATTTGCACGGCGAAACGGCCCTGGTCAGCCTGCTGACCCGCCACGGCCTGGTGGTGGCCCATCGGTCCGTCGCCAATCTGCGGAACGAAGACGGCCACCCGTCGCCCAATCTGGTCATTCTGGCCACCCGGCCGTAACCGCAGCCAACGCACCGGCAGGAGTCAGGAGCAACACCTCTGATTGCAAAAAGGCTTGTCATGGTCCCGAGAGATATTATAGTCTTCTAACCTGGAGCATTAACGGCGGCGTTTCAAGCCAGAGGTGGCGCGGGCATGACCGACACGGCAAAAGGGGGCACGGGGTTCGGACATCGGGCGTGGTTGTTCGCGGCGGGTTTGGTGGTTGCGCAGGCCGCCTTGTTCGCCTGGAACCTGGAACGCGAGTATGGTCACGTCCTGGACACCGAGTACGCCCGCTTGGCCGATGCCGCCCGCATTGCCGATGAAAGCATCAGCGGCAGCCTGCGCGCCATCGACTTGCTGCTCCGGGACGTGGCGGCAGAGCATGATCGGCACGGCACCGACCCCGTGGCCATGGCCGAATTCATGGTGACCCGCGCCCGGGCGATGCCCGAACTCCGAACCGTGGTGCTCACCGACGCCGAGGGCGTCATCACCGCCACCACCCGACCGGAGATTCAAGGCTGGAACATCCATGACCGGCCCTATTATGTCCAGGCCCGACAGGCCGCCGCCCCGGATCGCACCCTGTTTTCGCCGCTGACGCTGGCCAAGCCCACGGATGTTCAGGTCATCTTCGCGACCCGAAACCTGCCGGCACACCACGGACAGTGGACCGGAATCGTCTCGGCCACGCTGGAAATCAAGATGTTCCAGGCGTTGTTGGCCTCGATTGTTCCGACCGGCTCCAGCACGGTCATCGCCCTGGTCGATCAAGAGAGCCGGATCATCAGCCGGCAACCCGATTCCGAGCGGTATGTCGGATTCGACCTGTCCCAGGGTGGTTTTCTGGAAGGCCATCGGGCCACCGGGCAGAAGCTCTCCTTCCACCGCCTACCTACCCTGACCGAAGGCATCGATAAGATCGGCGCGGTCAGAACCGTAGCCAACGGTTCGTTCACGGTGATGGTCACCAAGCCGGTCAGCGAGGCGCTGGCCCCCTGGCGCGGTCAGGCGATCAACCAGGGCATCGGCTTTTTCGTGCTGGCCGCCGCCGTGTTCGCGCTGACCGGGCTGGCCATTCGCCACCATCGCCGGGAGACCCGCGCCAACGCTTTGACCGCCCTGGCCCAGGACGCCCGCCGGACCAGCGATGAACGGTTGGAACTTGCGACCGCCGGCGCCCATGTCGGCGTTTGGGATTACGATCTGGAGACCGGCTTTTGCGTCTATAACGCGGAAATGCTCAGGCTCTACGGCCTCCAGGGTGATGGCAGCCGTATGACCTTCGACGATTGGCAAACCAGTGTTCATGCCGGGGATCGGGAGCGGGCCAGTGCGGAGGTTCGCAGCGCTGCCGGGGGGGAGCGATCGCTGGACACCGAGTTCCGCATCGTTCGGCCCGACGGCACGGTTCGCCACCTCAAGTCGGTGGCGCAAGTCTACCGGGATCCGGCGAATCGGCCGATCCGGATGGTCGGCCTCAACTTCGACATCACCGAGAGCAAACAATTCGAACTGGCGCTGAAGGAGGCCAAGGACCAGGCCGAGGCCATGGCCCGATCCTTGACGGAAAGCGAGCATTTTACCAGGGCGGTGGCCGACAATCTGCCCGGAATGGTCGGTTACTGGGATATCAACCTCCGCTGCCGGTTCGCGAACCGGCACTATGTCGAGTGGTTTGGCCGGACATCCGAGCAGATGATCGGGCTATCGCTGCCGGAAATCCAGGGGCCAGCGTTATTTGCGCTGAACGAACCCTATATTCAAGGCGCCTTACAGGGGCAACACCAGTATTTCGAGCGGACGCTGATCAAGACCGATGGCAGTATCGGCTACACGTGGGCCCAGTATATTCCGGATAAGGACCAACAGGGGCGGGTTAAGGGGTTCTTTGTTCTGGTCACCGACATCACCGCGATCAAGCAGACCGAACTGCGCCTCAAGGAGACCAACGAACAACTGATGGCCGCCCGGGATCGGGCCGATGCCGCCAACCACGCCAAATCGGCCTTTCTGGCCATGATGAGCCACGAGATTCGCACGCCGATTACCGGCGTCCTGGGCATGGCCGACCTGTTGCGGCAGACGCCCTTGACCGGGGAGCAAGCCGGCTATCTCGACACCCTGGCCGCTTCCACCAACACCCTGCTGACCATTCTGAACGACGTTCTCGACATCTCCAAGATCGAGGCCGGCAAGGTGGTGTTCGAAGCGGTCGCGTTCCCCCTCCACGACGCGGTGCTCGATACCATCGCCTTGTTCAAGGGCGCGGCGAGCTCGAAGGCCCTGACGCTTGCCCCTCATCTTGCCGACGACCTGCCGCCTCGGGTCATCGGCGACCCTGCGCGCTTCAAACAACTTCTGTTCAACCTGACCAGCAACGCCATCAAATTCACCGAACGGGGCGGAGTCGATCTCCGGCTGTCGGTGACGGCCCGCGACGGGTCGGCACTCACGGTGAGGGTGGATGTGGAGGACACCGGCATCGGCATCGCACCGGATCAGATGTCGTTGTTGTTCCAGCCGTTCACCCAACTGGGGACATCCACCGCGCGCCGGTTCGGTGGGACCGGCCTGGGTCTGGTCATTACCCAACGGTTGATCGAGATGATGGGAGGCGCTATCGGCGTGAGCAGCCGGCCGGGTGAGGGCTCTCGATTCTGGTTCTGGCTGCCATTCCGGGTGGCATCGGATCGGGCCACCCCGACCGTCGGCAAGGCCTCGCCGGCGTCGGCGACTCGGTCGCTGAGCATCCTGCTGGCCGAAGACAACCGCATCAATCAGATGCTGGTCCGAACCATGCTGCAAAAGGCCGGTCACATCGTCGCTGTTGTCGAAAACGGTCGCCTGGCCGTGGAGTCGGTGACGACCGGGGCGTTCGACGTGGTGCTGATGGACATGCAAATGCCGGAAATGGACGGCGAGGATGCCACCAGGGCGATTCGGGCCTTGCCCATGCCCCAAAGCCGGCTGCCGATCATCGCCCTGACCGCGGACGCCATGCCCGAGCATTGCACGCGCTACCTGGCCGCCGGGGTCAATGATCTGGTGGCCAAGCCCATCGACTGGACCACGCTGCACACCGCCCTGGCCGCCCACACCGGCGATGGCGTTCCTGAAGAGTCCCGGAATGGCTGACCCGATCGGCCGCTGAGTCCTTCGGCGCGCAACGGACTGTGTCGCTGACGTGATAAAGTCATTGCAGGTTGGCGGATAACGGCTAATACATTGCCTGCTGCTTTCAGGGTCTCCGGCGGGCGCCATCGGGACCCGGTTCGCTTCCGGAGTCGATGCATGGCCGAGGCCCCCCCCATTTCCGAAGAAGAGTTCAGCGAGCTTCAGCGTTTCATCGGCTTGACGCCGCGCGGCCAGGCCTTCCTGGACGAGCACGGCCGTCGGGCGCAAAAGCTGGCCGCCGCCGATGTCATCCGACTGGTCAGCGATTTGCGCGACAGTTGGCACCAGAGCGCCCAAGCGGCGAACACCGCGACCCAGGTCGAGGTGTTACGCCGCGAACTGATGGACATGAGCGCCTCCATCGTACAAGCCCGACGCGAGATCGCGGCGTTGCGACCCACCTCGGGCGATGGTAACGACCGCATCGTCACGGCCACCAATGAACTCGACGCCATCGTTCAGTCCACCGAGCGGGCCTCCTTCGAGATTCTGACCGCCGCCGAGCGAATCATGGACCTGACCACCCGTCTGCGCGGCGCCGGCGCCGCCACCGAGTTGTGTCACGATCTGGAAGACCAGATCACCAATATCTTCACGGCGTGTTCCTTCCAGGACCTGACCGGCCAACGCACCACCAAGGTGGTCAACGCCTTGCGCTACATCGAACAGCGCGTCACCGCCATGATTTCGATCTGGGACAGCGACGGCACCCTGCGCCCGTTGGGTTCGGAAACGACCGACCGGCGGCCCGACGCCCATCTGCTGAACGGTCCCAGCGACGACGGCGTGAATCAGGATGAAATCGATCGGTTGCTGAATGGGTCTCCGGCGGTTGCCGCCGAGGAGCCCGGGAGCCCCCCGCCCACCCCCGCCAAACCGACCCCGCCGCCGGCCAAGGCTGCCGCGCCCGGTCACGGCACCGGCCACCCCAGGGAGGCGGAGCAGGAGAGTGGCCCGAGTCTCGGCCAGAACGACATCGATTCGCTGTTTCCCTGACGGTCCGGCGTCACCGGCGTATCGCAGCCCCTTCTTTCCCGATCGCGGCGGTGCTATACAGGCCAGCACAGCCTGTGGCGCCCCCGCCCCATCATGGGACCGTCGCGATCGCTTTTGCCGCGCCACAGGCCCCGCCACATCCCGAACACCGCTTCGCGCCCCTTCCTACCGGGAGTCATGCACCTCATGAGCAAAATTAAGGTGGTCAATCCGATCGTCGAACTCGACGGCGACGAGATGACCCGTATTATCTGGCAGTTCATCAAGGACAAGCTGATCCTTCCCTACCTTGATGTGGAGTTGAAGTACTACGATTTGGGGATCGAGAATCGCGACCGTACCGCCGATCAGGTCACCATCGAGTCCGCCAACGCCATCAAGCAGTACGGCGTCGGCGTCAAATGCGCGACCATCACCCCGGACGAGGCGCGGGTCAAGGAATTCAACCTCAAGAAGATGTGGAAGTCGCCCAACGGCACCATCCGCAACATTCTGGGCGGCACCGTGTTCCGCGAGCCGATCATCTGTCACAACGTGCCGCGCTACGTTCCCGGTTGGACCAAGCCGATCATCATCGGCCGCCATGCCTTCGGCGACCAGTACAAGGCCACCGACTTCGTGGTGCCCGGCCCCGGCACGCTGACGATCAAGTGGACGCCCAAGGACGGCGGGACCCCGATCGAGCATGAAGTGTTCGACTATCCGGAAGCTGGCGTGGCCATGGCCATGTACAACCTGGACGAATCGATCGCGGGCTTCGCTCACGCTTGCTTCCTCTACGGTCTGGACCGCGGGTATTCGGTTTATCTGTCCACCAAGAATACCATTCTTAAGGCCTATGACGGCCGCTTCAAGGACATCTTCCAACAGGTGTTCGACCAGGAATACAAGGAGCGGTTTGTTCAGGCCCGGCTGGTTTACGAGCATCGGTTGATTGACGACATGGTGGCGTCGGCGATCAAGTGGGAAGGTGGCTTCGTGTGGGCGTGCAAAAACTATGATGGCGACGTTCAGTCCGACGTGGTGGCCCAGGGCTTCGGTTCGCTTGGGCTGATGACATCGGTGCTGATCACCCCCGACGGCAAGACCGTCGAGGCGGAAGCGGCGCACGGCACGGTCACCCGGCATTATCGCGAGTACCAGAAGGGGCGGGAGACGTCGACCAACCCCATCGCCTCGATCTTCGCCTGGACTCAGGGCCTGACCTACCGCGGCCGGTTTGACAACACCCCCGAGGTGTCGCGATTCGCCGCCACCCTGGAGAAGGTCTGCGTCGATACCGTCGAAGCCGGCCTGATGACCAAGGACCTCGCCATCCTGATCGGCCCCGACCAACCGTGGCTGACCACCCGGCAGTTCCTCAACCGACTCGATGAGAACCTCAAGAAGGAAATCAACGGGTAAGACCGACGCGCCTCAAGACCGACCCACCAAGGGGGTTTGCCCCCTTGGTGGGCACTGATAACGCCACCGCCTCGCGCGGCGGCTACGACGATCGGCACCTGCTCATGGGAGAGCCCCCGCTTCGTAGCCTTGCCCCCGCGCTTACGGGCTTCGCGATCCGGCACGTCGACACCGGGTTGCCCTCGTGCTCCGTCAGAAAGCGGTGTCGCCAGCGAAAGGCGGTGCTGACCGCCACTTCACAGCGTTCAGGTTGGCCTCAATGACCGCCGCTACCGCCGCGCGCGGGGGCCGTCCTGCCAGAACCTCTTCAAGCTCCAGCTAAAGCCCGCAGCTGGGAATCGGCAGCCCAGTGTCCCGAAAAGGTTGATTTCAGGCGCGATCGTGCTGGTGCCGCTCGACGTACTCACGGAGAGCGGCGTTGATTCGCGTCTGGTATCCGTCCCCACGAGCCTTGAACCATTCCAGTAAGTCCGCGTCCAGCCGCAGAGATGTCAGGCGCTTCACCGGGCGATAGAGTGCGCCGCGAACCGCCCCGCTCCAATCGGTGACCTCGGGCATGTCCGAGGTATCAATCTCACCGTCTGGCATGGCGGCTACTGCGTCCAAGGCGGCTCGTTCTTCTGCTGTGAGCTTCCTCGTGTTCGCCATCTTCGTACGCCTTCCGCTCTTGTCGAGTTGCTTTTCTGATGCTGATGATGCGACCTGTCACATCATCAGCGTCGGGCCAGGTGTGGACAACGTACAAAAGCACATTCCCAGCTTGGCAAAGAGAGCCCCACCGATCGCCGTCAGGATGGGGATCTTGTCGGGACAAGGCCAGTGGGTCCAAAAGCGCGACCTCGCCGATGCTCAGCGGCAATCCATGTTTGCGGCGATTGGCTGCGTCCTTATCCGGATCCCACGTCCAAGGCAAAGCGTCGCTCCTGTATCTACAAAATAGTAGCTACTATTGAGCCGCATGTCAAGGAAGCCTCGGCCAGTGCGATCGTGGAATTTCGCACCAGACTTCTGCACCAAAAAATCCGCCCTTGTCACCCAAACACGGAAAGGGCGCTCCGTTCGGCGCCTGACCGGATTTTACCTGGGCTCCCATGGCTCCCACCATCGCCCGTGCCGCATCGGATAACATCGCTCATGATACCGTCAATCATAGCGCGTACGAATATGTCCGAGGGATCGTCCACTCCAACTCCGCCGAGGGGTTCAACGACCGAGTTCGCAGCACGGTGATCACGAGAACCGCTAAAGGTAGCGTTCCTGTCCAGCGGTGTCAGCCTGTGTTTGGGTGATAAAGGCGGAAAAATTCCAATCAGATCAATAGCTCTGGCGCACTGCAAAAGTCTTAAGTTTTGCATCCAACGCATGGGTTGAATTGCGACAAGTTTTTGCGATACACACACTGCGGAAGATGCGCGTCGCTCATTTATTACGACAGATGCACTTCCGCAAAAAAAAGCCATTGCTCGCAAATATTATATCAGGCGAAAAATCGCCTCAATTAAAAAAGCACCCCTGTAGTACTTAGCCCACATGGGGCGAAGCCCCTCTGAACGCGATACGGCAAAAGGCCAGGGGGTTTGCCCCTGGCCTTTTGACGGCACCAAGATCGGACGGGCCTTCGAACCCGTGACTTACAGGCCGCTGGTCTTCACGCGGAAGTTGTGGTGAGCCTCGATGTAGCGGACGGTGCCGGTGGCCGAGCGCATCACCACCGAGTGGGTGTAGGCACCGCCGGCAAACCGCCGGACCCCCTTCAACAGGTTGCCGGTGGTCACGCCCGTGGCCGCGAACATCACATTGCCATGGGCCAAGTCGTTGATGCCATATTTGCGGTTCAGGTCCTTGACGCCCCAACGGACCGCCCGGTTTTTTTCATCGTCGTTGCGGAACAGCAACCGGCCCTGCATCTGACCGCCGATGCACTGAAGCGCCGCCGCCGCCAGCACCCCCTCGGGCGCGCCGCCGGACCCCACATACATGTCCACGCCGCTTTCCGGCTGTGAGGTGGCGATGACGCCGCTCACGTCGCCGTCGGTGATCAGCATGATCCGGGCCCCGGTCTCGCGCACCTTGGCGATCAACTCGGTATGACGCGGCCGGTCCAGGATACACACCAGCAGGTCGGAGACCTCGGCGCCCTTGGCCTTGGCCAGGTTGCGCAGATTGATCGCCGGCGACTCGTCGATATCGACCACGCCCTCGGGCAGGCCGCCGCCCACCGCGATCTTGTCCATGTAAACGTCGGGGGCATTGAGGAAGCCGCCCTGATCGGCGAACGCGATCACCGCCAGCGCGTTAGGGCCGCCCTTGGCGGTAATGGTGGTGCCTTCCAGCGGGTCGAGCGCAATATCAACCTTCGGCCCCTTGCCGGTACCGACCTTTTCGCCGATATAGAGCATCGGCGCTTCGTCGCGCTCGCCTTCGCCAATGACCACGGTTCCGTCGATCACCAGGCTGTTCAGTGCCAGGCGCATGGCATCCACGGCGGCCTGATCGGCCAGCTTTTCGTCGCCCCGACCCATCAGCAAGGAGGCGCGTAACGCGGCCGCCTCGGTGACGCGAACCGCTTCCAGCGCCAGATTGCGGTCCATTCTCAGATTTTCGGCTTGCGGCATTCGTCTTCCCCGATTGTTGTCTGCGTCAGAACGGCTCGATGCGAATCAGGCGCGGGGTCTCCATCACCGGCCCCAGCCCGGCGATAAGGTCCAGGGCGCGCCTCATGGACGCTTCGTCGGTATCGTGGGTGGTCAGGACCACCGGCACCTTCTCGCCCGGATCGCGCCGGTCCTGGAAGAACTGCGCGATGGAGACGCCCGCCGCGGCCAGCGCCCCGGCCACCGCCGCCAGCACCCCCACCTCGTCGCGCACCATCAATCGGACATAGTAGGCGCCGACTCGGGCCGACAGCGGCGCCGGCTCGATGGGATCCAGGTCGGCCACCGGCACCCCGAAGGTCTCGGCACGCCGGCCCGAGGCGATGTCGATCAGGTCGGCGACCACCGCCGAGGCGGTCGGATCGGCGCCGGCGCCCCGCCCGACCAGCACCACCCGGTCGACGAAGTCACCGACGATGATCACCGCATTGAAGACGTCCTCGACGGAGGCGATCGGCGTGTCCAGGGGCACCAGGCACGGGTGAACCCGCTGTTCCAGCAGGTCGCCGCTCCGCCGGGCGATGCCCAGCAGCTTGATCCGGTAGCCAAGCTGTTCCGCATACTTGATGTCAATGGCGGTGACGTGGCGGATGCCCTCGACATTGTCGGGCACCAGCCGGACCGGGCCGCCGAAGGCCACCGAGGCCAGGATGGCCAGTTTGTGGGCGGCGTCGATGCCGTCGATATCGAATGAGGGGTCGGCCTCGGCGTAGCCCAATCGCTGGGCGTCGGCCAGTACCGCGTCAAATTCCAGGCCTTCCCGACGCATCCGCGACAAAATGTAGTTGCAGGTGCCGTTCAGGATGCCGTGAACCTCGATGATCCGATTGGCGGCCAGGCCCTCGCGCAGGGCCTTGATCACCGGGATGCCCCCGGCCACCGCCGCCTCGAAGCCCAGCGACAGGCCGCGACTCCCGGCCTGGGCGGCCAGGGCCGTGCCGTGATGGGCGAGCATCGCCTTGTTGGCCGTGACCACATGGCGGCCGTGCGCCAGTGCGGTCTCGCACACCCGCAGCGCCACCCCGTGAGCGCCCCCGATCAACTCCACCACCACGTCGGCGGCGGCTTCCCGGGCCATGGTCTCGGCGCCGTCGAACCACACCACGCCGGCCAACGCGGCGTCCAGTTCCCGGGGACGGACCAGGGCGCTGGCCGCCACCAGTTCGATGGCGCGACCGCACCGCCGGCGAATCAGCTCACCCTGTTGCCGGAGCAAACGGACGGTACCGCCACCGACGGTGCCGAGGCCGGCGATCGCGACTTTCAGCGGCTCGGTCATGATTCCACCCCAGTCCGGGGATCGGACGACTCGACCCTGTTCCGGGGATCGGACGACTCGACCCTCTCCCGGGGATCGGACATCAGCCGCGCCCGGGTTTGGGGATCGGCCGCGGCCAGGGTCGCCGCGATCGGACTAGCGAAAAAGGTCTTGATGCTGCGGCAGGCCTGCCGGATGCGCTGCTGGTTTTCCACCATGGCCAACCGGACATGGCCATCGCCGTACTCACCGAACCCGATGCCTGGTGAAACCGCGACCCGGGCATATTGTAACAGCATCTTGGCGAAATCGAGCGAGCCGAAATGCGCGAATTGCGGGGGGATCGGCGCCCACGCGAACATGCTGGCCGGCGGTGACGGCACCTTCCAGCCGGCGGCGGCGAGGCCCTCGATCAGGACATCCCGCCGCACCTTGTAGAGCGCCCGAATCTCGTCGACGCAATCCTGGGGTCCGTTGAGGGCGGCGGTGGCAGCCACCTGGATCGGCGTGAAGGCGCCATAATCGAGGTAGCTTTTGATCCGCGCCAGCGCCCCGATGAGTTTGCTGTTGCCCACGGCAAAGCCGATGCGCCAGCCGGGCATGCTGTAGGTTTTGCTCATGGAGGTGAATTCGACCGTCACGTCCCGCGCCTCGGGAATCTCCAGCACCGACGGCGGCGGCGGACCCTCGAAGTAAATTTCGGCGTAAGCCAGATCGGAGAGGATGTAAATCCCATGTTTCCGACAAAAATCAACAATCGGACGGTAGAAGTCCAGGTCAACCACTTGCGCGGTCGGGTTCGACGGATAGTTGAGGACCAGGGCCGACGGCTTGGGCACGCTGTGCCGGACCGCCCGCTCCAGTTGCTCCATGAACGACAGGCCCTGGCCCACCGGCAAGTGGCGGATCGCCGCACCGGCCAGAATGAAGCCGAAGGGATGAATCGGATAGCTGGGGTTGGGCACCAGGATCACGTCGCCGGGGCCGGTGATGGCCTGGGCCAGATTGGCCAGCCCTTCCTTGGAGCCGATGGTGACGATGGCCTCGGATTCGGAATCGATGGCCACGTTGAACCGGCGGCGATAATAGGCCGACACCGCCCGACGCAACCCTGGTATGCCGCGGGAGTTGGAGTACCGGTGCGTCTTGGGATTATGGACGGCTTCGACCAGCTTTTCGACGATGTGGGGCGGTGTCGGCTGGTCGGGGTTGCCCATGCCGAGGTCGATGATGTCCTCGCCCGCGGCGCGGGCCCGCGCCTTCATGGCGTTGACTTCGGCAAAAACGTAGGGCGGCAGTCGCTTGACGCGGTGAAATTCGAGATCGCTCATACCTGCTCCGGAACCTGCGGCCCGACACGGCCTGCCGGGCGGATTGACCGGAGACGACGTCCCCGCCTGCCCCCGGAAACCCGGGGAGCCGGGAACCCCGTCACCGCTCCCTTCATGTCACATTCCGCGAGCGTCCGAAAGGGACCGCGGACGCTCGCGGTCCGTTACGGACCCGCCGGCGGCTTGGCCGGCTTGGTCGCCGTCTGGGCCCCGGCCGGACCGGGTGCGCCCACCCCCGGGGGCGCCGGCGGGACCGGGAGCGGCGGCGGCGCCACTTCCTGCAACTGTTCGTCGATCGAGTGCCCGGCGCGCCGATCGGCATCCAGGGCATCAATCGCCTTTTGCTGGTCGTTCAACGCCGCCTTGCGCTCGGACACGGTCGGGACCGGCGCCGGCCGCATCGGGACCGTGTCGAGCGACGGGTAGTCGGGATTGCGGCCGCTCAGCGGCCGGATCGGCGAAGACGTTTCCGGGGCCGGCTGATCGACCAAAAAGCCCTCAAAATAGTCATAGCTCAGACCCGTTTTGAGCACCCGATCGTCGCAGCCGGTGGTGCCGAGCACCGCCCCGGCCAGCGACAACCCGGCCATGGCCGTCATCATCAGCCGAAGCCTGGACCCCGGCCGGCATTTCCTGAAACCCGGCATTACGCGGCCTCCCTGACCGCCCCGGCGGTCCTCGTGATGTTTCCGCCCCAGCGGTCTTCGTGATGTTTCTGGAAAAACATTGTGAATCCGGGCAGTGAAAATTCTGTCGGGATGTTGTATGAAAAGCCTCGACACATCAAGCTCGACTCCGCTACCGGGGCCGCGAGGGACGCCCACGCAACCCGCTTCGTGATCCGATCGTAGTGCAATCGAAGGAAAAAAGGACAATCCCATGGCCGAAACGCAGGGCCCCGAGGTAAAGCTACCAGATCCGGTCGAAATGTCCCGGGCAATGGCCCGAATTGCTGAAAGAAGCCAACGGCTCGTTACCGAGTTCCTCAGCCAGCAGGCGACCGACGGCATGCGCGGTCCATCTGACCCGTTCAACATTGGCCAGGCTTTCCTGGAAATGACGGCAAAGATGATGACCGACCCGACCAAGATGGTCCAGGCGCAGATGTCACTGTGGCATGACTACATGACCCTGTGGCAGCGGACGACCCAGCGCCTGCTCGGCCAGGAATCCGACCCGATGATCGCTCCGGCCAAGGACGACAAACGGTTCAAGGACGCCGCCTGGGACGAGAACACCCTTTTCGATTATATCAAGCAGTCCTACCTGTTAACCGCTCGCTGGCTTCAGGGCACTGTGAAGAGCGTCGATGGTCTTGACGAAAAGAGCGCGAAAAAGGTCGATTTCTACACTCGGCAGTTTGTCGACGCCATGGCGCCCAGCAACTTCGTGGTCACCAATCCCGAGGTTTTGCGGACGACCGTGGAATCAGGCGGCGAGAATCTGGTCAAGGGGCTGGAGAACATGCTGAAGGACCTGGAGCGTGGCAAGGGCCAGCTCCGGATCAGCATGACCGATTACGACGCCTTCAAGGTCGGCAAGAACATTGCGGTCACGCCCGGCAAGGTCATTTATCAAAATGATCTGATCCAAGTGATCCAGTATAACCCGACCACCGAACAGGTCTACAAGCGGCCGCTGATGATCGTGCCGCCCTGGATCAACAAGTTCTACATCCTGGACCTGCGCGAAAAGAATTCGTTCCTGAAGTGGGCGGTTGATCAAGGCTTCACGGTGTTCGTGATGTCGTGGGTTAACCCCGACGAGCGACTGGCCGCCAAGACTTTCGAAGATTACATGCTGGAAGGGCCGCTCGCGACCCTTGATGTCATCAAGAAGGCGACCGGCGAAGACGAAGTCTCGGCCATCGGTTACTGTCTGGGCGGCACCCTGCTGGCGTCGACTCTGGCGTACATGGCCAACAAGGGCGATGACCGGATCAAGAGTGCGACCTTCTTCACCACGATGACCGACTTCACCGAAGCCGGTGAGCTGTCCGTGTTCATCGATGAAGAGCAGATTTCGATGCTCGAGGAGAAGATGAACAAGACTGGCTACCTGGATGGCAGCCAAATGGCCACAACCTTCAATCTGTTGCGGGCCAATGACCTGATCTGGTCGTTCGTGGTCAACAACTATTTGCTGGGCAAAGATCCGTTCCCATTTGATCTGCTGTACTGGAACTCGGACTCCACGCGGATGCCGGCGGCCATGCACAGCTTCTATCTGCGGAACATGTACCAGAAGAACTTGCTGATCAAGGCCGGTGGGATCACCCTCAATGGGGTGCCGATCGACCTCACCAGCATCAAGACGCCGTCCTATTTCGTGTCGGCGCGCGAAGATCACATTGCGCCGTGGATTTCGACTTATGCCGCGACCCAAATTTTCTCGGGTCCGGTGAAGTTCGTGCTCTCGGCCTCCGGTCATATCGCGGGCATCATCAATCCGCCGGCGGCGAATAAGTATTGCTACTGGACCAACCCCAAGACCCCGAAGAGCCCCGACGCCTTCCTTCAGGGTGCGACTCAAAATCCTGGTTCGTGGTGGACCGATTGGTCCAAGTGGGCGATCAAGCCGGCTGCGGACAAGGTCGCCGCACGCGTCCCCGGCACCGGCGCGCTGCCGGCCATCGAGGACGCGCCCGGAAGCTACGCCCAGGTCCGTATTACCTGAGCAAGCCCGGTTGCAGGGTGGTGAAAGACGAAAGGGCGGGAGCAATCCCGCCCTTTTTTTTCTGTGCGCGAAACCAACCGGGGGCACCGGTCTCAGACCATCGAGCGTTCGGCATGCCCCGTCCACCCGGCCGCACCGGCGGATTGGGGGTCGTGAGCGACTCGGGCGCGGCCCGGGGCCGGAACCCGGCCGGGGTTCAGGACCCTTTTTGTATCAATCTTTACTGTGCCAGAAGGTTTTTGATCTTGGGGTGCTGACCACCGGGCGCGACCAGGACTTGCCGCCCGATGTCCCGCGCATCACCCTGAGGATGGCAAAAGGACAAAAGATCAACGCCAATGCCGCGGCCCCGGCCCGCATCACGCTCTGGATCGGGGAGTCGCAGTGGCCGCTTTGCAACGGCGTCGGCATCAGCCGGGTACCGTTCGCGGGTCGACTCGACGGCGGCGCCCTAACGCGCCCCGGCCAGCGCCGCCACCGCCGGGAAATAGCGGTCGACTCCAACCATCATCAGGTCATTGTGCCCGGCGCCGGAAATCGGCAACCAGCGTTTGTCGGTGGCACCCGCCGTCTCGAACAACTGCCGGCCTTCGCGGATCGGGATAATCTGGTCCCATTCACCGTGAATCACCAGCGTGGGCACGGTCACGGCCTTGATATGCTCCAGATTGCCGGCGCCATCCCGGGCTTCATCGGCACCCATCGGCAGCACACCGCCCAAACGCTCCACCAGTGCCAGGGTGTTGGCGAAACCACTCTCGATGACCAGACCCGAGAGCTTGGCCCCACCCTGGGCCGCCACCGCCAGCGCCGGCGCACTGCCCAGCGATCGGCCCATCACCAGCAGCCGGACCGGCGTCAGGTCGTGGCCGGCCAACAGGGCCGGTGTCTGCTCGAACACCGACATCGCGTCGGTCAGCAAGGTTGAGGCGAGGGGCGTCCCGGTGCTGATGCCATAGCCGCGATAGTCCACCACCAGCAGCGTCAGCCCCAGGCGACCATAGAGCGGCGCCAGATCGTCATAGTCCGAGGCGATCTCGCCGTTGCCATGAAAATACAGGATCACCGGGGCGTTCTGGCCAGCGGGATAAAGCCGCCCGCCGAGCGTGACACCCTCTGCCACCGTAAAGCGAACGGTCTTGGCTCTGGCGTCTTCGGTCGGGTGCAGACCTTCCCGGCGGGGGTGGAAGAGGATACGACCGATCTCCGGACGGTCCAGCAGATGGTCAACCATCGCGCATCTCCACAGTTAAAAGCTTTGGTATCCAGGGGTGTTGCCCCTGGATACCATCACCACAGGCCCGAAGGCCCCGTTACATGCCGTTGCCGATGTCCACCGACCGACGCGACGCCGCCAGGCTGACGGTGAAACCGGCGATGACGTCGATCAGACACATGACCATGATCAGGAAGAAGGTCCCGGTTCCGGCTTGGCGCAGGACGATGAACAGAACCAGGCAGAGGCAGAACAGCATCAGCGACAACCCATGGTCGATCAGGGACGTCATGGTGGTGCGGGCCGACTTGAGAATCTCCACATATAATAGGAACAACCCGATGGCCACCAACAGGCCGCCGGTGGTCAGCGTCCAGGACGCGCCCGACGGCAGGGTAAAACCGAGAAGGATCCCATCGACCGCCGACGGGGCGGCGAAAGCGACGACGAAGTAGGCAAGCACCACCAAAGTCTGAAGGGGAATGACGCGAAACATGGTCATGGAAAAACCTTTCTTCGAGTTGGGCAGGACGTGAAGGGTAGTCTTAGACATCACCGGGGAAAGGGCCGCTGGCCGGGGGCGGATCGATCCCGAGCCACGAGCAGGTGTCGGCCATGTGCGGCGGCAGCGGCGCCGCGACATCGACCACGCCCAGCCGGGGATGAGGCAACACCACCCGACGGGCATGCAGGTGCAACGGCGAGACTTCGTCCATTCCGGGCAGCGCCGATCCGGCACCGCCATATTTGCGGTCTCCCAGAATCGGGGTGCCCAGTGCCGCCATATGGACGCGCAACTGGTGCGTTCGCCCGGTGAGCGGCGACAGGTGAACATACGCGGCCCGATCGCCCACGGTATCAAGGACCTGATACAGGGTCGAGGCCTTCAGGCCATCCTCGCCGGCCACCGCCACCCGTTCGCCGTACGGTCCGGCCTCCTTGGCCAGGGCCAGGTCGATGCGCCCCCCCAGGGGATCGGGAACGCCGACGATGACCGCGGCATACAGCTTGCGGACCTCGCGCCCGCGAAACGCCTCGGTCAGGCGTCCGGCGGCAAAGGCCGTGCGCGCCAGCACCAGGACGCCGCTGGTGTCCTTATCCAGACGGTGAACCAACCGGGGCCGCTCGACGGCATCGAAACGCAGGGCGTCGAGCAAGCCGTCCAGGTGGCGGGTGGTGTTGGTGCCGCCCTGAACCGCCAGGCCGGCCGGCTTGTCGATGACCAGAACCTCGTCATCCCGGTGAATCACCCGGGCCTGCAAGGCTTCGGCATCGCTTCGACTGACCGGCGGCCGCGGCCGCTCGTTGCCGCCGGTCCCGTCTTCGGCATCTTTTGCGGCCAAGGGCGGCACCCGCACCACCTGGCCGGGTTCGACCCGATCGCCCGCCTTGACCCGCCGGCCATCAAGCCGCACCTGACCGGTGCGCAACAGTCGCTCCAGGCGACCATGGCCGAGATCGGGGAAATGCCGCTTGAACCAGCGGTCGAGCCGTAGCCCGGCCTCGTCCTCGGCCACGCTTCTGGTCGTCACCGCGCTCATGGATACCCACTCCGTCTTAAGAACCCGCGCGACCTCAAGCCCCGCCGGGATCAGGAACTGTTGCGCGATCGCCCCCGTCCCGTCGAGCGAAAAGGGCGCCACCACACCCAAGAAAGCGCCCGGTGCCGGCGCGGCGTTGCTAAAGTTTTGTTAATGGGCTTGAAACCCGATGACAGGACCGTTGCGCATGCGATATCAAACCCCTTGGTTCGGTCCTGATTGGGGAAGACGCCCTATTGTCTCTCGGTCACCCACCAAGGCCCTTGGGGCCGTCCGCATCACCGCCGGGCTTGGCGGAGTCCGGACGTCGCCTCAGCCTCCGAACCGCTCTCCGCGCCGCACGATCCGTCACCACCACCGCTCCACCCGACCAAGCCCCTCACTCCGGTGAGGGGCTTGGTCGTTCGTGGCGCACGTCGTCACCGCCAGGAGGACCCATGGCCAAGCGCCCGACCCGAGCCCTGCCGACTGATCCGCCGGATGATCCCAAGATCATGCCGCTGTTTCCCCACGGTGGCGGCTGGGATCCTCTGCAAGAGGGACCGGACCATCGCGACCAGAGCTACGTTCGCCGGGTCCGTCCTCAAGGCGCCAATCAAAAGCGGCTGATCGAAGCGATCGCCGCCCACCACCTGACGGTGGCGTTGGGACCGGCCGGGACCGGCAAGACCTATTTGGCCATCAGCTCGGCGGTCGAGGCGCTGGAAGAAAACCGGGTGGACCGCATCGTGCTGACCCGGCCGGCCATCGAAGCCGGGGAAAGCATCGGCTATCTGCCGGGCGACATGGCCGAGAAGATGGCGCCGTTCCTGCGGCCGCTTTATGACGCCCTGGCCGACCGGCTGGGCGGCAAACGCCTGCGGGCCCTGATCGGCGACGGCACCATCGAAATTGCGCCGGTGGGCTACATGCGCGGGCGCACGCTGAATAACGCCTTCGTGGTCATCGACGAGGCCCAAAACTGCACTTATGTCCAGATCAAGATGCTTTTGACCCGGTTGGGCTGGCATTCCACCATGGTGCTGACCGGCGACCCCGATCAGTCCGACCTTCTCGACGGTCTGTCGGGGCTGGCCGACATCGCCCGACGACTGGAAGCGGTCTCCGGCGTCGCGGTGGTTCACCTGGACGAACGCGACATCGTCCGCCACCCGCTGGTGGCCTGCATGCTGGCCGTGCTGTAGGACGGCGTCAAGAAAACGGCGGGCACAAGGCCCGCCGTTCCAGCAGAAGCACTGCGGACACCGATCGGGCATGGTGCCACGGCTTGGCGCCGGGTTCGGATGCAGCGGCCGGCTTGCTCAGGGAATATGCCACTCGCGATTGAGCGCCCTGGCCAGGGCTTCCAGCCGCCGGTCGACCACGTCGCCGCGCAGGTTGGAAAGGTCGGCCGGTAGCAACAATTCCAGCCGGTCGGCGGCCAGCCGCAGGCCGATGCGGTTGAGCAGGCCGGTCAGGCCGCCGGTCAGGCTGTGGGCCAGCCGCAGCGCCAACCCCAACACCTCGGCGCGCATCACCTGACCGTCGCTGAGCAACGGTCGCAACGGACGCAGCAACAGGTCATCCAGCCGCCCCCCATAGCGGACCAGACTGGTGACGGCGAGTTGGGCGCGCTCGTGATGTTCGACGCCCACCACCGGCAGGCGCAGCACCCGCTCGAAGGCATGTTCCGCCCGATAATCGGGATGTTCGGCCCAGCACAAGTCGCTGAGCAGACACGCCACCCGGCGCAGCCGCAAGGCCGACAGATCTTCCCCGGCGAACAGGCCATCGGTCCAGGCGGTCAGAATCTCCCCCGAGCCGAACCGCCCCTGGTGCGCGGCAAGGTCGGCGCAGGCACTGACCAACGGATCGAGCCGCTGCTCTTCGGCAGGAAGAAGGTTATAAAAATGCCCCTCGCGCAAGCCATACGACGAAAATACCACCGATTGTGCATCGATGGCGCGAATCAGTCCCTCCAACACCAGCGCGGCATAGGGCAACGTGTCGCCCCGCCGCCGCGACACCGCCGGCACCCGGTCGAAGGCGGCTTTGGTCTGGCGCCCCACCTGATTGGCAAAGTCGGCGGCCTGGGGGCCGGCCACGGTGTAGTGGTGGATCACCCGTAACGGATAATTGCTCTGGGCCATGTGCAACTTGGCAACGGCCCGCCAACTGCCGCCGACCACGTACAACCGGCGGCGCCGGAAGCCCTTCAGCCAGGCAATCTTTTCCAGAGCCTGATCAATCATCCGGGTGGCCAGGGCGGGCCGCTCGCCGCTGGCCTCCATCAGCCGCAGCGGTCCCAACGGCAAGGTGACGCGCTGACCCAGGCTGCCCCGCTCCAGGCCGGCCAGTTCCAGGCTACCGCCCCCAAGGTCGGCAGAGAGCCCGTCGGCCTCGGGAATGGCCGACAGAACGCCGAGCGCCGAGAGTCGGGCTTCCTCTTCGCCGCTGATCACCTGCACCTCAAGACCCAACCGCTCGCGCAACGTGACCACAAAATCGTGGCCATCCTTGGCATCGCGCACCGCGGCGGTGGCCAGCACGTCAAGCCGCGCCACCCCCATCGCATCCGCCAGTGCCTTGAACCGGCAAAGGTTGACCAAGGCCTGGGCCACCCCCTCGCCATTCAGCCGGCCGGCCTGCTCGACGCCGCGGCCGATCCCGCACATCACCTTTTCATTGTAGATCGGCACCGGCGCCCGGCAGTTGCGGTCATAGACCACCAGCCGGATCGAGTTGGAGCCGATGTCGAGGACACCAACCCGGGCAGTCTGCCGCGGGGCCTCGGTCCAGTCACGGGCAAAGGGTAACGGCATGGCTCAGATCACCGACTTGAGGACCAGTCGCGGCGGAATCCGGGCTGTGGTCAGCGCGCTGCCCCGACCCGAAAGGCTGGGGTTGGTCATGAAATAGGTATGGGCGCTAAAGCATTCGGCACTGGGGACCACCCGACGGTAATTGCCATCGCCGGCCAGCAGCCAGCTATTGGTTTCATCCTTAAGGTTCGCCACCATGATCTGGTCCACCACCTGCTGGTGGACCGTCGGGTTGTCCACCGGCACCAGGGTCTCGATCCGACGGTCGAGGTTGCGCGGCATCAGGTCGGCCGAAGACAGGAACACCAGGGCGTGATCCGACGGCAAACCATGACCATTGCCGAAGCAAACGATGCGTGTGTGCTCGAGAAACCGGCCGACGATGCTCTTAACCCGGATGTTGTCCGACAGTCCCCGGATGCCCGGGCGCAAACAGCAGATGCCGCGAATCACCATATCGATTTTCACGCCGGCCTGGGACGCTTCGTAGAGCCGGTCGATGATTTCGGGATCCACCAGCGAATTCAATTTGAGCCAGATCTGCGCCGGCCGGCCAGCCTGGGCATGGGCGATCTCGGCATCAATGAGCTGGTTGAGCCGGGGGCGCAGGCTGATCGGCGCCACCGCCAGCTTTTCCAGCACCTTGGGCGTGGCGTAGCCGGTCATGTAATTGAACATCACCGCGGCATCGTGGCACAAGGCCCGGTCGCAGGTGAAGAACGACAGGTCGGTGTAACTGCGGGCGGTGATCGGGTGGTAATTCCCGGTGCCGAAATGAACATAGGAGCGCAATCCGCCGCTTTCGCGCCGGACCACCAGCGACACCTTGGCGTGGGTCTTGAGGTCGACGAAGCCATAAACCACCTGCGCGCCGGCCCGCTCCAGGTCTCGGGCCCACCGGATGTTCGCTTCCTCGTCGAACCGGGCCTTGAGTTCCACCATCGCCGTCACCGACTTGCCGGCTTCGGCGGCCTCCACCAAAGCCTGAACAATCGGTGAATTCTTGGACGTCCGGTACAGGGTTTGCTTGATCGCGACCACCGCCGGATCCCGGGCGGCCTGGCGCAAAAACTGCACCACCACATCAAAGCTTTCGTAGGGGTGATGAACAACGATGTCCTTGTGACTGATCGCCGCAAAGCAATCCCCCCCGAAGTCACGGATGCGTTCGGGAAACCGGGCGTTGTGCGGTCTGAACACCAGATCCGGCCGTTCGTCCACAATCATTTGCCGGGTATCGGCCAGTCCGATCAAGCCTTCCAGCAGCCAGACATCTTCTGAAGCAACCCGGAACTGCTGACGAAGAAATTCGCGCAATTCATTGTTCATACCGGCATTGACGGCAAGCCAGATCACGCTGCCACGGCGACGTTGTTTCAGGGCGCTTTCAAAGGTTCGAACCAGATCCTCGGCTTCTTCGTCAATTTCCAGTTCGCTATCGCGCAGAATGCGGAACACCCCATGCGCCGTCGGGGTAAAGGGCGGAAACAGCCGGTTGAGAAACAGCAACACCACCCGTTCCAACTGGACGAACCGCAGGTCCGAACCCGGAAGCCGGATGAATCGTTCGAGTTGGGCCGGCAACGGCACCAGCGCGTCCAGCGCCTTGCCCTTGACCGGGTCAAACAACCGGAGAGCCAGCGCAAAGCCCATGTTGGGAATGAACGGAAACGGATGCGCCGGATCCACCGCCAAGGGCGTCAGCAGCGGAAAGATCTCGGTGAGAAACCGCTGTTCCAGCCATTCGTGTTCCGAATCGGTGAGTTCACCGGTGTCAACCAGCGACACCCCGGCCTCACGCAGTTCCTGGCGCAACGCAATCCAGCAGCTTTGCTGGTCATGCAGCAGCGCACCACCCCGGCGGTTAATGGCGGCCAGTTGCTGGGACGGCGTCAGGTTATCGGGACTCGCGGTCAGGATGCCGCGTGAGACCTGGCCTTTCAGACCCGCAACCCGCACGATGTAAAATTCATCGAGGTTGCTGGCGCTAATGGACAAAAAACGCAGTCGTTCCAGCAACGGGTGACTATCGTTCATCACCTCGTCGAGGACTCTCTGATTGAACTCCAGCCACGACAACTCTCGATTGATGAAGCGGCTGGGAAGCCCTTCTTCGTGCGGGACCTGAACCGGTGCCGACGGCAGCGACTTGACTTCATGAAGGCTGGTCATGGGCGCGTTGCCCTCCAGGTCCGGGGGTGAAGCCCCGGCGTCGCAACGGCTGCCGGAGCCGACGCGATCATACCACAGTCATTCCCGCAACCGTACCCTGGAGCCAGCCGCGTCCTCGGCTCCCAGACCGGCAACAGCCGATGGCGCCGGCGCGCTACCCGTCCGACTTCGGAACGCCCAGATGAGCCAGGATCGCCGCCAAAGCCCGATTGGTGTGGAGTTGATTCTCGTTGAGGATGGCCATCCCGGTCTGCAACGCCGCCTGCCCGGTCTGCAACTCGGCGACACTCGTCCGCAGCTCAGCCTGCCCGGTCTGCAACTCGGCGACACTCGTCCGCAGCTCAGCCTGCCCGGTCTGCAACTCAGCCTGCCCGGTCTGCAACTCGGCCTGCCCGGTCTGCAACTGGGAGACACTCGTCCGCAACTCGGCCTGCCCGGACTCCAGGGCAGAGAGCCGTTGATCGACCCTGCGATCCATGGCGTCGATCTTGACGGCCAACACGGATAAGGCTTCGAAGGTGGCTTCGGCCGGGGCCGGTTTGCGAACAGCGGTCATAAGGTCAACCCATTCGGCTGGGGACGGATGGCAGGGCCAGGACACCTCGCGCGGTGCGGGGAGTGTCCGATCGTACCACAGGCCCGCAGCCATCCACTACCCTTATGACGATTATTTTTTCTGATAGCGTGCCGGCAACAGGCTATTGAGATGAGTCTTAAGGTCCTCTTCCAGCGACAGAAAGCGGCAGGAAACGGTCCCTCGCTGCTGGTTGGTCGCCGTGACGATCAACCCGACTTGCGGACCGTAGGCCTCGCCAACCACCAACCGAACCGACAGGGTCTCGCCGCGCTTGGGTTGCGGCTGTTGCGGCCAGCGCACGCACAGACCGCCAAATGACCAATCCACGGTGACGTATCGCTGGGCGCCGAACACGAAATCCAGCGGCGGCGTGGTGAAACGCCGCATTTTGCGGCGTTCCTTGGGACCGGGGCCTTCCGGAGTCCAGGGGGACCGCTTGACCGAGCCGAGGTCGACGCCGCGCAGGCTGGTGCCTTGCAGGATGCAGCCGCCGACATCGGCATTGGACATGATCGCACCGGCCAACGAGGCGTTGGTCAGGTCGGCATCGTGAAGAATGGCACCGTCGAGATTGGCGGGCCAAGTCCGGCCGCTGCCCAAGGCCATGGCGTCAAAACAGGCCCCGGCCAGATAGGCCCCAGCCAGATTGGTGCGGCGCAGATTGGTCCCGCGAAGCGAGGCCTCTTCCAGCAGCGCGCCCCGAAGATCGCTGTACGAGAGATCGGCCATGTCCATCCGGGTGCGCATGAGCGACAGGCCCGCCAACGCACACCGCCGCAGACGCGCCCCCGAGATGTCCCGTCCGGCCAGGGCAGATCCCGTGAGCCGCAAGCCTTCAATATCAAGCCGCTTGCCCTGCCGGGCATCACTCGCCATCCAGGCGCCGTGGGCATCGACCAGGACCCGAAGCTGATCCGCTGGCAACTCCCGATAGGTCGGCTCGGTGGCACCGCCGGCGGCCGTGACCATGGCGTATTGCGAGGGCGACAGGCGCGACGTATCAATCACGGTGCCGCCGAACCGGGCATTGTCGAGATTGGCGCCGCCCAACTCGGCGCCTACCAGCACCGTCCGGCTGAGGTCGGCACCAGCCAGATCGGCGTCGTTCAGGTCGGCTCCCGACATGTCGCAGCCCGAAAGATTGGCCTCGCACAACACGGCGCGGTTCATCTGGGCTTCGGTCAGCCGGGCCGAGGATTCGCCGCCGGCGGCGGTCCGGCCGACCCGAAAATCGGCCCCGCGCAAGGTGCAATGGCTTAAGATCGCCTTGTGCAAATTGGCGCCGCGCAGATCAGCCCCGGTCAGGTTGGCGCCGGTCAGGTTGGCGCCTTCCATGTCGGCCCCGAACAGATCGGCGCCGCTTAGGTCGCTTTCGCTGAGATTGGCGTGGGACAGGCTGGCGCCGGTCAACTTCGCGCGATCCAGGCGAAGCTTGCGTAAGGTCAGACCCGACAGGTCGCGAAAGGACAGGTCCGCCCGCCGCCCGCCGACCCCCTTCACCCATTTCCCGTGAAGGACCAGTTCGGCGTTGATCTCGGAGATTTCCAGTTCGCTCTGTTGGGCCATGGCCTACCCTTAAGATCATCGGCACCACCGCCCGCCGGCACGAACGGCGTCGGTGCCCGGCGTGGTCAAGACCGACCGCCAACCATCAAAAAGGCTGTATAAGCTACGACCAAGGCTGCATGCAAGCTCCGGGGCCGTTGAGCATACCCGATTACGCAGTTGGCCCGGGGTTGGGGTTGGGGTTGGGGTCGCTGGGGGCCGGGCTCAAGGTCCGGGATACCGCCAACCCCCCGACCGTCGCGGCGACAAACACCAAGGTTCCGGGCCAGGCCGCCGACAGCACCGCCAGGGCCGGTCCCGGACAATAGCCCGCCAGCCCCCAGCCGATGCCGAACAAAGCGGCCCCCCCGATCAGCCGGACATCCGTCCGCCGGGCCGTCGGCACACTGAATCGCTCCGCCCATAACGGCCGCCCCCGGCGAAAGGCCAGCCGGTAGCCCGGTCCGGTGACGGCCAGCGCGCCCGCCATCACCAGGGCCAATGCCGGATTCCAGGTTCCGGCGGGATCCAGGAACCCGAGGACGACGTTGGGATCGGTCATTCCCGAAACAGCGAGACCGGCACCGAACAGCAACCCCGCCACCAGACCGACGGCGGTCGAGCGCATCACAAACCCCATGGCACTCTCCTGGATCATAGCACATGCCGAACGACGAACACCGTCACGAAGGCCGTGGCCATGAACGTTCCGGTGGCGACCACCGAGCGCCGCGACAGCCGGGCCAACCCGCAAACGCCATGGCCGCTGGTACAGCCACCGCCGAACCCGGCCCCGAGCCCCACCAGCAGGCCCGCCACCGCCAGCAACGGCAGCGAACCGGAGGGTGACGGCAGCGGACCAAGACCGAGACCAAACGTCACCAGGGGCGGCGCCACCACCAGACCCGCCAGGAAAGCCAGTCGCCAGGGTTCGGCCCGGACCGCCGGAGACAGAACCGAGGCCAGGATGCCGCTGATCCCGGCAATGCGACCGCTGAACACCATCAGCAGCACGGCCGCCGATCCGATCAGGGCACCGCCGACGACAGCCTGAATCCACGTCATGGGGCGCAACTCCTCTTGATGCTCTTGATGCTTGGGCTCTGGACCACGGTGGGCGCCGTCGGGGACCTGGGTTCGGACCGACCGCCGGTCAAACCGCCGCCGTGGGGCTGAACTGGTCGAACGCCTCGAGGGCCTGGGCGCCGTAGATCGCCGACGGACCGCCGCCCATGTAGACCGCCATGCCGACCACATCAAGGACCTCGGCCCGGCTGCCGCCAAGCTGCGCCACCGCCTTGGCATGGAAGGCCAGGCAACCGTCGCACCGCGCCGCGATGCCAAGCGCCAGCGCGATCAGTTCCTTGGTCTTGGCGTCCAGCGCGCCCGGGGCCGTCGCCGCCTTGCCCAACGCGGAAAAAGCCGCCCAGGTTTCGGGCGCCCCCTGACGGGCGGCGGCCATCAGGGGTGATAATTCCCGGGCGATTTTGGGCCAATCCTTATGCATCACGGAGTCTCCTGGGATCGTGGCGTCTTACGACTATTAACTTCGTATATTCGAATATCTACCAACTTATCCGACGGTTCAAGGCTTCTGACGCCGGCCCCCCAAAAAACGCTCTTGAATCCGCGCGACGCACCGACTAGGTATCTGGCACTCACCGATGGGGAGTGCTAACGACCCTCGGTTTCCATTATTTTACAGCCTGTTGTGGGAGACGCGCGATGAAGTTCCGTCCGCTGCACGACCGCGTGGTGGTCAAGCGCCTGGAATCCGACCAAAAGACCAAGGGGGGGATCATCATCCCCGATACCGCCAAGGAAAAGCCTCAGGAGGGTGAGGTCATTGCGGTCGGACCGGGCGCCCGGGACGACAGCGGCAAGGTCGTTGCGCTTGATGTCAAAGCCGGTGATCGCATCCTGTTCGGCAAGTGGTCCGGTACCGAGGTCAAGATCGACGGCGAGGAACTGCTGGTCATGAAAGAATCGGACATCATGGGCGTCATCGAGAAGTGATCGGTACTGCGGTTATTCTTTCGTTATCCGGCACTTAAATTTCGCCTGTCGATTCTGTCCCGAGAAAAAAGGTAAGACAAGATGGCTGCCAAAGAAGTCAAATTCGGTGTTGATGCGCGCACACGGTTGCTGCGCGGTGTCGATATTCTGGCCGATGCGGTCAAGGTGACGTTGGGTCCCAAGGGCCGCAACGTGATCCTGGAAAAGTCGTTCGGTGCGCCGCGCATCACCAAGGACGGCGTGACCGTCGCCAAGGAAATCGAGCTCGATTGCCCGTATGAAAACATGGGCGCCCAGCTCGTCCGGGAAGTCGCCAGCAAGACCAGCGACATCGCAGGTGACGGCACCACAACCGCCACCGTTCTCGCCGAAGCGATCTATCGCGAAGGCCTCAAGAACGTGACGGCCGGCGCCAATCCGACCAGCCTCCAACGCGGCATCACAAAAGCTGTTGCAGC
>CAIYNU010000099.1 GCA_903927615.1 uncultured Rhodospirillales bacterium | reverse complement strand
GTTTCCGCCGGCTGGACGGGAGGGAGGGCGAGGGTGGGGGCCGCCGGCAGGCCGGCCTCCTCGCCGCCGTCGAGATAGGCCGCCAGAGCCTCGGCGTCGCGGAAGTCGAGGATGCGCGAGCCCAGGTCGCGGACCTCAGCCGGCGTCATGCGGGCATATTGCGGGATGATCGGCACCTGCCAGTCATGCAGCAGGTAGTTCTTGATGGCGTCATAGAGCTGGTTGGCCGCCGAGGGGGGAGGCGCCGGGCGCGGCGGGGCGGGCCTGAACGAGGTCATCATCCGTTCGACCATGTTCGGCCGGTTGGGGCTCGGCCAGGTGGCGCGGCTCTGCCGCCAGGGGTCCAGCCGCAGGCGGAAATGCCGCTTGGCCGCCGAGCGCACCACCATGGCGACGATCTGATTGAGGCTGCGGCCGCAGGACAGCGTCTGATTGTCGCCGTGGACCGGGCGGTCGCGGCGGTCCACCAGGACCTGCCGGAACTGTTTGCGGGCGGCGCGGAAGGTCCGGAAGCATCGCTCCAGCATGGCGCAGTCGCCCAGGATGATGTCGTAGGCCCTCTCGCGCGGCAGCATCGCGACCTCCGGCAGCAACTCCGCCAGGATGTGCAGCACCGGTCCACGCAGGGTGGCATTGATCCGGCGCCGGGCGACATCGGCAGGGGTCGACAATGCGGCTTGGTCGGCAAACATGGCGCTCACCCAACTCCATGAACAATACAAAGTACCCATCCAAGACAAATGGTACTTTTAAATGCTTCTATTTTGTATGAAGTACTTCACGTACCGAGAAATACACAGGGCGGCATTCATCGAACGACATGGATGTCGAGCATTATTCAAAATTGTATAAAATTGTTCGGATTTTTGGTGTGACAGCCGATGCCCCGACCATCTCCCTGAGGGTCGCGTATTCGCTACCCTCTTAACGTCCCTTTAGGAGATGCGCTGCTATTGGATGAGGCGATCTCCGTCTCCGGGTGGGGCGAGTCGGGACGCAATGGCGGGGGGGCGCGTTGCCGTGGTATCGCCGGTAACCTACATCAGTGTCACCAATATCGCGGCCTTGCCCACCACCACGGTGCAGGCCCTGTCCCCGACCGCCATCGCCGGGCTTAACGCCACCCAGGTGGCGGCCTTCACCGTTACCGAGATCGGCGTCCTGAGCGCCACCCAGCTGGCGTCCCTGTCCTCCAGCCAGCTGGGTGGGCTGACCACGACCCAGATCGGGGCGCTGACCGCCGGCCAGATGGGATTCAGCGCCGGCCAGCTGGCGGTCCTGACGGCGGCGCAGGTCGACGCGTTCGGCGTGGCCGAGATTTCGGCCCTGACCACCCAACAGGTCAAGGGACTGACGACCACGGAACTGGCGGGGCTGACCACCAGCCAGTTGGCCGCCTTGACGCCGCTTCAGATCGGGGCTTTGACCACCAGCCAGATCAAGGGCGTGACCTCGACCCAGCTCGGCTTGCTGACCACCACTCAGCTGGGCGGCCTGACCACCACTCAGTTGGCGGTGATCGCCACCGCTCAGTTGGGCGGCCTGACCGCCACCGGGATGGCCAACCTCACCACCACCCAATTGGGCGGCCTGACCGCCGCCGGCCTCGGCAGCCTGTCCGTCACCGGCCTCGGCGGTCTGACCGTCACCCAGCTCGGCAGCCTGACCGTCACCCAGCTGGGCGGCCTGACCGCCACCGGATTGGCGGCGCTGAGCACCACCCAGCTGGGCGGACTGGCCGCGACGCAGATGGCAGGGCTGAGTTCGTCGGGTCTGACCGGCTTGACGGCGACCCAGGTCACGGCGCTGAGCACCACCCAGTTGGGCGGCCTGACCTCCACCCAACTGGCGGCGCTGACCACCACCGAGATCGGCGAGCTGGCCACCACCGAGATCGCCGCCCTTTCCACCACCCAACTGGCCGGCTTGGGCGCCACGGCGGTGGCGGCGCT
>CAIYNU010000098.1 GCA_903927615.1 uncultured Rhodospirillales bacterium | reverse complement strand
GAACCTCGTCGAACGATTCTTCAATAAAATAAAAGGATTTAGGGCTATTGCCACCCGTTACGACAAGCTTGAAACCACTTTTCTGGCCGCCGTTCAACTTGTCGCTACCTTCCTGTGGCTCAATTGACGACACGCCCTAGGGCTGGAACTGCTCCTTCAGAATGCGTTCCTCCAGAGTGAACTCGGGGTCGAACAGCAGAGTCATCACGGTGTCGCGGTCTTCGGTCACTTCGACCCGTTCGACCTCGCGGACTTCCACATGATCGGCCACGGCACTGACCGGTCGTTTGGCCGATTCCAGCATCTCGATGCCGATGCGGGCGGTGTGGGGCAACAGGGCGCCGCGCCAGCGTCGGGGCCGGAAGGCGCTGATGGGGGTGAGCGCCAGCACGCCGGCATTGAGCGGCACAATGGGGCCATGGGCGGAAAAATTGTAGGCGGTGCTGCCGGCCGGGGTGGCCATCAGCACGCCGTCGCAGATCAATTCCGGCAGCCGCTCCACATTATTGACCAGGATGCGCAACTTGGCCGCCTGGCGGGTTTCGCGCAGCAACGAGACCTCGTTGATGGCCAGGGCCTCGACCCGCTCCCCGGTGGTGCGGATCGCGACCATCCGCAGCGGATGGAGCGTCACCGGCATCGCCTTGGCCACGCGCCCGGCCAGATCGTCCTCGCCATACTTGTTCAGCAAAAAGCCAACGCTGCCTAAATTCATGCCGAACACCGGCAAGGGCGGAGAACTGGCCTGGTCGAGAGTCCGGTGCAGGGTTTCCAGCAAAAAGCCGTCGCCGCCCAGGGCGACCACGACGCTGGCCTCTTCGAACGGCACGGTGCCGTATCTCTGGCCGAGTCGGGCTAGGGCGGCCTGGGCTTCGGACGTGCCCGCGGCGACGAAACACAGGCGCGCCTCCGCCCCTGCGGTCGGCCAGGAGCCCGGCGCGACTGCTCTGGAATGAATGGCGGTGGCACCGCCCCGGTTGCGCATCGGCATCATGAAGCGACTGTACCCCAGGACGGCCGCCGGAAGCCACTGCTTGATGCTGCGCTGCACCCAATGACCGCGGGCCCGAGAGTCACGCAAGGACTGGACGGGACCCGCGGTCTAGCCGACAATGGGGCAACGCGCCTTTCGCCGTCCTCGGCGATGGGACACGAGGATGTTGACCCGCCCCCACGTCACCGATTTTCGCGCCATCCGGCAGGTAGGACGCCATGAAGCCCGATTACCATCCGTTCCGCCGCTACCGCCAGACCAAGGTCGTGGCCACCCTGGGTCCCTCCAGTTCCTCCTCCGAGATGATCGAGGCCTTGTTCAGGGCCGGCGTCGACGTGTTCCGGCTTAATTTCAGCCACGGCAGCCACGACGATCACTTGGCCCGGATCGAGGCGATTCGGGCGTTGGAGGACCGGGTCAGCCGGCCGATCGCGATCATGGCCGACCTTCAGGGTCCCAAGCTGCGAATCGCCACCTTCGGCGAGGGCGCCATCGAACTCCAGCCCGGGATGCGGTTTCGCCTGGACCTGTCCACCGCCCCCGGCGACGGGGCCCGGGTAGGACTGCCTCACCCGGAGATTTTCGCGGCCCTGGTGCCGGGAACCGATTTGCTGCTGGACGACGGCAAGGTCCGGTTGCGGGTCGGCACCTACGGCGCCGACTTTGCCGAAACCGAGGTGGTGGTGGGTGGCCGGTTGTCCAACCGCAAGGGCGTAAACGTTCCCAACGTGGTCCTGCCGCTGTCGGCGCTGACGGCCAAGGACCAGGCCGACCTCGCCTTCGCCCTTAGCCATGGTGTCGACTGGGTGGCGCTGTCCTTCGTCCAGCGTGCCGAAGACGTGGCCGAGGCGCGGCGGTTGATCGCGGGACGGGCGGCCCTGCTCTCGAAGCTGGAAAAGCCCCAGGCCATCGAGCATCTGGACCAGATCATCGAGCTATCGGACGGGTTGATGGTGGCCCGGGGCGATCTGGGCGTCGAGATGCCGGCCGAAGACGTGCCGAGTTTGCAAAAAAACATCGTCTATCAGTCGCGCAAGGCCGGCAAGCCGGTGATCGTGGCCACCCAGATGCTCGAATCCATGATCAACGCGCCGACGCCGACTCGGGCCGAAGCTTCGGATGTGGCCACTGCGGTCTATGATGGCGCCGATGCGGTGATGCTCTCCGCCGAGACCGCTTCTGGCCGTTATCCCCTCGAAGCCGTGTCGATGATGGACCGGATCGCCCACCGGGTCGAACAGGACCCGACCTACCGGACGATCATGGTCGCCCAACATCCGGACCCACGACAGACCGCCGCCGATGCCATTACCGCCGCCGCCCGCCAGGTGGCGCACACCGTGGGCGCCGCCGCCATCGTCACCTACACCACATCGGGCTCGACCACGCTTCGGGCGGCTCGCGAGCGACCCGAGGTGCCGATTCTCTGTCTCACCTCGCATCTGGCGACGGCTCGCCGATTGGTCTTGGCCTACGGCACCCACACCGTCCACACCACCGATGTGGCCAGTGTCGCCGAAATGGTGGTCAAGGCCTGCCGCATCGCCTATCTCGATGGATTCGCGGAACCCGGTCAGCGTCTGGTCATTACCGCCGGCGTTCCCTTCGGCACGCCGGGCAGCACCAACATGTTGCGAATCGCCTGGGTCGAGGGGTGATGCCGTGGCCTCTGGCGCCGGTCACACCCTCGCGCGGAAGTGATGTTGGTCACATATTTCCGAAGCAAGCGTGATAAAATAAGATTGGGAGTGACGCCGGTTCCGGCGTCGGATCGCTGGTGGACTGGACCCGACAGGCAGGCAGATGGGGTTTTCCGTAACCTTTTGGGGCGTTCGTGGTACCATTCCGTGCCCGATGGCCTCTCACATGCAGTTCGGCGGCAACACCAGTTGCATTGAACTCCGGGCCGACGGAACACGAATCATTCTTGATGCCGGAACCGGGTTGCGCCTGCTGGGGCGACGGTTTCAAGTCGAGGGAATCCAGAAGGCAACGCTGTTGCTCAGCCATACCCACCTCGACCACATCAGCGGCTTTCCCTTCTTTGGCCCGGCCTTCCAACCCGGCTTCCGGTTCCTGGTCATGGCCGGTCATCTGGACGGTCACACCAATATCCGTTCGGTGCTGGCCCGGCAGATGGAACGGCCCCTGTTCCCGGTGCCGCTCCAGACCATGGGTTGCAACCTTGACTTCCACGACTTCGACCCGGGCGAGAGCTTTACGCTGGACGGCGGGGTCACGGTGCGAACCACGCGCCTCAACCATCCCGACGGCGCCACCGGCTACCGGATCGGCTTCGGGGAGCATTCCGTCGCTTATGTCACCGATACCGAGCACTGCCAGGGGCGGCTCGACGCCAATATCCTGGGACTGGCGGAACGGGCCAATGTGCTGATCTACGACACCACCTACACCGACGAAGAATATGCCGGCCGGGTCGGTTGGGGCCACTCCACCTGGCAGGAGGGGGTGAAACTGGCCCGGGCGGCTCGGGTCGACCGGCTGGTGCTGTTCCATCACGAGCCCGATCATGACGACCTGATCATGCGCCGGATCGAAGCCGAAGCCCAGGCGATACTGCCCGCCACCGTCGCGGCGCGGGAAGGGGCGACGTTGGTGCTCAAGCCATGATATAGGCCTCGGGCGGCCGGGGTCTCGCCCTTTGGTCGCGCAAGGCAAAGGAGTATCCGCCAATGGCTCGGCCCATCATTTTATGCGCCGATGATTACGCTCTGGCGCCCGGTGTCAGCCGCGCCATTGTCGACCTGATTGCCTGCGGCCGGGTTTCGGCCACCGGCTGCATGACCGTGTCACCCTTCTGGATCGACCACGCTGACTGGCTGCGGCCTTGGGCTGACCGCGTCGATATTGGCCTGCATCTGACTCTGACCGACCACCGGCCGGCGGGACCGATGCCGCGGCTGGCACCCGACGGCCGCTTGCCGCCCCTGGGACAGGTGATGCGCCTGGCGCTGACCGGCGGCCTCGACCCCCGGGAAATCAATGCTGAAGTCGCCCGCCAGGTGGCCTTGTTCCTCACGGTCTTCGGCGCCCCGCCGGCCTTTATCGATGGCCACCAGCATGTCCACCTGTTGCCGGTGATCAGAGATGCCGTCGTCTCGACCATCAAGGCGCTGCCCGGCAGCTACCTGCGAAATTGCCGGGAGCCGATGACCGCCATCCTCAGTCGTGGAGTCGCCACCACCAAGACCCTGGTCATCAATCAGCTTGGGCGCGGCCTGGCCCGGTTGATCGAACGGCATCACCTGCCCGCCAATGACAGCTTTCGCGGCATTTATGACTTTTCCGACCGGGTGCCCTTCGCCGACCTGATGGCGCGTTTTCTGGACCCCGCCCCCGACGCCTTTGCGCCGCGGCGTCCCCTGGTCATGTGCCACCCGGGCCTTCCGGACCCGGCTTTGCGCAGCATCGACCCGGTTACCGACCAGCGACGGGTCGAATATGACTTCTTGCGCAGCGACCGTTTTACCGAGTTGCTGGCCGGCCGGGACCTGTCGCTCGCCCGATTACCCGTGTCGTTAGCCTGATAGCCGCCCGGATGCTCCCAAACACGCCCGACGGGCTGGCGTTTCGGGTTTGCACCAATGCCCATACGGGCAGCCAAACAACCGGCGGCGCAATCGGCCAAACCAGTTGGACGGGATTCGGCACCGATAGCAGCCCATCTTCGCATCCTCGTCAGCCGATCACGGCCTTAAATAGCTCCACCCCTGCTCCTGCAACTCAATCAGCCGAACCACCCCCGAGGCGACCAGTGTTGCTTCGGCCAACAAGGGAACATCTTTGCCCTCCCGATGCGCCACCGCCCGCAGCGTATTGCCGCAAGCCGACAGTTGAATCTCGGGATGGCTTTGGTGCAACGCATGAAGCCGCTCTTTGACCGGCGAGATGTCGTCGCGCAACAGGGTCAAGCCAGGGCCGTAAGCAACAATTTCCACCTGCGCCGTGTCCCCCTGCCCGGCGTAATGCTCAAGCAGCGCGTTGATGTTGTTCAGGGCCACGTTCATCACCACGGGATCATCGCTGCTCACCTGGACGGCGACCCGGTGTGCGACACCCGCTGCCCGACCGTCCGTTGGCGCGAAGCCGGCCAGCGTCGCCGCCATCACGGCCAAAGTAACGATGTAACGTCCCATGGGGGCCTCCTGCCGCCAGTCTCCGGTTCATCCGAGCATCGCCATCAATAGCGCCAAGGGGGACGGGGTGCAGCAAAAATTGCGGCCGGCCCCGTCGCCCCCGGTCGGATCGCCTCAACCGCCCAGAATCCCGCCGTTACCCGCCTGGGACGACACCGGTGGCAGCTTCAGCACCAACACCCCCGGCGGCAGCCAGGGATCGTACAGGCCGTTAAGGCTGGCGATCCGCGTCCACTGCCGGGCATCACCCAGATACTGGGCCGCCACCTGATAGAGGGTCCCCCCCGCCACCGCAACCGTGCGTGCAACCGGGCTCATGACGTCACCTCGTCGGTATTCTTGTTCATCCGCCCGACCAGCCCCTGAACCATCCGACTGGCGCTGGCTTGCTGAAGGGCCGACAGTGTCGACAACAGCGCCGTGGCGTTGCTGTTGCCCATGGCGCCGGGCACGACGCCGGCCAAACCAGCGGCGGCGGCCTGAATCTGGCCATCCGAGGCCGCCGCCACGGTGCCCGCCAGCGCGGATGCGGTCCCCAGGGCCGATTGAAGCTGGCCCAGCGGTTGCCCCAACGCCCCGGCAGCAACGCCCGCGGCCTGGACCGCGGTGTCCTGGACCGTCGAGGCCGCCTGCTGCACCGCCGACAGCGCCGAGGTCAAACCGGCGTTGTTGATCAGGCCGCCCAGCCCGACCGCCGCCGCGGCATCGCCCACCACCGCCCCGGCCGCGTCGGTCAGCGACAGGCCGCTGGGCAACCCGATCGGCGCCGCCACCACCAGGCATTCGATGGTGTAGAGACACTGCCAGTTCCGTTCCTGGTTGACCGTAAACTTGGTCACCAGGACCAGAAACGACAGCGCGCCCCAGGTCAGGGGCAAAGGCTTGCCCAACCGACACACGGTATCGAGCCGACGAACGCGGCCGGTCGCTGCCGCCCCCTGAAAACGGCCGGCCCAGGTGATCGGCATCGGTTCCGGCCCCAGCGCCTCGACGCTTCGCAGCCCGCCGGGATACGAGAACAGATGGGTTTTCTGCTGATCGCCCCAGGTAATCTTTTCCGGAATCTCGTAATCCCGGAACACGAAGTCGCCCAGCACCAGCACCCCCGAGGGCGTGGTTGGCAAAATCGCCGGTGGCAGGGCCGCGGACAGGCCAGCCACCGCGACGGAAAGGTCAGATATGCCCATGGGGCGGTCTCCCTGACAAAAGAAAAGACGCCGCGGAAATCCGGGCGCCACACTCATCAACCAAAACAGGGGGATAGTCTCAGTGAGCCCTTACCAGCGCAGGCCACGCGGGTTATAGGTACTGACGAACTGCTTGCTCATCCGGCCGTCGAAGCCGGCCCGCCCGGTCGCCGGCCGGTCGGCCAGCTCATCCATCCGGTCGAACACCGCCCGGGTGATGATCCGCAGTTCTTCCCGGCTGAACACCCGGGGCCTTCTGGCCTGTTCTTCCAACGCGTCAAGCACCACCTCCCGAACAATCGCCCGAATGTCATCGCTGGTCAGGGGCTTGGCGGTGGTCTGCGACCTCCCCCCGACCCGGGATTCCGCCACGGGCGACACCTCCGGCGGGGTCCCCAATTTCGGCATTGGCACCGCCGACATGTCAAACACCGTCAAGCCGCGACCTTGCCACAACACCGGCAACCCCTCATAGGGAAGCTTGGGCGCCGCCGCCGCCGGGCCAGTCGTCCCGGTCTGGTCAGCGGCGATTGTCAGAGTCCGCGTGGCCCCCTGCCCGGCCTCTGCGGCTGGATCGAACCCGGCGTCGCCACCCTCCGCTTGGGACTCATCCGTCGGGGCGGGCCCTGGCCCTAAATCGGCTTCCGCGACCTGTTGATGGCTATCCGGCCCGCCATCCGCCCGCTGCCCGGCCGCACCGGTCGTTCTCCCCGGGTCCGGAACGGCCGGGCTGGACGGGTGCTCCGGACAGGCTGGCGGATTCGTGCCGATAACCGCCGGATCCGTAACCGCCTTATTCCGAAGCTGAAGCTGCGCCCGCGCCCGCTCCTGCGCCTGTGCGAGCGCCCGCGCCTGCGCCAACGCCTGTGCGAGCGTTTGCACCTCCTTCTTCGCATCCGCCAACGCCCTCGTCTTCGCCTGCACCTTCTCCTTCGCGTGCGCCAAGGCCTGCGCCTGCGGATGCCCCTGCGCCAACGCCGACACCTGCGCCTGTGCCCGCACCAACGCCTGCTCCTGCTCTTTCGCCTCCGCCTCGGCCTGCGCCAACTCCTTTTCCAGCTTCGACAGCGGCTTCTGTTGCGTAAAATAATACTGCACGGCGCTCGGGATTTGCACGACGCTGCTGTTGAGAAAGGCCGCCACTTGCTCGGGGGTGGTACCGCGCTCCCCGGCAATTTTCCTGGCCTGGCTCACGCGATTATTGCTGCCAGTGGCATGAGGATCATAATCTTTATCATGATCCATCATTTCATACCCGATTTCCACCAGATTATCGAACGTCGCCTGCTCGGGTTTGGTAATCTGGTAGCTTCGAGTGAATTTAAATTTGATTTGGTCGTGTTCGTCTGGTTCACCTGTGACCTCCTTCCCCTCCAGCCACATCTTAATGGCACGCAAGTTACCGTGATGATTTCGCAGTTCCATCAAATAGGCGATTACCCGAGGATCGTCCTTTAACAACGCCCCATAGTTCGGCTGGTTCTGATCTGGCCCATTCGAAGGAAGCAGGAGAGTTCGAATAAGTCCGAAGTCCTCTGCCTTCAATCTTCCAACCCATTGATCGACCACCGCCCGCGCACCGGCGGTTGCCATGAACGCCTGCATTTGGGGGGACTTCAGAAAGCCGCCTTGCGGACGCGACGACATGGCTCTGACTACGTAATCACCATAATTATCCGCCAGTTCCTTCGCCGTCAGGTGATGGTCTTTGCTGTCCGGACCAAGCGGGGCCTTGGGGTCCGCGGACGGGTTCGCGTCGAGTTTCCCGGGGCGACTCGGGCCCTGGGCCGTCGTCTTGACCCCGTCGGGGGGGCAACGGGACTCGATAAAACGGAGATACTGAAGATAGGCCGTCATAAGGTCTTCGACGAACTCTTCATGGTGAGCGAATTTTATCTGACAACGGCCGACCACTGCCGAGCCTTGACGGGTATCGATGGTGTAGTCATCGGCATAGTTTGGGGATTCGGTCTGGGTAAACATTCTCCAGGCAAGTGCCAGATACTCTTCTTCCGTCACCGGAGGGGTGATGCTGTCGGACATGGTCAGTCTTCCTTCTTAAGGGGATGCAGACGGCGATAGACTTCTTCGTAGAACAAGGCACCGATGGGCCTCGCATATTTTTTACCTTTGTCGCGTAATTGGTTAAATTTAAGCCAAGCGGCGTAGCGGGCTATGTCGATCAGCTCTTTGTCGACCAGAAACAATGTTTTCGAATCGATCCCGCATGACGTCATCGATTTATCAATGCGCACCAGATACGGGAATGTGATGGAACTGCCACTCTCCGAGATGATAAAGGAATGGTCATCATATTTTATAAAGTCACTCATATCTGGCGCCACCATATGGACATATCGTTCTCGATCGGTCCAGACTTCAGGCGCTACACAGGGATCATCGTCGAATATCTTGACTTTTTTGGGCAACAAGGCCAACAGTACCAGCCGTCGCGGCTCCATGCCCGGCTGTTCAACCAACAGATATTGGTATCCCACATCGAG
>CAIYNU010000097.1 GCA_903927615.1 uncultured Rhodospirillales bacterium | reverse complement strand
GCCACCACCGCCACCAAGGCAAATCCCAGCACAGGGGCAACGCCTGCCATCACGGTAGCTCCCGAAATCATTGCCGTATTTTTCTTTACCACCATTGAAGCCCCGCATCAAATGCTGGCGCTGACCGGCCAGCGCATCCGCTCCCGCGGGCACAGAGTTGCCAGTTCAGCGAAGCGGTTTGGTTTGGCCAGGCTCGGCCTGGGTTCTTCCGGGGGCAAGGGCCCAGGGTTGGGTTTTGGCGGACTCCGGGCCATTTTCGGCGTACAAACAAAAAAGCCGGTTGGTATCAAGGTCGTCGTAAGAACGTAGAGATCGCGGTGTCGTGCGTTAGGTTATAAAAAATTCAGCATTCCAGGAATGAGCCCGCTCGGGGACGGTCGATTTTCCAGAAATACGCGATGGATCAAATGGTTGCGTTTTTTCGCAAGCGGGCCGCTCGGGTCAGGTCAAAGGCGTGGCGTGGTCGCTGAAGATCAGGCAAAATAACCGTCCGTGATGGCCGATTCCGGCGATCCGGCAAGAGGGACCGATCATGCCCATTATCGTTAATCATGACGGCTCGTTCCACGCCGTCACCCAGGCGGCCATTCGACAGGCCTTTATCGCCGCCCTGGAACCTCTTCCGAACGGCTTGGCGGGGCCAGAGGCTCGGTTTAAGGTTTACCGGGAGGCGCTGGCGCGATTCTCACCCGCATCCGAAACTCGCGCGAAGACGATTGTCAATGACGATTTGGTTGACCTGTTTCCGGAGTATAACTTTCCAGAATCCGGCACCGAGCCATCAATCTTGCAATATTTTGATGGGATCGGCACCATGATTTATCTGATTAAAAATGACTTAGGCTAACAGTTATTGCGCCATTTACCAACAACCCGGTCCTGACGGCGCGGGCCGGATGACTGCGCCGTCAGGACGTACTGACGAACCTTTTGGTGTTCCCGGAAGGCCCCATCAACCCGAAACCCAGGAAGCGCCAAAAATGTTTTGCGCCAAAGGGATCAGGTTGCGGCCCCTATTTGCTCGCTTCCCGGACCGCCCACAGGGTGCGCCGGGCGATTTCCGCGGCGGTATTCTTGGCGGCCACGGCATCGACGGCATGGGCGTTGCCGTCCCCCGCGACCTTGACGGTTTCGTCCGCCGCCAGCACCGCCCGCTCGGCCGCCATGGCCACCTTGCGTAGGGTATTCTCGGCGATCGACCCCCGTTTGACATCCAGCAGGGCCGAGGCCGCGGCCATCAGGAACGCCAGTGTTTCAGCCGATTTCCGGGCCGGCTCGCCGCCCGCCCGATCGGTCGAGCGCCGCAGGGCCGCCCGGCTGACATCCATCGCGGCCTTGGCGAACAGGCGGGCGTCCTCCACATGGCCAAGCGCCGCCCGGGAGGTCAACTGGTTGGCCACCGACTGCCCCTTGAGCATGATGGCCAGCGCCTTCTTGGCCTGGATGGCCTTGCTGGTGGCTTCCTTGGCCATGTCGAGGGACCCTTCACAATCCGCCGCCTTGGCTGACGAAAAGGCCGCTTCCATGGCGTTGCCGGCGTCAAGGGCCGCCCGTGCGGTAAAGGCGACCACTGAGTCCATCGAAGGTTCTATCGCCACGCTGTCCACCCGAAATAATCGACCAGGCCGCCAGGCCCGGTACCGTCGTCACTATTGCCGGATACTCTACACCTGATGGTGCCATCAAGTCGATCATGAGTATCGGCGATCCGGGGCTTGGGCGATCCGGGGCTGTGCCCGGTGTGAATCGGGACCAACCGGCCCCCAAAAAAAACGCCGGCCGGAGGGGGCCTCCGACCGGCGTGGTGGTGATCGCGTCCTGGCCACCCAGGACGGGGTGGCTTACCAGTCGATCTTGACGCCGGCGGTGACGGCATGATCGGTCTGGTTGGCCCGCAGACTGGCGTCGTAGGCGGCGAACACGCGGACATTGCTGCTGATCAGGCCGGCCAGCCCGACCCCCAGCACCGCCGCATCCCGACCCGGCCGGGCGCTGCTGATGGTGTACGGCTGGCCGACCAGGGACAGAGTGCTCCGTGCGTTCTGGTCGAGGACCTCGTGTTCCCAATGGGCCCTGAGTTCGGGCTCCAGGGCGAGGCCGTCCTCAAGCTGGAAGGTCCGGCTGATCCGGCCGCCGATGGCGCTCCGCAGACTGTCGAGGGTGGTCTGGCCCACGGTCAGGTTGAAGGCGCCCGCGCCGCTTTCGGTAAAGCGGTCGGTGGTGATCCGGTCGTAGGTCAGGCCGGCATCGGGTTCAACCGCAAAGCCGCCGAGACTGAACTGCTTTCCGACTCGAAGGCCGGCCTCAACGTCGCCGCCCGAGGTGTTACCCTTGGCGCTTCCGGAAAAGCGACCCATGGCGAGGTCCCGGCGGGTATCGAAGGTGCTGTAGGTATAGCCGAGCGTGCCGTCCACAAAGAAGGTGCCGGGGTTCCAGGTGCCGTAGCCGGTGAAGCGGTAGCTGTCGCCGTCGGCCTCGCCGGTGCCGTCGCTGCCCGTGACCATGCTGTGGGCGTAGCCGAAGCTGGCTCCCAGCACCAGGCTGTCGGTTACGCGGAAATCCGTGCCGGCCACGCCGCCGCCGATGGTGCTCTGGAAGCCCGGAGCGTTGCCGTCCCCGCTATTGCTGGAGAATACCCCGACGCCGCGGACCCAGGGGCTGAAGCCGGTGGTCTGGCCGTCGCCCGCGGCAAGGCCAGTGGCGGCGCCGGTCTGGCCGCCGCCATTGGGGCCGTTGCCGTTGCCGGTGTTCAGGGCGAAGCCGAACAGCCCTTGGGACGCCTTTTCGCTGATGCTGGTGCCGTTGGCATGAAGCTGGTTGAACCGGCTGTCCAAGGCCTGGCCGATGGCCCGGCCGACCGTCAGGCTGGTCCCGGCGGTGTTGAGCGTGCCCACGCCCGACAGTTGGCTGAGCCCGGTGGCGAGGTTGGCGGCGCCAAGGGAGCCCACCGCACCCAGCATCGCGCTGGTGTCGGCGGTGGCCAGAATGCCGCCGGCTCCGGCATTGGCCCGGACCCGATCCAACGCCGCGCCCACCGCCGCCTGATTGGCGGTGGGGGTAAAGCCTGCGGCAACGGGGTTGGCGTAGGACGATGGCGTGATGTAAAGGGTTACGGCGTTGCCGTAATAGCTGACGCCGAAGCTGGTGTTGGGGCTCAGCAGGGCTTGGGTGGCGTTACTGACCGACAGGTTGGCAAATCGCCCCGAGACGCCGTTGGCGGCGGCGGTGGTGACCAGGCTGTAGGTGGTGCCCAGCGCCGGCATCTTGTAGCCCGAGGTGGTGGGCTGGTCCGTTCCCATGGCCGGCATCAGCGTGCCGCCGGCAAGGAACGTGCCGGTACCGGTCGCATTAATCTGCGCATAAGCGCCGGGACCCGTACCGGGGGCCGAGCCGTCGATGCCGAAGGCCAGCGTGCCGCCGCTGTAGACCTGGCTTGCCCCCGGGAAGGTGTTGACGCCGGTCAGCATCACGGTGCCGCCGGAGACCTGAAGACCCCCGAAACTGTTGTTGCCGGTCAGGATCAGCATGCCGGTTCCGGTCTTGATCAGGCGGCCGGGACCGCTGATCGCGTTGCTCCAGAGATCAAGGGCGTTGAATCCCCCCTGAGACGCATCCATCATCACCGTCGTGTCGCTGTTCAAGGCGTCGTAGCCGCCGCCGGCCTCGTAGAGATTGAGGCGCGCCCAACCCGAGCCGTTGTCCAGCGGGAAGCCCGACGGCAATTCGGTGGTGGCCAGCACGTCCCGGCGCTGGGCCGCGGTCAGATAGGGAAAGCGGGTGGCCAGCAGAACTTCGGCGCCCGTCGGCACCACCGGCGCGAGGTTGGTCGGCCCGACCGGGGCCAGGCCATAGGTCAACTGGTAAACGTAGTTGGCCTTGTTTTGCGCGGCGTTGCTGAATTGGTCGCCGAAGGTGCTGGCGACGCAGACGGCAATGGAGGTGCCGCACGATTGCTGCACCGCCGACCGCACGATGCCCGTAGCCTGGGTGAATGCGCCGGCAAAGTCCGCCGGGATGGTGACGGCGCTGCTGCCCGATCCGTAGGTCACGCCGGTATAGCCCGGGACGTTGTTCAGCAGATTGCTGACATCTTGCAAGGCCAGGATGCGGCCACCGATGGTGTCAAGGGCGTAATGGACGCCTAAAACGATCCGGTTATAGCCGTACTGCGAGCCGCGGGTCAGTTCTTGCTGAAACCGTTCCGGCACCATCATCGCTTCCAGCAGGGCATAGGTCCAGCCGCCGGTGGTGTGGCCGCTGGGAAAGGCCGGCGAAGTGGTCAGGTCGTTGACGGTTCCGGGCAGACCGTAGGGCGCCGCCGGAAAGTCACTGCCGGTGTAGAGCTGGATCTGGTTGGTCGTCACCTGATACGGTCGCGGATCACCGGTGGCGGTGGTGATCTGATAAGCGCCGTCGTAAATATGCAAGTTGCCAAAGAAGGTTTTGTCGAACGACGAGTCGGCGCCCGAAACCGTATAAGCCTGATTGAAGACATTGAAGACCGCGGCATTATAGCCGGCGCTGGACGGATTGATCAACGTGCTGAGCGCGGCACTGGCTTTCGGACCAAGGCCGTTGCTGAGTTGGGCGATCCCGCTTTGGGTGCTGCCGTAGGCCGCACTGACGCTCGGTCCCAGGTTTTCGGCATCGCTGTAGGCTTGTGCCCGTTGCGCGGGGGTGGCCGCGTTATTAATCGCGATGGTGGTTTGCAGGTTGGCCCGAAACGTGCTGGCGGGCAGACTGGTGAACGGTGACAGCAGGTTGGTTGCGGCGGCGTTCGCAACCGCATTGGTTACGGATTGCGCCAGGGCCGGTGTGGTCAGGGTGGTCCCGGTGATCACCAGCAGGACGGTCCGAACCAAAGACGCGATAAGGCTTGACGGTGGCTTCAAGGCCATCATCGAAACCGATTCAAGCAGAGCGTGTCGCATGACATCCTCGTGACAGGGCGGGCCAACAAGAAAGACAACACAAATCGGACGGCAACGGCGCTATTGCCGGGGCTCGTTCTGATGGTTGATCTTGCTGAAACGCGGTGAGATAGCGGGTGGTATTATTAAGAATGAATATGTTATCGGCGTGTGATGACAATTTTATTATAACTGTATTAAGAATCTATCGCTGGTCTCGACAGTCCCGGGCCAACCTTCCGGACTCGGGCGGCGTCGTCGTCGACCCGAGTCCCCGCGCCCACAGCACCCCTGGACCTGGGCCGGGCGGGCTTCTATAAAGGCGGGCTTGCCGGTGTCCAACGCGGGCCGGTGTCCAACGCGGGCGACTTCATGCTTGACCTTCGTGCCATTCGCGACGATCCCGCCGCTCTGGACCGGGCGATGGCCCGGCGTGGCCAGGGGCCTCAATCGGCGCGCATCCTGGACCTCGACAGCCGCCGCCGGGCGGCGCAAACCCTGTTGCAGGAGTTGCAGCAGCGGCGCAACGAGGCCTCCAAGGAAATCGGCGCGGCGCGCAAGGCCGGTCGCGGCGTCGAGCCGTTGCTGGCCGAGATGGCCGCGATCAAGGAGCGTCTGCCCGAGGCCGAGGAGGAGGAGCGGGTGACCGGGGCCGAGTTGGACCGGTTGCTGGCCACGCTGCCCAATCCGCCGGCCGCCGAGGTTCCGGATGGCCCGGACGAACGGCACAATGTCGAAGTGCGCCGAGTCGGGACGCCGCCGGGGCTCGAAAAGCCGCTGGAGCATTTTGAGCTGGGCGAAAAGCTCGGCCTGATGGACTTTGCGGCGGCGGCCGCGCTGTCGGGGGCCCGGTTCACGGTGCTGCGCGGGGCGCTGGCCCGGCTGGAGCGGGCGCTGGGCCAGTTCATGCTGGACCTGCACACCACCGAGCATGGCTATACCGAGGTCAGTCCCCCGCTGATGGTGCGCGACGCCGCCATGTTCGGCACCGGCCAGTTGCCCAAATTCGCCGAAGATCTGTTTCAGACCACCTCCGGCCTGTGGCTGATCCCCACCGCCGAGGTGCCGATGACCAATCTGGCCGGCGACCGGATTCTGGACCTGGAAGACCTGCCCCTGCGCCTGACCGCCCTGACGCCGTGCTTCCGGGCCGAGGCCGGGGCGGCCGGCAAGGATACCCGCGGCATGATCCGCCAGCACCAGTTCTGGAAGGTGGAACTGGTCAGCGTCACCAGTCCCGAGCAGTCGGTGGCCGAGCATGAGCGCATGGTCGAGTGTGCCGAGACCGTCCTCCGGCGGCTGGGCTTGCCCTATCGCACGGTGGCGCTGTGTACCGGCGACATGGGCTTTTCGTCGCGGAAGACCTATGACATCGAGGTCTGGCTGCCGGGCCAGAACGCCTACCGGGAAATTTCCAGTTGCTCCAACTGCGGCGACTTCCAGGCCCGGCGGATGAAGGCGCGCTGCCGGCCCCGGGGCACCAAGGAGACCCGCTACGTTCACACCCTGAACGGATCTGGGGTCGCGGTCGGACGCTGCCTGATCGCGATCATGGAAAATGGCCAGCAGCCCGACGGTTCGGTGGTGATTCCCGAGGTGTTGAGGCCGTATCTGGGCGGCCAGGAGCGGATTGTCCGTGCCGTTTGAGCTGCCGTCCGATCTGTCCCGCGCCCGCATCCTTCTGTCCAACGACGATGGGATCCGGGCGCCGGGGCTCGCGACGCTGGAGCGCATCGCCCGCACGCTCTCGGATGATGTTTGGGTGGTGGCTCCTGAAACCGAGCAGTCGGCATCCAGCCACTCCTTGACGTTGCATCGGCCGCTCCGCGTCCGCGAGATCGACCCGCGCCGCTTCGCCGTGGACGGCACGCCCACCGATTGTGCGTTGCTGGCCATCAATATGCTTCTAGGCGACCGGAAGCCGGATCTGGTGCTGTCGGGGGTGAATTACGGCCGCAATGTTTGCGACGACGTGACCTACTCCGGGACGGTGGCGGTGGCCATGGAGGCGACGCTGCTGGGGGTGCCGGCGATTGCCTTCAGCCAGTCGGTGACCGCCGACGGCGGCATCGACTGGGCGACGGCGCTGGCGTGGGGGCCGGGGCTGGTGCGGCGCCTGGTCACCATGCCCTGGCCGCAGACGGTGCTGATGAACGTTAATTTCCCGCCGCTCCCGCCGGGCGCGGTCATCGGCGTGCGGGCGGCGCCCCACGGCAAGTGCAAGATCGGCGACCAACTGAGCCGGCGGGTGGATCCCCGCGGCCGGCCCTATTACTGGATCGGGCCGCTGAGCGAAGACGATACGGTGGTTCCCGGCACCGATCTCGCGGTATTGTCCGAGGGCGGCATCTCGGTGACGCCGCTGCATCTCGACCTGACCCATCCGCCGACCCTGGAGTCCCTAAGACGGGTCTTTTCGTGATCGGCGTCCGGGGCGATCCGTTCCATGACCTGGCCCATGACCCTCGAGGACCGCAAGATCCGGTTGTTGTTATCCCTGCGCCGGGCCGGGATCACCAACACCGCCGTGCTGGATGCCATCGCCGAGGTCCCGCGCGAGCAGTTCGTGCCTTCGGACCTGGCCTGCCGGGCCTACGAGGACTGTCCATTACCCATCGGCCACGGCCAGACCATCAGCCAGCCGCAGGTGGTCGCTTACATGACCCAGGCGCTGGTCCTCAACGACCGGCTTCGGGTGCTGGAGATCGGCACCGGCAGCGGTTACCAGGCGGCGGTGCTGGCGCGGCTGTGCCGGCACGTGTATACGGTGGAACGGCTGCGGTCGCTCCTGGTCGAGGCCCGGCGGCGCTTCACGGAGTTGGGGGTGTCGCACGCCATCTCGACCCGCCTGGGCGACGGCAACACCGGGTGGGCCGAAGAGGCGCCGTTCGATCGGATCATCGTGACGGCCGGCGCCCTGGGGACCGAACCGCCGCCGGCGCTGATCGACCAATTGGCGGTGGGCGGCCTGCTGATCATTCCGCTGGGCAGCGATCGCTGGGAACAGCGCCTCGTTCGCTTCCAGCGGTGCGAAACCGGTTTTAAGCGGGAGGAGTCGTGGCCCGTTCGTTTCGTGCCCTTGCTGCCGGGTCTCCCGTCGGATCCCGACTGACCGTTGCGTTGGCGCTGGCCGTCCTGTGGGGCGTTGCCGGGTGTACCCCGATGCAACAACCGCCACGGCCGTCGGCGGAAAGCAGCGGTTGGTCCGCCGCGCCCGGTGGCGCGTCGGACCGGCAGCCGATCACGGTGGTCCATGGCGACTCGCTGTATCTGATCGCCAAACGCTATTCCGTGCCGATGCGGGAGTTGATCGATCTCAATCACCTGAAGCCGCCCTACCGGCTCGAGGCCGGGCAGCGTCTGATCCTGCCCGACACCCGGACCTACACGGTGGTGCCGGGCGACCGGCTGTCGGTGCTGGCGCAACGGTTTCATGTCGAGACCGCCGAACTGGCGCGACTGAACCAGCTTGCGCCGCCCTACATCATCCGGGTCGGCCAGTTGCTGGTCCTGCCCGGGGGCGCGCCCGGTCCGGCGTCGACGGTTCCGTCATCCGGGGGCAAACCGGAACCGGTGGAGCCCGGGCCGGTCCGTGGCCCGGCGCCGACCATCCGGACCGCGGCCTTACCGCCACCGCCACCGCCACCGCCGGTTTCGGCGCCGCCGCCGGTGGCGGCCTATCCGCCGCTTCCGCCGCGCCGTCCCCCTTCCGCGGTGCCGCCGTCCGCGGCACCGCCGCCGCCCGCCCGTCGCCCGGAACCGGCGCCAACCCCGGCCGCGGTTCCGGCGGCCGAGGCGCCGCCGCCCCGTCCGGCCGAAGCATCCGCGACTCCTCCCGCCCATGGCGGGGAACGCTATCTGTGGCCGGTTCAGGGGAAGGTTGTCTCCGGCTTCGGCGACAAGCCCGATGGCCGCCACAATGACGGCATCAACATTGAAGCCGAGCGCGGCACCGCCGTGGTCGCGGCCGACAATGGTGTGGTCGCGTATTCGGGCAACGAACTCCGGGGTTACGGCAATCTGCTGCTGATTCGCCACGCCGACGGCTACATGACCGCCTATGCCCACCTCGACCGCGCCGTGGTCGAGCGGGGGGCGACGGTCCGGCGCGGCGACAAGATCGGCGTGGTCGGCGCGACCGGCAGCGTCACCGAGCCGCAACTGCATTTCGAGGTCCGCCGCGGCAGCCAGGCGGTGGACCCCGCCGACTTCCTGGGCCAGTCTCACCCGGGGTGATCAGGCGCCGCCCGGATGGCGGATGGCCGGGTTGAGTGATCTTGAACGTCGGTGATCTTGAACGTCGGTGATCTTGAACCTCGGGCATCCTTCGGGCCAAGGGGCAGCAGAATGTACGTATCGCTTCACATCAGTCTTTGGTTCGTGGTGTTTCTGGCCTTTCTGATCGGTGCCGTTTGTTATTGGTTGGGGCGGCGTGCCGAACGGCGGGAATGGATGGCACGGCTGGGGCGCCGGTGAGTCCGGGGCGTCATACTTCGAGCCCCTTGCCCAGGCGTCCGGCCAGATCCTGAATGAACTGCCAGGCCACGCGCCCCGAACGGGCGCCGCGGGTCACCGACCACTCGATGGCTTGGGCGTGCAGGGTGGCGCGCGGCACGTCGAGGCCGAAGCGATCGGCGTAGCCCTCGATCATGGCGAAGAATGTCGCCTGGTCGCAATTGTGGAACCCCAGCCACAGCCCGAAACGGTCGGACAGTGAGACCTTTTCTTCCACGGATTCCGAAGGATTGATCGCGGTGGACCGTTCATTTTCGATCATGTCGCGCGGCATCAGATGACGGCGGTTGGAGGTGGCGTAGAACACCACATTATCGGGTCGGCCTTCGACGCCGCCTTCCAGCACCGCCTTCAGGGACTTGTAATGACTGTCCTGACCGTCGAAGGACAGGTCGTCGCAGAACAGGATGAAACGGCGCGGCGTGCTCCGGGTTAACTGGAGCAGACGGGGCAGGGAGGGGATGTCCTCGCGGTGGATTTCCACCAGGGCGGGCGCCAGCGTCGGCGGGTTGCTTCGGCTGGCGGTGGTGGCGGCGTCGTCGACCACGGTGGCATGAACCGCCTTGACCAGCGAACTTTTGCCCATGCCCCGGGCACCCCACAACAAAGCATTGTTGGCCGGCAGACCGGCCGCAAATCGCCGGGTGTTGGCAAGCAGAATATCGCGCTGGCGCTCGATGCCGTGAAGCAGGATCAGGTCAACCCGATTGACCCGGGCCACCGGCTCCAACCGGCTGCCCTCGCTGTGCCAGACGAAGGCGTCGGCGGCGGTCGCTTTCGATAACGGCGGCGGCTTGGGCGCCAGCCGTTCCAGCGCGTCGGCGATCCGGTTGAGAACAGGAAGCAAAGCCGATGGTGGCGCGGACTCGGGGGGCATGATCATGTCCTGATGTGAGTAATTTCGGTTTCATACCAGTTCCCGATGAGCCCAACTCATCGGGAACTGGTATCGGCGGCGACTGCCGCCGCGCCGCTCGTGCGGCGTCCCGCTGATAGGTTCCTATCAGCGGGAACTGGTAT
>CAIYNU010000096.1 GCA_903927615.1 uncultured Rhodospirillales bacterium | reverse complement strand
TCTGATATCCTTGAAGATCACCACCGCCCCCGTACAGGTGCCTTCTCTGACCATAGCGTTGCCGGACAGTTCAACCGGGAACTGAGTTCCGTCCTGACGAAGGAAAAACTCCGTTTCCGATCGGCGAGCGATGCCATCCCGGATGATCTGCTGCACCAGGCAGGTGTCATCAGTACAGGGCAAACCATCAATATCACGATGTCTATTAAGGGAATGGGCCGAAGCCCCGGTAATGTCGGCGTCATCACTAATGCCGAGAGACCGTCGGGCCGCAGGGTTGATGAACAGCAGTCGGCCGGCCGTGTCTATGCCGTAGATGCCCTCCCCGGCCGAAGCCAGGATCAATTCGCTCTGAGCGTTGGCGACCTCGACTTCCTCCATGGCCTGTTTCAAGAGAGTGCTACTCCGGACTTGCCGCCGCCAGCCCACATGGAGAAGCCAAGCCGCCAGCACGGTGGACAGTGCAAACAACAGCGTCAGCAGACTATGCCGCCAGGCATCCTGCCGCCATTCGGTGAGATAATCGTCCTCGGCAAGGCCCACTACAAAAAAGAACGGTAGGTTACCAACCCGGCGGTAGGCGAAAATACGTTCGATTCCATCGGCTCCAGACTTGGCGTGATAGGTCCCGACATGAACCTTGCTGCTTACCAAGTTATTGAGTTCCGGGGATGTCTTAACCTTGGTCGGTTCAGAGAAAAGACTGCCGGATGCATAGCGGGAGATGATGGTGAGGTGATCATCAAAGAGCGTCACAGCCCCGTTCGGGCCCAAATTGAGGGATTTGAATATTTCGGTGAAGTAGTTTAGCGTGACTGAGACATGGACATCGCCACCAAAACTGCCGTCGGGATTGTTCACACGGCGCGCCAGTATGACCATCCATTTCAGCGCCGCCCGACCCATCAGCGGCTCCGAGATGACCAGCCCGGCTTGGGGGTCGTCGCGTAACTGCTTAAAAAAAAGGCCGGTCATCGATTTTTGCGCTCTTCACCACCACGCCGGTGACGGCATGACGGATGACGCCGGTACCATCTGCTATACGCAACCCAAGCGCGCCAGGGAGCCGGCTGTCGTGACGAGCCAGCAGCGTATCCATGGCAGCGTCATCGATTGCACCGGCAGCAATCTGGCGTTCGACCTCGTCACGCACCGCCATGAGGGTAAGATCGATGCGCTCTGCCAGCCCCGTGATTTCTTTTTCCAGTAAGGCCGCCAAATTCCGGCAATTCTCCCCCGCTTGTGTCTCCGCCTTCTCCCTCGACTGATAGAGCGTCATTCCGACAATGCCGACGACCGCCAGATTGAACGCCAGGACACTGAAGACAAGGGCGCAGGCGAAGCGAGGCGACGTGTCCAGGCGATGAGTCGGCCTGAACCGGGTCGCAGAGGCGATGGACTCATGGTGTCGAAGGCCGGACATCGCTCACCCAAAAACCGAGGCCGAGAAAACGCTTTACCAAACAACACAGTATAGTTTGGATTTTATTAAATCGCTTTTAATGCCCGGTATAAAGGGTGTCAAGTCGATCCAGTGATCATATTTTGCACCATGATCCCAAACCATAAATGTCTAAATTCTACCAGACCGTAAATTATACGCCCCCCTAGGTTGTTTCATACCCCACGTGGCAAGCTTGATGCATAGACCGGCACCCGGTTTTCACAGCCGTACCGGGTCACTTCGGGCTTGGACTCGAAGCCCCGCAAACTGCCGTCAAAGCCTTCCTCCAAGGTAGCCGCCATGATCGCTCAGGCCCGTTCATCGAGGTCGAGTCGGGCACGAACTCAAAAAGGCCGCGACTCGGAGAAACACTGCCCCTGGTTCGCCAACTGCGAAGGCGTGCGCGGTCGTTGACTGTGCCGCCGTATTACCATACTTTTCTTGTCGTTTGGTCTATTTATAGGATTGGTTCCTTGACCGGGTGAGGGACCCAAGCGCGACGACCGCAACCGTGCCGGCCCTGTTCGCCCTGATCCGGGGCGAGGTCGGACGCGCGGTCCCCGTGATCCGGTCCGACTGTCTGCCGACATGGTGCTCGACGCCACCGGCCTCGGCACCGACAGTCTCAAGCGCGCGAGAGGTTGGATCGTCGATGAGAACGCCCGCGACGAGGGGGCCTGATTAACCGCTGATTAACTTTTGGCTTAATCTCTTTAGGGGATTAAAAAATACCTTTTTGACTCTACTCTCTCTCCCATGGCTGTAAGTCTGCCAATGCGTAAGGACCGCCGTAATCACTAATCGACGCGGTGAAGGCGAAGCCCGAAAGGATGGAGGAAGCCATGACGACAATTATGCTTTTCGGATATCTGCTGCCGGCAGCGGATATCTTGTTATTATTGACAGCTTACGGGTTTGTCTACCGTGCCTACCGGGCCCGGGATGACGTGGGGAAGCCCGCCGATTATCTGGGATCGTTGCAAGCAGGCGATACCATGGCGCAAACGCCCAGCAACATTTCCGTTCCCGATTGGGCGGAATCGCGGCGGACAGCGTAGCACGACATCGACGACCAATGAGCCGGTGCGGGTACCGATTTGGCTTGTTTGGTGCCCGCACGACGGTATTGAAAAGGGAGGTGTGGTTCAGGTAACATTCGTTGGCATTAGCTCTGATCTCTATGGCCTCCCGTCGAATTGGTGGATGGGGGAGGCTTGGTTGTGGTTGTTGGGCGGAGGGAATTATGCCGCATCGTGGAAACGTATTTCATCTTAGACACGCCGCGGATGGACTGAAACCAGCAGTAGGTCATTCCGAGGAACACTGCAAAGCTAAACATAACCTAAGGGTTGATTATCGGCATCTGCACTTGAAACATAAGATCGATATCTCCGCTATTGATTTCCATGGCTACGCGAATGCCAACCGACGAACCCATCCCGTGATTCTTTTATGGCGTGCCCTCAAGGCGTTGACGAGGACACTTCATGGGAGGGTGTTCCTTCGCCCGTGAGGGTCTGTCCAGGAAGCCATCAAGCCATATCAATGGGTTGCAAAATCTGGCTTTGAGTGGATGAAACGACTGTGTTTTTTTTGATCGTGACACCCTTGGTTGCATACGGCCGGGATCGCCTGCCGCCCCGTCGCGCGACGGGCTAAATCGGTGTTGGTTCACCCAAGCCAACTGCTTTGCCAGTCGGATGCCAATATCGAATCAACAACCGTGTTCCAAAGCCACGAACAAGGGGCCGTAAAATCGATAAATATTATAGGTTTATGGCAGTCGATAAAACGATAGGCTTGCTTTATTATATGTTGAAACTGCCGACGGTTGGCGAAGCCCTTCGAGTGTCTGACCAGAACGGCTCTGGCTTTTCTGCGCCTGGCCTTGACCCGCTTGATGGTTCGACGGGTTGCACGGGCTGTGGCCCAGCAAAAATCACACCGGACAGACTCTTCTGCTACCTAACATCACGGCAGCACCCAAGCCTCCCGAAGCCGCCCCGCAACACATTGTTTTTATAAGAAAAATGGTGCCCAGGGACGGAATTGAACCGCCGACACGGGGATTTTCAGTCCCCTGCTCTACCAACTGAGCTACCTGGGCATCCAATGCCGCCAGTCCCGATCGAAGTGTGATCGCGCGGCGTTGGTGGGGTGGCTTATAGGGAAGTTTCTCGGCGCTGTCCAGCGTCACCGAGCAGTCATAACCTCCTTTTTTTTTGTCCCAATCGGCGCCGATGTCGATCAGGCGCCGTCACGCCTCGTCATGGTCGGGAATTCGGTAGGCGCCGCCCAGCCAGCGGGCCAGATCGACATCGGCGCAGCGGCGTGAGCAGAAGGGCCGGAATTCCGGCACCGCCGGCCGACACCCACAGAGGGCACAGAGCGACGATGGCGTCGCCGGGCGTTGCCGGCCCTCGTCACTCATAGCCTGATCCCCGGGAGCGCGAAGCGCCCGCCAACAGGTCTGCCAGCAACGGCCCGCGCCGCGCCCGGGTCATCTCGACCAGACCAAGTTTCGACATGCCATGGACTTCGCTTTGAACCGGATCATCGGCCACAGCCGCCGCCAACGCATCCAGCACGCGCTCGCCGTCGCCCCGGCGCGGCATGGAGACAAAGTCAATAACAATGATGCCACAGAGATTGCGCAGGCGCACCTGCCGGGCCACTTCCCGCGCCGCCTCCAGATTGACCGCCAGCGGATTGCCGCGTTCGCCGCCGTTCACATCGATGACGATCAGCGCCTCGGTCCGCTCGATCACCAGACCGGCCCCCCCCGTCAACGGCACCCGCGATCCCGTCAGGGCTTGAAATTGCGACTCGAGGTCATGATGCTCGAACAGGGGCTCGGGCCCCTGATGGAGCCGAAACCCGGACGCCAAGTCCGGAGCGGCCTCCCGGCACCAAGCAGCGAAACCCTCGGCCCAGCGTCGCTCCGCGGGATCGCCGGCGGCGACCGCGATGCGGGTCAAGGGGCGAAGCCCATGGCCGATCACCGCCCGACGACCGGCATCGGGTCCGGCGGCCAGGCAGTCCGGCGCCGCTCCCTCGGCCATCAGCCGTTCCAGGACCCGCCACCAGCAGACCAACGCTTCGGCCTCGACGGCGACAAGGGCATCCGCGGCACTCTCGGCGCCGGCCCGGGCAATCCAGCCCTCGCCGGAGGTCAGGGCCTGAAGACGCCGGGTCAGCGCCGCCCGCACGGCGCCCTGCCCCACGCGCCGGGACACCGTCACCCCGCGCCGGAACGGGACGTGGACCAGCACCCGCCCCGGCAGGCTGATATCCATGGCCAGGGTCGGCCCCTTGGCCCCGACCGCCTCGGCCTTGACCTGAACCAGGACCGTCTGACCACACCGGAGCAACGTCCCGATGGCAGCCCCCGAGTCGGGCCGTCGCCCCCCCGCCAGCCGAACCTCGGTTGCCCCCAGCAGCCCGGACGGACCTGTCCCCAAATCCACGAACGCGGCGTTCAGGCCGGCCGACAGCCGTTCGACCCGCCCCCGCCACAGCGACCCGGTCTGGGGCTCGGTGCGGTCGCGATGGTCCACATGAAGGTCGGTCAACCTCCCGTCCGTCACCACGGCCGCCCGCAGCAGCGGCCCGCGACGATCGATCAGCAGTTCCGACGGCGCCCCACCGGCATTGGCGGTCATGGCGCCCGAATGCCAAAGCCGCCCAGCAACCCGGCGGCCTCGAACAGCGGCAACCCCACGATATTGCTGTAAGACCCGCCAATCTGACGCACGAAGGCCGCCGCCCGCCCCTGGATGGCGTAGCCGCCGGCCTTGCCCCGCCACTCACCGGTGGCCAGATAGGCCTCAATGTCGGGTGGGCTCAGAACCTTGAAAATCACCACGCTTTGAACCAGCCGCCGGGCCGACCGGCCATCAGGGCCATGAACGGCGACGCCGCCGTAAACCCGATGGCGACGTCCCGACAACCGCTCGAGGCAAGTCCGGGCCGTCCCGACATCTTCGGCCTTGGGCAAAATGCGGCGCCCACACGCCACCACGGTGTCGGCAGCCAGAACCACCGCCCCCGGATGCCGAGCCGCCACCACTTTCGCCTTCGCCTCCGCCAGCCGGGCCGCATGCAGCGCCGGCAGTTCGTCCCGGGTGGGTGATTCGTCGATGTCGGCCGGGTCGATCACCGCCGGTTCGATGCCGATCTGGCGCAACAAAGCAACCCGCCGCGGCGACGCCGAAGCGAGCACCAACCGCAGCCGCGGCACACACTCTGACATGAGCGGGCCGGACTACTTGAAGCGGAACGTGATGCGGCCTTTGGTCAGGTCGTATGGCGTCATTTCAACATTGACGCGATCACCGGCCAGAACTCGGATGCGATTCTTGCGCATCTTCCCCGAGGTATGCGCCAGAACCTCGTGATCGTTATCGAGCTTAACCCTGAACATGGCGTTGGGCAACAGCTCCATCACGGTACCCGAGAATTCAATCAGATCTTCCTTCGCCATGAGGCCCTTATTCTTCCGTGAAATTCAGCGCCATAACTGAGGCTCAATCCCGTCTGGGTCAAGGAGATTCTCGGAAGGGGGCGCACGCAAGCGCACGCCCCCGCACCGAAAACGCTTACGCCCCGAACAGGTGCGCCACCAGATAGAGGCCCGCGGAGAACAGGGTGGCCCCCAACAACACGCAGATCGGCAGGGTCAGCACCCAAGCCAGCAGCAGGTTACGCAGGGTCCCCATCTGAAGCCCGGACTGGTTGGCCGCCATGGTGCCGGCAACGCCCGAGGACAGCACGTGGGTGGTGCTGACCGGCAGCCCCAGGACATCGGCGGCCCCGATGGTGGTCATCGCCACCAACTCGGCGGCGCCGCCCTGAGCATAGGTCAGGTGAGCTTTACCGATCTTCTCGCCGACCGTAACCACGATGCGCTTCCAGCCGACCATGGTGCCAAGGCCAAGCGCCAGGGCCACCGCCACCTTGACCCAGGTCGGGATGAACTGGGTGGTCGCCTTCAACTCATCCTTGTAGGTGCTCAGGGTCGCCTTCTCCTCGGCCGAGAACGGATTGGGCGCCTTCAGGACTTTGCCCAGGGACTCGGTGACGAGATAGATGTCGGTGCGCAGGGCCCGCCGGGCTTCGGGAGCCACGTCGCTGAAGCTCTTGGCGCCACCGATGCCGGTCCGGATCGCCTTGTTCTTGATGGCGAGCGCGGCATAGCTTTCGTCCGGCACCAGCCCGGTGCGCAAGGTGGCCGAAAGGGTGCTTTCGGGATCGGCAACCGGCACCGAGGTCTTGCCGGTATGGTCCAGGATCACCGCAACCTTATCCGACGTGGCGGTGATGGCCGCCATCTGGTCGCTGCCGGTGTTGGGGTTGAGGGCGTAGACCGCAGGAACGATGCCGATCAGGATCAGCATGATCAGGCCCATGCCCTTCTGACCGTCATTGGAGCCGTGGGCAAAGCTGACGCCGGTGCAGGTCAGTACCAGCAGACCGCGAATCCACGGCGGCGGGGCCTTGTCACCCTCGGGCGCGCTGTAGAGTTCCGGCTTGCGGATCAAGGCCTTGGCCAGAAGCAAGAGCAACGCCGCACAGAAAAAGCCCACCAGCGGCGAGATGGCCAGCGACATGCCGACATCCTGAACCTTACCCCAGTTGACCCCTTCCCCGAAGGCGCGACCACCGGCCAGCGCGGAATTGGCGAGACCGACGCCGACGATGGAGCCAATCAGGGTGTGCGAGCTGGAGGCCGGCAATCCCAGATACCAAGTTCCCAGGTTCCACAGGATCGCCGAAACGAGCAAGGCGAAGACCATCGCAAATCCGGCGGCGGAGCCCACATTGACGATCAGTTCGACCGGCAACAAGGCGAGGATGCCGAACGCCACCGCTCCGGTGGAGGTCAGCACGCCCAAGAAGTTCCAGCAACCAGACCAGACCACAGCGGTTGTCGGCTTAAGGGTGTTCGTATAAATAACCGTCGCTACAGCGTTGGCCGTGTCGTGGAAGCCGTTTACGAACTCGAAACCAAACGCCAACAACAACGCCACGACGATGAAGACCATGCTGACCATGGTCAGCGAGCCGTCAAAAATTCCGTCCATTCAATCCCCCAACATGGTCGACGCCGAACCGTCAGGGACGGTGGCGCTCGAAGGTGGAAGACCGGGTACCCTGTCAGTGATGACAGGTGATGCGGAGGTAAAGTTAAATTTTTATTGCAGGCCGAAGTCCCTCAACGTCTGAGTGAGGGTCCCCGTTCCCATCGGCCTCGATGGCCATCGCCCTTGGGGGTGATGGGGCGGCGGCGTCACGGGCGCCGCCCGGCCTCCGGTCGGACCTCATCCGTTCGGCGGATTTATCACAGTCCTTTGCGTTACGCCGCATGCCCATGCCGCTGGTAAGGTTAAAAGACTGTAAAGTTTTTTCAAGATGTTCTATGAACATAGCCGAGACCCGCCGCCGAGCGCCAGCCACCGGGGAAGCACCGTGACCGACACCGACCGCACCGATCATCGCCTCGACCTCCTTCAAATCAATTCCGAGGTCTGCCGGACCCTGAATGCCGTCGCCCCCTTGGTCGACCACCATCTGGGCGCCATCCTGGATGACTTCTATCGGCACCTGGGTGGCTTCGATGAAACCCGAACCATGCTGTGCGGGCGCTCGGCGGAGCGGTTGAAGCAAGCCCAGCAGCAGCACTGGCAACAGCTTTTTGCCGGCGTGTTCGACGACCGCTATCGCCAGCATGCCCGGGCGGTCGGACACGCCCATGAACGAACCGGCCTGCAACCGACCTGGTACATTGGCGGCTATGGCTTCATCCTGGCGCGCTTGATCGACATTGTAATCACGCATCACCGTCGCAATCCGCGTTTGGCCGTCGCCTCGGTTCAGGCCTTGATCAAGGCGGTGTTGCTGGACATGGACATTGCGATATCGGTCTACATCCAGGCGGGGGACGACAAGCGGCAGCACCAGACCAGCGCCATCGCCGACCGGGTCGAAGCCGAGGTCCAGACCAGCATCCGCGTGGCCTCGGAACAGGGGGAGCGCCTGGACGAAGCGGTGCGCCAGATGAAAGGCTCGATGGCGGCCCTGGGCGACACCACCGAGGCGGTCTCGGCCGCAGCGGCCGAGACCTCGGCCAATGTCGAAACCATCGCCGCCGCCGGCGAACAACTGACCGCGTCGGTCACGGAAATCAGCCGACAGGTGGGCCGTGCCCAGGAAACCTCGCGCACCGCGGTGCAAGAGGTGTCGCACGCCAGCCACACCATCGAAGCCCTGGCCGCCGCCGCCGAGCAGATCGGTCAGGTCGTCAAGCTGATTTCCAGTGTGGCCAGCCAAACCAACCTGCTGGCGCTCAATGCCGCCATCGAAGCCGCCCGCGCCGGCACCCTTGGCAACGGCTTCGCGGTGGTGGCCTCCGAAGTCAAACTCCTGGCCTCCCAGACCAGCCGGGCGACCAAGGAAATCGCAAGCCAGGTCGCGGCCATCCAATCCCGGACCACCGAAGCGGTCGCGGTGATGGAACGGATTGCGACGGTGATCGGGACCATCGACCGAACCTCGACGGCCATCGCCGCCGCCATCGAGGAGCAAACCGCTGCCACCGCCGAGATCGGCCGCAATGTCAACCAGGCCGCCGTGGGAACCCGGGAAGGATCACGCCTGTTGAGCGGCATTGCCGAAGAAGTCCGCGCGCTGAACGACTTCGCCGCCATCGTCCAAACCTCGTCCCAGGCCACCATGGGCAGCCTCACCGACCTGGAACGCCGGGTCGGCGGCCTGATCGACGGGCTCCGCACCTACCAGGGCTTCGACCGGGCCGGTGCCCCGGGCCGCCCCGGCACCGCCCAAGTCCGGTTTAACGGCACCGCCTGCCCGGCAACGTTGCTGGCCTTGTCCGAGGGCGGCGCCGCCCTCGGCCTCGACGCGCCGCCCCCTCTTGACTACAGCTTACAATTGACCATCCCTGGTCTGGGCCGGCCGCTGACCGGCCGCGTGGTGGACAGCACCCCGGGCCGTTGCCATGTCCGCTTTCCCCCCGGCAGCCTTGACGCCCGGGAAATCGCCAAGGCAGCCGACGCCGGCATCGCCTGAGGTGGTGATTGCGTTTGCCGATGATTGCGTTTGCCATTGTATTCATCATTGTATTCATCATGGCTGCCAGCCCTTAAGACAATGATGGGGTCCGCAGCCCGAATATCCATCGGCGTTGAGATCAATGACACGCCGCTTGACGGGAGAGCTGGTTTCGATCAGGCTCCGCCGACCCCCGGGAATGTCCGAAGTCCGGTCGCAGCCAAGCGACAAGAATCACACAATAATCAGTTGTACATATTTGTATCGCGCCACGTGCCGGATCTGCGCAAAAATTCCAACCCGTCAAACCTTAAATACACCTTAAGCACACCTTAAATTGCACTCGGTCTCTGATCAATGTCGGCCCCGAATCTTGAACACGAAGGGCAAAGCGTCAACAACGTCGCTGACCTGGAGTCTCTGGCGACCGCCTTGGCCGTGGACGACGACCACGCCATCAAAAAGCCGGTTGCCCGCTGTTGGATCGTCCTCTTTTTCTTGATCGGCGCGGCATCCGCGATCTCGGTGTTTGCCGTGTTAACGGTCCAGTACTGGCGCGACAACGACGCTCTCCAGGCGGCACAGACCCGAAATTATCGCGATGCGCTTCAGCAATCCCTGTCCAACATGGAAATACTGGAGCACACGATCCGCAGCACGCTCCACGGTGCGGCGCCCGTATCAAAAAAAGAATTTTCCGCCATGACCTTTGATATCAAACGATTCTTTCCGGGCGTGCAATTGGTGAGCTGGATTCCACGGATCAAGGTCCGTGATATTCCGGCCGCGGAGCAAGCCGCGGCGGCCGACGGCTTGACCGGTTTCCGGATCACCAACAGCGACGGAACAATTCCGGCAGCCACCCTGCGCCCGGACGACGATATCTTCCCGATTTATTACCGGATCACCGACCTCGGCTTCCACGACTTCGAAATGCCGCCGGTGGGACTCAATGTCGCCTCGGCCCCAGGCCGCCGGCACGTCCTGGACCGGGCCTGCGCCGACGGGGACGTGCAGGCCGGCGTCTTTCCGACCACGCTCAGCCTGACTCCGGGCTTGGGCTCTTTGTTCTTGTATCTTGCGGTCTACGACGCCGACCTGACCACGACCTCGCCGTATCAGGCTTGTTCGCGGCTGATCGGCTATGTCGGCGCCGCCCTGCGTCTCGATGTGCTGATCTCGACCTCGTTCCGGTCCCTGCCCCCGATCGCGGCCAACATCACCCTGGTTGATGTCGCCGCGACGCCGGAACGGCAGACGGTCGGGAGCTATCCGGCGGCCCGGTCTCCTGCCGCGGTCACGCCGTGGTCCCTCCTGCCGGTCTGGTCGCCCGATCTCCGGTCCGAGTGGTTGGAACTTGGCGGCCGGGAATTTGCCCTGGTGTTCGCCCCCCTGCCCCGCCCCTGGACCGAACTGAGTTCGCCCATCGCCTGGTTGATGCTGGTGTCGGGCCTGATCCTGACCACGGCCCTGACCGCCTTCTTCGTCAAACAGCGGTGGACCACCGGTCATCTGACCGCCGAGGTCAGACGGCGCCGGCAAGCCGAACAAACGCTTCGGGCCAGCGAATACCGGTTCCGGATGGCCTTGCGGGATTCCAACGTCGCCGTGTTCAGCCAGGATCGCGACCTTCGCTACACCTGGGTCTATAATCCGCACATCGGCATCGACGCCAAGGACATGATCGGCAAGCACCACAAAGACCTGTTCCCAGTTGACCTGAACCACGAGATGGAAGCCGCCAAGCAATCGGTGATCGATACCGGGGTCGGGCTGCGGCGTGAACTCCAACTGTTCATCGGCGACCGTCGCTATGTCCGCGATCTTCGGATCGAACCGCTCCGCGACCGAAGCGGCGCCGTCACCGGCATCATCTGCGTGTCCATCGACGTCACCGAGGCCCGGCGGCTGGAAGAAAAACTGAGCCAAGCCCTCACCCAGGCCGAATGCGCCAACGCCGCCAAGTCGCGCTTTCTGGCGGCAGCCAGCCACGACCTGCGGCAACCGCTCCAGGCGATGCAACTCTACCAGGAACTGCTCTCGCTGCGACTGACCGATCCCCGGCATCAGGAGTTGTGCCAGCATATGGGCGAGTCGATCCGGACCGGGCAGGAACTGCTGAGTGCCATGCTCGACGTGTCGGTTCTTAGTGCCGGCACCATCACGCCCAAAATCACCAGCTTCCCGCTGCAACCATCCCTGATCCGCTTGATGGCGGAGTTTCAGGAACAAGCCGCCAACCATAACATCGCCTTGCTGTTGGTGGACACCAAGGCCGTCGCAAAAACGGATCGGGTGTTGCTGGAGCGCATCTTGCGAAATTTATTAACAAACGCCATCCGCTACACGCCAGAGGGTTGCATCATGGTGGGTTGCCGCCGACGCCGCACGGGGATTGAAATCCAGGTTTATGATACCGGGGTCGGCATCGCGGAAGACAAGCACGCGTTGATTTTCGAGGATTTTTATCAGGTCGGCAACCCTGAACGGAATCAGGCCCACGGATTGGGGCTGGGACTGGGGATCGTCGCCCGAACCGCCCGACTGCTCGGCCACCGACTGGCCATGCGCTCGGTGCCGGGCCGCGGCTCCATGTTCTCGATCACGGTCCCAGCCGCGACGGACGCAGAGACCGAGCCCGACGCGAAGATCACCGCAGCACGTTCCGCCTCGGACCGGCGGACAACGGGCCCCCTCCCCGCACAGCGCATTCTCGTGATCGAAGATGACGGCAACCAACGGCAAGCCTTGCGCCTGTTGCTGGAGCACGCCGGACATACGGTTCTGGACGCCGCCAGTCCTCTCCACGCCTGCGAACAGGTGGCGGCGGGTGAGGTGCCGACCCTGATCATCAGCGATCTCCGGCTGCCCGGCCCGTCCGATGGCATCGCCACCATCACCGAACTCCGCCGCCAGATCGGCCGCCGGATCCCTGCGCTGCTCGTCACCGCCGATACCGACCGCGAGCGATTACACGAGGCCGCCGCCACCGGCCTGACCATCCTTCACAAGCCGTTCAACCATGCCATCCTGCTCGACGCCCTCTCGACCATCCTGGCCGGCTGCGGTGCCCGCCGTCCCTGAGCGCCGGTGTGGAACCCTGTCATGCTCCTGACGCCTGTCCTCCGCCGGTTCAGACCATCGGGGCTTGATCACCCATCAGGCCCCCCTGACCCCGAACGATGTCCTCGACCTGCGCACCCGAGCGGAGGGTATTGGCCGACGTTTTGTGATACACTGGGTGCCATGGGTCCGGGCCGGCAAGCCCCCGGACCCGACCGGGGCCGAATCCAGGCCTCCCCCCCCCTTCTCTTCGGGACGTTCCGGCGATGCTCTTTATCCATCAAACAGCCACCCGGATAACCGAGCGGATCGTTCACCTGCGGGCTCGGCTGGCGGGCGGCCCCGACGCCGTCGCGGCGCTGGCCAGGGACGGCGCCGAGCGATTGGGTCCGTGGCTCCTTCACCTTCTAAGCCGGGCCGACGGCGAGGTCCGGACCCACTGGCCACGCATCCGCCAGCGCCTGGTCGTTGCCTTTGGCCGGGAAGAGCTGGGCAGACGGGCAAAACTCATCCGCAAATGGATGAAGGAACACGACACCGTGCCCCGGGCGGCCACGACCCGACGCCGGGAACGCCTGATCGAGCGGCACCAGCGTCAGGAACAACGCGCGGCGGAACGGGACCAGCGACTCCAGGAACTGGCGAAAAAGCGCGAAAAAAAGGAGCTGGGCGAACGCCAGACCTATTCCGTGTATTTCGAATAACCCCCGGCCCGGCGTCCTGGCCACCGCCGCCGTCGGGATGCGGCGGCAGTTCTTTCTTGACCGGAATTCCGCACACATTGTAATGATGCGTCATCTTTGCTGCCCGACATGATAATTTTATGTCTGTCATGGGCACCATCTCGCTGTTCCAGTCCCGGAGGACCATCCTTGAAGCTGCCCATCAATTTCTACAAGCCGCTGGCCATCGGCGCGCCCCTGCCCTTGCGCGAACTGCCGATACGGCTGGAGCGCATGCTCCATTTCTTCCCGCCCCAGGTGGAAAAGATGCGGGCGAAGCTGCCGGAGATCGCGCGGCAGGTCGATGTGGTGGTCGGCAACCTGGAGGACGCGATTCCCGCCGACGCCAAGGAAGCGGCCCGGGCCGGTTTCATCGAGGCCGCCACCCGGACCGACTTCGGCCAGACCGGCCTTTGGGTCCGCATCAACGCCCTGAACAGCCCGTGGGTGCTGGATGACCTGCTCCAGGTGGTGGGCACCGTCGGCCACAAGCTCGACGTCATCATGCTGCCCAAGGTCGAGGGCGCGTGGGACATCCATTTTCTCGACCAGATGCTGGCGCAGCTCGAAGCCCGGCACCAGATCAGCCGCCCGATTCTGATCCACGCGATCCTCGAGACCGCCCAGGGCGTCAACAATGTCAAGGAAATCGCCACCGCCAGTCCCCGCATGCACGGCATGAGCCTGGGGCCGGCCGACCTCGCGGCCTCGCGGGGCATGAAGACCACCCGGGTTGGCGGCGGTCATCCCTTTTACGGCGTCCTGGCCGATGCCGGAACCGAAGCCGGCGCACGAACCCTGTTCCAACAGGACCTGTGGCACTACACCATCGCGCGCATGGTCGATGCCTGCATGGCCGCCGGCATCAGAGCGTTCTACGGACCGTTCGGGGACTTCCAGGACGACGACGCCTGCCGGGCCCAGTTCCGCAACGCCTTCCTTCAGGGCTGCGTCGGGGCTTGGTCCCTGCATCCCAGCCAAATCACCATCGCCAAACAGGTGTTCAGTCCGGACGTGGCCGAGGTCAAATTCGCCAAGCGCATTCTCGACGCCATGCCCGATGGGACCGGCGCCGTGATGATCGACGGCCGGATGCAGGACGACGCCACCTGGAAACAGGCAAAGGTGATGGTTGATCTGGCCAAACTGGTGGCCACCAAGGATCCCGATCTGGCCGCCCAATATGGGGTATAAGGGAAGGCCGACCGGGAGCCGGGGATAGAGAACCAAGGGGCATTGCCCCTTGGACGCTCGCTCTCAGAGCCACACTAAGGATGGCTCCCCTAAGCCCGGCTATCTTTCGCCTTTGGCGGGGTCGAGCATACGGTGCATGTGGACGATAAAATACCGCATATGGGCATTGTCCACCGTAGCGCCGGTCACGCCGCGCCAAGCCTTCAACGCCTCGGCATAGTTCGGATAGATGCCCACGACATGCAGTTTTGTGGGGTCAACGAATTCGGTCGAATCCGGCGACGTCAATTCGCCACCGAACACCAGATGCAACAGTTGCTTGTTTTCCATGGGGATTCCCGTCAAAGGCTGGTATTTCCGAAGGGACCGGAGTGAACCGGGGCGCCCCCCCGCACACTCCATTAACGCATTCGAGCCGGTTTCGGGGCGTCCCAGGGGGTATCCCACCCCCCAATTCTCAGGCACCGCCCGCAACCAGCTTTTCGTAAGCCGGCAGCGTCAGAAATTCAACGAACGTTTCCGATTCCACCAGTTCCCGAAACAAATCCGCCGCATCACCGAACCGACCGAGCCGATACCGTTCAGTGCCCAGCCGCTCGCGCCAGGCATCCAGTTCGGCCCAAATCACTTCGCGCACCAAGGCCCGGGTGACCGGTCGGCCGTCGTCCAGAGCGCAGCCATGGTGTAACCATTGCCAGACCTGGGCGCGCGATATTTCCGCGGTGGCGGCATCTTCCATCAGATTGAACAACGGCACGCAGCCGATGCCGCGCAGCCACGACTCGAGATAGCCGATGCCGACAGCAATGTTGTTGCCAAGACCGGCACCGGTCCGGGCGCCCGCCGGTGTCTGGAGCAAATCGGCCGCGGTCACCCCAAGCGCATCCGATTTGCGATGGATCTGGTTGGGACCGGGCATCAGGCGATCGAAGACCTCTTTCGCCACCGGCACCAGCCCGGGATGGGCAACCCAGGTGCCGTCATGGCCCTTGGCCGCCTCCCGCTCCTTGTCGGCACGCACCCCGGCCAGAGCCGCCTGATTCGCGGCGTCATCGCCCTTGACCGGGATCAACGCCGCCATGCCGCCGATGGCATGCGCCCGGCGCCGGTGACAGGTGTCGACAGCCAACCGGCTGTAGGCATCAAGGAACGGTGTAGCCATGGTCACGGTGCCACGATCGGGCAGCACCGCGGACGGGTCCTTTTGCCGGGTCTTGATGAAGCTGAAGATGTAATCCCACCGGCCGCAGTTCAATCCGGCGGCATGGTCACGCAACTCGTATAAGATTTCATCCATTTCGAAGGCCGCCGGCAGCGTCTCGATCAACACCGTGGCCTTGATGGTGCCGACCGGCAAGCTGAACGCCTGCTCCAGCACCAGAAACATCTCGCGCCACAACCGGGCCTCGTAATGAGATTCCATCTTCGGCAAATAAAAGTAAGGCCCGCTCCCTAATTCGAGCAGTTCTACCGCATTATGATAGAAATACAGTACAAGATCGAACAGACTGGCCGAAATCGGCTGGTCTTCCATCAGAACATGGTGTTCGGACAGATGCCAACCCCGGGGACGCATCATCAGCACCGCCGGTTGCTCGCCAAGCCGATAGTGCCGGCCGGTGGCCGGATCGGTGTAGCCGATGGTGCGGCGGACGGCGTCCCGAAGATTGATCTGCCCTTCAAGCAACGTGTCCCAACCGGGCGTGGTGGCGTCTTCGAAATCCGCCATAAACACCCTGGCACCGGAATTCAAGGCATTGATGACGGTCTTGCGATCGGTGGGTCCGGTGATCTCGACCCGCCGGTCCGCGAGATCCGCGGGCAGCGGCGCAATGGTCCAATGCCCTTGCCGCACCGCCGCGGTTTCGGGCAGGAACCCCAATGGCTTTCCCGCCTCGGTAAGCACCAACCGCCGACGGCGGACATCGAGCAACCGCCGGCGTTCATCGCCAAACCGACGTTCGAGTTCCACCACCAGCGCCAACGCCTCAGGCGTCAGGATCTCCTCGTACCCGGCCCTGAGCGGTGCCAGGATGGTCAGCCCGGAAATGATCGTGCCGGTCATAGCCTCGTGTCCTCTCGGCGACGCGGTAACCGCCGCCCTTTGTCCATACCATAAAGGCGCCGTCCAATATGGCGCCGTTCCCATCCCAACCGACGGCGCGCCGATCAGCGTCGCACCAAGGGACCAAGGCCGTCGTAAATCCCATGCTCCAGGCGATCATCCAGATCGCCCATCATCTCGCGGACCAGGGTATTCCAGGTCTCCTCGCGACCGGCCAGCGTGATGTCGTCCGGGACCGTGATCGAGTGGCTCGCCGCCGCCTGGGCGTAACCCGAAACCAGGCGATTCGGGGCATCGGCGACGATCTTGACCTCGATCCGGCCATCATACCGCTGGCTCTGGTCGGTGGTGAACAACCCCTTCAGCCCCTCGGTCCGCGGCAACTGGGTTTCAACGATGCTGGCGTCCTTGATGATCACCTGGACCGAACCGCTATGGCCAACCGCCCGCAACCGCTCGGCGACCCAGCGGCGCACCGCGACCCTGGGCGGCGTCGGCGCCAACTGGTCCACATGGGGCCGAACCATAGGCGATTGATAGTGCTCGACGATCTGGATGGACGCGACATCCAGGGCGATCACCCCCCGTCCCGCAAAATCCACAGGAACACTCTTGGCCGGCGGCGGCGCGGCACAACCGGCCACGACCAACGCCAACGCCACGCCCCACGCGCGCGCGCCACGGAACCACCCCGCCCCCATCGCTTTATTCCTTCCTTTGCCCCGGCGCACCGGTTCAAGCCCCGCCGGAGTCACAGATCCAGATCACACACGAACCGGATGACATGATCGTCCCCATCCCGCTCGGGAGCAGCCCCGATGCCGAGTAAACCACGGCCGACCAGACGAGTCGAATCCCGACGAACCAGGATCGGCGGTCCGTCGCCGGTCCGGATGAATGTCCCGTTCGAACTGTGATCGGTCAGCATAAAGCTTTCCCGGCTGAATTCGATCGCGCCATGCTGGCGTGACGCCTGCCGGGACAGGATCATGATATCGCTGGCTTCGCTCCGCCCGATGGTTAATTTCGGATGGCCGAGATCAACCACGAACTCGCGATCAAGATAGGCAAGCTTGAGGGTCAGCGGCGCCTCCTTAACCTGTTGGAGCGAAGACAGACCGATCACCGTACTGTCGATGCTGTCTTCGACACTGCCAAGCTTGCGAAATCGATAGATGCCGGTTTGAACAGTCTTGCCCTTAACGGTGGTTGTATCCACCAGAATCGTGCGCTTCCGCAGAGAATCCGGGATACGACGCACCACATCGTCGGTCAGCAGGATTTCTTGAGGACTGGCCAGACTCTGAATCCGGGCCGCCACATTGACGGCATCGCCGAACACGTCACTGCCGGCATCCACGGCGCTCCCGTAATGCAAGCCCACGCGGACGTTGACGCCCCCCACCTTGGCCGCCGCCACCGCCGCCGAAGCCACCGTGGCCACCACGGCTTCGGCGGCGGTGCAGGCGCTGACCGGGTCGGGGAAGGTACACATCAGACCGTCGCCCAGACTCTTGACCACGCGCCCGCCCCCTTCGACCACCACCGACTCGAGCTGACGAAGTATTCCTTGAATGATTTTGGTCGCGCGGACGTTCCCCACCGTCTCGTAAAGGCGGGTGCTGTCACAAACGTCCGCAAACAGGATGGCTAAATCGATTTCCATAGCGATACCGTAACCCGCCCCCGGTCGTCGTCGCCTCACCGGCCATCGGCCCACCGGCGTTTGTCACTGGCGGCGACCATAACACACTCCCATCGCCGCAACCATCCAGCCTGAGGCCGGACGGCGGCTTTCGATCAGGAATGACCCGGGACGGTCCTGCGCTTACGGACGGTCAGCAACCGGGCCGGAGCGCAGATAGAACGCTCGGGCGTCAACACTGGCGCATAGCCGAGTATGACTGAAGAAGAATGTGCTTTTTCAGACGTAACGGCCATACTTTACCTTTTACAGGCGATCGATCGCGCTATAGGCTGCCATTCCATCGTCCGCCAAGCCGGCGTTAACGTCCTGCACGCCCGGCATGAGCCCGTTTCACGGTCCTTGACATATGCTGGATACGGTATGATATAGGCTCTGGCGATCCACCGGGATGCCGAAGGCGATCTGGACCGCCTTGAGGACAGTGATGAAGCCGCGGCTTCAGATATCCGTGTGCTGTTGGAAGAGCTTCTAGGCGATCAAAACGCGCTGGGGTCTTTAAGTGTCGAGGATTACTGTGACGACCGGATTGATGTCCAGCCGTTCAAGTCTTTACAGCGTTCCCGATTCAATATGTGGCGACTGAAGGCCGGGTGCCTGGACGCGGCTTGGTGTCCCTATCGGATACTCTATGCTTTCGATGGCCCGAGATCCACCTATCACATTCTGGCAATCATGCCCAGGAGTTCGAATTATGAACATGATGCGGAGCTTATGGGCAGAATCAAGCGAGCCTACGACCAGCTCGGCCTCCCGGCCCTCCCTCGCTAACATCTCCGGAAGCGGCGTAACCGGAACTGTTTACTATGTCGAGTTTGGCGACAAACCAGATCCGGTCACGCATAACCCGGTGACGCGGCCGGTTTCAGACTACCTCTCCAGCGTCGAGGCGGACCCGCGGCGGGCCGCGGCTCTGGCCGCCGCCCGGGCGCGCCTGGCAAGGCATGCCTCCGCGGACTTGCGCCCCCTGCAAGTCCTTCGCCTGGAGCGCGGGTTGTCCCAAGCGGCCCTGGCGGCCCGGCTTGAGACCAGCCAAGCCCGCATCGCCCGCCTTGAGGCTGGCAAGGAAGACATGACCTTGAGTTTCGCACGTCGGTTCGCCGCAGTCCTTCAGATCGATGTCAATACCCTGGCCACCGCATTGGAGACCTGATCCGTGACGCTCCTGATCGACACGATTTTTTGCGACGATATCCGTTCCGAAATGGGTGGAAAGCTGTCGTATATGGGCGTTTACGGTGGTGGCCTGTTCGTCAGCGAAATCCCCGCCACGCTCCCCAAATTATGTCTTGCCATTCGTTTGTTTGTCCCGATCCAGTACCTCGGATCAAAAGTTGTCGGCAAAGTCCTTTACCAGGACGATCTGTTGATCCAGTGGGACTTTGAGATTCCGAACGATGTCCCGCGCCCGGAGCCGCTCCCGAATGCCCCGCCCGATCTGGTGGCGCGACTGAACATGGTGTTTCATTTACAACTATCACCGCTTACAATAAAAACCGAGGGCTACTTGCGGGTGCGCCTGTCCTTGGCTGATGAAGACTACAAGGGCGGCACCCTTCGCATCGCCAAAGCCAGTGACCGCCCGGCCGATCCGAAAAAAGACGCCGGACCGAGTCCGGCGCCCTGAGTTTACGGCGATGACACCTGGTACAAGGTACCGGAACTCCATTTAGAACGCTGCGGCGCCCCGGCAACCCGGCTCCGGAAAAATGCGGCGCTCCAGTGCCCTGATCACTTTATCGTGTCGGGCCGGCCCCCACATGGGCTAAAAACGGCAATCGCAGGGGAACCCAGCGATCCCGAACCCAACGACGGAGTGAAGCGATGGCCAGTCGAAAGAAACTCTCCGATGTCATGAATGCCCGGAAGTTCGTCGCCCTCCCCGAGGATGCCACCGCCGCCGCGGCAGCCAAGAAGATGTTGGAACGGCAGGTTGGCGCCGTCGTGGTGATGAATGGCCCGACCCTGGTCGGCATCGTCACCGAACGCGACTTCAATTTCCGGTTGGTGGCCGCCGGGTTGGACCCCGCGACCACCACGCTCTCCCAGATCATGACTTCCGACCCCAAGACCTTCAGTCCCGATACCCCGGTGATGACCGCCCTGGAAACCATGCAAAAACGGGCCTATCGCCATGTGCCGATCGAGCAGGATGGCCAGATCGTCGGAATCGTCTCCTTGCGTGACATTTTCCTGGAGGTCAAACGCGCGCTGGAACAGGACATTGAAGACAGCGATCAGTTTATTGTCGGCCCCGACACCACCCATTGATCCCGGCACACTGATCAGTTGATTTTTTGCATGCCACACGCGGACGGGTTCTGCTATCGTCAACGGGGTGGTTGATGGGTTGGCGTTGGCAGGGTTGAAAGCGGCCGTTTCCCGGTGCGGTTATGACCGGAAAGGGCGGCGGTGAGGTTATTTATGCCGTCATGGTTCGGCTGGCAATGGAGCGTCCACGACGCTTGCGTCGCGATTGCTTGTAATTGTCTGATGTTGGTCATCTTCTGTTTCGATTTGGTAACGCCTGCCGACAACGTTTCCGTGGGCTTTGCCTACGATAGCGTCATCTTTCTGACTTTCCTGTTCCGTGAGCGGCGTCTGCATTTTTTCTATGCCGCCATCGCTACCCTGCTGGTGCTGATGGGCTGCTTCTTTCCGCTCCCCGCGTGGCCGGAGGCACCGGTATTCTTTGCCAATCGTTCACTGGCCGTGGTGTCGTTGTGGCTGGTTGCCTATCTGATCCATTACCGGATCAAGGCCGAAGCCGCCCTGATCAAATCCCTGGAAATCAGTCAACTGGCGTCCCAATCCAAGTCACAATTCCTTGCCGCCATGAGCCATGAGCTGCGGGCACCGCTAACCGGTATTCTGGGATTCTCGGAAATCATCCAGACTGAAATGTTGGGCAGTATCGCTAATCGGCGCTACGTCGACTATGCCGGTTACATCCATCAGAGTGGCGAGCATATGCTGTCCCTGATCAACGATGTCCTCGACATCGCCAAAATCGAGGCCGGCCGGATGGAACTGGCTCCGGAATGGATCGATGTTCCGACATTGTTTGACTATATCAGGAGCCTCAGCGAACACCGGGCTGCCGACAAGTGCCAGACCCTCACCATCGGCGACTCGGACTCGCTGCAACTCTATGCCGACGTCCGCGCGATCAAGCAGATGGCGTTCAATCTGCTGTCGAATGCCATCAAGTTCACCCCGATCGGCGGCCAGATCACCGTAGCCGCCCGGAAAACGGGGGATGGCGGACTGGCGTTGATGGTTCGGGATAACGGCATCGGCATGTCGCGCCAGACCATCGACCGCCTGATGCGCCCCTTTGAGCAAGCCGACAACCGATTCGCCAGCACCGAGAAAGGCAGCGGCCTCGGCCTGTCCCTGGTCAAGGGTCTGATGGAATTGCATCATGGCCGGTTGAGCATCGAGAGTGAGGTCGGCCGGGGGTCAACCTTCACCTTGCACTTCCCACCGGTTCCCCGATGACGCCGCTTTCGGGGAGCGAAAGCCTCGCCTCCGATCGCCACCAAAAAGGAAGTCCTGACAGGGGCCAGGACTTCAACAAGACAGCCTTCGCGCCAACAGCCGATCGTGGTCAGGCGCCCCCGAGATTCTGGGGAAGAGTCGGCACCACCGGGGCCTGGAGCAAAAGTTCCGACATGTTCAGGTTGATCGTCACCAGACGAGAGATCAACTCTTCATCGGCTTCGCGCTGGAGCAACTGTGCCGCCTTAACCATAAATTCACTGGCCTGAATCAAGAAAGTCCTGGTTTCCGCGGCAATATCTTCTTCTGCGTTGAGCAGCAAGTTCTTAAAATACAGCCAAAGAGCAACATTATCATCCAGGACACGCGCCAGCAGATCCTTGTCATCGAGATTCTGTTTGGCCGAGTCGATGCGAACGGCGGCTTCCAGAAATGGGAACGCAACCTGTTCCTGTGGCGAAAGACTTTCGGACATCTCGTAACCCTTTCGTTCTGTGCGGATGATTGAAACGTGCGCCTGCACCAAAGACAACCCCACGACCAGCGGCCGTTGACCTTATCGATGATTCGGCCGCCGGGCCATCCCCGCCGGTCACAGACCCATCGGCGGACGGCCCCGACAGATCGACAAACGCCACCGTCAGCCCTGATCCTAAGCGTCGGAGCTGATACAATCAAGCACGGAGCGGTAACTATAATCGCTTCCATCCCATCTGACTTAACCTTCTCCGTTTAGCGTGTGCCGGATCAAGGGCGCGCGATTGAAGAAGCGCCTGCGCCGGGGCCAGAGACGCCGGAGACTCGCAGATCCCGCCAGTATTTATCGCAACATCACCAATGCTTCAATGAATTGATATTTTTATTGGAATCCGACAACGGCCGCAGCCAGGCCTTTGTCAGTAAATCTATATCCCAAGGCCTTCTTTTCCCGTCGTGATTTTCTCGACCCGCCACGATCTCGTGGTGGCCCGTCCTTAAAAGTTGTCTTTCATGGCGTCGGCCGCTCTGATGTTGCGGTCCCAGATTCACCACTGATCATCGAAACGGTTTGCCAGAACATCCGACGATCCTCCTCGCTGGCATCGGACCACGCATCCATCAACCGGGCGAGGCCGGTCTTGGAACCATCGACTGTGATGACGTCCGCGGCGTCGGTTCGGGACCTGACCGCATTCAAGAATTCCTCGTTCAATATCCGCAACTTGCTGGAGAACATTTCGAGCAGGGCGCGGGTGAACTTGTCGAGGTTGCTCATGCGCTCTTCAAACTTGACACGATCCAGCGTCACCACCGTGCCGGCCTTGACACAGCGCACAGTCGCGCTCCGACGGTGGTTATCGATCAATGCCATCTCGCCCACGATGGCGTTTTTTCCCAGATGGGTCAGAATGACGCTTCTGTCACGATCGCGTTTGCTCACCTCGAACAGACCGGATTGGATGAAGAAAGCGACATCGCCCAGGTCACCCTCGCGAATCAGCACCTCGCCTTCGCGCAAGGTCCGCCTGTCGAATACGATATCAATCTTCACCGGAACCTCCCGAACGGCCGCGACCCTGATCATGCCAAAGCCTTCGCGTCTTTTGCAAAATCTATTTCGGGCCAAACGGGGGGCGCACGCCTGGCTCAATCAAGACCGGACACCCGCTGCCACAGCCAGATCAGCGGATCCGGCAGTCGGTCATCGAACCAACTGTCGCCAATACCGGCAAGGACATGCGCAATCATCAGGGTGCCGACGGCCATCAGGATGAAAAAGCGAAAGACCGTGCGAAGCTCGTCCATGGCCTGCCTCCTTCGGCGATTCCGGGCACTCCCGGACCTCTCCCGAACGCGAGTCTACGCTTGCGAAAAGCCGTCCGCTGTGACCGTTGCCACGGTCACGGTGACGACACCGGGCCGCTCCAGGCGCCCCCGTCCTGGGGCCCCGGACTGCCGGACACGGCAAAGCCGCGCATGAACACCGTCACCACCGTCCGGACATGACCATCCCGGTGCGCGCTGTCGGGCGAGTCATCGACCAGCAACAGGCAGCGAAGGTGGGCATGGCTACGGACCATGCCCCAGAACAGTTCAGCCGCCACCATGGGGTCCGGGACCGACAGTTCGCCCCGGCGGTGGACGTCGTCCAGATAAGCCGCGAGCGCATCCAGGGTCCGACTGGGCCCGGCCCGATAAAATGCCCGGCCCAGTTCGGGAAAGCGGGGGGACTCGGCAATCACCACCCGATACACACCCAGGGCCTGGGGCGACAGCAACAGGTCCAGTAACGTCCGCCCGATCCGGAACAACCCCTCGGCCACCGGCAAGCCGCCCAGACCCTGGCAGGTCACCATCGGCACCGCCCGCGCGCACTCGGCGCCGACGATGGCCGAAAACAGGTCGGCCTTGCTGGTAAAATGAGCGTACAGCGTGGCCTTCGAAACGCCGGCGGTGCGCGCCACCGCGTCCATGCTGGTGGCACCGTAGCCGTGTTCCAGGAACAGCAGCCCCGCCGTTCGCAGAATTTGGGTGGTTTTGGACACCGGTGGTGACGACTTCCCGGTGACGACCGCCTCTGATAACGCCATGACCACCTCGTAACAGGGACTGTGGCAACCGGGACCGGGCAAAACGCCATGGGGTCAGGCCGGCCCTGCCGCCCTTCCCGCCCCCCGCCGTGGGACACGCCGTGATCAGACGTGCGCCCCGGACAAAACTAAACCGTTCAGTTCATCTTGACAAGACCGGTTCCCGCGTTCACTTTCGGTCTGGACAGAAAACTGAACGGTTCAGTTTTTTCGGGCGGGTGGAGAGCGCGCATGGTCGGGTTACGACGCAAGCTTGTGGTGGCCCTGGTGACGACGGCGGCTTTGGCCGGAGGCGGCACCGCCGGTTGGTTCTGGTGGACCGACTGGCGGTTCCTGGAATCCACCGACGATGCCTACATCCAGGCCGACATCTCGGTGATCGGCGCCAAGGTCGTCGGCTATGTCCGGGACCTGCGGGTCACTGACAACCAGGCGGTGCAAGCCGGAGACGTTTTGGCGGTGCTGGACGACCAGGACTACCGGGCGCATGTGGACCAGGCCACGGCGACGGTGGAGGCTCAGCAAGCGGCCCTGGTCAGCAATAGCGCCCGGTTGGCCCTTCAAGGAACCATGATCGCCCAGGCCGAGGCCACGGTGGCCGCCGCCGAGGCGGAACAGCGTCGGGCCGATCTGGAGCAGGAGCGCGTGCGCGCGTTGACCACCGGGGCTTGGGCCACCCGGGAACGGTTGGAGACCACCCAGGCCGACCAAGCCAAGGCGGTCGCAGCCCTGGCCCGGGCGCGGGCGGCGCTGGCGGCCGAACGCGATCAGGTGGCGGTGCTGCAAGCGGCCCGGCATGAGATCGATGCCCAGGGGCATCAGGCCCGGGCGCAACTGGCCCTGGCCCAGATTGATCTCGATAATACCGTGATCCGGGCGCCGGTGGCCGGCGTGGTCGGCAATCGCAGCGTCCAACTTGGCTTGCTGGCGCGTCCCGGGGTGCAACTGATGGCGCTGGTCCCGCTTGATGCGCTTCACGTGGAGGCGAACTTCAAGGAAACACAGTTGCGGCGTATGCGCCCTGGGCAACCCGTGCGGATCTCGGTCGATGCCTTTCCCGATCAGCCCCTGACCCTTCAGGTTGCTAGTGTTGCTCCGGCGAGCGGTTCACGCTTCAGCCTGCTGCCGCCGGAAAATGCCACCGGCAACTTCACCAAAATTGTCCAGCGCATCCCGGTACGGATCGATCTACCGGCGGGCACGCCGCTGGCCGGATTGCTGCGCCCGGGATTGTCGGTGGTGGTCACGGTCGACACCAGGGGGGCAACGCCATGAGCCGCCCGGCAACAGCTTTGGCCTTGGCGACGGCCTCCACCCCGGAACCGACGATCGCGTTGCCGCCGCCGCTCGGTGCCACGCCGCAACGAAAGGGCGCGGACCCGATTCCGTTTCCTCACCCGGCGGTCCGGCGGGTTGGCTTGCGGCAGTGGGCGGGGTTCATGACCATGGTGGTCGGGATGTTCATGGCCATCCTGGATATCCAGATCGTCTCCAGCTCCCTGTCCGAGATTCAGGCCGGTCTTGCCGCCAGTGCCGACGAGATCAGTTGGGTTCAAACCTCTTACCTGATCGCCGAAGTGATCATGATTCCGCTGTCGGGTTTTCTGTCCCGGCTGCTGTCAACCCGCGTGCTGTTCACCCTGTCCGCCGCCGGCTTCACCCTGATGAGCCTGGCCTGCTCATTCGCCGATTCCATGGGCGCCATGATCGTGTTCCGGGCGCTCCAGGGCTTTATCGGCGGCGCCATGATTCCCACCGTGTTTGCCACCAGCTTCATGATTTTCCCCCTGGACAAGCGTCCGGTGGTTTCAGTGATGATCGGTCTGGTGGCCACCATGGCCCCGACGCTCGGTCCGACCCTGGGCGGGTGGATCACCGACAATTTCTCGTGGCACTGGCTGTTCCTGATCAATATCGGCCCCGGCTTGTTCGTGACGGTGATGGTCTGGCTGCTGGTGGACGTCGACCGCGGCGACCGCTCGCTGGCGCAAGATTTTGACTGGCCGGGCCTGACGCTGATGGCCCTGTTCCTGGGCGGACTGGAGTATGTGGTGGAGGAAGGGCCGCGCAACGACTGGTTTTCGGACCAAACCATCCTGTTATTCGCCATGGTCAGCGGGGTGTCGTCGCTGTTGTTTTTGTGGCGGGTCCTGGCGGCGGCCAACCCGATCGTCGAGCTTCGCGCCTTTACCAACCGCAACTTTGCCCTTGGCAGTTTCTACAGCTTCATTCTGGGCATCGGACTTTACGGTTCGGTTTACCTGCTGCCGCTGTTCCTGGCCCAGGTGCGCGGGTTGAACGCCTTCCAGATCGGCGAGATCATGGGCATTACCGGTGCCTTCCAGTTCGCCAGCGCACCCATGGCCGGCGCCCTCTCCAAGCATGTCGATCTCCGGCTGATGCTGTTTGCCGGTCTCAGCCTGTTCGGGTTGGGGCTGTGGGAGAACTCCCTACTCACCGCCGACTCCGACTTCAATGAACTGATCCTGCCCCAAGCGTTGCGCGGCGTCTCGCTGATGCTGTGCTTCATCCCGATCAACATCCTGGCCCTGGGACGCCTGCCGCCGGACAAGGTCAAGAACGCCAGCGGTCTTTACAATCTGATGCGCAATCTGGGCGGCGCGATCGGCATGGCCGGCATCAACACCACGATCCAGGACCGGTTGACGCTGCATCTGGATCGCCTGGGGGATCAGATCAATCTGGCCCGGCCCGAAGTCCAATCCTTCCTGGACGGCCTGTCCGCCCGCTTTGACGGTCTGCTCGCCGGCAACCCGGATGGCGCCGCCCTGGCCATGCTGGTGCAACTGGTCAAACGGGAGGCGATGGTGCTCACCTACGGCGACTGCCTCTGGATGATGGCCGGGGTGTTTGCCTTCGGGGTTCTGTGCATGCCGCTGTTGCGTCGGCCGGCCCCGACCTGAACGTCGGTCCGATCGCCTAAGGCTACGACTCTTTCAAATGTTCGTGCTATACAGCCCCCCATCATCGATCATTTGCCGGGCGAAGTGTTTCATGGCGAGACGGCCCCAAACCCGTTCTTATACCCGCGCCGAAGTCAAGGAATTGCTGGGCGCTCTGGAACGCCAGTGCCGTGAGGCCATGGTGCTGGCGAAAACCGCCGAGATCGAAGCCGGCAAACACAGCTTTGGCGCCTACCGGAGTTTCCGGGACAAAGTGGGCGAGTTCCAGGCACTGGTCATCCTGATCGAAGGCCGGTTAAAGAATGTCCAGGGAACCCGCATCGACGATCTGCGCCAGGAATTCGAGCAGTTGGACATGCTGATGCTGTCGGTGCTGGTGCGGGCCAGCATGCGCTTTTTCTTTGTGCTGTCGGCCAACCCGATTCTCCCGCTGGGCGCCCGGGAGGTCTTCGTGACCGAACTGCGCAGCCTGCACGACGCCCACGAAAAGCTGATGCGCCCGGCTTACGCCGAAAAGATCGCCGGCCATCTGGAAAAGGATCTGGAGACCGCGTCCCTGATCCTGGAAGAAATCATCGAAAAGGCGCCGACCATGCTGAACTTTACCCGACCGACCTAAGCGACCCGAACGACCGCAACGACCGGAACCGGAGTCACGCTCCGGCACGCGGATGCCCGCTCGGGTTCCGACTCCGACTGATGGTCCCCACCCTTCGGGCCGGAACACGAACCTATTATGGGTGGTGTGGCCAAGACACGATCATCGGACATGAAGCGTGTCGGTCACAACACCAGGGTTGCCGCACACACAACTCAATAAAACCAACCCGCTCTTAAACCTTGTCGATCGTGGCCGTCATCCTGTTCATTTTCGTTGACAGTTTGTTACGATCATTTTATCTGGCAATGGTGGTAGCGGGTCGGGGCGCACCAAATGGTACGGATACGAAGCTTGTGTGTGCCTGGTCGCCAGGCCGGCGTCGCGTCCCCTGATCGCCATTTTCCTGGAATTCTTCAAAACTGATGGAGCGTCAGATGTTGGTGTGCGGATACGCTAATCTATTCCAAAGCATGCCGCGGTCGGTTGGGACTGTCGGTGGCGCCCTCTTGTTGTTTCTGGCCGCGGTACAACCCTCGCCAGCCCGTGCCCAAGACATCACGCCATCGCATGTCTTCCAGGTCATCGAAAACATCAATGCCGAACTGGCCGGCATGCACGAGGCCAATGCATCACAGCCTAAAGTGGACGAAAGCGCGCCGGCCCTCACCCCACGCTTTCCCCGCCATGTGGTCCAAAAGGCTCGGGAAGTGTTGCTGAAGGTCGAACTGCTGCGAACCCTCAATGGCCTGCCGGAGAATCCGGTGCCGCCGTTCCCCGTCACCGAAATCACGCCGGGCAACGTCAAGATGATTGTCGACCAGGCCCTTACCGATCTGCTCGACCTCCGGGCCAAATTTAACGTCACCAAGCCAGTGACGACCACGCCGCTGGTCATGGGCAAGACCCCGGCCGATAACTACGCGAATTTGCAGAAGGCCAGCGACTCTCTCGACGGCCTCGGGATTCCCAAGATCGTCCCCAACGACGTTTACCGTCTGGCTTTGGTGATGGTCGACGACCTGGAAAAAATCCGTGCCGCCCGCGGCAAGACCGACCCGGTCGACGCGCCCGCCGGCGCAACCGGCAAAAAGCCATTGGACACCTATAATCAGGCCTTTGCGGTGTTGGAGAAGCTCAAGTCCAAAGTCGAAACCGACCCGTCGATCAAGCTGGTCGGGGAGATCGTGCTCCCCAACCGGCGGACCGGCGCGATCACGCCCAGCCATGTCGCCGACGTGGAAAACAACCTGCTGGCGGAATTGGGGTCGATCAAATTCGCCGTTGGCGCCACCAGCCCCAGCGTGCTGCCGCCCGAGCCCCAGGGCAAGACGCCCTCGGAAACCTACGACATACTGACCAAGGCCCTGGCCCTGGCGGAAGCCCTGTAACCCGACCGGCCCGGACGGCGCGAAGCCGTCCGGGCGACTTTACACGACGCCAACAGCAGGAAAGCAACGGGGATGACGACTACCGCACGCGCCCGAGGACTCGGCATCGGCATCAAAGTTGTCGCCGTTGCGGTGACGCCGCTGATCATTCTGGGATTGGTCAGCCTGTTCAATCTCAACGGCATGTTTGATCTGTTCAAGGGCACCTCAGGCGCCCAGAACCAGCTCTCCGAGCAGGTCAACGCCGTCGGTCAGGCCAACGCCGATGTCCAGGGCGATATCATGGAGATCATCCTCGCCACCAACGCGGTGATGGAAAGTCACCAGGCCTCGATCCTGGCCGAAGACTCCCAGGGCGCCGATAAGACCGTGCTCGAGCGCAACAAGATTCGGAGTGGCCTGGACCGGTTCGCGACGCATTTGGCGACGCTGAAAGCCACGCTGCTGGCCGGCGGGTTTATCGTTGAGACCGCCGGCGGCCAGGCGGACGACACCTCTCTGGTGGCCACCAGCACCCGCCTGTTCAACATCGTCGATCGCTCGGGGCAAAGTCTGGCCAACGTCTATAAATTCTTCGGCAAGGCCAACGACAGCACGATCCAGCTCGTCCGCAAGTCCCAATTCAGCGATGCCGCGTCCAATTACGTCTATGAGGAACTGGAGCGGATTCGCGCCTTCAACGAGGCTTTGAAGAAAACCTCGACCGCCGCCTCTGACCTGGCCGACAAGGTCCTGGAAAAGCAGAAGGCGGACAAAGCCGCCCTGGCCACCCATGCCGTCCGCAAGATGACCGCCATGCTGACCCAGACCTACGAGGTGCTGGGCATCGGTTGCGTGGCCCTGATCGTGCTGGCCTTGTGGTTCGCCCTGGCCGGGTTGGCCCGGCCCCTGCGCCACATGATCAACGCCATGCAGAAGCTGGCGAGCGGCAATCTGGAAACCGAGGTGCCGGTGCTCCGGCGGAGCGACGAAATCGGCCTGATGGCCGAAGCCCTGGCGGTGTTCAAAGAAAACGCCCTGGAAAACCGCCGCATGACCATCGCCCAAGAGCAGGAGCGGATTGAAAACGAACGGCGCATGCAAAACGCCATCCGCGAGCGTGAACGTCAGGTCGGTGAAGAAATCTCCGGTCTGGTCGAGGCCTTCATCGACGGCGACCTGTCGCGGCGGATGACCACCGAAGGACGTGACGGCATCCTGCTGACCATGAGCCAGCATATCAACCGTCTGGCCGAAACCATCGAGGACATCATCGCCGATCTGACCCTGGTGGCCGGTGCGCTGGCCAACGGCGATCTGACCCAACGCATCGTCAAGGATTACCAGGGCGCCTATCACGATCTGAAAACCGAATTCAACGCCACCAGCGACCGGCTGGTTGAGATCGTCGGCACCATCGGCGAAGCCATCGAACATATTTCGGCGGCGGCGACAGAGGTTTCCGCCGGGAGCGTCGACCTGTCCGAGCGCACCGAGGAGCAGGCCTCGAGCTTGGAGCAGACCGCAGCCTCGTTGGAACAACTGGGGGCGGCGGTCCGGGCCAGCGCCGGAAACGCCCAGCGCGCCAACACCATGGTCCTCGAGGCGCGTAAGACGGCGGAGCAAGGCGGCGTGGTCGCAGGCTCGGCCATCGATGCCATGAAGGCCATCGCCGAGGCCAGCCGCAAGATTACCGAGATCATCGGCGTCATCGACGAAATCGCGTTCCAAACCAATCTGTTGGCCCTGAACGCGGCGGTCGAGGCCGCACGGGCCGGCGACGCCGGCAAGGGCTTTGCCGTGGTGGCGCAAGAGGTCCGGGTGCTGGCCCAGCGTTCGGCCCAGGCCTCCAAGGAGATCAAGACACTGATTCTGAACAGCGACAGCCAGGTTCAGAATGGCGTCGAGCTGGTCCAGAAGGCCGGTTCCTCCTTAAGCGGCATCGTCCAAGGGGTGCAGCAAGTGGCGATGCTGGTCGGCGAGATCGCCGGCGCCAGCGCCGAACAGGCGAGCGCGCTGGAGGAAATCAACGCCGCGGTCTCGGCGATGGACGAGATGACCCAAAAGAACGCGGCACTGGTCGAGGAAACCACCGCGGCGGCACAGTCCATGGCAGAGCAAGCGTCGGACGTGGAAGGGCAGATGTCCTTCTTTACGCTTGTCGAAGCCGTGCCGGAGACGATCCTGCCCCCCCGCAGGGCGGCGCGGTAAGCCGCCCCCACGGCCGGCCGCAGCAGCCCCACGCACCCTCCGACGCTCCCTGGAGGGTGCGGCGGAGGAACGCCATCGTTTCCGCCCTCCGCCGCAGAAGGCTTTGTCATGGCCCGTCCGTTCTCCGATGTCATCCGGCCCGCACGATCCGCTGTCGTCGTCGACGACCACCGGGTTGAGCAATACATTATCTTTTCCATCGACCAGCAGGAATACGGCGTCAGCGTCAGTGTGGTTCGGGAAATTCGCGGTTGGATTCCCGAAAAAAGGCTGCCCAACCTGCCACTCTACGTCCGTGGCGTGATCAATCTGCGGGGGATCGTGATCCCCATCGTCGATCTGCGCGCCCGCTTCGGCGACGGCGCCACCGAAACGACCAAAACCCATGTGGTCATCATCATCGAATCCGGTGACAGCCTGAAGGGTCTCCTGGTTGACGCGATTCTGGACATCCTGCCGATCCCCCACACCCAGATCAAACCCGCCCCCGACATGGCGGGCGAAGCCCTCGACGCCCATTACCTGGACGGCCTTTACACCCCTGAAGACCGGATCATCGCCCTGTTAGGGGTGTCGGCTTATGCCGAACCGACCGGCATGTTAGAGTGCCATCCAGTGTCACCGTCGAAAGGGACCGATCCTTGACCACCTTGGTTACGGGCTCCACTGGTTTTGTCGGAGCCGCCGTCGTTCGTCACCTGCTGGCCGCGGGTGATACGGTACGGGTGCTGGTGCGGCGGTCGAGCGACCGTCGCAACATCGACGGACTGGACGTCGAAGTCGCCGAGGGCGACCTGACCGACGCGGCCTCGCTGGCCCGGGCCGTGACCGGCTGTCAGGCGTTGTTCCATGTCGCGGCCGACTATCGCATCTGGGTTCCGGACCCGGACAGCATCTACCGGGTGAATGTGGACGGCACCCGCCACCTGATGCTGGCGGCCTTGGACGCCGGAGTCCAGCGGGTGGTCTATACCAGCAGCGTCGCCACCCTTGGCCTTCATCGCGATGGCCAACCGGCCGACGAATCAACGCCGGTGACGCTGGACGACATGATCGGCCACTATAAACGGTCCAAATTCCTGGCCGAGGCCGAAGTGCGCCGACTGGTGGACGAACAGGCCCTGCCGGCGGTGATCGTCAATCCGTCGACTCCGGTCGGGCCGCGCGATATCAAGCCGACCCCCACCGGCCGGCTGATTGCCGATGCCGCCGCCGGGCGCATGCCCGCCTATGTGGATACCGGGCTCAATATCGTTCATGTGGACGATGTGGCCGCCGGGCACCTGCTGGCGTTCCACCGCGGCCGGATCGGCGAACGCTATATCCTGGGCGGCGACGATCTGGCGCTCAAGGACATTCTCCAGGTGGTGGCGGCGCTGACCAACCGCCGCCCCCCCACCCTCAGCCTGCCCCATGCCCTGATCCTGCCGCTGGCCTATCTGGCCGAGGGCTGGACCCGGCTCACCGGCGCCACCGATCCCCAACTCACGGTGGATGGCGCAAAGATGGCCCGCAAAAAGATGTTCTTCAGCTCGGCCAAGGCCGAACGCGAGCTTTGCTATCATCACCGCCCGGCCCGGGACGCGCTGGCCGACGCGGTGGCGTGGTCGCTCTCCCGGAACGACGCCACCGCTCACCCCTGACCGCATCAAGCGGCCGGGGCCGTTCATAACCAGCGCCGGCCGCTTGGCCGCCGGTGCGACTCAATCCCTACCGGTCCAAATTTCGAATCTCCCGGCTCAGCAGGAACTCCTGGCTGCTGACATGGTATTCCAGACTGCGCAGACGTTTTTCGATGTCGCCGAACCGCTGCCGGACCCGATCCAGCGTCACCCGCGGTTGAGCGGCATTCGCCCGCCAGAACGCCTCCTCGGCAGCCGACGGGTAGGACGCCGGCGGCCGGGCCGGCAGGATCAGGGCCGCCAGCAGATAAGCGATCAACACCGGAACCGACAGAAAGATCAAGCCGGCCACCATGGCACAGCGGATCAGCACCGGTTCGACGCCAAAATAGTCGCCAAGCCCGGCACACACGCCGAACAGCTTGCCGGCGACCGGATCCCGGTACAGCCGGTCCGGCTTGGGGGCGGAGAAGGACGGACGGGGACGCATGGGACCTCCTTCAGGGCTTGTTGCGCCAACCGGGCGCTTCGACATCCAGGATTCGCTCCAGGGCATGGATGCGACTCTCCATGCGCTCGGCGTTTTCCCACAGTTCGCCCAGCATCCGCTCGTCCTCTGCCGACAACGACCGACTGGTGCGCCAACGGGTCACATAGTGAAGTACGATCCATAAGGGTGCCACGAACACCAGGATCAGCACCATGACGACGATACCGACGTCACTCATCCTTCCCCCCTTCCCTGTCCTTTGGCGCTACCGGCCGCCGACGCCTTTCGCGGCCAGCCTCGCCTTCATCTCCGCCAGTTCGCGATCGACCTTGTCGTCGGTGGCCAGCTCGTTGATCTGATCCGCCAGCGACTTGCCCCGGCCCACGTCATAGGAGTCGGCCTTACCCTCCAGTTCGTCAAGGCTGCGTTCGACCTGCTCGAAGCGCTGAAAGGCGTTGGTGATGCGGCCATCGTAGAGCTTGGCCCGAACCTTGACCCGGTTGACCGCCGACTGCTGCCGGGCGGCGATGGTCTGCTCGCGGTTGCGGGCGTCGGTGAGCTTGGCCTGAAGGCTCCGGATGTCGGCGTCCGATTTGGCAAGCGCCTCGGTGAGCGGTGCCAGATCGGCTTCCATGGCCTCGGCGGCCCCGGCGGCCTTGGCTTTCGCGACCAACGCGGCCTTGGCCAGATCGTCGCGGCCCCGGGTCAGCGCGACTTCGGCCTTGGCCGACCAATCATCGCACTCCCGGCGGAGGGTGGCGATCTTGCGCTCGATCTCCTTCTTCTCGGCGATGATCTTGACCGTGGACGAGCGCACCTCGACCAGCGTGTCCTCCATCTCTTGAATGATCAGGCGAATCAGCTTCTGAGGGTCTTCAGCGCGGTCGAGCAGAGCGTTGAGGTTGGCGTTGATGATGTCTGAAAGGCGGGAAAAGATGCCCATGATGGACCTCCTGGAAACAATCGTTGGTGACTTCGGACGTTTGCAACCATCGTGCCAGAACCGCCATGCCGGACAATCGACTGATATTCAAGGGTTTTTCGTACCAGCGTTGACCGCCCGGGCGCGGCCTGGTGACGATTATCGCAATATTTTGGCGCCAATCGCCATACTATCACGAAATCTTCCACATATCCGATCGGGATGCGAAAGACATGATGAAGGACAGACTTCGGTCCTCAGCCTTGAATACCCTCATCCTGGTACGGCCATCCCGCTCGCGGATGACGACACTACTGTTGCACGTATCGCAATGATTTTCCTTGAGGCGTCGATCCCTGAGATTTGTGGCAGCGGTTCATCTCGCGCACGCGGAGAACACGGCGGAACCACCCCGACCCCGGTTGTCAGCGGCGGTTCGCCCCCCTGGTCCACCGTGGGCACTGCGGTGAACCTTCACGTCGCGAGCCCATCAGGTACCGACCTCATCGAAATCGCCTCGATGACGCTGCCTGCAATTGCTACCGTGAGTTATTGGTTCAGGGCGCCGGCAATGGGCTATTCGACAATTCCGCACACTTGCGCTCGCAGCCAGCGCCATAGTTTTCCTGGGTTATGGCAAAAACCTCAACCTTGTCATCCTTTGGCATTTCTTCAAGCTGTTCCGCGATTGATAGAGCCATCACCTCTTCAGTTGCCCCCACTGAACACACAGGATGATGCCCGAGTAGGATCAGATTATGAATTTGACCACCGCCAGAACCATCATGGCGATCCAGGCTGTCTCGACCACCATCAAGGCGATTGGCCGCCAACCGACAGCGAGCAGGTCCCTGAACGAGGTCTTCATGCCGAGGGCGGCGATGGCGGTAACCAGACACCAACGGGAAACATCCGTCGAGGCACTGACCGCCAGTGCCGGAAGCCAGCCGAGGCTGTTGATCACGACGAGAACAACGAACCCGATCAGAAACAAGGGTAGTTTTGGACTTTTACGTGCGGCCCCGTCTTTCATTCGGCGTGCAACAATCCAAGCGATTAGAGAAACCACCGGGATGAGCATCGCCACCCGCAGTAGTTTGACGTAAGTGGCGATGTCCCCGGTTTCAGGTGAGATCATGAACCCGGCCCCGACTACCTGGGCAACGTCGTGGATCGTTCCGCCTAAAAAAATTCCGGCTTTAGCATTGTTCAGGTCCAGTGAAGTGACGGCGATGGGATATAGAATCATCGCCACGGTCGATAGCGAGGTGACCGTGACCACGGTCAAGATGGTATCCCGCTCGCTGTCCTTATGCCGTGGGAGGACTGAGGCGATGGCCAAGGCGGCAGATGCGCCGCAGATCGCAACGGCCCCACCGGACAGAATCCCAAAATCCTGCCCCAGCTTAAGACGGCGAGCCAACAAGACGCCGACCAGAATTGTGGTCGCAACACTAATGACGACGGTCAGCACAGGAACCGGTCCCAGGCTGGCGATCTGGGTGGCGGTGATCCGGGCACCAAGCAGAGCGACGCCGATCCGCAAGACGGTCCGTGACGAAAATTCAATTCCGGCAACGCAGCGCCCGTCTTCATGTAGAAAATGGAACGCCATTCCAAACAATAAGCCAAACAGCATGACCGGGGCGCCGTAATGCTGCGAGAGCCAGGACGATGCGAGAGCAAGGGTCACGGCGACCAGGAATCCGGGATAAATGGCGAAGATCAATGGTCCACAAGGAACATTCTGGAGCCAAGTTGGAACATTGCTCGGAGCAGCATGGATAATGCCCTCCATACTGTCCAGAGATGAAAGGCGCTCCAGGTTGGCCGTAGTTGCCGGAGAACTTGGCTTCGGCATGCGTCATTCCCTTCCATTGCTGTATGTCATCGAGGAGCCAAACGCAGTTATTTTCCCATTATTTATTTGCCAGTGCGGCGAATTGGTCGAATGACTCCAATGCCTGGGCGCCGTAGATCGCGGAGGGACCGCCGCCCATGTAGATCGCCATTGAGATGACATCGAGCACCTCTGCCCGAGTGCCGCCCAAACGGACAATTTCCTTGGCATGGAAGGCTAAGCAGCCGTCACAACGGGCGGCAATGCCCAGTGCCAACGCGATCAACTCCTTAGTCTTCGTGTCGAGGGCACCTGGCGCGGTTGCTGCTTTGGCAAGAGCACCAAATCCAGTCCATGCCTCGGGGCTGCTTTTACGCGCCTCGCCCATCAACGGCGACAACTCTTTGGCAATTTTTACCCAATCCTTATGCATCGCGTGCCTCCTGTTCAGTGTTTGTGCCCGGTTGAGCGTGCCCAACCGGGCAGAACACCACATAAGATTTAACCCAAACCCACAGAAACGCTGGACTGCTTCAGGTCCAATAGCGCCACAGCCAAAGCACCCGAAGCAGAAAACCACCCGTCGCTACCGCCGCTGTTGCCCAAAGGAACACCCGCGTACCAATGGGCAAAGCATGATACCAGTCCATGGCTCCTCCACGGTCAATGGCCATCATACCCCCGGTCAGAGGCGGACGGATTGTCCACCTCCTGCCATAAGGCGAGCATGATGGCGAACGACGCCGCGAACCATGTTCCCAGTATCCAGGTGAAGTACCACATAGCCTTTACCTCTCTCGTCGTGCCGTCAATAGACGGAGTGGGAGTTATCGTCGATATACTTGCTCGACACGGTGCCACGCATCATCTTGTACACCCATGATGTGTATATGATGATAATCGGCATGAAAATGATGGTCGAGACGAGCATGATCATCAGAGTATAGTGGCTGCTCGAAGCATCAAACGCGGTCAAGCTCTGGTTCGGATTGTTGGAGGATGGCATCAGGAACGGAAACATGCTGACACCGGCGGTGCTGACGATCCCGAAGATGCTGGCCCCACTGCTCACGAACGCGAGTATCGGCTTGGGCGACCCGACCAGGCGTGTGGTCAGCACCGCCCCGGCCAAACCCAGCATCGGCGCCAGGATCATCCACGGATAAGTCCCGTAGTTGGCGAGCCAAGCCCCGGTGTGGACCGTGACCGTCTTGGTAAAGGGATTGGAGGGACCATTCCAAGCCCCCCCTGCGGCAACCACATAACCCTGGACGCCGAACGCCACCCAAAACCCGGCCAAAACAAACAGCGCAATGGTGACCAAGGGACCAAGACTCGCGATCCTTTTCGCCCGGGCCTGTATCACACCCTCGGTCTTGTTGACCAAGTACACCGCGCCGTGACTGACCAGCATCGAGACGCTGACTAACCCACACAGGATCGCGAAAGGGTTGAGCAGACCGAAGAAGGTGCCGTCGTAAAACAGCCGCTGCCATTCGTCGAAATGGAAGGGCACTCCCTCCAGCACATTGCCGACCGCGACGCCGAACAACAGCGGCGGCACGGCCCCCCCGACAAACAGCAGGTGGTCCCAGATGGTCCGCCACGTCGTGCTTTGAAGTTTCGAGCGATATTTGAATCCGCCCGGCCGCAAGATCATGGAAAACAACAGGCCGATCAGAGCCAAGTAGAAGCCCGAGAACGAGGCGCCGTACAAGGGCGGGAACGCTGCGAAGATGGCCCCTGCACCCAGAATGATCCAGGTTTGGTTACCTTCCCAAACCGGACCGATGGTATTGATGACGACACGGCGTTCGGAATCGGTTCTGGCGATCCAAGGCAACAGCGCTCCTACCCCGAAATCGAAGCCGTCGAAGATGGCAAACCCAGCAAGCAGAAAGCCCAGCAGGAACCACCAGATCAGTCGCAAGGTCTCGAAATCCAACATTATCCTACTCCCTTGTTCCTCGGTTAGGGTCTAGTTCGCTGAACTCAGAACCGGGGCGGGGTGATGACCGAAATAGTCCTCCGGGCCTTTTCGGATGGTGCGAACCATCAGATACAGTTCTACCACCAGTAGCGTCGAATAGAGGATCAGGAATCCTCCCAGGGACAGCCACATATCCCCGGTCGTCAGAGAGGAGGCGCCCAGACGGGTCGGCAAGATGCCGTCGATGCACCAGGGCTGGCGACCATATTCGGCGACAAACCACCCCAATTCGCTGGAGATCCAAGGCAGCGGCAAGCTGAACAGAGCCACGAGCAAGAAACGGCGAGAGGTTTCAACCCGCTTCTGGACCACCATCCAGAAGGCGAAGGCGAATAGACCGATGAAGAAGAAGCCCAGCGCCACCATCAAGCGGAACGTCCAGAACAGTGGCACCACATCTGGCACGGTATCCCAAGCTGCCTTGGTAATCATGTCGTCGGTAGCGGCAGGTATGTCCTGGGTATATTTGGTCAACAGGAGGGCATACCCAAGACCGTACTCGTATTGCTTGAGTATTTCCTTCGCCTCGACATTGGTTCCATCCTTGCGCAGGATTTGCAAGGCGGTATAGGCTTTCATGCCGTCACGGATATTTTGCGCGTTTTTGGCGACCAAATCGTTGATGCCGGGGACCGACTCGGATGCGGAGCGGGTCGCGATCAGGCCCAGTAACCACGGAACCTTAGCTTCAAAAAGATTCTTGTGGTTCTGTTGGTCGGTAATGGCGACGACGTTGAACCCCGCCGGTGCCGGTTCGGTGTCCCACATGCCTTCGATGGCCGCCAGCTTCATCTTCTGGCTTTCCGCCGCCGTATAGCCGGACTCGTCGCCGAGCACGACCACCGACAGCGAGGAGCATAAACCGAACGCGGCGGCGATGGTGATCGACCGTTTGGCAAAGTCGCGGTTCCGCCCGCTCAGAAGGAAGAACGCGCTGATCGCCAAGACAAACATGGAGCCTGTAACATATCCGGCACTGATGGTGTGGACGAACTTGGCCTGGGCGGTGGGATTGAACAACACATCATAGAAGCTGGACACTTCCATGCGCATGGATTCAAAGTTGAACCTCGCGCCCACGGGATGCTGCATCCAGCCGTTGGCGATCAAAATCCATAAGGCTGACAGGTTCGAGCCTAACGCCACCATCCAGGTGACGAATAGGTGCGCTCCCCGAGACAGCCTATCCCAACCGAAAAAGAATATGCCGACGAAGGTGGCTTCCAGAAAGAACGCCATCAAGCCTTCGATAGCCAGCGGCGCACCAAAGATGTCACCGACATAGTGAGAGTAGTAGGCCCAGTTGGTGCCGAACTGGAACTCCATGGTCAAGCCGGTTGCGACTCCCATGGCAAAGTTAATGCCAAATAGGACGCCCCAGAACTTGGTCATGTCACGCCAGATTGGCCGTTTTGTGATGAAGTAGACACTTTCCATGATCCCCAATATCACCGAGAGACCGAGGGTCAGGGGCACGAAAAGGAAGTGGTAGAGCGCGGTCGCCGCGAATTGGAGACGGGCGAGACTAACAACGTCGATGTCGATCATGGGCGACTTTCCCGTGATGTTGCGGTTGGCAGGCGGAATACATCGGAGTCAATTGCCGGGGCTCCGAGATTAGGCTGGCGCGATGGGCTGAAAAATACGCTCCACAATACCAGTATGAATATTAACTTCATTATAATTAGAGGAACGATAATCTTACCGAGGCGGCTTCTTGGTCGGAGCCCCTCGGCCCAATACTCGAAAAGTGTTGTTACGATACCGTTCATCGGTTACCCCCGCTAAACTCGTCAATCGCCAAGGATGCCGCACATGCGATCATATACCTGCGAATCTACGAAGTCACGAAGTTTTGTGTTGCGTTTGCTTGCCCGATGGCGAGTTACCCCCGTACGCCGGTTTGGACTACGAAACTCCCGGTCCCCAAGCCAATGCTCAAAACGAGCATCTTACATGCACTATTGATAGCCTGCTATGAACGGGGCACGTTGGTGGTTCAGGGAGATTGGCGATGAGGTTGACCCAGTTTTCGAATTTCGCCGTCCGCATTCTGATGTATGCAGGACTTAGAGGGGATGGGCCCAGCACCATCCCCGAAATCGCTCGGGCCTACGGCATATCCCTCGACCACCTGAAAAAAGCGGCGGCTGAATTGGGACGGCTCGGCTATCTGAAAGCGGTACGGGGTCGAAGCGGGGGAATTCGCTTGGCCCGTGAGCCTGAAGCAATAAATATCGGCGAAATTATTCGCCAAACTGAGGACAAGAGGAACCTCGTCGAATGCTTCGATCCGGAAACAAACACCTGCCCTCTTCATGCCGATTGTAAATTTCGTTTTGCACTTGAGGAAGCTCTTGAAGCTTTTTTTTCAGTCCTTGAAAAATATACATTGGCCGATCTTGTCGACGAACGAGATAAGCTTGCCGCATGTCTCAATATGAAAATCTCTCGCCGTTTCCCAGATGGTGCCGAAATCCCTGTCGCCGCTATCAAACCATCCGAGGGATGTCGTTAGGTATGCCTACGGTGAAGGCCGCCTTCCGCAGGCATTCGGCCGCGCGGTAGATTTGCAGTGCTGCACGCAGTGTCGTTTGCAGCGCTACAAGGGACGGTGCTATGGCGCGGGTCGAGGTTATTTCGGGCGTTGAACGTCGGCGCCACTGGAGTGCCGATCAGAAGCGGGCGATTGTCGCGGCGGCATTTTCCCCGGGCGCGGTTGTGA
>CAIYNU010000095.1 GCA_903927615.1 uncultured Rhodospirillales bacterium | reverse complement strand
TTGGGCTGGGGCCGGACGTCAACGTTGCGGTCGACCACCAAACCCATGGCGATGCAAACGGCAAGGGCAACACCGACGGCGACGCTGAACAAGCCGGGGGATAATGAACGCCGCGCGCCAACTGATCAGATCGGTGAGCGTACCCGCCACCAGCGCCGCGCAGGCGACGCCCAGGCTGCCGAATAGCCCCTGGGTTCCCAGGGCCGCGCCCGGGTTGACGCTGTTCTTGATCAGCCAGGACATGCCGACCGGATGGTAGATCGACGCCCCGAGGCCGAGCACGGTCAAGGCCAGGGTCAGGGCCACCGGCTCGCTGGTGAGGCCGGCGCCGATGGCGCCGCCGCCGGTCAACAGGAAAAACAGCACCATCATCCGGGCGTCGCTCCAGCGGTCGCCAAGCCAGCCGGCGAGCGGTGCGCCCAGGCCGATCATCAGCGACCCGACCGTCCACAGCCGGATCAGGTCGTCGTAGGTCATGGACCAGGCGGGCTCCAGGGCCAGCACCACCGTCAGGAACAGGGCCGAGAGGATATGCATGGTGGTATGGCCGGCCCAGGAGAACCCGATCGACAGGCGGGCGGACAGATCGGGCATGCGGACTCCTGTGTTGGCGGCGCGGCCGTCATGGCCGGGGGCGGGCGGACAGCCCCGATTCCAGCAAGATTTGACTCTGGTTGGCATCTTGCCAGGACCGCCGCAACCGGAACCGGCGCATGCCGGTTATGTGAGCTTCGGGGCGGCGGTCTCGGCGGCCAGCCAGGTCAGGTAACCGGCTTCGATGCGACCGGCGGGCAGTTCGACGATGCATGGGGTGGTGTAGCTGTGCAACGCCTGAACCCGCGCCGCCAGGGCGTCGAACAGGTCGGCCCGGGTTTTCGCGATGATCACGGTCTCGCGGGCCTCTTCCACCGTGTTCTGCCAGTGGTAAATCGAAACCATGCCGTCGATCAGATTGACGCAGGCCGCCAGCCGCTCCTCGACCAGCGTCCGGCCGATGCGGCGGGCCTCTTCCACCGAACCGGCGGTCAGGTAAACGAAAATCATGGCGGTGTTGCTCATGACAGGCCCCTTTCAAAAGCAGAGAGGTCTCGCCGTGTGGACAATTCTCCCGGCGTGCGGCTTCGTCTATACTGAAACGATCCGAAATTGAAGGGACCCGAGCGGGCCAATCCCGTGTTCGGGTTCCGACCGGTCGGGAGCCGCCATGAAACCGTCTGCTCGTCCGAAATCCGGCAAGGCCGGCACGGGGCAACCCCCGGGTGCAGAGGCCGGCCGGATACCCACTGGAGCCCAATTGGCGTGGTTGCGTCGGGGGTTGATCCAGCCCGGGGGCAAGGTGCCGCTGTTCGACGAGACAGGTCGGCGGGTGAGGCCGGCGGTGATCCGCACTTGCCGGACCGCCGGTTGGATCGAGCCTTGGTTTGCCAATCCGATCAAACCCGGCTGGGAAATCTGCCGGCTGACCGAGGCCGGACGCACCATGCTGGCCCAGGTCGCCGTGATGACGGCCGATGGCGATGCCAACCCCACACCTTCGCCATCAACCTTCTCGCCGTCGGTCGAGGCGGACGGTTGACGCGGGGAGTCGAGCCGATGGTGAGGACGCGGATGCTGCCGCGAAAAAAGGCTAATCCTGCTTTGCATACTCGCCAAGTTGCTTGTCGGTAATCAGGATGTGGCCGCGGATCCACTGGCCGATAAACGCGAGCAGAAGTTCCAGGGCTGCTTCTTCGTTGCGGTTGGCACGTTCGGTGGCGAGCAGATTCAGGTTCTGGATGAAGTTATCATGCTGGCGCTTGTGGTTGTCGTAATCGGGATATTTCCGCGCGATCATCAGCCGTTCTTCATTGGCAAAATGCTGATCGGCGTAGGCCACCAGTTTTTGGAAGGCGTCGTCCCACATGTCGCGAGCGTTGCCGCGTCGCACCGCAGAGACCAGTCCGTTGTACAGTCCGATCAGGAATTGATGTTCACGGTCAATGGTGGTGATGCCCACCTTATAGGCATCGGTCAGGTCGATCGGCGAGAAAATTTCGTCCATAGGTTTCCCCATTGATGACTGACGGCGGGGCGCAACACCGCACCCGCTCTGCTGCCGATCGGTTCGGTGGGGCGCAACAGTGAAGCGGATCGATCCAGCCCCGCCGGTTCAACGCCATCCCGCCCATCCACCGGAATGGTATGACTGTAAAGTTGACGCCGATATCCTGTCAATGCCCCCTGGGCCGCCTTGGTGGACTTCCCTTGTGCGCTCCTGTGTTCAGGGGCGCAGGTTTGACCGGGCTGATGCCCCTGATGTGTCAGCTTTCCGGCCAACCCTCGAAAAAAAAGAGACATATTATGGTGGCGACAGGATTTTCCGGATGAGCGGACCGGATATGGGAGCTTAAGGCACGGAAGAATCCTGATCTCATGTTCAATCAGAGCGGTTAACGTCTTCGCTCTTACCGTATTTCAGAAGGGGATATCGTCGTCGATGTCGTCGCGGGGACGGGGCGCCGGCATGCCGCTGCGACCACCCCCATGACCGCCGCTGCCTGCGCCGTAGCCGCCGGGCTCGCCGGCACCGCTCCCGCCACCGCTGCCTGCGCCGTAGCCGCCGCCGTCGGCCGGCCCGCTTCCGGAGCCGCCCCGGCCGTAGCCGCCGGCGGGGGAAGCGCCGTAGCCGTCAGGTGCGGACCGGTCGCCACCACCACCGCCAGTTTCGCCGCGGCCGTCGAGCAGGGTCAACTCGCTGCGGTACTGCTTGAGGATCACTTCCGTGGTGTATTTCTCCTGGCCGGTCTGGTCGTTCCACTTGCGGGTTTCCAGGGCACCTTCGACATAAATCCGCGACCCTTTTTTGACGAATCGTTCAATGACGCCGATCAGGGAATCGTTATAGACCGCGATGCGGTGCCATTCGGTTTTCTCCCGGCGCTCCCCGGAGGTCCGGTCTTTCCAGCTTTCCGAGGTCGCAAGGGTAAAAGAGGCGACCCGGCCGCCGTTCTGGAGGGTGCGGATTTCCGGATCCCGACCGACATTTCCGATCAGGATCACCTTATTAACGCTGCCAGCCATGGTTTGCGTGTCCCTTCCGCCCGTTGAGCCTGTTTGCCTCACCCATATCCCATGGGCGGCAGCCGCGCCAGCCCTGATCAAGAACCGAATAATTCAGGGGAGCAGCGTGCCGGGCCACACCTGCCCGATGATTGGGCCGTTGCCCGTGCATTGGCCGGTCGGCGGCCGGCCCGCGGCTTGCGCGGCGCGGCATTCGGAGGCACTCTCTCCGGCCAGGAAGCGGCGGCAGTGGAGAAGCCGGTGGGGCGGCGAAGAGAGCGGACGGCCCAGGTCCAGGCCCAGGTCCAGGCCCAGGTCCAAGTCCAAGCTGAGGACGGAGATGGGGACACGGCGCCGGCGGTGAGCGGGCGGGTTCGTCTGTTTGTGGACCAACCGCTGACGGCGGGGGCGGAACTGGAGCTGGGGCTTCAGCGCGCCCATTATCTGCGACACGTTTTGCGCCTTCCGGTGGGAACCCCGGTGGCGGTGTTCAACGGACGCGACGGCGAGTGGCAAGCCGGTATCGCGGCCTATGCCAAGGACGGTTGCCGGCTGACCGTGGGCCGGCTGCGACGGGCACCGCTCGCCCCGGCGACGGCCGATCTGTGGTTGCTGTTCGCGCCGATCAAGCGGACTCGTGTGGAATTGCTGGTTGAAAAGGCTACCGAGTTGGGGGTGGCGCGTCTGATGCCGGTCATCACCCACCACACCGATGTCGTCCGCCTGAATCGGGACCGTCTGGTGACCATCGCCGAAGAGGCCGCGGAACAGTGCGAGCGGTTGACGGTGCCTGAACTGTGCAGGCCCGAGCCGCTGGCGCAGGTGCTGCACACTTGGCCCGTGACCGGCCGCCCGCTGCTGGTCTGTGCCGAAGCCGGGGCGGTTCGGCCCATCGCCGCCGCGGTCACGGCGCTGCCGGCCGGTCCGGCGGCGATTCTGGTCGGCCCTGAAGGCGGTTTTTCCGCTGCGGAGCTTGACGAACTGGCCGGACGGCCCTTTGTTGGTGCGGTTGGTCTCGGTCCGCGGATTTTGCGCGCCGAGACGGCGGCCGTGGCCGCGGTCGCCTGCTGGCAAGCGCTTCGTGGTGACTGGTCGGGCGGGGTTGCGGTGGAGTGTCGACCACCGTTCCGATCCGGCGATCCCTGTTCTTAAATCGAGAGGCCTTATGTCTGCTCCCCCGACTGCGCCCGGCGCGCCGATCACGGATCTCCGTCAATTGACGGCCTGGCTCGACGGTGGCGGCAAGCCGGCCGATGACTGGCGCATCGGCACCGAACATGAAAAGTTTGCGTTCCGGTTGTCTGATCTGCGACCGCTGCCCTATGACGGTCCGGATGGCATCGGTGCGTTGCTGGCCGGTCTCACCCGGTTCGGCTGGGCGCCCGTGCTGGAGAACGGACAGGCCATCGCCCTGACCAAGGGTGCGGCCAGTATCAGCCTGGAACCCGGTGGTCAGGTCGAGTTGTCCGGCGCGCCGCTGGCCACCGTTCACCAGACCTGTACCGAAGTCCATGAGCATTTGGCCCAAATCAGGACGGTGGATAATGAATTAGGGATCGGCATGATCGGTCTCGGCTTTCAGCCCAAGTGGCGACGGGACGAAATTCCCTGGATGCCCAAGGGTCGTTACGGGATCATGCGGGACTACATGCCCAAGCGCGGCGGCCTTGGTCTGGACATGATGACCCGGACCTGCACGGTGCAGGTCAATCTTGATTTCGCCGACGAGGCCGATATGGTCCGGAAGTTCCGGGTCAGTCTGGCGCTTCAGCCGATTGCCACCGCCCTGTTCGCGGCCTCGCCGTTCACCGAAGGCCGGCCCAACGGCTTCCACAGCTTCCGCAGTCACATTTGGACCGATACCGACCCTGATCGCTGCGGCGATCTGCCGTTCGTGTTCGAGGACGGCTTCGGCTTCGAACGCTACGTCGACTACGCCCTCGACGTGCCCATGTACTTCGTTTACCGCGACGGCCGTTACATCGACTGTTCCGGTCAGTCCTTCCGCGATTTCCTGGCCGGTCGCCTGCCGGCCCTGCCCGGTCAGGTGCCGTTGCTGACCGATTGGAGCGATCACCTGACCACTCTGTTTCCGGAGGTCAGGTTGAAGCGGTTCCTGGAAATGCGTGGGGCCGACGGCGGGCCGTGGCAGCGCCTGTGCGCTCTGCCGGCCCTGTGGGTGGGTCTGCTGTACGACCGGCAGGCCTTGGACGCCGCGTGGGACTTGGTCAGGGACTGGACCGACGAGGAGCGGGCCGGGTTGCGTCGCGACGTCCCACGCCACGCCCTGGTCGCGCCGTTCCGCACCCGCACTGTCCGTGAGGTGGCGCTGGACGTTCTGGATATTGCGGCGGCGGGCTTGCAACGGCGGGCGCGCCATAGTGACTGTGGCGATGATGAGAGCGTGTTTCTCCAGCCGTTGCGGGTCATCGCGGATTCCGGACAAACCCCCGCGGCGACGTTACTCAAGCTCTACCATGGCGCCTGGGGGGAGAGCGTCGATCCGGTGTTCCGGGATTTCGCCTATTGATCCACCCTGGGGCGGGAAGGTCCGAATCGGATGAGGGCGCGTTGAGCGTCGGGGCCAGGGGCTGGTGCGTGGGATCGGTGTCCGCCAGGCCCCGCGAAGGACTTTCGCCCGCGAAGGACTTTCGATTGCCGGTAAAAACGCTTATCGTGGGGCCGGGTTCACCGGGGAGCAGGGGGATTGATGAGAGTGCCGCCGATTCGGGTGATGGTGGGACTGCTGGTTGCTCTGCTGGTGCCGCCGTTACCTGTGCTCGCTGCAAATCAGCCGGTCCTCCTGGGCTATGCCGAGTTCCTGCCGTTCACCTATACCGATTCCGAAGGCCGGCCCCAGGGGTCCCTGATCGAGATGGTGCGGACGGTCGCCGCCGGGGCCGGTCTTGATCTGGAAACCCGGGCGGTGCCGGCGCCCAGCCTGTATCCGGCGATCGCCGATGGCAGCCTGCACCTGTTCATGGGGTTGACCACGCCACCCGAGTTTCAAGGCACCACCCTGGTTGGCGAGTCGGTGATTGCCCGGATCGAACTCGACGTCTATGCCATGGACGAAACGCCGCCGGTTCAACACATGGAAGAACTGGCCGGTCGTACCGTGATCGTTCACGCCGGGTATTCTTATGCCGGCTGGCGTCCATTCCTCGAGAATCCGGCCAACCGGGTGACGTTGATTTCCGTCGATTCGGCCGAACAGGGCCTGTCGGCACTGCGCAACCGTCGCGACACATTCCTGTTGGAATATACCCTGCCCATGAAGCTGGCCCTGGCGGGTCGGACTCTACCGAATCTCAAGGCAACACCGATGTCGGTGGTTGAGGCCCATTTCGTGGTTTCGAAGAAGGCGCCCGACGCTGCGGACGTGCTGGCGCGGTTGGAACACAGTTTCCAGCGGCTGCGAAGCGCAGGGGCCTTGCCCTGACATGCTCGGGCCGGCGTCGCGTGGGCGGGGCGCCGCTGCCGCCGGGGGCGTGACGTGGTGAACGGATTCAGGCTCGGCATGACTGCCCGGCTGGCGGTGGCGCTGGTCGGCCTGGCGGTGGCGACGCTGCTGGTGGGCGTGGTCGCGCTGGTGTCGGGCCTGGAGATGCAGGACACCCTGGCGGCGATGGCCGCCCGGTTGGCCGTGGTTGAGCCGGCCGAAGCGCAAAGGCTTGGCGCCGGTGCCCAGGCGGCGGCGGAGTGGGGCCGGCTGGCGGCGCTGCTGGCGGTGGTTGCGGCGGTCGGGCTGCTGGTGTTCGGCTTCGCCAGCCACCGGCTGGTGGTGAGGCGGCTTCGTCAACTGCGTCGGGGTCTGCGTGCCCTGACGGCGGGCCGGCGGGCGTTGTTGCCCGGGGGGACCGACGACATCGCCGAGATGGCGACCGTGGTTGATGACTTCGTCACCGAATGGCGACGGCGCGAGACCGCCCTGGCCGAGAGCGAGGCCCGGTTTCGCGGCCTGATCGAAGGCTCGATCCAAGGCATTCTGATTCACCGTAACTTCGTGCCGTTGTTCGCCAACGATGCCTATGCCCGTATCTTCGGCTTCGAAAGAGCCGAGGATTTGCTGGGATTGCCGACTCTTGAGGCGCTGATGGCGTTCGAGGAAACGCCGCGGGCGTGGCGCTCCTATTTCCAGATGATGGAAGGAGCGCAAGTTCCGGAGTTGCGCCGGGTGCGCCGGTTGAACCGCGACGGGGCACCGGTCTGGTGCGAGGTGCTGGAACGGGTCATCGAGTGGATGGGGAGCCGGGCGATCCAGGTGACGGTGATCGATATCAGCGATCGGGTCCGCGCCGAGGCGGAAGCCGCCGAAACCTCGCAGCAGCTCCAAGCCGCCTTTGACGTGATGCCCAATGGCCTGTGCCTGTTCGATGATGAACTACGGGTGGTGATCCACAACGAACGCTATCTTCAGCTTTGGGGCTATCCGGCCGAGCTGCTGGCGTCCCGGCCGCAGCTTGCGGAGCTGATCCGGCGCTCGGCCGGGCAGGGCGACTTGGGCGGGCGCAGCGCCGACTCGGTGATCTTTGAGATTTCGACCTACATCGGCAGCGGCCTGCCCCTGGTGGGCGAGACCCGGCTTGCCGACGGGCGGGTTCTGGAGTTCCGCGGGACCCACCGGCCCGAAGGCGGTTATCTGTTTACCTGCACCGATATTACCGAGCGCCGGCAGGCCGAAGAGGCGTTGCGCCTGGCCAAGGAACAGGCCGAGGCGGCAGCCCACTCCAAATCGACCTTCCTGGCCACCATGAGCCATGAGATTCGCACGCCCATGAACGGGGTGCTGGGCATGCTGGAGGTGCTGGAACGGACCGCCCTGGATGCCGAGCAGCGCAAATTCGTCGCGGTGATCCGGGAGTCGGCGCTGGCACTGCTGACCATCATCAACGACATCCTCGACTTTTCCAGGATTGAGGCCGAACGCTTGGTGATCGAAGCGGTGCCGATGTCGGTCGGGACGCTGGTGGAAGGCGTGGCCGACCTGTTGTCGACCCGAAGCCGGGAGAAGCGCCTGGATCTGATCGTCGATCTGGACCGGGCATTGCCCGACGCCCGGGTCGGCGATCCGGTGCGCCTGCGCCAAATTCTGCTGAACCTGATCGGCAATGCCCTTAAGTTCACCGATCGCGGGTACATTGCGGTGATGGTGGCGGAGGGGCGGGAGCCTCAACCCGACGGCGTGCCGACGGTGCGGTTCGAAGTGGTGGACACCGGCATCGGCCTGTCCGAGGACATTCAGGCCAAGCTGTTCGTGCCGTTTAGCCAGGCCGACGCTTCGACCACCCGGCGGTTTGGCGGCAGCGGCCTGGGGTTGTCGATCTGCCGGCGGCTGGTGGCGCTGATGGGGGGGCATATCGGGGCCCGCGGCGCGATCGGGTTCGGCTCGACCTTTTGGTTCGAAGTGCCCATGGCGTTGGCCGATGCCGAGGCGGTGGTATCGCCGCGGGCGGTTGCCGTCGATCTTTCCAGCGTGCGGTTGCTGGTGGTGGACGATGCGCCGGCCGCCTGCCGGGCTTACGATGCGATCCTGAGCGGCTGCGGCGCCCGGGTGGTTTCGGTGCCTGACGCCGCCTGCGGTTCGGATGCCCTGCAACGGGCGGTCGATGCCGGCGATCCGTTTCGGGTGCTGGTGGTCGACCATGATCCGGATATGCTGGACGGTCTGGGGTTGGTTCGCAGTCTGGGCGACACGGCGCGGTTTCAAGGGTTGCGGGTGGTGGTGACCACCCATCTGGAGGATGCCGGGATTCCCGTCGCCGCCGGGCGGCTGGGCGTGACCGAGGTGCTGTTCAAGCCGGTGCGCCGTGAGGTGCTGGTGCGGGCGGTGGCGCGGGCGGCCGGGTTGCTGGCGCCCGAGAGCGACGGAGTGCCGGTGTCGGCGCCACTCATTGGAGCGGTGGCACCGCCGAGCCGCGAGGAAGCCCGGGCCGCCGGCGTGCTGGTGCTGGTGGCGGAAGACAATCCGACCAACCAGGAGGTGATCCGCCAGCAATTCAAGCGTCTGGGCTTCGCCACGGACTTGGTGGAGGACGGCGAGGCCGCCTGGGCGGCACTTCAGGCCACCGCTTACGGCCTGCTCGTTACCGATTGCTTCATGCCGCGCCTCGACGGCTACGCCCTGGCCCGACGCATCCGGTCCAGCGAGATTCTCTCGGGTGGCCATCTGCCCATCGTGGCCCTGACCGCAGCGGCGTTGTCGGGAGAGGCCGAAAAATGCTTTGCCGCCGGCATGGATGGCTATCTCGCGAAGCCCGTGGCCCTGGACCACCTGGAGGCCATGATCACGCGCTGGTTGCCCCAAGCTCTGGCGTTGCGGCGACCCCTGGCTGTCCCCGGCGCCCCGGTGACCCCGTCCCAAGCGCCGCCGATGGCGCCGGACGTCCCGGTTCCGGCGGGTCTCGGGGACCTTCCGATTGTGGACCTTGTTTTCATCGAAACCTTGTTCGGCAACCGCGAGGCGGCTCGGTCGATGATGGACTACTTTTTGGAAACGACCCGGCCGTCCCTCGGGGAGGTGGGCCACGCCTTGGCGGCCGGCCAGGCCGAGGATGCCCGCTTTGCCGCCCACTCCCTGGTCGGCGCCGCCCGCACCGCCGGGACCCGCCGGTTGGCGGCCATCGGCACCGCTCTCGAGGCCGCCATCGTCGACGGGGATTTCGACGGCGCCCGAAGCCGGCTTCGTGACGTGGAGGCCGCGTTCATGGAGGTTGAGCAGGTGATCCGGACCGTGTTGTGATGCCCCCCGGGGGGGCAAGGCTATCGCACCATCGGTGCCACCATGGCGCTGATGGTGCACCCGGTGATAAAGCCGCCGCCCAATACGGCGCCGACCAGCGGCACCGAAACCGGAAGCAGAACGGCACCGGCAATCAAGGTTGCGATCTCGGTCGGACCTGCGAGCATCGCCACCCCGGTTCCCGCCAGGCCGCCCAGGACACAGGCGCCGGCGTGGCGGGCGGTGTGGTCCGGTGTGCGGCCGGGGGCCGGCGCCGGGGGCCGGGCGGCGGCGACGTTGTCCACATCAATGGCCGGTAGCACCGGCATCGGTTGCGCAATCATCGGCGTCGATAGGAGATTGCTGCGCCAGGTTTCCAGGGAGATCACCCCCAGGGTAATCCCGGTGAGTGCCGTGAGCAGCGCGAGTCCAAGCATCCCGATCAGGGTGATGCCGATGGCTTTTGGCTTGTTGTCCATGGCCGTCTCCGCCCTGTGGTGGCGACTGCGACCGCCGCGCCCCGTCGTGGCGCGGCAGCCCCGACGGGTCAGGACGTCTACAGCAGCACGGGTGTTACTGGGTGCTGAACACCGCCTGTACACCCAACTGATAATCCTGACCATCAAGCGCGTGGTCGAGTAACTCAAGGATAGAGGCCGCTTCCGGCTGGCCGTCAATGGCCTTCAGGGGCTTGGTGCAACCCGGTCAGCGCGGCGGCACTGGCGATGGCGATGAAATGGTCGGCGCCGAAGGGGGGGGTGACCTGAAGTGGTAACCGGTATTCGCTGCCGGGAGGGAGGGTCAAGCTGTCGTGGAGCGTCCCGGTTTCCACGGGATAGACGAAGTTGACGGTGCCGTCGGAGGCGAGATTCAGGAGGGTGAAATAGGGGTGGCGATAGCCACCAATGACTATGGTGATGCGGTCGCCCTGGTGATGGACCTGAGCATTGGGTTCGACTCGGGCATCGAGTCCGGGCGGGCCGCTGGGATGCGTGAGCGCCAGCACCACCGTCCATTTGTCGATCACCCCCTGAACCCGGGCGAGTTGGGCTTCGAGGTCGCCACCCGAAACCGTGGCCACCACTTTGCCGCCGGCATCCGTCACCTCGCCGCGCCGGATATCCCAGGCCAGGCGGTTCGCGGCTCCAGCATCGGCGGCGACCACGCCGGACAACACCCCATAGAGTGCGGCCGGATCGGCGCCGCCGGTATCGGCGATCAGAAGGGGCACGGGCGCCGCTCTGGCGGCCTGGACCAAACCCGGCGACGCGGCCTGCGCGGATGCCGGCATCATGGTGGGGTGCGTCACAACCAGCAGCGTGGCCATCAGCAGGGGTGGTAACAGCCGGGTCATCGGGTCTTCCTTCCTTGGTGCCGGCCGGAACCATGCCCGGGCGGCAGGGCAAGGTCACGGGCTTTTCCTTATGGGCAGAGCCGGGTTCTCGCGTACACTGGATTTATCCACGGGTTGGTAACGGCACCAAACGGCGAAGGAGACAGTCTACAGGCATGAGCGTGTTGGCCCAAGGGACCGCCCCCGACTCTGTGGCGACCGAGACCTCTTCGCGACTGGAACTGCTTTGCGTCGAGAAGGGGCTCAGGATGACTGACCACCGTCGAGTGATCTCGCGTGTGCTGTCGGACGCGACCGATCATCCGGACGTGGAACAGGTTTATCACCGGGCGGTGGAGATCGATCCCCATATCAGCATCGCCACGGTTTACCGGACCATTCGTCTGTTCGAAGAGGCCAACGTCATCGAGCGCCTCGATTTCGGCGACGGCCGCGCCCGGTTCGAAGAGAACCGGGATACCCACCACCACCATCTGATCGATCTGCACACCGGACGGGTCATCGAATTCCAAAGCCTGGAACTCGAGGTGTTGAAAGAAAAGATCGCTCGCACGCTCGGCTACGAGTTGATCGGCCATCGCCTGGAACTGTACGGCCTGCGGCGAGGCCAGCCCACCGCGGGGCTGGAGTCGGAGTCGGAGTGCCAGGAGCCGTGAGCCTGTCGGCACAGAACCCGCCAGCACACAGCCGTTGCACCGGGTCCCGTCAATGCTGTCAACCCGCGGTGCGGCGCGCGTATCGGGAGCTTTGCGACCGCGGCCAGCCGGAGCGATTCGCGTTCGAAGCAGCCCTGACGGTCTATCTTTGGCACCATCCGGACACGTTGGAAGCCCAAGCCCACCACATTGTGAGCCAGTGGCTGTGGAACGGGATCAGCCACTGATGATTGTGTAATTTCACTAGAGCTTGTTTCCGTAACGCACTGATGACACAGCATCATGACCCAAGGCCGGATTTTTTGCCGACGGCACCTGCTCAACCGGTGTGGCAGTAACGCCCCAGGGTGAGACGGAATCGTGTCTTGGACACGGACTCTCGGCAAACTTTTGCGAATCCCGCTTCGGCCGGTCCCGGCGTGGGGTATGCTTGCCCAGGTCAACGGTTCGGCACTCGGGCGGTTTCCATGGGCAACGATGCTTCGATGAGCGACACCAACAGGCAACTTGTGGCAACGATCGATCAGTTAACCGAGCTGGTGGCCAGCCGGTTCTCGGCACTGGACCGACGATTGCAGGAGTTGGAAGCTGACGCCGCCGAAATTCGCCATTTGCTACGGACTATTGTGGTCAGCATGGAGAAGATCAGTGCCCGGTTGCCCTATGATCGGGAGAACGCCTTGTTCGAGGGAGACGACAGCGACGACGGCTTTCTCGCTCCACCGCCGGGACATTTCCTGCACTGACGGATTCCGCCCCGCCTACGCCCCGCCCCGCCTACGCCCGGGTGCCGCCGTCGTCCATAAACCGGGACGCCGCGGCGCCCAGGGTTAGAGCAGCGCAGACCAGGAGCACACAGCCGGTCCAACCGGCGCTGCCCCACGCGAGGCCGGGGGCGACGGCGCCGAGACTGCCGCCGGCATAAAAGCAGCAAACGTAAAGACCGGCCGCCGCGCCCTTACCGGTCGCCGCCGCCCGACCGACATAGCCGAGCGCCAGGGACTGGCACAGGAAGATGCCGGTGACAAAAATACAGACTCCGACAATGGTCACCGCAAGTTGGGGAACCAGCAGCGTCGCCTGTCCGACGGCGCAGACCGCCAGCGCCACCAACGCGGCACCGCGGAAGCCGAAACGGCGCAAGAGCCGTCCATTCAGCGGAACGATGGCGCTGCCGATGGGATAGACGCAAAAGACCAGACCGATACCGGCCGGGCTGAGGTCGAAGGGCGGCCCGGCCAGACGAAAGCCAATATAGGACAGGGTGCCGTTGAGGGCGAACAACACGGTGGCGCCAAGCACGCAAGCGGCGCGGATGCGGACGTTGCGGAGATGGTTAGCCATGGTGGCGATGTGCGTCATCAGCCCGCCACCGCGCCGTGCCGCATCGGCCGGCAGCCACCGCCAAACCACCGGCGCGCAACCGGCCGAGACCACGGCGAGCACCGCGAAGGCGCCCTGCCAGCCCAGCAGTTCGGCCGACGACCCGGCCAGGAACCGGCCGGCGAATCCGCCGATGACCCCACCGGACACGTAAACGCCCATGCCGACAGCGGCGGTATGGCCTTGCCAGCGTTCGGTGACGTAAGCGACGATCCCGGCGAACAGAGCCGGGAGTGCGACGCCTTGCAGGAAGCGAACGACCAGAATGTCGGACAAGCCGGTGCAGAAGCTGAGCAACAGGGTGAGCGGCGCCAGCAGCAGAATGGCTGTGACCATGGCGAACTTTCGTCCGAAACGGTCGACCAGCGGTCCGGCCGCCGGTGCGGCCAGGGCCACCGCCAACGTGGTCGCCCCGATCACCGAGCCAGCCGCGGTCGGTGACACCCCCAGGGTGGCGGCCATGTCGGGTAACACCGCCTGTGGGGCATAAAGGGGCAGGAAGGCCGCAAAGCCGGTCAGAAAAATGGCGACCTTCTGGCGAAACGGTATCACGTTGGCCCCTTCGCCTGGGGCGCCCCGATCGGGCTCAGGCAGCGCGGACATCTTTCAGCAGTTGCTCCACCACTCCTCCCAGCCGGTTGGATTCTTGGGTCAGGTCGCGGAAGGACGTGAGCACCGCGGTTGCCGCCGTCTTGTTGACATCGGCAGAGCGGGCGACATCGTTGATGATAACCGTCACCGCATTGGTTGCTTGCGACGCCTGCTGGGCGTTGTCGGCGATTTCGGCCGCCGTCATCTGTTGCTCGTCAATGGCCTGGTTGATGACGCCGGAGATGGCCTTCATATCGGCCATCACGCGCACGACCTCGCCGATGGCCGTCGCGGCACCGGTCGTGACAGACTGCATGTTGGTGATTTGGCTTGAGATTTCGTCGGTGGCGCGGGCGGTTTGGGTGGCCAGGCGTTTCACCTCGCCCGCCACCACCGCAAAGCCCTTGCCGGCCTCTCCGGCCCGTGCCGCCTCGATGGTGGCATTGAGGGCCAGAAGGTTGGTCTGCGCCGCGATGCCATGGATCAGGCTGATCACATCCCCAATCCGCTGGCGGGTTTCGGTCAATTGCTTGACCGTGCCGTTGGCGCGCGCGGCTGCGCTCATGGCCGCTTCGGTAACCTTTTCCGACTCGACGACACGTTGGCCGATGTCTCTGATGGATGTCCGCAACTGATCCGTTGCGGTGGCCACCGTCCGCACATTGGACGCGGTTTCCTCGGCGGCGGCGGCCACTTCGGTGGCGCGGTAGAGCGTCTCGTCGGCCCGTTCGGTCATGGAGCGCGCCGTCCCTTCCAAACCGGAGGCCGCGGCGTTCACTGCGGAAACGATGGTTCCGACTCCGGAATCAAAGGTGCGCAGCACATGATCCAGGCGCGCCGATCGCTGAGCATTTTTTGCGCGCTGTTCCTCCTCCTTGGCATGCATCGCATCGGCGTGAATCAAAGCTTCCTTGAATATCTGCATGGAGGCGGCCATAAGCCCGATTTCGTCGGTTCGTTCCACGGCAGGAATCGCAATTTGCCGGTCGCCCTCGGCCATTTTCTGCATGGCCTGGCTCATGGCCGACAACGGGCGCGTAATGCCGCGAGCGAAGATCAACCCGGCGAGGCTGAAGACCAGGGTCAACACAGTCCCGATTTCTATCATTTCCACGCGCATGGCGTCAACCGGCGCCAAGATCTCACCGACGCTGGCTTCGCACAAGACTGTCCACTGGCTGTCATGGAACTTGAGCGGATGACGGGCGGCGATGACCGGTTCGCCCCGGCCATTCCGGGCCTGGCCGACGCTGGCCTCGGTGGCCGTGGTCTTTATCGTGCCCTTGTACGGTTGCAGAATCGTGGGTTGCAGGGAAAACCGCGAGGTGCTGCGGAGCAGACCATCGGTGCCGACCAGATAGGTATCTCCGGTGCTTCCCATCCCTTCCGACGACTGCATGATCCGGTCAATGGCTTCCGACCTTAAACGAAAGACCAGAACGGCCAGCAATTGTGATTTGCCGTCGGGAAGGGCCTGAACGACGGGTGTGGCAATAAAGGCCGATGGTAAGGATTGATCGGGCGCATAAGGCGCATAATCGGCAAAGTGAATGGCCTCGGCCTTGGGTGAATCGCGAAAGGCCGAGATGGCGTCGGCAAGGGGACCGCTGGTGGCCGATACGGCATAATCGGTCCCTTTGGCCATGGAGTAAATCACCGATCCGTCGGGTGTCACCAACAGGACATCGGCGAGTCCGCGCCGTGCCGAGAGGTCAGCCATCCAAGGCTGCAAACGGGCATGTGCCGTATCGTATAATGAACCTTGATTGATGGTGAATTTAGACAGTTCGCCGACGGGAAATGGGTTTTTTGTGACGTAGCGATCGCGTAAAGCAGTTTCAGCGGAGCCAGCCCGCTCTTTCTCGATCCGCCAACCATTGGTCAAAGCAACCACTGAATCTTTCAGTGAGCGCGTATTGGCCGTCAAGACAACGTCAGAGTCTAATCCTTCAAGATAGCCTTGCACACTGCCCGCTCTGGCATCGGCCAGCGCGACGAGCTTGCTTTCCGCGGCATCGCGCAAGCGGACACTGGATGAGGCATACACTGCAATCCCTAAGAGCAGCGCGGTGGATATCACCGTCAGAACGAACGCACCGGGAATGGTGTACCGAAGGAACACGCCTCGCATCTTCCAGGACCCCTCATAACGGCTTGTGACAATCGCGATCGGCCGATCACCTAACGTCAACAGAGTTCACTGTCAAGCGGTGGTCTTCATCAGCAGGTTCGCGGATCGCGAAGCGGCGCTCGCGATGAAAGCAAGCTGATGTTACCAATGATGGGATAGGGGGACCCATTAATATTATGATGCGGAGGGATGTGTTGTGAGAATGAGCGTGCATATCGATATATGCACCGCGACAGGGATAAGATATTCTTCCTGTGACCTACGAAATGATCGTGTCTCCAATGATTATGAAAGTCAGCGGGTTTCGACAGGCAAGTTCCTGAGAGAGCTAATGATGCACGTTTTGGTGGCGTTCATAATGCAGTGCAAGGTCGGGGCGGTCGATCTTGGATTCAGGGGGCCGCTTTAGTCCCTTGATCGGCAAACCGCCGCGCCGTTATACGAAATACCGTAGTTTCAAATCTGACTTACGGTGAAAGCATGGCCAGCGGCGTCTCCAACTCAATTGATTGAATCCGTTGGGCATCCAGTCCTGTCGCCTGAAACCACGAGCGGCTGCATGTTCGCCATTCGGCGATATCGATTTGGCTGGTCTGACCCAAGTCTGAACTGTAGACGACGTTAGGCACGTCTTTCAGGACGGCCGCGAAATCCTCCCATGTCTGATAGCCAAGCAGATAGGTGAGCGCGGTTTGCTCGATGAATAGCCAGGATTCACCGGCCAAGGCCTTCAGATCCGCGGCGTTCAAACCGGTCATCGGGCTTGCGGGCTGGTTGAGCATCAAGCGCGGTAACCCGCTGTTCTTGGCGGCATCGATCAATCGATACACAGTATCACGATCGGCATGGCCGGTTGATAAGACCACAGGATGATCCTTGGCCCAGCGTACAAGCTCCAACACCTGCGCCGTCAACCGGCCGGTGTCGTCGCATAATGCGCAGGGTTCGAATCCGTCCCGACTCACGTAATCATTGCTGATTGCCCGTTTCAGGGTGCTGACGTGGCGAGTTCGGGTGTGGGTCGGCAGATGGACCAGCAACCGGCCGCTGTGCGGGGCCTGAACCTGGGCCAGTGCCTGAGTCACCACCCGTGGCACCGGCCCGCCGGCGATGGCGTTCAGCACCACGGACCCCAGCACGGGCAGGTCCAACTCGCGTGCCGCCTCGGCGGCGGCCACGCTGCTGCCCAGGTGATTTTTCAAGACGACGCCGCCGCCAAGATCCCGATACCCCTGGCCGGTGCCGATCACGCCGCGTCGTCGCAGATAGGCGTCGGGTCGGGCGTGATAATGAACGTCGAGAAAACTCAGCCTGGAACGCCAATAGGCGGCAAATGTCTCGGCCATCACGCGTTCCTTGGCTTCCAGGGCTCACTGTAGCCAAATTGCTTGCGGGCATCGACCAAAGGCATACCTCCCTTGATCGCGTCACGGATATCCGACTCGGTGCGGTCGATCGCTTCCGCCCGTTCCAGCACCTCGATCACGCTGGCCGCGGGAATGGCTAAGGCGCCGTTGTCGTCGGCCATGACCCAGTCTCCGGGGGCGACCCGAACGCCCTCGATCTCCAGCGGAACTTGAAGGCCGGTGACTTTGGCCCGGTTTTTGGCCGAAACCATGGTGACGGCGCGGCTGAACAGGGGATAATTGAGATGCCGGACCTCGGCCAGATCCCGGGCGGAACCATGGATCACCGTCCCCACAATGCCCTGGAGCCCGGCCATGACGGTCAGCAAACCGCCCCAATTGGTACAGGTGGTGCTGCCTTCGTTGTCGATCAGGACGACGTTTCCGGGCGGAACATCGTCGATGTAGTTGCCGGCGCCGTGAAACGTGCCACCGAGCCGTTCAAAGGGCCGGTATTGGACCGTATAAGCCGGGCCGGCGGTGATCAGACCGGGCACCCGGGCCTGGATGCCGGCCAGGACGCCGGGAATACCCAGACTGTCCAAGGCGTCGCTGACGGCGGGGGTGTCGAGGCGAACGAACCGTGCGCGCAGGGCGTCGATGTCGTTGACGGTCACAGTCACAGGCTATCCTCCAGGTAGGCGGCGGCGGCTTCGGCCGATTCGGGCAACAGGTAAAGGGTTTTGCCACGGCAGTTCAGACGCGAACCGAGGAAGTCTGAGGCGATCCCAAGGGTCGAGGCGATGGCGTGGCGCAGCAGGCCGACGTCGCCGCCGCCGCCGCTGATGGCGATGACGTCGGACTGGCCGAGGCTTGTGACCAGCGCCTGACTGACCGCCGCCAACTGCGCTCCGCAGCTCAGGTGCAGGCCGACGGAATATCCCTTTTTCATGAGTGCCTGGCAAATCACCGGGACCTTGGTGTCCATCGACCGCCCGTCAAGCAGGTCATCGCCGACGCTGAGAACGCAGGCTCGCTGGAAGGACTTGGGGCTTTTCAATTCCCCCAGGATGGCTTCGGCCATGGTCTGGGTCGAGGCGTTGCCGCCCAGGTCGTAGGTCACGGTCCGGCCCCGGGCGATGGTGGCGCGCACGGCATGTTGAACGCTTCGGGCTGCCGCGGCGAATCCCAGGTCCTCGAGCATCAGGGCGATGGTCAGGAACATGGCCGAAGGGTTGGCCAGTCCTTGGCCGGCAACCCGGAGGTGGCTGCCGTGGACCGGCTCATAATAGCGGATGCCGCCTCCGACATTGGCGCTTGGCGCCACGCCGAGTCCCCCCATGACGCCGGCAGCCAGATCGGACAGAATGTCGCCGAACATGTTCTCGGCCACGATCACGCCATAGGTTTCCGGTCGCGTCACCATGCGCAAGGCAACCGCGTCGACATTTTCGATGCTCGTAGCAATCTCTGGGTATCCGGCCGCTGCGGCGGAAAACAGGTCGGCAGAGAACTGACCGCTTTCCCGAAGCACATTTGGTTTGTCGGCCAGTGTCACCCGGGAGTGGCCGTTGGCGCGGGCGTAAGCGAAGGCGTAGGCGAACAGCCGGGTCAACCCGAAACGGGTCAGTAATCGTACCGAGAACGTCGCCTGGTCGGCGCCGCTTTTTTCAAGATTGGGATTGTTCAGCATCGCGCGCAGGCTCTCGGGCACCCCGCGCCGGTCCAAGCCGACATAAAGCCCTTCGGTGTTCTCGCGCAGCACCACCATCCGGAACGGTCTGCCGCCGCCGACCAGCCGTTCGGCCGGTCGGACATTGACATAGGCATCCAGTTGCTTGCGCAACTGGATAATCGGTGAAATATACGTTTGTCCCCGACCCTGAAGATGGGGTGCCAGTTCGGCTTCGGCCTGATTCTTGCCTTTGCTGGTGATGGCACCGAGTAACACGGCATCGCTGGCGCGAATTTTACGCCAGGTCTCTTCGGGAATCGGGTCGCCGCCCCGGCGCCAGCACTCCCAACCGATCTCGCCGTATTCAAACGTCAGCGGCAGATTGAGTTGGTCGAACACCGGCATTGCGGCCGCGCAAACCTCAAGCCCGATGCCGTCGCCGGGCAGAACGAGAATCTTTTTGTTCATGATCGTCGCTGGCTCTCAACCGGTCGGGCGGCCATTGGCCCGACCGGCGTTGGAGGGGGAAGGGTCAGGCGGCCGCATTGGTGAAGACTTGTCCGATCGATTCCGCGTTTGCGATGATTCGATCCTTGTCTTCGACCGTAAGATCAAACAGACCCAGAACCAAATCATCCAAGGGCTGAATCGGGCGCGACTGACCGTCGGCCTTTTCCAGGACTTCGACCTGATTGAGGATGGAAGCGTGGTCGTAATCGTCGACCCCGCGGCCACACCGCAGGAAGGCCAGCCATAGTTCGAGTTTGAGGTTACCCGCCCCCTTACCCATGCCCCGCAGCGAGCCATCAATAAAGGTGGCGCCAGCCTTGACCGCGGCGATGCTGTTGGCCATCGCCAGGCCCAAATTGTCGTGGGCATGGAAGCCGATGGGCATGTTGGTGTAGCCGCGCACCAGATTGACCATTTCCCAAACCCGGTTCGGCGTCAGACTGCCGTTGGAGTCGGCGAGGTACAGCACATCGCCGCCGAAATCCCGCACCGCTTCGGCATTGGCGAGCAACAGCTTGGTCGGTTGGTGGCTGACCCGGGTGAGGTTGACACACACCGTCATGCCCAAGGATTTTGCAAGATGAACATAATCTCTGGTCAGCTCAATCCGGTTGTTGTCCCAGCAAAAGCGCAGCATATTGACGCCAAGCTTGTGCATGCGCACAATTTCTTCGCCAAGAATATTTTTAGGATGAGCCATAACGCAAATACAGTTGGACGTTACAGCACTGCGTATTTCTGAAATATATGAATCTGGGGTCAGCCCCGTCAGTCCAATATCTGTGATCGGCTTGAACGAGCCGTTGCGATAACCGATTTCAGCATATTCCACGCCGCACTGCTCCATGCTCCGAACATGGGCTTTGGCATAGTCCTCGTTAAATTTAAAGCCATTACGATAGCCGCCGTCGCGCAACGTCACATCGATATTGGTAACTTTGGTGGTGATGCCCATCTCATGTCTCCATAGGTGTGGTTTTGCACTGGTCCGTGGTCTCAACCATGCCCGATGCCACCTGGGGGCAGGCAGGGGCGAGTTCGCTAGGAGTTCGTGCTATTGAGGTGGACAATACTCACGAGTGCCGGCAGCGTTGTTGTCGCAACGCAAGCGTCTCGCAGAACACGTACCCCAGCGACGCAGCATACTGCGATAATCTGTCCCCAAAGTCTGACGCAATGCGCACTGAGCATATAGTGTGCGATGCCCAGCGGTGAGATAACCTTATTGAGAACGAACCATTACTGTCTGTCCAAGCGAATTATCATGAGATCGAATGCATTGCAACAACATTTCATCATTAATTGAAATAAATTTTAGATACATACAGATGTATGCCCAATCTCGGAGAGGTCGCAGTTTATTAATTCTTGATAACAATTGCCGATCAATCATACAATAATTTAAAAGAGCGATCGGAGAACAAAAGTTGTCTACACGATCACTCTCAGCGTTGCAAACAATGCGTTACCTAAGCATAAAGCCTTCGATGGCACGAATAAGGAAATTTGAAGAGGCGAAAACGGCGAGGTTGTTGGAACACTATCGATTATCGCCTGCCCAATATGTTGTTATCAAACGAACCACTGATATATATATTCGCCAACTTGTTTTTTGTTCAGCCGATCAGAAGAAGAAATCACGGTGCATAACAGATATTAATTCGCACACGGGCATTATTAATGCCTTATCAGCCTGCCAGTCAGGGCGCTTAACTCGTTTAAGTTACTAAATTAGCGCATGACATCGATGTTCATAGTGGTCGATGCTCCCTTTATAGTGCCTGCTACCTTGCCGAATGAGAATCATTCGAGGCAAGCGCCAACGCCTTGTTCCACAAAACCGGGCGTGACCCCATGATATGCCATAGAAAGTTCATCATGATTCTGTAAAAGCATGCTATGAGCCTCATACCAACCGCACCGGGTATCGTGGATCGCGTGGTCCGGTGACTCAGTCTTTGGGGAGACGGTAATGAGGCGCCTCTGGTTAATAGCAATACTTTTTGGTTGTTTTATAGCTCAGGACGCCCATGCGACGATGAGCGGCAAGCCGATCAAAATCGGCGTCCTGACCGATCTGGGCGGCATGCTAACCGAAAATACCGGACAGGGATCGGTCGCTGCCGCACAACTTGCTGTTGAGGACTTTGGCGGCGCCATCAATGGCATACCGATTGAGGTGATCTCGGCCGACCATCAGAACAAGCCGGAGGTTGGTGCCGATATCGCCCGTCGCTGGTACGATGAAGGCGTCACCATGATTGTCGATGTGCCGAACACCGCGGTGGCGTTGGCGGTGCAGAAGGTCGCGCAGGAAAAGAACCGGATCGTCATGTTTTCGGGACCGGCGGGTTCGGTCCTGACCGGCACGGCCTGTACGCCGGTAAGTGTCCACTTTACCTATGATACCTACGCTCTGGCCCACGTCACCGGCGCGGCGATCGCCAGTGGGGGGGCGAAAACCTGGTTCTTCATGACGGCTGACTACGCTTTCGGGGCGACTCTGGAACAGGAAACCACCTCGGTGGTGAAAGCCAACGGTGGAGAGGTGTTGGGCAGCGTGCGCTTCCCCGCCAACAATGTTGATTTCTCGTCTGTGATGATGATTGCGCAGCAGTCCAACGCCGAAGTTCTGGCTTTGACCTCAGCCGGTATTGATACCAAGAATGCGATCAGCCAGGCCGCCGATTTCGGTGTCCTACAGTCTGGTCGTAAATTGGCAATTTTACTTCTGGCGATCGATGATGTGAACGGTCTGGGCCTGCCGGTGACCCAGGGCATTATGCTGACTGACGCCTTTTACTGGGATATGAACGACGAAACACGCGCTTTTTCGAAACGTTTTTTCGCCAAACGGAGCGTCATGCCGAACATGTACCAGGCCGGGGTCGCCGGCGCGGTCACACACTACCTGAAAGCGGTTCAGGCGGTGGGAACCGAACAGGCCGACGAGGTGATGGCGAAGATGCGGGACCTTCCGGTGAATGACTTCATGACCAAGAACGGTAAGTTGCGCGAAGATGGTCGTGTTGTTCGTGATATGTATCTGTTCCAGGTTAAGTCCCCGGCCGAGTCCAAAGGGCGTTGGGACTACTATAAGCTCGTGAAGGTTGTTCCAGGAGACCAGGCATTCCGGCCCCTGGCCGATGGAAATTGCCCCTTTGTAAAGAAATAGTAAAAGACAGTGTGCTCAAACGGACAACGGAGGTGATTGCCGCGTTATTCTGACGCACCGGATCACGGCCGGAAAAGTGTTTGGTGAAGCGATCCGGGTTCTTCTTGATCGGGCCTCCGACTGGGGTCACCCTCGAACCAGAATGGTAACTATTCCGTTCGAAAGGTAGGAAAGACGTGATAAGTTAGCGTCGTCAGGTTTCTTGCTCAGCGGGACGGTGACGCGGCAGCGTTGTCTGGGGCGTCACCATTCTGAGATGATCCAGACATACGCCATGCAGTCATAACGTCTTGCGGAGGCACTGATGAAGCGTTTCGGAGTGGCATTTGCGGTTATCGCTTGCCTGATCTCTCAGGGAGCCTATGCCCAGATGAGCGGTAAACCGATTAAAATCGGCGTTTTGACTGATCTCGCTGGAGAGCACACCGAAAACACCGGCCAGGGTTCAATTGCCGCAGCCCAACTCGCGGTTGAGGACTTTGGCGGCGCAATCAATGGTGTCCCGATTGAGGTGCTCTCGGCGGACCACCAGAACAAGCCAGAAGTCGGTGCCGCGATCGCCGCACGCTGGTATGACGAAGGCGTCGATATGATTGTCGACGTCCCTAATACCGCTGTTGCGCTGGCGGTACAGAAAGTCGCGAAGGAGAAAAATCGTATCGTCATGTTCTCGTCGTCAGCCGCGTCTAATCTTACCGGCGCGGCCTGCACGCCCGTGAGCGTTCATTTTACCTATGATACCTATGCGTTAGCCCATGTCACCGGTAAAGCCATTGTGGCGAATGGTGGTAAGACGTGGTTTTTTATGACTGCTGACTATGCCTTCGGCGCTACCCTGGAACGTGAAACGACCGCGGTGGTGAAGGATAGCGGCGGAACGGTGCTTGGCAGCGTTCATTACCCTGCCAATAACCCGGATTTTTCGCCGGTGTTGATGCAGGCTCAGCAGTCGAATGCCGATGTGCTGGCCATTGCGTCTTCGGGGTCCGACACCACCAACGCGATTAGTCAGGCTTCGGATTTCGGTATTACCCAGTCGGGCCACAAGCTGGCCATCCTGTTGTTGGTCATCAATGATGTGAAAACGCTGGGACTGCCGGTAACCCAGGGTATCGAATTGACCGAAGCCTATTACTGGGATTTGAACGATGACACCCGCGCGTTCGCCAAGAGATTTATGGCAAAGCGTAACCTGATGCCGAATATGTTCCAGGCTGGTGTCGCTGGCGCGGTCAACCATTATCTGAAGGCAGTGAAAGCAGCCGGCACCAACCAGACCGACGCGGTCATGGCCAAAATGAGGGAACTTCCGGTCGATGACTTTATGACCAAAAACGGCAAACTTCGGCCAGATGGTCGCGTGGTGCGTGACATGTATCTGTTTGAGATTAAGACCCCCGCTGAGTCCACGGGACCGTGGGACTATTACAAACTGGTCAAGGTGATCCCCGGCGACCAGGCGTTCCTTCCGCTGGCCCAAAGCGAATGCCCGCTTGTGAAGAAATGAGGCGTGTTGTGCTGTGATTCAGGGGGATGGGTGGGCACCCGTTCCGACTCATGGGACCCGCCCGTCGGGCCGGAGCACGCGTTTGTGAGTGGTGATGTGTTGAGAGCGAGACACGATCTTTGGGTATGAAACGTCTCGGTCTCAACACTGGGCCTATGACATCCGTTACTGGGGCTTGGGATTTACTCAAACAGAGAGTCTGACGATATTGCGACAATTATCTTTACAGGGTGTAAACATAAAGAGTTTTCGAATATTGAGATAAATTGTTATCATGAAACGGTCAACAAAGGGCCGCAGGAGAAGCTTTTTTATATTTCGATTGCAATCAGTAAGTGAATGCTGCTATTCCACCGGGGCAACGCAAACACTCGGACGCCATATTGACCGGGCAAACCGGCTCACCATAATATGTCATGCGTGATGCCGCGTATCCGAGACCCGTGAAAGTGGGAGGCATTAATGGCAAATCGTTACTATCGACCGATGGCAACAGTCGTTGCTTGTGCCGTCGGGTTAACGATGGGGATCGCGCGTGCAGAGTCTAACGGCAATGCGGCCGTTCAGATCGCACCCTCGGATCTGGTCTGGACAGACAACCCAAATCTTCCGCCCGGCGTGAAAACCACCGTGGTTTGGGGCGATCCCAGCCAACCCGGGCTGTTCATCTTCAGAGCCAAGTGGCCGCCAAAGCTAAGAGTCCCGCCCCATTCCCATCCCGGCCAGGAGTATGTGACCGTTATCTCGGGGACCTGGAAGACCGCCAGCGGCGACATCTTTGACGACAGCAAGCTTCAGGCGTTGCCGCCTGGCGGTTTCTATATGCTTCCTGCCAATGTCAAACAATTTTCGGCGACGGGCGATGAGGAAACGATTATCGAAGTCACGGCCATGGGCCCGTGGGGGGTTCACTTTGAGTCCGGGCACAGTGCCGGTAAGTAGTGGCTCGGCAGTCGGGAACTCGGATCGGGCTTGGGGTTCCCGACTGGCCGTGAATAATCAGCTCAAATGGCTTGGACCACCGGACCGGGTGACGCCTGGCCGTGGCTCCGAGACCTGACCGGGCTGTTGCCACAACCGGCCGATAGCTTGGCCGAAAGTTTTTTATCCCTGTCGTCTTCGCGAGCATTGTCGCACGAGGAGGTAGCTGCTATCGTACTGGCGGCGTGGTTTTGCGCGTGTCATATTGGCTTATGCTTCAAAAGGGGAGGTATCAACGTTGCGGGGGGTGTTGCTCCGTCACAAGATACCGTTTGCGCTGGCGGCTTCTGCGGTGCTGACGGCGCTACTGTTGGGAACATTGGTTTATGTGGCCGCCAGCAAACGTCTGAGGGATGCTGCTGAAAACAAGTTGGTGGCGCTGGCGGATGCCCGGAGCGCGACGGTGCATACCTATCTGGAAGGATTGGCCAGCGACGTAGTCTTGACTGCCAATAGTCGTTCCGTAAAAGACTCGGTGGTGGCGCTGATCAATGGCTGGCGCGTGGAAAAGGAACGCTCGGGAAATGCCGGAGCGGCGCTTCGTCGTCGTTATGTTGATGACAATCCATGGCCCGCACCGGAACGGCGGGACTATATTATCCCAAATACGGGAACGCTGTACGACACCGCACACGCCCGTCTTCAGGGGTGGATGTCGGATTTGGTCAAGCGCCGCCGCCTGGCGGACGTAGAACTGGTCAATAGCGACAATACCGTCATTTATACCGTGGCCAAAAGCGCCGACTTCGGCCTGCCCCTCGCAAGTGGGCGGCTGATTACGGCGCTGGAGAAGATGCGCGGGGATAATCAAACGGAGGTGGTGTCCGTCGTCGATTTCGCGGCATACCCTCCGGACAGCACCGGTCCATCGGCTTTTTTTGCCAGCCCGGTCAGCCAGGTGCTGCCCGATGGCAGTCGGGTTCAGTTGGCGATGCTGGTCTTCCGGTTGAAGCCGGACGGGTTGGAAGGGATTATGCGGTCGGGTGAGGGCATGGGCGCGACCGAGGACACGTATCTGGTCGGCAGCGACGGCTTACTGCGCAGTACGCCGCGGTTTTCCGACGAGGCGGCAATATTGCATCCCTATTGGGGCTATAGTCGGGGTGTTATGGCCGTCGCTGCCAATGCGGAAACGAGAAAAGGCATCGTTGAGGCGGTCAATGGTCATGGCAAAGGGGTCTTGATTGCCATCAAACCTCTGGAATTCCATGGGCTCAGATGGTTGGTGATAGCCGAGGCGGCGGTGGAGGAGGTTCTTGCCCCGGTCCAGGCCATGCGCAATGAAATGATCATTCTCGGCATCTTGGTGGTGATGGTGCTTTGCACCGGGGGGATGGTGTTTGCGCGTTGGATCACCCGGCCCTTGACCGCTATGACCGGAGCAATGCAACGTTTGGCGAACGGCGATCGGGCGATTGATGTTCCGGCATTGGACCGGTTCGACGAAGTCGGCGCCATGGCCCGCGCCATGGGAGTGTTTAAGGAGGCTTTGATTCGAGCCGACCTGTTACAGGCGGAGAAGGAGCGCATTCGGGAGGCGCATAATCTTTTGGAGCGCCTGAAAAATCAGGAGGCACTGGCGAAGTCGGCCGAGGAAATTCAGGATCTCTACGATCACGCCCCGTGCGGATATCACTCGCTCGATGCTCAGGGTATTTACGCACAAGTCAACGAAACGGAATTATTATGGCTTGGCTTCCGGCGCGACGAGGTGGTCGGTAAATTAAGATTTACGGATCTGTTGGCGCCCCAGGCCCATCATATTTTTCATGAAACCTTTGCCCAACTCAAGACGCAGGGGGCTGTTCACGAACTTGAATATGAAATGCTGCGCAAGGACGGATCTACGCTTCCTGTCCTGTTGAGTGCGACCGCGGTTCGGGATGAGCACGGGGCGTTCGTGATGAGTCGCTCGGTTCTCTACGACATCACCGAACGTCGGCGTGCCGAACAGGAGATTTCCCGCTATCGGGATCACCTGGAGGCGTTGGTGGCCGAACGTACCGCCGCACTGACCGAGTCGAACCAACAACTCGCGCTCGCCAAGGAACGGGCCGAGGCCGCAAATCATGCCAAGAGCACCTTTCTGGCGAATATGTCGCACGAAATACGGACACCGATGAATGCGATTTTGGGTTTTGCTCAGATCATGCAGAGAAGTTCGACACTGGGCATCCGTGATCGCGAGAATCTCGATGTCATCCTCCGCAGTGGTCGCAATCTGCTGACGTTGATCAATGATGTTCTGGAGATGTCAAAGATTGAGGCCGGTCGCAGCACCATCGTGCCCCAGTTATTCAGCCTGCATGGCTTACTCCGCGATCTGCATCAGGTCTTTCAGGTCCCTACCGACGCCAAAGGCTTGCATTGGGAGGTGGCTAAGGCCGCCGATTTGCCCGAGTTCATTATTATGGACGAGGGTAAGGTGCGGCAGATTTTGATCAATCTGCTCGGCAATGCAGTCAAGTTTACCGATGCCGGTGGCGTGGTCTTACGCGCGCGGACCGTCAACAACAACGACGGCCATCCCCCCACCTTGACTGTTGAAGTCGAAGATACCGGTCCCGGCATCGCTCCTCATGAAGTGGGGCCCTTGTTCGATGCGTTTCAGCAGGCTTCCCAAGGGCTGGAAAAGGGCGGTACTGGGCTTGGACTTGCTATCAGTCGCCGTCTTGCGCGTCTGATGGGCGGTGACATCACAGTGAAAAGCGTCTTGGGCAAGGGCAGTCTGTTCCGGTTTGACGTTCCCGTTAAGACCGGTTTGCCTGATGCCATCTGCCTTCCGGTAAACAAGCGTCGGGTCATCGGTCTGCAACCGGGCCAGGGCGAGATTCGTATCCTGATCGTCGATGATCAGGTCGAAAATCGCTTGTTTCTGTCAAGACTGTTGGAACCGTTTCGCTTTGCTTTACGCGAGGCCGCCAATGGTCTGGAGGCGCTGGCCCAATGGCGCGAATGGGACCCGCATTTGATCCTGATGGATATCGTGATGCCGGCCATGGACGGTCACGAAGCGACTAGGCGGATTCGCGAACATCCGGATGGTCATAACGTTAAGATTGTGGCCCTCAGTGCCAGCGCTTTTGACGAGGATCGGGAAGCGGTGATGGCCACCGGCGCCAATGATTTCGTGCGCAAGCCGGCGCTGGTTGATGATCTGATGGCGGTGATTGCGATTCACCTCGGATTGAAATACGAGTATGCTGAGGCGACCGCCGCAGTCGAACCCGCCCTGCCGGTACCATTACAGCATAGCGCGCTGAATCACCTTCAGCCTGAACTGCTGGACGCCATGCGAGGGGCCGTCTTCCATTCCAACGATGTGGAAATGGCCTCTCTCATCAATCAGTTGCCGCCGGAGCAGGATCAGTTGGCCCTCACCCTCCGTCATCTGGTTAACCGCTTTGATTGGGATGCGATCGAAGCCTGGCTTGGCCCGCCGGAGAGCGCCCCGGGCAGCGCGTAACGGGAAGGGGGCCGGGAACCGTCACCATCCGGAGATCGAGGGCGGTGGTTTCTTATGACAAGGACGTTACGCCGACCCGATACGTCTCAACTTGTGTCGAAAACCCTGTTTTGAAGAAATTAATGGCGCCGACCTTGGTCGAGACCGCCTGTTCAGTGCTGCATAGTCCGAGATAAAATCTTCGGTAGTTTTGCTCCTTGAGATGCCGCAAAGTGTTGTAGAGCGCGTAATGACCGGGTTCTGATTTCTCGAATGCGCCGATATTAAAGCAGGAGAGTTGATGATGCAGACCTGTGACAATATCAGTCACACCGATAATTGCGCTTAGCTGCCCATTCTCATTATAATACGTGTAGAGCGCGCCTGCATTATTGATCATCATATATTTCTGATATTGCATGGAAATATCGTGACAGAACTTATCTTTAAAGAATGTTTCAACCCCATCAAATGTTCTCGTGATAATGGCTTGGCGGTGGCGATATTTATTGATCAAAGGGCGATAGCTTCTTCTGGTCTGGGACCATATTGCGGCTTCAGAGAGGGTCAGATCGGTAAAAATATTCACGAAATTGCGAACGCCGTCAAACTCAATTGCCAAATGGGCACAGGCCCGGGCCATCACCTCATCAACCAGCAATCGGATTTTTGGAACACAATAAACCCGGCGGAGCAGACGGAGATGCCGCAGTGCGGTGCGCAATGCCGAAAGTTGAAGATCGATGTTTTGGGTGCCATAAATTATCGTTATTGGTAAACCGGAATTGTTAATTTCATTATCGAAAATGACACACCGGACATTAATTAAAGTGCTTTCACGCTTAATGACTGAAAATGAGACATCGGTTCCTAACTCGCGGGCCAATTCATCATAAATTTTATTTTTTACGAATGGTGCGGTCACCCCATCGCGCGGATGGGGCAGTAAAGGGGTATCATTCGTTATTTGCACAACGCCATTGTTTTCCCGCTGGTCAAACCAGTTGGTACAAAGATCGGCAACCGTGACCTCGTAACCGGTGTTTTTGAGATAACACCGAATCGCATTGGCCTCCATCGGCGCCTGTGCTTCGGTTCTCGCGGCCACTTCAAGGGCATAGCGGAGTTTGCCCTCCTTGCTGTTCTGGGCATTCAATGCGTCAAAAAAGGCCGGCGTGTTCACGGCGCCGTTCCGTCGCACCCATTCGGCAATGGTGTCAATGGCCACCATGGCGACAGCCCATGGACTCAATGATTTTGGTCGGTGCCGTATCGGCGAACCTGGACTTTTTCCAGCGTCACCAAGTCACTTCCGACCATGTTGTCAAGAATGGGTAGGAAACCGTCAATCTTCTCCGGGCTGTCGACGATTTCAATGACCATCGGCAAGTCCTCGGATAACCGCAGAACCTTGGCGGTATGGACGCTACTCGATCGCCCAAACCCCAGCGGTCCACGCAAAACCGTCGCGCCGGCCATATGAAGTTCCCGGGCCTTAAAGACGATCGCCTCGTAAAGCGGGCGACTCTGATATTTGTCTTGCTCGGTAATGAAGATGCGGAGCAGAACAGAGTCTTGCGGTAATTGCATTGCGACACGCCCTCCGGTTAACACCTGCCCCAAGTGTCACTTATTCAGCGCCAGCGCGCCCGCGGCGCCGAGCCAGACGCCCAGCAAACAGAGCACCACGGAAGATATAAGATTCAAACTGACCAACCACCACTGGCCATCCTGGGCCAGCGTCAGAGTCTGATAGCTGAAAGAGGAAAAGGTGGTATAACCGCCGCATATTCCAGCCATAAAGAATTGTCGCCACTCCCCCGGAACGAACAGCCGACCATCGGCCGCGGTCAGCGTTGCGAAGAAGCCGATGAGGAACGAGCCACTAATATTGACAATAAGTGTTCCCCAGGGAAAAGTCTGGCCGAACCAGTTGCCGATCAGGCCGGACAACCAGTAGCGAAGCGTTCCCCCAAGTGCGCTGCCAAACGCCACGAGCAAATAGGTCATCCCGTGCCCTTCACCCTCGCTAACGGAAATTACCCGATCACTATGGCCCACGCTGCCCGGCGGTCAACAGAAAAGCGGGAGAATGGGTGGTTGCGGCATCCTCGCACTTGACGGTTGGACTCCAGTCCCGAATGTTGGGGCATGGTCCTGCAAAAACTCGAAGCCGCTCAGATCGGCTACCCGCTTCATTCCGCCGATCAGGCGGACGAAGGCGGATTCTTTGCCTTGTCCAGCCACAAACGGGCGCGGGAGGCGCTTCGGTTCGGCCTTGAAATGACCGAAATCGGCTTCAACGCCTTCGTGGTCGGCGAGGATCGAAGCGGTCGGATGAAGGCGACGTTGGAGCTGCTTGATGGCTATGCCCGTAACAGACCGCCACAGTCCGACTGGGTCTATCTGAATAACTTTGTCAAGAGCCATCGGCCACAACCGTATCGTCTGCCCCCGGGCGTCGGCGGTAAACTGCGACAGCGCATGGCAGCGTTAGCCGCGAAATTGGCGACGGCCACCACCAAGGCGGCGCTGACCCAGGTTGACGCGGTGATCGCCGAGTTTGCCGACGCGACGGACCTCGCTCCCTGGTTTGTCCACCTTCGACGGGACGTTGAGGAACGTGCGGGCACGTTCGTGGCCGGTGCCGAGGGCCTGGACGCGCCGGAACGGCGCTATGCGGTCAACCTGTTGGTGGATCATGACGGTGAAATGTCCCCCAAGGTGGTAATAGAGCCGTCGCCGACCTACCGCAATCTGTTCGGCAGTATCGAATATATGCGTTCGGCGGGCGGCCTCACGACCGATTTCACCATGATCCGCGCCGGTGCGCTTCATCGGGCCAATGGGGGGATTCTGGTGTTGCGCGCCGAAGCTTTGGCGCAGGACACCTTGGTGTGGGAGGCGCTGAAGGGCGCCTTGCGGGACAACAAGCTTCGTATCGAGGAACCGCACCGGGCGGCGACGGTGCCCATTGCCGGTGCTCCGCGACCGTATTCGATTCCCTTCGACGCTAAGGTGGTCATCGTGGGCGCGCCGCGCTGGTATTATGGCTGGTTTCTCGGCGACCCGGAATCCCGGGTTTATTTCAAGGTCAAAGCGGATATTTGTGACGATTTGGGCGCCACACCCGAGAATGTCGCCGCGTATGTCGGGCTGATCCGGCGCTTTGCCGTCAACCATGGAACCGAGTGCGGTCATAGCGCGATTCAGTTGTTGCTCGGCATTGCGGCGCGTTGGGCCGAACACCGGAACAAGTTGTCGTCGCGATTAGAACTGCTGGAGGATTTGATCGGCGAGGCGGCACTGGTCGGCCGCCGTGTTGCCGATAGCCATCTGGTCCGTCGCTCTGACGTGCTGGCGGCGGCGGCGGAACAACGGCGACGGGTTAGCCAGACCGAGGACCGATTGCATCGGGCAATCATGGACGGCGCGGTGATGGTATTGACCGCCGGCTCCGCCATCGCGCAGGTCAATGCCCTGATCGTGTTCAATAAAATTGATCACCAGTATGGCACGCCCTGCCGGGTGACCGCTCGGACCTGGATCGGGCAACTCGGCGTGATCAACATCGAGCGGGACGTTAATCTGGGCGGACCGATTCAACATAAAGGCGTGTTGGGTCTGCAAGGCTATCTGGCCGGATGCTTTGCCCGCAGCGCGCCCGTGTCGTTTTCCGGCTCCATAACCTTTGAGCAGAATTACGGCGGCATCGACGGCGATTCGGCGTCGTTGGCCGAGGCGTTGGCGCTGCTCTCTGACCTTTCAGGGGTGCCCCTGCGCCAGGACCTGGCCGTTACCGGTTCGGTCAATCAGCATGGCTTGATTCAGGCGGTCAGTGGCGTCAACCATAAGATCGAGGGCTTCTTTCGCGCGTGCATCGAGCAGGGCGGCTTATCCGGAACCCAAGGGGTGGTGATTCCCGCCGCGAATCTGGTCAATGTCATTCTCCACGACGACATTGTCGAGGCCGTCGCCGCCGGCCGTTTCCATCTGTGGACGGTGAGCCGAGTCGAAGACGCGGTGAGTCTGTTTGCCGGCATGGATGCCGGTCAACCCGATATCCAGGGTCATTATCCCGTAGACAGCGTGTACGGCCGGGTTGCGATCCGTCTTGCCGAGTATGACCGTATTCTTGCAGCCCGGGACGGTGAACGCCGGCGATGACGCCCTGACGGTACCGCCGCGGTACCGTCAGGGCTGTTATGGGGTGGTTTTGGTTGCCCCGTACGATTTCTGCACCGGCACACTTGCCAGGATGGCCAGTTGATGCGACCTTACACACCGAACGATTGACCCATCAAAGATTCCGAACCATGAGCTTGCCAGTGCTGACTGTCCGCGCACGCGCGTTGCTGATTGTTGCTGCCGCGGTTGTGGGCATGCTGGCCATTGCGGCCGTTGGTTTATCGACGCTTTATTCCAATTTGGTTGACGACCGGCGCGACAAGATCGAGCAATTGGTCGCTTCGGCCTATGGTCTGGTCGCCCATTACGAGGCACAGGCACGGGCTGGTACAATGACTGTTGCCGAGGCCCAGCGCACCGCACTTTCGGCGATTGACGGCCTGCGCTATGGCGATAACGGCTACTTTTGGGTCAATGACATGACACCGGTGCTGCTGATGCACCCCAGCGCCGCCATGATTGGCAAAAATGTGGCGGACGTTAAAGATCTGACCGGACTGAAACTGTTTTCCGAGTTTGTCAAAACCGTTCAGCGGCAGGGCGGTGGGTTTGTGTCGTATGTCTGGCCCCGCCCCGGCGATAACGACCCTATCCGAAAGATTTCGTATGTCAAAGGATTCGCCCCTTGGGGTTGGGTGATCGGCAGTGGCATCTACGTCGATGACATAGACATCATTTTCCTCCGCGATGTGGAGACCGTTGGCGTTATTATCGCTGTTGTGATCCTGGTCGTGACGCTGATCAGCCTGTTGGTTGCCCGGGGCATGATCCGAGCGATTGCTTCTATCACTACGGCCATGCATCGGTTGGCCAGTGGTGATCTGGCGGTGGAAATCCCGGGTGCCGATCGCTCGGATGAATTGGGTCGGATGGCGTCGGCGGTGGCGGTGTTCAAGACCACTGCCGAAGAGGGGACGCGGCTTGCCCAGCATCAGGTCCAGGATGTCGCCGAACGGTCCCGGCGCCAGAAACAACTCGAAGGATTGACCGAGGAATTCTCGGTTTCGGTGTCTCGGCTGTTCGCGACCGTGACGGACGCGGTGAAGGGGGTCGCCGAAGCGACCGACGGTCTGAATCTGGGGGTCGGTCAGACGTGTCGCGAAAGTTTGTCGGTTGCGGCTGCGGCCGAACAAACGAGTTTTAACGTCCAGTCGGTGGCGGTGGCTGCCGAACAATTGGCGGCTACGGTCACAGAGATCAGCCGGCAGGTCGCAAGCGCAACCATGGTTGCCACCACTGCGGTCGGGCAGGCGGGCGAGACCACGGAGCGAATCCTTCGCCTCGACCGTACGGTGAGCGGCATCGGCGAGGTGCTCAAGCTGATTTCCGGGATCGCCAGTCAGACCAACCTGCTGGCGCTGAACGCGACCATTGAGGCGGCGCGGGCCGGAGAGGCGGGCAAGGGCTTTGCGGTGGTCGCAGGGGAGGTCAAGAATTTGGCGAACCAGACCAGCAGTGCCACCGAAGACATCGCCCTGCGGATCAGCCAGGTTCAGCAGGAGACCGCGGCGGCGGTTGCGGCCATCGCCGACATTTCACAGACCATTCGCCATATTCACGACATCGCCGGCGTGATCGCTTCGGCGATGTCGCAACAGGGGGCCGCCACCTCAGACATCGCGCTCAACGCCGCCAGTGCGGCGAACGGCACGCTGGAGGTGTCCGGTCGCATCACCGGCGTGTCTCGAGTCGCTGACGAGGCGGCCCGCATTGTTGAAAAGGTCTCGAGTGCTGCGGATCTGGTCTATAGCGAAGCGGAGTTGTTGCAAACCTTGGTGCAGAGCTTCCTTGGGCGAGTCCGGATTCTGGTTGACGGCGATGAAGACGGCAGGGCGGAACTGCCGTCGTTGAAATGGACCGATCGATTCAGTGTCGATCACGAGGTATTGGATCACGATCATCGGCGGCTGTTCACACTATTCAATGATCTATCCGAAGCGATGCAGGTTGGCAAGAGTAAGGCAGTGATTTCGACGGTGCTCGATAATTTGATTGACTACACTTCTGTTCATTTTGCTCGCGAAGAACAGCTCATGGCCGCCGGGAGTTATCCGGACCTGTTGGCTCATCGGAAGTTGCACGAGGCGTTCGTTGCCAAGGTGCAACAGGCTCGGGAGCGATTCTCGACCTCGTCTTCCAATACCCAGGCTATGGAGACTTTGAATTTTGTCAAGGACTGGCTCATCAACCACATTCAGAAATCCGATCGCGCCTATGTTCCCTATCTGGGGACCACGCGGCGGGTGGCGGTTGGCTGACGGATGAACCGCGGCAAGGGCAGGCGGAACCCGGTTCGACCGTTGGTGCAGCCCAGGTTGCCGCTGGCTGTGGTTGCCAGGCGGCCGGACTCCGGGGTAGGTGTTGATCCGACCGGGCGTGTCCGGGGGGTACCGAGGAGTGGAGGCGATGGGCGTTTTACACCCCAACAGCAGTCGTATTGGTTTGGCCGCCGTCGTGGTTCTGGCCGGTCTGATGCTTGCAGGTCCGGCATGGGCGGCCGACGACCGGAGTGACTTGGATTCCGGGTGGCTTGGGACCGTCTTTGGTTTGCCAAAAAGTACCAACCTGTCCATTAACAGTCAGGAGCTGCAAAGCCTGGGATGTCTGGTCGGGGCCGGTGCGATTGCGGCGGCGGTTATTGTGTTCAGCGGCGCGGCGATTGTGGTCACCGGTGGACCGGGCGCGGCGACCACCACCACGGTGGCGGTTCCGGTGTTGGCTGCGGCCAGCATGGCGGGATGTCTGACCGGCAGTGCGGCGACGCCCGGCGTGGCTTGGTTGGCCCGCAACAGCGAGAAACTGTTCGGCAAGATCGTCGATGCCATCCCCGCAGAGCCGCTCGCCAAGATCTTGCCGACTCCGGGCCATTGATGCCTTCGTGGGGCGTCCGCAGTGTGGCCGGCCGCTTTATCGGCGGTGCGGGGGGCGGCGGGCGGGTGGGCGAGGGCGGGGCGCGATGGTGTCCGGGGAGATCATGTTGTCGATGAACGGCGCCAGGATGATCAGGGCCAGGAGCAGGCCACCGACCCCCAACGCGGCCAAACCGTGATGGCCGAGCGCCAGGACCAGGCACAGCCCCCCGAAGCCGATCAAGAACAGGGTGCGCATGCTCGGCGCTGCCCTCGTCAGGAGGTGCGGCCTGGCGGGGCGAAGTCTTCGCGATTGCGCCCGGACTCGATCTGGTCCGACTGGGCCTCGACGGCTCGGATGGCCCTGAAGCAGGCCAGGTAGACGTCCACCGCACGTTCGGCTTTTTCGGGCAGGGTTGCGCCGTCATCGACGATGTGCTTGTCGATCAAGGCCGCGGCCAGCAGCGCCGCAACAGTCTTGTCGGTATCGGACACGGGTCATCGTCCTCGAAAAAGAGAAAGGGCCGGGGCGGGCACAACAGCGTTACACCGCGTGGGCGGATTGGCCGAAACCTCCACCGGAACCTAAGCTCGCCGAGTTCCGGCAGGGGAGCAAGGGGAAAGCGTGCGGCAGTCCGTCACCGTCCTGAATGGTGCAGGGTGGGGGCCTGGCAGGATGCCGGGTACGCTGTTGGATCGTTGATGATGTACTCACTGACCTGATATCAGGGGGCGGGCGCCGTGGGTGGGACCAGAAAGTCGCCATCGGGGTCGTGGGCGGCCAGGCGGTGCCGGGCGGCGGAACGACCGGAGACGGCGTAGCAGTAGGCGCAACCATGGGGGCAGGTGTCATAGGCGCCGATGTCCCGGGACTCCGCACAGTCGCATCCCACCCGGTTCCCCTTCCGGCGGGCCGGAATCGGGTGGCCGGCCAGAGTCGACAGGCGGCGGGCTTCGATACAGGCGGCCGGACGGGTGCCGGGGGTGCCGGCGAGGGGCGGTTGGCTACACAGCGTCAGGGCCATGCCGTGGTCGGCGGCGATCTCCGCCAGGTCCGAGAGCAAGGCGCGCGCCTCGTCGGGCGGCGGGGTGCGCCAGGTGAAGGCATGGGCCCGGGACGCGGCATCAAGGTTGCGGGTGGTTTTGCGGTAGGGCTGGAGAACGCTGGTCACCACCTCGTCGGTGGTGCCGGTCAAGGCCCGGGCCAGACCGGCGAAGGTGGCCAGGTGCCAGGCCGGCGGGGTCAGGCTGGTGAAGACCAGCGGGTCGTAGCGCCAGACCACGGCGTGGGGTCCCCAACGGTTGCGGACGCGGCGCATCTGGTCGATGGCGCGGGCAGGGTCGATCACCGATCGTTCCAGCACGTGGGGATAGCCGGTAAGGGTGTATTGGACCACGAAGGGCAGGCGGAGCGCCGAAACCGCGTCGAGGCCGGCGGCGAACGGCTCAAGATTCCGGGTCCAAAACACGAAACCATCGACCGCGTTGGCGGTAAGGTCGACCCGCCCCGGCGGTCCTCCGTAGGGGTTGGTCGTGCGGCACCAGCCGGCGGTCAGCCGGTTGACGAACCAGCGCCCATAAAAGGCTGGAATATCGGTGCGATAGCTGGCGGAAACGATCATGCTCGGTTCGGGCTCACCGGACTGCCATGCCGCCGGTCGAGTCGGTTTCTCAGCTTTAGGCCAATTTGTCGTCACGGCGGCAGTTGCAGCCGGTAGATTACCTGCTTATATGTGCCCTCGAACAGGATTCAGAATCTCTCGCCGCTCCCAGGGATCGACAAGGGGATCCGTGGCGGTGCCGGCCACCGGGCCGCCGAGGGTTCGCCGAACATGAAGAGGTAGGACATGAGTAAAGTCATTGGCATTGACCTTGGTACCACCAATAGCTGTGTCGCGGTCATGGAAGGCTCCCAGGCCAAGGTCATTGAAAACGCCGAAGGGGCGCGCACCACGCCATCCATGGTCGCCTTTACCCAGGGCGGCGAGCGGCTGGTGGGCCAGCCGGCCAAGCGTCAGGCCGTGACCAACCCCGAGAACACGCTGTTCGCGATCAAGCGCCTGATCGGCCGGCGCTACGATGATCCGATGAGCCAGAAGGACAAGGGGCTGGTTCCGTACAAGATCATCGCGGGCGACAACGGCGATGCCTGGGTCGAGGCCCACGGCAAACGCTACAGCCCGAGTCAGGTCAGCGCCTTTATCCTTCAGAAGATGAAGGAAACCGCCGAGAATTATCTCGGGGAAAAGGTGACCCAGGCGGTCATCACGGTGCCGGCTTACTTCAACGACAGCCAGCGCCAGGCGACCAAGGATGCCGGCCGGATTGCCGGCCTGGAAGTGCTGCGCATCATCAACGAGCCGACGGCCGCGGCGCTGGCCTATGGCATGGAACGGAAGGGCTCCGGCACCATCGCGGTGTATGACCTGGGCGGCGGCACCTTCGATGTTTCGGTGCTGGAAATCGGCGACGGCGTGTTCGAAGTCAAGTCGACCAACGGCGACACCTTCCTGGGCGGCGAAGACTTCGACGCCAAGATCATCGACTATCTGGCCGATGAATTCCACAAGGAGCAGGGCATTGACCTGCGCAAGGACCGGTTGGCCTTGCAGCGTCTCAAGGAAGCCGCGGAAAAGGCCAAGATCGAACTCAGCTCGGCCACCCAGACCGAGGTCAATCTGCCGTTCATCACCGCGGACCAGACCGGTCCCAAGCATCTCAACATCAAGCTGACCCGGGCCAAGCTGGAAGCCCTGGTGGACGAGTTGGTCCGCCGCACCGTCGAGCCGTGCCGCGCCGCACTCCGCGACGCCGGCCTGAAGGCGTCGGAGATCGACGAGGTGATCCTGGTCGGCGGCATGACCCGGATGCCCAAGATCATCGAGACCGTGAAACAGTTCTTCGGGCGTGAACCTCACCGGGGCGTCAATCCCGACGAAGTGGTGGCGGTGGGCGCAGCCATTCAGGGCGGCGTGCTGAAGGGCGACGTGAAGGACGTTCTGCTGCTGGACGTGACGCCGCTGTCCCTGGGCATCGAAACCCTGGGCGGGGTCTTCACGCGCCTGATCGATCGCAACACCACCATTCCCACCAAGAAAAGCCAGGTTTTCTCCACTGCCGAGGACAACCAGAACGCCGTCACCATTCGGGTGTTCCAGGGCGAGCGGGAAATGGCGGCCGACAACAAGATGCTTGGCCAGTTCGATCTGGTCGGGATTCCGGCGGCGCCGCGCGGCGTGCCGCAGGTGGAGGTGACGTTCGACATCGACGCCAACGGTATCGTCAACGTCACCGCCAAGGACAAGGCGACCAGCAAGGAACAGCAGATTCGCATCCAGGCTTCGGGGGGACTGACCGATGCCGACATCCAAAGGATGGTTAAGGATGCCGAAACCCATGCTTCCGAGGATCGCAAGCGCCGTGAACTGGTGGATGCCCGGAACCAGGCCGACTCTTTGGTTCACACCACCGAACGGACGATTCGCGAAGCGGGCGACAAGGTGCCGGCAGCCGACAAGGCGGCGGCCGAGCGGGCCGTGGCGGACCTGCGGAGCGTGATGGACGGCAATGATGTGGCTGTCATCAAGTCCAAGTCCGAAGCGTTGGCCCAGGTGTCCATGAAGCTGGGCGAGGCCATGTATAAGGCCGGGGCCGGCGGGAGTGCCGACGGCGCCGGCGGCGGGCCGGCCGAAGGTGGTCCGGGGGCCGCGGGTCCGGGCGTGGTCGATGCCGAGTTCTCGGAGGTTGATCCGGGGCACAAGGGCAAGCACGGGTAATCGGTTGCCCGATAGTCCGGGGGGCTTGGCGCCCCGGACGCCCTGGGGGTGGCACCCCCTCCTTGGACCCGTTATCGGGAACCGTTCACAGGTGAGGCGTGCGTCGGCCCATGGCCAAACAGGACTATTACGAACTGCTCGGTTGCACGAAGACGGCCAGTGCGGATGAGCTGAAAAAGGCTTATCGCCGGCTGGCCATGCAATTCCATCCGGACCGCAATCCAGGGAACAAGGATGCCGAGCACAAGTTCAAGGAGATTAACGAAGCTTATGACGTCCTGAGGGACGACCAGAAGCGGGCGGCCTATGACCGTTTTGGCCATGCCGCGTTCGAAAGCGGCGGCGGTGGCGGCGGTCGGGCCGGTGCCGGCGGGTTCGACTTCAATTTTGGCGCCGGTGGGTTTGCCGACATCTTTGACGAGATGTTCGGCGAATTCGTGGGCGGCGGACGCCGGGGCGGCGGCAGTCGCGGTGGCGATCTGCGTTATAATCTGGAGGTGTCTTTGGAGGACGCCTTCAAGGGGTGTCAGACCACGGTGCGCGTGCCGACCTCGATGGCCTGCGAGGGCTGCAAAGGCAGCGGCGCCGAAGGCGGGCAGGCGCCGGTGTCCTGTCCGACCTGTAGCGGAGCCGGCAAGATCCGCGCCCAACAAGGTTTCTTTACCATCGAGCGGACCTGTCCGAGCTGTCATGGCGCCGGTCGGGTGATCAAGGACCCGTGCAAGGCGTGCGGGGGCGCCGGCCGGGTGCGTCGGGAAAAGACGCTTCAGGTCACCATCCCCGCCGGTGTCGAAGACGGCACCCGCATCCGTCTGACCCAGGAGGGCGAGGCCGGTTTGCGCGGGGCGCCGGCCGGCGATCTTTATATCTTTCTGGCCATCGCGCCTCACCGCTTCTTCCAGCGCGAGGCCGCCAACATCCATTGTCGGGTTCCGATTCCCATGACCACCGCCGCGCTAGGCGGCACCATCGAAGTTCCGACCATTGATGGCGGTCGGGCCAAGGTGACGGTTCCGCCCGGAACCCAGACCGGCCACCAGTTTCGCCTGAAGTCGCGGGGCATGTCGGTTTTGCGCAGTCCGGCCCGGGGCGACATGTTCATCCAGGCCATGGTCGAAACACCCGTCAACCTGACCAAGCGTCAACAGGAGTTGTTGCGCGAGTTCGACAAGGCCGGCAATAAGGAAGGGACCCATCCGGAATCCGAAGGCTTCTTCGCCAAGGTCAAGGAGTTGTGGGAAGATCTGAAGGATTGAGGCCGTTGGCGGGCGTCGCGCCCGCCAAGGTTTAGGTCTGTGTGCACAAGCAGGGCACAGGCTTGACCGCCGCCCAAGAGGCGGCGGCAACGGGAGAGGACAATGAAGGCGTATCAGAAAGATAAAATGTTCATTGTCATGTTTCACAACAACGAGGACATCGTGCCGAAGCCGGTGACTGCCTTTGTCAGGGATAGTTTCAATGACGAGGTGATCGGCCGACTGGAACGATATCAGCGTGAGACCACGGGAAATCTGCTGGCCCTTATTTTTTCCGGTGACAGCGTGTTTTTCCACAGCCAGCCACTGGAAGGCTCGCCGGCACTGCTCAAGACGTTATTAGCCAGACCCCTGGGCCTGAAACCAAAGGACGGCGCTGATTTTAGCGCGTTCGACCGATTCCTGGATCAGACCGAGAGATTCATTAGAGGTTCGGCGGACTCGACCGAAGAGTTGCTGGCCTGCTGGCAGCATTTTGGCGATTTTGTCCTGGCCAACGCGGCCAGCGACCGGAACGAATGGGCCGCCGCCGCCGAATATGAAAAGCACCCACGGCGCCCCGGGTTGCCCGAGGCGTGATCGGGCCAAGCCCTCACGTTGTTCCCACGGGTTGCCGTGTGGGCACGATCAGGGCCGCGACCATGGTCTGGACAATTTGGTTGTCCTGATTGTAGGTCTCGGTCCGGATGCGGGCGGTCCCCATGTCCGGTTTGGTGCGCGAGCGGCGAACCTCCACCACCTCGCTCTCGATGCGCAACCGGTCGCCGGGACGGGTTGGGCGCGGCCAGCAGATCTGCTCGACTTCCCGGCCGATGATCCCCCATGAGATACCGAGACCGCTGTCAACCAGCATCCGCATGGTCAGTGCCGCCGTATGCCAACCGCTGGCGGCCAGCCCCTTAAAGAAGGTTGCTTCGGCTGTGACCGGATCGGTGTGAAACGGTTGGGGGTCGAACTGCCGGGCGAACGCCATGATGGCTTCGGCTTCAACCGTCACCGCGCCGCCGGCAAACCGCTGGCCGGGCGCAAAATCCTCGAGATAACGTTGACTCGACATGGCATTCTCCTGCAAGGCTCCTGGGACGAACCGGGGTCATCCCGTCAGATAACCAGCGTGCATAAAGTCTAATCCACCAAGGGGACTTTTCCCCATGGGGGCTCGAATCAACCCTGGCCGGGGAGCGTGGGCTTTTCTTTTGGGTGCGCGCGCAAAATGCCCGGAGTCAAGGACGCAGCAGCACGGTATCGGTTGCGGTGGCGGGGACACAGGCCGGCGTCACCAGGATGAGCCTTCGAGTTGGCCTTGGCGGCCAAAGACGCCCTCCTTGGCGTTATCGCGATCAACGGTCCTCGAGCGGTTTCCGAACACGTTGGATCGCCGTTGGGAGCGCGGGCGTCTCGCCCGCCCCTTTTGCGGCCGGGACGGTCGCGCTCCAGACTCTGCAACCTGATCGGAAACCGCTTGGCGCTGGCGGGACTCGGTGAGCGCCCGCCCCCCGGACAGCCCTGAGCACCGCCAGAGTCGCAACGGCGCCCGGCGCCGGACCATTCCAGCGGACGAGTCACAGCAGCAAATAGGCGCGCGTCAGGTGGTCGCCGATGGGCGCTGGTTGCGAACCCAGCGCCTGGGCGTGATTTCGGCGCCATGGGCGTGTGCTCCACAGCACCGGACATGGCTGTGCCGCGGTCGCAAGTGGAGTCAAAATCACCGCCAGCATGCTTCCGATGGTCCGGAATCGGAGTGGCGCAGCGGTTGAGCCACACTCCGCCGGCCAGCAGCGGCCGGCGGAGGTAAAACAACCGTCCTACTTCACGCCCTTGGCGTTCATGAACGGGCCGTATTTCTTGTCGGTTCCTTGAATATGTTTGATTAACCAATTCTTTAGGAAATTCATGACTTCCATGCTCAAGGTCGCAGTGCTGCCGCTGTGGTATTTTCTTTGAACCTCGAGCACCTGCTTGGCCAGGTCTTCGTGCTCTTTTCTATGTGCAGCCAAGTCAGGGTAGGCATGCTTGGTCATGTATTGCTCTTCCCGGGCAAAATGGCTTTTTGTATAGTCGATCAAGCCATCAAGCGTTTTCCCCAACACGTCCTTGCCTTTGCCAGCCTGAACCGCGTCAAACAAGGCGTTGAGCATAGCGACCAGCTTCTTGTGCTCGGAATCGAAAATTTCGACGCCAACGCTCATCTTGTCATTCCATTCCATTAGAGGCATAGTACCTATTACCTTTCTTCCCGGAGGACGATGTCGCCACGAACAAAATCAGGAAAATCCGAATGTTCGATAGCACCGCGTGTCACTGAGCAGTCACTGCCGCCTACTTCAACCTTTAACTGTTGTTTAAGGTTAACTGATCGGCGATGAAGAGGGGGCCTCTGTATTGGCATGGAGACCATAGGATCATTGACCCCTTGCGTTGTCAAGCAATACAGTTGTGTCCAGATCCTACGCCGGTATCTTGCTGGGGTGCCGGTAGATTGGTCGCCGGTGGCAATCGGTCGTTTTTTTTGGTGCGTCCGGAACGATCGCAAAGAGATGGCTGACGTGGGAAGTTGGTTGAGGTGGAAGGGTTGCTGGTGCAATGGTGATCGGTGTATCATCCGGTGGGGTTGGCTCGCGCATTCTCGGCCTTCATTGCGTCGGATCGATCATGTATTTGCTAGCGGTGCGTGTGAATGCAGTGTCTCTTCGAGAGTATGACATTCGGGTCCCGGTCTTGATCGCGTCGCGAGGGGCGCCCGGTGACGTTTCGAGAGCCGGGAGGTGAGCGTGGATCTGTCAATGGGGAACGCACCGGTGGGGAACGATTTGGACCTCGCCCGGTCGCGGGCGACTGAGGCGGCAGCGGACATCGATGCGCTGGCGATGAATATCCGAATCGCCGGGGCGATGACCGCACAGGTTGGTCATTCCATCAAAGATGCGCTGAGCGGGGCTGAGCAATCTCGACTGAAGGTCGGGCAGGCCCAACACCACGCCGCGGCCGTGGCGACCCAGATTGCGGCGCTGGCTTGTACCGGCCAGGCGATCGCCACCGCCATGCATCTGATCGGCGACATCGCGCGTCAGACCAACATGCTGGCGCTCAACGCCAAGATCGAGGCGGCCCGGGCCGGGGATGCCGGGCGCGGTTTTTCGGTGGTCGCCGACGAGGTCAAGGCCCTGGCCACCCAGGTCGCTGAAACCTCCCGCCGCATTACCAGCCTGCTGGCGGAAATCATGGGCGAATCCGAGGCCGCCCGGCAGGCCGTGACGGCCCTGCAAGGTGACATGACGGCGGTGGACGAGATGATCGGCTCGCTGGCGCATGCCGTCTCCGAGCAAGGGGACGAGGCGGCTGTGGCCGCCGCCCACATTGAGGAGTCGGTCCACAGCGCCGAAAATCTGGTGACGTCCCTGGCCGAAGTCGAACGCCTGATCGGCGATCAGTGACGGGTTTGGCGTAACCAACTTCAAACCGTCAACGTCCGGGCGAGCCTTTTGGGGGTGTGGGCAGTGCCCACACCCGTCTGGATTATAACAAACCGCTCTTTCCCTCTTGCCAGCGTTGGTGCTCGGTGGTGAGAAGGGCGATATGTTCAGCTTCTTCGGCCGCCAGTTCCCGGTACAGTTGTCGTTCCACCGTGCCTTCGGGGGCGGCAAGGCCGCGTTCGGCGAAGAAGGCCTGGGCTTTCTGCTCGAAGGCGATGGCGATACGGAACAGATTGGCCGGATCCTCGGGGTGATGCCCGATCCCGGCAAACACCGCGGCCCGGACCAACTGGAACTCTTCCGACGGCGCCGGCACCTCGGTGTGATACCGCGCGCAGAGCGTCACCATGTGCTCCTGCTCCATGCTCGCGAGCTTGCCGAACAGCGTGCGCAACTCCGGCTCGGGGGCTTCCAGCGCGGCCCGGCGGTAGAAGGCCTGGCCACCGAGTTCGATCTCGAAGGCCGCCCGCACCGCCATCAATGCCGCGGCGTTCTCGAGTCGACTCGAGCCGTCCGTCTCGATCACCTCCAACCGGCCGCCGCAATGCGGGCAGCCGCCGTAGGGGAAGGCAAAGCCTTCGCTGACCTTGGCGCACGCCGTGCAGTGCCAGCTCAGGGTCGCCCCGGCGCAGCAGATGTAGGCTTCGCCCCCTTCAATCGGCCGGCGGCATTTCGGACAACTGGCGTCCTTGGTCGGGCTCTTGGCGACAGCCGTCAGCGGCACCGGCGGCACGAAGGCCGCCAGATGGTCGGGTGTGATCGGCCAGTTGCGCTTGCCCGCCGTCAGGTACGCGCCGATGGCCTTGGCCGCGCGGCGGCCGGCGCCCATGGCCAGAATCACCGTGGCCCCGCCGGTCACGATATCGCCGCCGGCGAAGACCCCCGGCAGGTTGGTGGCCTGAGTCTGTTCGTCGGCCGTGATATGGCCCCATTTGTTCAGGGTCAGTCCGGGTGTCGACTGGGGAACGATCGGGTTGGCGTTGGTGCCGAGCGCGTAAATCACCGTGTCGCAGGCCAGGTCCACAAACTCGCCCTGGGGAATCGGCTTGCGTCGGCCGCGATCATCGGGCTCGCCCAGGGCCATCTTCTCCAACCGGATGTGATGGACGTCGCCATTGTCTTCGACGGCGATTTCAACCGGCGCATGAAGGAAAAAGAATTCGATGCCTTCTTCCTTGGCGTGGCGCAATTCTTCGATCCGGGCGGGCGCCTCGGCCTCGGAGCGGCGGTAGACGCACCGGACGGTGGGGGCGCCCAGGCGTTTGGCCACCCTCAAGCAATCCATGGCGGTATTGCCGGCACCGATCACCACCACACTCTGGCCCAAGCTGATCGGCGTATCCAGGTACGGGAATTTGTCGCCGCCCATCAGATTGACCCGAGTCAGGAACTCGTTGGCCGAATAGACTTGGCCGGCAAATTCGCCGGGAATGCCGAGGAAGGAAGGGGCGCCGGCCCCGGCGGCGATGAACACCGCGTCGAAGCCCCGCTGTTCCAGGAGTTGGGGCACGGTAAAGGTCTTGCCGATCACCTTGTTGGTCTCGAACCGGACGCCGGTGTCTTTCAGGCGCTGCACCTCGCGGTCGATGATCTCCCGGGGCAGGCGGAATGATGGGATGCCGTACTGAAGCACGCCACCCAGCACATGCAGCGCCTCATAAACCGTCACCTCGGCGCCAAAGCGCACCAGATCGGCGGCGGCGGCCAGACCCGCCGGACCCGAGCCGACGATGGCCACCCGGCCCAACGGTTGGGCGAACCGCAGGGGGGTCGGCTTGGGTGGCCGGGCATGGTCGCCGACGAACCGTTCCAGACGGCCGATGGCCACCGGTTCCATCTTGCGGGCGATCACGCACTGGCTCTCGCACTGGCTTTCCTGGGGACAGACCCGGCCGCAGATCGAGGGAAAGACGCTGGTGCGGTAAATCACATCGAGCGCACCATCGATGTCGCGAATCAGGACATGGCGAATGAAGGCCGGAATATCCACCGCCACCGGGCAGCCGGAAATACAGGTGGGCTTGGCGCACTGGATGCAACGCTCGGCTTCCCGGTAGGCGTCCTCCATGGTGTAGCCAAGATTGACTTCCTTGAAGTTCGCAGCGCGTTCGTGCGCGTCCCGTTCCGGCATCGGAACCTGATGGGGCGCAAGCTGGGCCAGTTTCTTGTAACTGCGCTTGCCCTCCTTGAAGAGCTGCTTTTCCAGATTGCAGATATGGGCGAACTGGGTGCTGGCTTCGGATTCCTGGCTTTTGAACCGCTTTTGCCGGGCATTGAGTTCCTTGAAGTCCACCAGATGGCCGTCGAAGTCCGGGCCGTCGACACAGGCGAACTTGACCTCGTTCCCCACCGTCACCCGGCACGAACCGCACATGCCGGTGCCGTCCACCATAATGGTATTCAGCGAAACGATGGTCTTCACCCCGAACGGGCGGGTGGTCTCGACGCAGGCCTGCATCATCGGCAGCGGCCCGATGGCCACCACCAGATCCGGCTTTTCCCGGAGCAGCAGGTCGTTCAACGCCGTGGTGACGAAGCCGGCGCGGCCATAGCTGCCGTCGTCGGTGCAAACCACCAGTTCGTCGGCATAATCCCCGAGCTTGTCTTCCCAGAACAGCATCTCGCGGGAGCGGAAGCCCATGATCGCGGTGGTGCGGTTGCCGGCCTGCTTGAAGGCGCGCAGCTGGGGATAGATCGGGGCCACCCCCAAGCCACCGCCGACCAACACCACATGGCCGATTTTCTCGATGCGCTGGGGTTCGCCCAGCGGCCCCACGAAGTCGTGGAAGGTGTCACCGGCCTGATAGGCGTCGCGCATCTGGCGGGTGGTCTTGCCCAGGGCCTGGACCACGATGGTGATGGTGCCGCGGTTGGCGTCGAAATCGGCGATGGTCAGCGGAATGCGTTCGCTGCCTTCATACAGCCGCAGCATGATGAACTGGCCCGGCTGAGCGGCTTGGGCCACGTCGGGCGCCTGGACATCCCACAAGAAGGATGTGTCGGAAAACGTCTCACGGCGGAGGATATGATACATGACGGGCCTGGCCATTGCTGAAATCGACTGCTGCACGCACGATTCTTAGTCAAGTTTTGATGCCTGCGCATCAAAAATCAAAGCACCGGCGCGGCTGGTTAATGATAAGCAATGTTCATGCCAATTTCCGGCCCACTCACAGGCGGGTTCACTGAAGATCGAACTCCCGCAACATGTCGACAAACAGCGGCACCGTGTACCGATAAACCCCATCGGCCTCCCGCCGCACGATGGCGGCGATCTGGAGGCGCAACAACGCCCGGTCGATCTCGGTTACTTCCTGGGGTTCGCCGGTCGCGGCCAGCCGGCGTTGCAGACTGCCGGCGGTGAAGGACCCCTGGCCCACGGTGGCCAGCACGATCCGGCGATCCAGCCGGTTGTCGGCGCGGGCCTGCTCGGACTGGTCCCCGGACAGGGTATCCCATCCCCGGAACGCCGAGAACAGTTGGTCCTGGTTCAGCGCCCTGTTCACCGCCGCGGCGTCAATCACCCGGGTCCGGCCGTCCAGGCCGGCCAGCAACCGGTCGCAGACGATGGCGATCAGATTGGCCCGGCCGCCGGTGCGCTCATAGATGCGTTCGGGCAGCGCCGGGTCGGCATAGTGCAGATTGAGCGCCGCCATCGGCTCGGTGGCAAGCTTCAGCGCCGCGTCGCGCTCCAGCGGCCCCAGGCGCAATTCGTCGCCAAAGTTGCGAAGTGGCGACTGATAGTCAAACCCGACCGTCCGGTACAACTCCCAGAAGCCGGCCAGGATGAAATGGACCCGCCCTTCCGCGGAGAGCGTGCGGAAAGCCGACAGCAGCGGGAAGCCGCGCCCGGCCTCGGCGGCGACGAAGAGGTCGGCCTCGTCGATCAGCACCAGCCGCCGGGTTCCGGGCGGCGGCGGCAGCGCCGCCAGGACCTCCGCCAACCCGGCATCCACCGGCAGTTTCAGCGCGTGGGCCAGCGGCGCCACCGGATCGGCATCGGTGAGCGAGCAATAGAGGGCGTCGAGCCCCGGCCGCTGTCCGCAACGCCGCTTGATTTCCTGCATCAGGCTGGTCTTGCCGATCTGACGGGCGGCAATCAGAAAATAGTTTCCGGGCTCGCGATTCAGGATTTGGACCAGTTCCCGTTCCCGGCCAAAAAAGCCCAGGGTCTTGTCGACGCCATGGTTCGCCTTGTACAGCGAAATCTGGGTCACCCGGACGTCGTTCGAGATCAGTCGGGCCAGCACCGCCAGGGGCGCCGCCGCCAGCAGCAACGCGGTCAGGCCGGCACCGTCCGGGACCGCGACCATGGCGTCGGGATCCAGTGCCGAGGCCCGCAGGGCTTGCCGTTGCTCGGGATCACCGGCGATGACCAGCGCCACCACCCCGCGCCCGTGCTCGTTGGCCTGCAACGCCTCCAGCACCTCGTCCTGGGACAGTCCCGGCGGCGGAAAGGCCAGGCGCAACCGGGGCAGATTGAGCGGCAAGTCTTCGGGCGGCTCGGCGCTCCAGATGCGGACGCCGTGGGTCGGCGCCGGCGGTTCTTCCTGGACCGATTTCAGGTTCAGCCGTTCGGCCAGCACCTGGACTTGCGCCTTGGCGGTTAGACCGGCGAAGCCGGCGGCCCGCAGGAATCGCGGTTCCGGCACCTCGGCCCGGGCCAGCAGGCCCCGGCGGCGAAATGCCCAGCGCAACCTCCGATCCAATGCCGCCAACCCCTCGGGCGCCACCTCCAGCAGCGCGGTCGGCCGCCGGCTGACCGCGACCAGGACGGGATAGCGCAGCACCGCCGCCCAATAGGCCAGCGTCATCAGCGCCAACACCGCCGCGACCAGTCCGGCATAGGTGGCCACCGGCCAGCCCGGCACCAGTACCGGCGCCTCCAGCCGCCAGCGGTAGAGCGGCGGCGCCACCCCGAGCAAACTGACTTCGATCCGGGCGGTCTGATCCAGCTTGCTGACCGCGGTCGGCAAGGGCAGGGCCAGGGACACGGTGGCTCCGGGCGGAATCGGGTCCGGCCGGTCAATCCGCTGCTCGAAGGATTTTTTCCACGAACTCGGGCCCTCACCCTCCAGCAACAGGGCGTCGCCCACCAGGCCGGGTGCCGCCTGGGCCCCGTCATTGATCAGGCTGAGCGTCAGGGTGCGCAAGTCCCGGGCATCCAGGCTGGCCGCGGCAATCCGCAACTCCGGCGCCGCCACCCGTGCGGTCACGCGCCCGATCGGTTCGGTACCGAAGGCATGGACCAGCGAAAGAGCCAAATCCACCGACCCGGACAGCGGGTTTTCGGTGCGGCTGCTGCCGATCAGGGCCAGCGAGAGGTTTCTTGACTGTCCGGGATTAAACCGAATTGCCCATTTGTCAGTTGAATTTAGCACACGAATTGGAGAAGGGCCAATAATGTTCATTGGCGACGCCACTAGCCGTCCCCAATACTCCGGTCCTTGGCCCGTATTTTGGACGGAAATCGTTACCTGTGAAGGTTCGCCCAATGATAATGTCAGTATCAATTTTGGAATGCTGTCGAAGTGCCACGATGGGGCGGTCGACGGTTCCGGAGTTGCTGTTTCGCCGCTTGCATTCAGTCGTTCATGCTTTTGTTGCTCATCGCTCCAACAGCGGTGCCAATTATATTTACTGTCCGAGCCCTCAGAGCGACACCCAAGCCAGTGCCCTTCGGTGCTTCCGGTGAGTTGCCACAACTCCTGGCCGCTGAGGGCGTCCCAAAGTCGCACCGTGCTGTCTTCGGAGCCGGAGACCACCCGGCCGCCATCGGGACTCCAAGCAACCGAACGGATTGGTCCTTGGTGTCCCACCAAGCGGTGCAGTTCACGGCCGTTATCGGCATCCCACAATCCGACTGTATTGTCTTCTGCTCCGGTCGCGAGTTGGCTGCCGTCTGGACTCCAGGCAACTGTGTTGATCATGCCCTCATGGGCCGTGAAGCTGTAGAGTTCCCTGCCGCTGATGACATCCCATAACCTTATCGTCTTGTCATCCAATGCCGTGGCAAGCCGGCTGCCGTCTGGACTCCAAGCGACCGAGTTGACTGTACCGCCGTGGCTCTCGACGTGAAGGTGTTGCTGACCACTGACTGCGTCCCACAACAGGATTGTACCGTCCGTGGCTCCTGTGGCGAGTTGTTTGCTATCCGGACTCCAAGCCACTGTCTCAACCATCCCGTCATGGCCATCGAAGTCCCGGACTTTCCGACCGCTATCGACATCCCATAGCCGCATCGTCTTATCGGAAGACAGGATCGCAAGTTGTTTGCCATCCGGGCTCCAGGCAATGTCTCTGCCTTCCCTATAAAGGTTTATGACACGATTTTCTCGGCCACTAGCGGCGTCCCACAGTCGCACCGTTTTGTCCAGGGACCCGGAAGCAAGCTGTTTACCATCGGGACTCCAGGCCACCGATCGGACTATTCTACTGTGTCCATCAAATCGACGGAGTTCGCGGCCGGTGGTGGTGTCCCATAGGCGCACCGTATTGTCTTCCGAGGCTGCTGCAACCCAGGAACCATTGTACGGGCTCCAAGCAAGTGAACTAACACCAACCGATCGGCGACCACCCTTAATGCGACGAATAATATCCCCATTAGCGGCGTTCCACAACAGTACTGTATTATCTTTAGACCCAGAGACGATTTGTTTACCGTCATGACTCCAAGCTATCGAATCAACTGAATAGATGTGCCCTTGAAAGCGAAAGAGTTCAACCCCACTGGCAGTATCCCATAGCCTCACAGTGCTATCATCAGATCCAGATGCGATTTGCCTGCCGTCTGGACGCCATGAAATGGAATTAACCTCACCACTATGCCCTTCCAAGCGGAATATTTCATCACCGCTAGCGATATCCCACAGTCGAATCGTTTGGTCAGCAGACCCAGAGGCGAGTTTATTGCCATCTGGGCTCCAATCAACTGACCAGACAGCTCCTCCGTGGCCTTCAAAGTGGCGAAGTTCCGCACCTGTTGCAACATCCCACAACCGCACCGTTTTATCTGACGCCCCGGAAATGAGTTGGCTGTCGTTAGGGCTCCATGCAACCGACCAGACGCCTCCCTCGGTAGAGCCTTTGAAACGACGGAATTCCTGGCCGCTTGCGACGTTCCACAATCGCACTGTATTGTCCAGGGACCCTGTTGCGATCCACTGCCCATTATGACTCCAAGAAAGAGAAGTAACTGAACCGGAATGGCCTTCGAGGCGGTGCAGCTCTCGTCCATTGCCAGCATCCCACAACCTAACCGTATGGTCACCAGAGCCAGACGCCACTTGCGTTCCGTCAGGACTCCATTTTATCGAACTGATCCACTCACGGGATGTCCCGAAATGGCGGATTTCCCGACCGCTGTTGGAGTCCCAGAGGCATATCATTCCATCCCAAGACCCGGTGGCAAGTTGTTTGTCATCCGGACTTGGGGTGGCAACATTGACCGACGTGCTGCATCCGCTCCCTCTTATCACCTCCGCCAACGCCGTCCCCGTCATCACCTCTCCCTCCGGGATGAGGGGCGGCAGGCTTTCGGTGGCGTGCGCGGGCGGCGACCAGAAGACTAGGGTGGCGAAAAGCAGCAGCAGGCGCAGCCGGGCTCTATCGGAAACCGGGCATACTGACGTATGATATCGATCGGGATCGGGTGCCGTCATCGTCCGGTGCGCCATGAGGGTACTCCCTGGGACCGGCTTTTTATCGCACCGTCGGGCCGGCGCTGTAAAGGCCGGCGGCCCATGGTCCGGGACGTCGTCACGCGGCGAAACCGGTTACCGGTAAAACACCGCCAGCCACACCGTGGCTCCGGCCGTGGCGGTGGCGTCGATCCGATGGCGGCGGTGGGCGGGAATCAGCAGCCAGTCGCCGGGCACCAACCGCCGGCTGTGGGCTTCGCCTTCGAATTGCAGCACCGCCGATCCGGCCAGCACCGCCACCCATTCGTGTTCGTCCTGGTCGTACCAGAAGCCCGGCGGCGAGGACTGGCCGGTGGACACGATCCGCTCGATGCGCACGCCCGGCCCTTGGGCCAGCACCGTCACCAGTTCTTCGGGCAGGGCGCCGGGCAGGGGGGCGAACAGGTGCCCGAAGACCACGGCGGGGGTGGTGCGATCCACGGGGACCAACCTCCGATCCTGTGCTATAGCTTGCCCCGGACACCATCACCCAAGGCCAGTGGCCTTTGGAAACCGTCACGTCATGCAGGTCCGGGGACAGGACATGGACTATACCGAACAGATGGCCGCCAAGCTGTTGGCTCATGCCATCCGCCAATTGGGGCAGGCGGTCAACGAGACGTTGTGCGTCACGCCGGACCGCACCATCGTCCGGGCCATCCTCAAGGACGTCCGGGCGACGCTGACCGAATTCGAGGATGCCTATTTCGAGGAACCCGGGACCCCGCCCCCACCATCGGCTTAGGTGTAGTAGCGGCGCACCTGGAACAGCACGTACAGGCCGATCATCATGCCCAGCACCGGCCCGACGATGCCGCCGTTCAGCAGGCCATAAACCGTATTGATCACGTTGCACAGCATCAGCAACTGCCAGCCGATCACCTTACGGCCCTGAAGCCCGGGCAACGCCATGATCAGCATCACGATCAGGAACAGCAGGGTGGCGAGCGCGAACGCCACTTGCAGGGTGCTGTCGGTGCCGCCCAAACTGGCGAACGGCAGCATGCCGGCCCGCCAGCCCAGCGAGATCAGTTGCCCGGGCAGCACCAGCACCATCAGACCGATCACCAGCCAGTGCCCGAACTTGGCCATCAGGAACTTAATCTTCCCGGGAATCTGGATCGGCGCCTGGTTGCCCAGCAGACCATCGAGCGCAGTCATCACGGCGCCCGGCGGTTTGGGGGGGGGCGGCGCAACAACCTCGCCCCGCTTCTTGGTCGTGCCTGCCTTGTGAACCACTGGCTGTCTCACCCGATGACGCTGGCCGGTCAATGGCCCTGAACTATAGCTTGGCGCGCGGCCAACGCAACCTGATGCTTTCGGCCGATGCTTTCGGGTGGGGCCCGGCCGGTCTGCCCCCGACGCGAAAACCCCCGCCGTCAGGCCCGGCGGGGGTTTCCCGATCATGCGTCCGGTCGCAACGGCTTAGGGATAGTACCCGACGGCGCAGACCTGATCGCCCACCGGCGCGACGATAGAGACCTTCTTCTGGGGCTCGACGCCACCCGGCAACGGCCAGCTATAGCTGACCTCCCCGCCGCCGGCGGCGGCGGCCTTGTAGAATTCCTCGCCAACCGCCTTGGGCGGAGTCGCCTTGTCCATCAAGGCCTTCATGCTCTTGCCGACCAGCGACGGGTGGGCGGTGAAGTTACCGTCCGGGCCGCCACAGAAGACATACAGGTCTTTCTCGAAATAGGGACCGTCCTTGGCCTTGGCATCGGTCACGAACTCGGCCAGCGCGGCCGTCGGGTTAGCCTTGACCGCCGCCACCGCCTTCTCGAGCATGGCCTTGGCCTCGGCGGCATTGCCCCGCTCATCGGCCTTCACCAGACTCCCCACCGTCATCAGCATGAACGGCAAAGCAATCGCGACCGTCACTTTAAGAATCTTCATCCGTTTCCTCCGATTTGGCTCTTTATTTGGCTCTTCGGTTGATTCTTGAGCTATTGCTTCTTATTGCTTCGTGTTGCTTCGGTTTCTTGTCGCGTCGGAAGGACGCGGGTCCAACTCGGCAACGCCCCGGCGTTTCCCGTGACGCGCGCCTCTCCCGCTACCGTCTCACTGATAACAAACTGTCGAACGGGCGTCAATTTTTTTGGCCTGTGACATTTTTTGGGTCTGTGACAATTTCCGCCGGCACCGGCGGCGGTACGACCGACGCTCCCAACCGGCTGCGGTGGCCGTGGACCGTCCCTTGGGCTTTGAACGACATCATCCGACGGCGAACCACATGAATATGTCCACGCAAATCATAAAGCTGATTGGCGAACGCCACCGGGATCGGCAACCGGTTCACCGCTTCCTCGATGTGATCGATTTCCCGGAGCGGGACCGCCAGTTCGGCCGGATCCGAGTGCATGCCAACCTCGGCTTCGACCCGTTTCAGTTCATGATACCAATAGATGATCCGACGGCGGATCCGCCAACTGTACAGGGCCGGGATGATCCGCACCGCCGGCAGCAGAATTCCGATCATCGGCAGCAGCAGAACGCTCAGCCGATCCAGCCAGGTGGCCAGCCAGAACGGCAAATATCGTTGCAGAAAGGGCGGTCCCGACTTGTAGACGCGCGCCGCTTCGGGCGACAGCAGGAACTCCTGATCGTCGGCAATGGGAAAGGCGCCGGCCCGTTGAAAAATCGGCGACTCGCCATTGTCATTGATCACCGGTCGTCCATGAACGGCAATCGCCGCCTGGGTTAGCAGATTGGCCAGTGCCGGATGCAAGTCCTTGGGAATCACCAGGGCCGCCGTGGTCGCCAACATATGGGTGTCGACGGGCGGGATGTCCTTGGCGAAATCAACCACACCTTCCTTCAACTCAATTTTCTGGAGGAACGGGAATCGCTGGACGTAGGCGTCGGCCTGGACCATGTCCATCAGCTTGACCTTCGGGCTGGCCAGCAACCGCCTGATCGTTTTGGCCTCGGGTGACAGCACCAGCACGCCGGCATCCGCCCGGCCCGACTCCAAGGCCGCGACGTAATCCGGTAATTCCTGGGTGATCAGGGTACTGGAGTCCGCGGTCACGCCGCTGGCGGTAAGCAGGTGCGTCGCCAACGCCGCGGTGGCGCTGCCCGCGGGGCCGATCAGGATGCGTTTGCCGGCGAGGTCCGCAAGCCTCTCGAGTTTGGCGCTTCCCTGATAGAACACCCACACCGGCTCATAGAACACCCGGCCGATGGAGCGGAGATCGGGCGCCTCCCGGCTATTGGCCAGACCGCCTTGCAGGAAGGCGGCGGCGACCTTGGACTGGGGATCCGTGATGAGCGCCAGATTCTCCACCGATCCCTTGGTTTCCAGGATTTTCAGCGCAACCCCGCTCTCGGCGAGAACGTCGCGATAACGCTGCGCCGCCTGGTAATACGGGCTGCCTTTCGCGGCCGCCGCAATCACCATCTCCCGGGGCGGCGCCGGCGCGATGAACTGGGCGGCGAACCAAAATGCGGCAAGGACAATCACCAGGGCGATCAGGACGGCCGGGCCGGCGGCCAGGATCGCCTCACGAAACTGAAGCAAGCCTAAGATGCGACGCATTCCACAAACCACTCATTCGTTCGCTGGCCCGTAAGATTGGCCGTGGCGTGGGCCATGGGGGAAGGACGGGTGAACCGCAGAATCCCACAGTCATCGCCGCCGCCACAAGTCCCAACTGAAAATGGCCAGCGCAGTCCAGATGCCGCCGAAGGCGATTCCGTAGGCCCGGGTCAGGACCTCGCCGTAACAGGTGACGGCCAGCACCAACTGACAACTGGGGGCGATGTATTGCATCAGGCCGATGGTCGATAATTTGAGTCCACGATTGCCGATCATGAACAGCACCAGGGGCACCGAAGTGACCACACCCGATGCCGCCAGCATCAGATCTGTTTCGACCGAACTGCGGCCAAAAGTTCCGCCGCCTTCGACACCCAGCCACACCAAGTACCCCAGCGCCGGCGGCGCCATCAGGGCGGTCTCGATCAGCAGACCGAGCAACGGGTCGATGCCGGCCTTCTTGCGGACCAGCGCGTAAAGACCGAAGGTGATGCCCAGGAACAGCGCCAGCCCGGGAATGGTGCCGGCATCAACCACCAGACTGAACACACTCACGAAGGCGACGGCCACCGCCAGAAGTTGGGGGCGGCTCAGCCGCTCGCCCAGAAACAACACGCCCAGCAGGACGTTGACCAGGGGGTTGATGTAATAGCCAAGACTGACATCGACGATCCGGCCGTGGGTCACCGCCCACAGGAAGACCAGCCAGTTGCTGGAAATCAACAGCGACGTGATCAGGTAGATGCCGAACCGTCGCCGGGTGCCCAGCGCCTCGATGATGGTCTGCACCGGGTAGGCCATGGCCGCGAACAGCCCCACCAGCAGCACCGACCAGACCACCCGGTGAGCCACGATCTCCAGGGGCGACAGGTCGCCCAGCGCCTTGAAATAGACCGGCATCAGCCCCCACAGCAGGAACGCCGACAGCGCCGCGGCGCCGCTGGTCAGGGCGGTGCGGTTCGGATGCGATGGATCGGTCGGGCGGGGCATCGTTTCCCCGATACCGTTGCTCGGGTCCGAGGGGGCCTGGTTCACGCCCCCCGCGCCTTGCCGATTTTCAACGGTTCCTCGACTTCCTCGGCGTCACCGACGTCCTTATAGACTTCCTCGCGGATGATGCGGTCGGTGATGCCGCTCAGATGGTCGGTCAGGGCGGTATCCAGTTGGAGAAACTCGGGCCACAGGACGGTATTGAGAAAGGACTGCGGCGCCCTGACGCACACGGTGGTGTAACGCATCCGGCGATACCGGTAAGCCTGCAAGCCGTAGCGCCGGCACAGCGCCACAAACAGCCGGTGGGACCAGGGATTTCGCAAGCTGAAGGTCATTTCGACCGCCCGTTCGGTTCCGCCGAGTTGTTTCAGACGGTCCCGGATCCGTTCCGCCGCGGCGCCGGCCGCCGCCCGTTCCCCCGGCGTGGCGGCACCGGCAAATAAGGCCTCGATCTTTCGCAGCTTGTCTCGAAGTTCTCTGTCGTCCATCCGATGGCTCCTGGCGTGCGGGCGCGCCGTTCAGGTCTTGGTGATGCTCAGGCCAGGGGCGCAAACAACGCCGTAAGGTCGTCTTTGGTCAGGGTGATGTCCTCAACCGCTTCGGGGTCGTAAAGCCCATCGGCCAGGGCCTGCTTGCGCGCCTGAAGATCGAGGATGGCGGTTTCGACGGTTCCGACCGTCACCAACTTATAAACGAACACCGGCTTGTCCTGGCCAATGCGATGGGCACGATCGGTGGCCTGACGCTCGACCGCCGGATTCCACCAGGGATCGTAATGAATCACGGTGTCGGCGGCGGTCAGATTGAGGCCGGTGCCGCCAGCCTTGAGGCTGATCAGGAATACCGGCACTGTTCCGGCCTGAAAAAGATCGATCGGGGTTTGGCGATCGCGGGTTTGGCCGGTCAGCTTGACATAGCCGATTTTTGCGTTGTCCAACTCGCTTTGGATCAGATCAAGCATGGCGGTGAACTGGGAAAATAACAGGATGCGCCGACCCTCCTCGATCAGTTCCGGCAGCATCTCCATCAGGCGTTCCAGCTTGGCCGAGCGTTTGACTCCTTTCGCCGCCACCAGCTTGACCAAGCGGGCATCGCAACAAATCTGGCGCAACTTCAGCAGCGCGTCCAGAATCACGATGTGACTGCGTGCCAACCCTTTAGCCGTGATCTCGGCCTGCACCTTGGCGTCCAACGCCAGGCGGATACTTTCATAAAAGTCCCGCTGAGGACCTTCCAACTCGATATACTCGTTGATTTCGGTCTTTTCCGGCAGCTCCGCGGCAACCTGTTGCTTGGTCCGGCGCAACATGAACGGTCGGATGCGGCGGGTCAGGTCCCGCTGGCGGCGACGGTCGCCCTGTTTTTCAATGGGCGTGCGAAACGACCGCTGAAACTGCCGCTGATTGCCCAGTAATCCCGGCATCAGGAAGTGGAACAGCGCCCACAACTCGCCAAGATTGTTCTCCATGGGCGTGCCGGTCAGGCACAGGCGATGCCGCGCGGAAAGCTGTTGAACCACCAACGACGCTTGGGCCTTGGGGTTCTTGATGGTCTGGGCCTCGTCGAGGATCAGCAGGGACCACGGGCAGGCGCACAAGATCTCCTTGTCGCGGAACAGCAACGGATAGGTGGTCAGGACCAGATCATGGTCAGCCATGCGCTCGAACTCGGCCTTGCGGTTGGCGCCGTGCAGAACCAGAACCCGCAGCGTGGGCGCAAAACGGGCGGCCTCCAGCCGCCAGTTCGTCACCAGGGTGGTGGGAGCCACCACCAGAGCGGGCCGGTCGAGCCGACCGGCCTCCTGCTCGATCAGCAGATGGGTGAGGGTCTGGATGGTTTTGCCCAGTCCCATGTCGTCGGCCAGAATGCCGCCAAAGTCGAAATCCCGTAAGAATTGCAGCCAGGTCACGCCGTCCCGCTGATAGGCACGAAGTGTTCCCTGGAAGCTCGCGGGCACCGGCACCGGGTCCAGGCCGGAAAAATCGCGCAATTTCCGCCCGACGTCCAGCAGTCGTTCCCCGCCGAACCAGCGCATGCCCGCGGCTTCGGCGGCGGCGGCGACATCCGCCAGTTCGGCCGCCCGTGACAAGGTCAGCTTGACGGTGCCGTCATCAAGGATGCTGCCCACCCGGTACAGCTCATAGAGCGCGAACAGCAGCGGCTTGAGCCGGGCCGCCGGCAGGGGCAACATGCGCTTGGCGTCGATGGGCGCGAACAGGGTGCCCCCGGCGTCGGCGAATTGGTCGAATCCCTCCAGGGCCCCGTCTTCGGGCATCTCGCGCAACACCGGAAGCAGCACCGGCAGCAGGTCAATGCGCTCTCCGCCCACCGTCACCCCAAGCGACAGGCCGAACCAGTCGACGCCGCTGCGGCCCCCGGCTTCCACCACCTCGGCCACCCAGCCATCCTCGGCGGGCTCGGTGATCTCTAGATCAAAGGCGTCGTCCAACTCCACCTGCCAGCCCGCCGCCCGCAGCCCGGCGACACCGCGATGAAGGAAGGCCAACATGACGGTCCAACTGCCGCCTACCCAATGCGGGTCCTGGGGGTTAGCCAGGTGAATAAACGTATTCGCCACTCCCTTGATGGGCCGGAAACCGGTGGTGATCAGGTGACGCAGGGCTTTCTCTTCAATCTCAGGCTGCCGGGGGACCCGCACCAGAGTCCCGGTGATGGTGGCGGCCAGTTCCACCCCCCGATCGTCCGGGCGCACCCGACTGCCGGCATAGTCGAAGGTCACGGCGCCACACAGTGTGGTCTCCCGGCGCCCCAGGGTGGCCGCTTCATTCCGGTCGTCCCACGGAACCTCCGTCGCCGACCGTCGAAAGAGCCGCAGACACGGCACCGGCACAACGTCGCGAACAACCTGCGGCCCGAACTCCCGCGGCAAAAGGTGCTGCCGACCGGGAAGGACATTTTCCAGACTGCGCCGCAAGCGCGTGGACAAATCCGGCGGAATCGGCGGCGCGGCAACCAACGCCATCAAAACGTGCGGCGGCAAATCCAGCTCCAGCCGCCCGATCTCACCGGACCTGGGGTTAATGTACCAGGGCTGGGGCAACGGCAAGGCCAGCAGCCCCTCTATGTCACCCCCCAGGCGAAAGCGTTGAACACCTTCGGCGTCCGTTTCCCAAAATGCCCGCCCCGGACGCGGTCCCCCCGCCACCAACTGCGGCCCCTGGATGCTCTCCCACCGGCCACGCCCGCTTTCCAGAATCAGGTGCAGAATTTGGTCGCTCAGGTCGCCGACCAACGGGTAACGCCCGTCGTCAAAACTGACGCAGCCGGCCGCGGTGACGGTGGCGGCCCATAACAGACTGAGCAAAGTCTTGTCGATGGGCCGGTAATACTTGGGAATTGTGCCGTTCAGCAGATTAGAGGCCCGCACCGTGCCGACCTGATCACCCCACCGTCCGCCCCTGTCCAGGGTCATGGATTGGGGCGTGACGAACGCGGTGGGCCGGGACGACTTGCGGTTATTCAGGGTGATGACATACAGCGCCCGAAATCGGATAGTATCGGAATACTCGTTGGGTGATGACGGCGGCCTGCTGATCAGTGCCAGTGTGTCAAGCCAGTTCTCAAGAGGGGCGTCCACGTCCCCAATCTCCGCCAAAGCCTGAACGGGCGCTTCCTTTTTCCGGAGGACCTGGAGCAGCACGGCAACCGCATGGCTACACTGGCCGCCCATCACACAATTGCAGGCCTCACGAAAGCTGGCATAGCTGCGGGGACCGCTGGAGTGATAGGTAATGTCCACTGTTACCGTATTGGCTCGCCGCTCTGCCCCTTGTACCCGTCCTTCAACCCGACGGCCATCCTCTGACAACTCCGCGGCCAGGACCCGCCCTTGGGTCAGATACCGGCGCCCCAAATCCACCTCGCGGAACGGGTAGGCGCGAACAACCTCTGGCTCCGAATACATGTCGCTTGCGCCTCCTTGGTCACGTTAGCGCCAACCGTCAAGCACTCGCCGCCACCACGAGATCGTTGCGGTTCATTCCGGGCATAGCCCAGGCAACCCGGAAATCTTGTGTCCGAACCACCGTGGAGATGCAAGAAAAACACTTGGACACCGCTCTGGCCCGGCTTGGTCACCCGGCCCCGAGCGCAGCGACGCCGGGCGGGTGCGGAAAGGTTGTCACGCCTCGCCCCAGTGCCCTACCCGTGGTCACGGGGCCGGCACTGGGGTTTACGGGCAGGGGTCAGCAGCGGGGGCGGTTAGAAGGGCAGCAGGATGTCCATCAGTTGCTGACCGTAACGCGGGGCTTGCACGTCGCTGACGGTGCCCTGGCCGCCGTAAGAGATGCGGGCTTCGGCGATTCTCTGGTAGCTGATCTGGTTGGAGGAGTCGATGTCTTCGGGACGGACGATGCCGGTGATGGTGAGTTCACGCATCTCGGCATTGACCTTGACCTGTTGCTTGCCTTCGATCACCAGATTGCCGTTAGGCAGAATCTGGATCACCACCGCGGCCAGCGTCAGATTGATGGTCTCTTTCCGGGCGATGGCGCCGGTATTGTTGACCTGACTGCTGCTGCTGGTGCTGCCCAGCGAACCGGCGGCGGCGGTGCCTAAGGCCGCGGCGTAGGAGGCGGCGCCCATATAGCTGGGCAGGTTGGGCAGGCCGATGGTCTCGCCGTTGGGATTGGCTGCGGTGCCCTGGTTTTGGGCCAGGGTGCTGTTCACCGTGGCGTTGTCGGAAATGGCGACGGTGACGGTCAACAGGTCGCCGACCTGGGAGGCGCGCTGGTCCTTGAAGAACGCCCGCGCGCCGTTCCGCCAGAGGGAATTGGGGTTGCGCTGGGAGGGCTGGGGCGCCGGCATCGGCATGCTGACCGGCTTGTATCCGGGTTGCGCCTGGGGGTCCTTGATCCCGGCCAGCGTCGGGCCGTCGCCGATGTTGGACAACCGATCGAAGGTGTTGCAGGCGGGCAGGGCCAGGATGAGGGCGCCGATGGTGATGGCTTTGACGATCGGGCGGGCGGAGGGCCGGCGGGTGGTGGAGGTGGCGTTCATGGGATGCTCCTCAATTCATCACGGCGCCGGGAACATGCACGGCGACTTGGTTGGTGCCAACGACGGTGGCTTCGACGATGCGGTTGCTTTCAAGATTTTGGACCCGGATGACCTCGCCCTTGGCCCCGTCCTGCACCGCCTTGCCTTGGGTTGACAGGTACATATTGGAAGTTTGGAGGACCATGGTCACCAACTGGCCCTTGGTTACCAGCTTCAGGGGCAGAACGTCATAGAGGAAGATCGGGGCATTGACCTGAAGACTGCGGCGCGGGGTTCGGTTGATCAGATCCGCTTCGCTGGCGGCGATGTTGCCGACCAGTTGATTGGCGCTGATTTCAACCCAGCCGATGTCGGCGTGGGTGATCACTTCACCGGGATTCACCCGCCGCATCAGCACCGGCATGTCGACCATCAGCGTGGCGTGCCCGGCGACCGTGACCCGCTGGGGCGCCGAACCGCCGGCGCCCAACACCACTTCGGCGCTGAAATGGTTCAGGATCTGGTTGTAGTAGAGCGTCTCCACGGTGATGGTCGAGGGCTGGTTGGCGGCGACCACGGCCCGCAGGGTGGGGTTTTCAAATTCCACCTCCAGCCGTCCGCCCACCGCCCTATGACCGAGAGCCTCGACGATCGGCCCGCGGAGGTCGTCGATGCCGACGGTACGGCTGCTGCGCGTGACCGAAACCTTGGCGTCGGCGCTGCCCGGCCGCCAGTCCACATGGTAGGATTGGGCCAGATGTTGCAGAAAGTCGCTGTCGAACACCACCTGCCGGCCCGGCGCCGGGGCCGGGGCGACCTCGCGGTCGGCCTGCTCGGTCAGGCCCTCGAACAGGTCGCCAAGCCGAATCTGGTCGTCGGTGACGGTCACGGTAGGGTGCAACTGGGCAGCCTGGGCGGTGAAGGTCACAAAAGACAGGGCGGCGCCGAAGCCCAGGGTGATGATCGGTTTCATGGCATTCACCTTCTTGTCTGCGTCCGGCTTGTCTGCGTCCGGCCCTCGTCAAACGGGCCGCCTTACTGCATCTGACCGACGGTTTGCATCATCTCGTCCGTGGTCTTGATGACCTTGGAATTCATCTCGTAGGCCCGCTGGGCTGTGATCAGGTTGGTGATCTCCTGGACCACGTTGACGTTGGAGGTTTCCAGCGAGCCCTGGACGATGGACCCGAAGCCCTGGACCCCGGGGTTGCCGGTGACGGCGGAACCGGAGGCCGGCGTCTCCAGAAACAGGTTGTCACCGGTGGCTTCGAGACCAGCGTCGTTGGGGAAAGCCGCCAGGGTGATCTGGCCGACGATGGCCGGGGTGACGGTGCCGGCAATTTTTGCCTGGACCTGACCGGTGGCGCTGACCGTGATGCTTTGGGAGTTGGGCGGAACGGTGATGGCGGGATTGAGCGGGTAGCCGTTGCTGGTCACGATCTGGCCCTGGGGATTGAGCGAGAACGAGCCGTCGCGGGTATAGGCAGTTTCGCCGGTCGGCAACTGAATCTGGAAGAAGCCGTTGCCGTTGACCGCGATATCAAGCTGGTTCTCGGTGACCGTCAGATTGCCCTGGGACATGATCCGGTAGACCGACGCGGTTCGGACACCGGCGCCGATCTGCACCCCGGACGGCACGATGGTGCCGGCATCGGACGAGGTCGAACCGATCCGCCGCATGTTCTGATACAGCAGATCCTGAAATTCCGCGCGCTGGGCTTTAAAGCCGTTGGTGGCGCTGTTGGCGATGTTGTTGGAGATCACTTCGACGTTGAGCTGTTGGGCCTGCATACCGGTGGCCCCAATGGCGAGACTGCGCATGGCTGCAATTCTCCTGAATTTGTGGGCCTTATGCTTGCCGGCCGAGTTTCTGGATCATGTTCTGTTGGCTCTTATGCTCTGAATCGACGATTTTCTCGATCCCTTGATATTGCCGGAGAACGGCCATCATGTTGGTCATCTCAACCACCGGCTGAACATTGGACTCTTCGATCATGCCTTGGGCCAAGCGGGTGTCATTGGGCGCGAGTTGGGGCTTTTCGTCGGTCAGGAATAGCCCGCTGCCGACCTCGCTCATCTGCTGCTCTTTGTCGAAGGTCACGAGTTTGAATTTGCCCGCCGGCGTTTTTGGATCAAGATTGGTGAAGATTGAGCCGTCGCCCTGGATGCGGATTTCACTGACACCCGTCTTGAGGGTTATTGGTCTGTTGTCTGAGCCAAGGACCGGCAGACCGTTGTTGTCGACAATCTGGCCTTTTGGATCCAGTTGAAAACGACCGGAACGGGTGTAGTGGGGGCCGTTGAGCGTATCGACCACAAAGTAGCCTTTGCCGCGGATGGCGAGGTCCAGGGGATTGCTGGTGGGTGACAGTGGTCCGGGGCTCATGTCGCGGGTGGTGGCGTGGTCCTGAACCATCGACAGGCGCTCGCCCATGGTCGGGCGCTGGAGGTATTCGGAAAACATCACCCGTTCGCGCTTGAAGCCGGTCGAGGTGGCGTTAGCCACATTGTTTGCGACCACATCCATTTGCCGCTGCAAGGCGACCATGCGCGAGAGTGAGATGTAGACTGGGTTTTCCATCGTAGGGCCTCGTTCACTCTCGACCGTTATAAGAAGCACCCGGCGGTGCGGCGGACGTGAAAAGCAATGCAGCCACCGTGCCAACTGCCGGTCAGGAAAAAGAATAGTTTAATATCAGCCTGTTGGCTTGGGTCGGGTTCGTCATGGCGGCGATTTGGCCCGTGTTGCCGGGTCACCCGGTTCGGGAACCGGCGACTGCCCGGCAAAATGTGCCGGAAGCCCCGAAGCCAGTCCGTCGAGCGTGGCTGTGGCCGTCGCAACGTGCCGGGTCCCAGCGGGTGGGGCGCCCCGGAGATTCAGGGGCCTCGGGGCCAGAGAATCAGCCGGAGAATCCGATTGAGTCGGCTCAATGGCCAGGCTATTTTGAAGGAAGGCATGGTGAGCGATGCATACCCACAGGCTGGCGTGAGGCTTGGCGGCGGCGTAAACTTTGGAGGGGGCGATGTCGAAGTTAACCTATGACGGTACTAATCACAAAATTGAAATTATTAAAAATGACGGCACGAGCGGCGGCAAATGGACGGCCTACAACAACATCGATAGCTCATTTGCCAATAAACATTGGGACAAGCATCGACATTTGCCAAATGATACTTATACAATTTTGGATAAGAAGCAGCCCAATAAGCATGAGGCCGATGCAGAGGGCTCTTATGGGCTTTACGGCATCATTCGTTTTGATGTCCCGAACCATTCCGGCGTCGGCGTCCATTCCGGGCGAGCGCACGATCCCCATACGCCCGGGCCGGAGCATGCGACACACGGCTGCATCAGAACCACGGATGCCGCGATGCTCGCGATCAAGCAAATTATGGCGATCGATCCGCTCACCACGATCACGGTGTTTGGCAATAGTGAAGTTGCTGCGCAAAGCGGAAAAACCAAGGCACAGGCTATTGTGCACGGAACCTGAAATACGGCGGGCGCGGTGAACGCTGTTCAAGGGACTGATAAATGATCATTAAGCTTTCGACGGCAAAGTGGGCGGTGGTGGTTGGGGCTTTATGCTTGCTTCCATCATCGCCGTCCGATGCGGGCTGCCCCACCAAGGAGGCGAATAAGGCCGAGGCTTCGGTCGATAAGCTGGACAGTTGGGAGAAGGTCCATAGCTTTTTTAAAGCCTTTGGGCCGTGCGATGATGGCGGCGTTGCTGAGGGGGTGACGGAGTCGATCACGAAACTTCTGGCCCAACACCCGGACCAGAGCGACCGGCTTGTGGGGCTGATTAAGGCTGATCCGGCCTTTGAGGCAAAGGTTATTGAGCATATAGACACCACCGCCCGCTCCGCGTACTTGGAAAAGATACGAACAAACTACGCCCATCAGTGTCTTCCGGCCATGGCGGCCTTGTGTAAAAAACTGGTGCATGCCGCCACCGAGGCCATCCGGGGGATGTAATCCGGTCACCCTTGGTGCTTTGGGGATGGCGGGTTCGTGTTCTGGCCAGTGGCGTCCCAGCGTTTTATAACGCGGGTGGAGAACCCGTTGTCGGGTTGGGGGCTGACGAAACAGACCGCCGCCGCGTATTGGCCGGTCACTGATCAGGAAATGCCGACCAGCGTTGCAGCAACGGTATAGGAGGTGACTTGGCAGGTTGACCGCGGTCTTCAACAGCGCGCAAGAAAGTGGCCGGTGAATCTCGCGGGTGCGCGGCGATCGCTGTTTCGGAAGGCGGGAGAGGGCGATGGGGAGCTTGGTAAATCTTTTTAGGGGTCGCATCTATTCGGTGATGAATGATGACCACGCTCACCTTTTTCAGGAGCTAAAAGCCTTGAAACGGCTTGCGGCGGGTAAGGATCAGGCTGAACTTGACCCAAAAATGCGGCAGGGGGCTTGTGCTCAACAACTCGGACTCTTGATTAGCGATACGGCCAAGCATTTCTCCCGTGAAGAAGTTTTGATGCGATCCTTTCGTTACCGTGATTTGGACGAGCATCGCAACAATCATTTACTGCTTCTTAGGAGTATTCAGACCTACCTCTCGAAATTCGAGCGAGGCGGCAAGCCCTTGACGGTCGGCGACTTTGAGTATCTTGATGCATGGTTAACAAATCATATCCGTGAGGATGATCGACGACTCGAAGATTTCTTTGCCGGTCACCCAATGGTCGCTGAACCCGGCGCCTTATCTCCCGTCGACAAGCGTCATCTGGCGCCATACGCGGCCGCCTTCGGTATACAAAAGTTTATACTTTGGGTGAAGTTAAGCTGTTTTCGTAATCCCATCGATACCAGAAAAAAGAACCGCGAACGGGCATTGCAGAATGCCACCAGCCGATTGCGCCACATCAGTCGACAAAATGCTCAGTCGACATCACCCAAAAGGCGGCAAGAGGAGGCAAACCGTGCCTATAGCGGTTGATATTACGGAAACCACTGAGCCGTATTTGCCGTCCGTCCGTTGATTGGGGCACTCTGGACCGGCATCGGTGGCCGCGACAGAGTGAACCGGCGGGTTGTGTTCAGCTCTGGTGTAGTCATGCCTTCGGCGAAGTCTCCAGCATTTTTCGTCGGCGATGATTGGTCAATGCCGCCATGAGCTTGTCCGTGACGGCTTTCGGCTTTGCAAGCTCAAGCCACGTCACCAGCTGCGGTACCGTCTCGATGTCGCATCGCGCCAGAAGCCAGTCCGTCAACTGTCGGGCGGCCTCGTCCCGGTCGGCTTGTGTCGGCTTGTCTGTGGACATCGGTTTCCTCAAGGGTGTGGGACGTGATCAGAATTATGCCGCCTGCGGCGCTTTCCGAGAGCCGAAGCGGTATCCGCAGTTCGGGCGAGGCGATGACGACGGGGAGAAACCCGTCGGTCATTTCCTCGGAGGTCGCCAACCGGCGGTCAGGGCCTCCTTTTCGGAGCAGAACCAACGTTCCCCCGTGGTCGCGTCCAGTTTTATCCATGCGTACCGGGGGTCGCCGGGAAGGTGGTCAATGCGGTCGCCATGATCATTGATAGTCCTTTTGAACCTGCACTGTGGGTTCGATTGCCCGGTGCTGGTCGGGCATTCTTCACGCTCGCCGCCCTGAATCCTCACGACGCTGGTCATGGCACCATCCAGCGGACCCGGTTGCGGCCCGATCTCTTGGCTTCATACAAAGCCTGGTCAGCGGCCAGCACCAGGCTTGCCGCGTTTACGCCGGCCTGGGGAACGACGGCACTGACGCCGACACTGGTGGTGACGGTCTCACCTCCCAGGGATTGCGCATGTTGGATGCCCAGGGCCCGCACGGCGGCGCACACAGTCTCCGCAAACCGGATCCCTCCGTCGAGGTCGGCGGTGTCAGGGAGAAGGATCACGAACTCCTCACCGCCGTAGCGTGCCGCGAAATCTCCCGGCCGTTGGGCGCAGCCGTCAAGCACATGGGCAACCGCCCGCAGGCACGCATCTCCCGCCGGATGCCCGTAAGTGTCGTTGAATTGCTTGAAACAATCCAAATCGATCATGAGGGCGGCCAGCGCGTAGCCGCCACGGCGGGCGCGGCGCCACTCCCGTTGATAGACTTCGTCGAAGGCCCGACGGTTGGGCAATCCGGTCAAATGATCGATGGTGGCCTGACGTCGCAACTCGTCGGCCTGGGCCTTTAAGGTGATGTGGGTCAGCACCCGGGCACGAACGATGGGTGGGCTGATCGGCTTGGAAATGAAGTCGACGGCACCAAGACGCAAGGCGCGCTCCTCACGCTCGATGTCGCTGTGGGCGGTTACGAAAATCACCGACGCATCGGCGGTGGCCGGATCGGCCTTCAGTGCCGTACAGACTTCAAATCCGTCCAACTCCGGCATCTCGGCGTCAAGCAGCACGATGTCGGGATTTTTTTCGTGAGCGGTCCGAATCGCCGCGGCACCGTTGGTGGCAAAGAACAAATCACCCGTGCCGCGCAAAACATCGCCCATCAGACGAATAGTATCCAGGTCGTCGTCGACGATCAGAAATTTCGTGGTCATGGACAATGATTCTCCTCTGGACCGAGGATGGTGGCGGCGGTTTTGAAGTCCAGTTTTTCCATGGCCGCGGCCACAGCCGCAAACCGGTCCCCCGTCAACGAAGTCTTGAGCGCAGCCGCCAGGTGCCGATAGCTGTCAAGTGCGGCAAGGTTGCCGTCGTTTAGCAGCGCCACCAGCCGGTCCCGTTGCTCCGGGTTGGCCGGCGGTGCTGGGTCCTCCGCCGGTTCAACCATGTCAGGGGCCATCACCGCCTCGCCAAGTTTTGCCAGCGCGTCGTCCAAGGCGGCCAGCAGGAAAGGAACCTCCGAGAGACGACCGTCCACAATCCGTTCTTCCACGCTCGAGGCCAACGCGGCCAGGCCGACGACCCCGGCATTTCCCGCCGCACCTTTCAGGCTGTGCAAGCGGCGGGCCGCGGCCATCAGATCGCCGCTCTCCAGCTCCTGGCGCAAGGCCGACACCAACCCGGTCGACGACCCGACCAGCCGCCGCAGCATGGACTGAAGCATCTCCCGGTCGCCGCCGAGCCGCAACATCGCCTGCCGCAGGTCCAGGCCGGGAATGGCCGTTGACGCCCCCGACAGACCGGGGCCGCCGCGGAGCAGGGCGGAATCCGGCGGAGGCGCGGTATCGGGCCCGGGGGCCACATGACTTCTGATCACCTGGATCAGCCTTTCCACCACCAAAGGCTTGGCCACAAAATCGCTCATCCCGGCCCTCAGACACTTTTCCTTGTCGGTCTGGCGGACCCCGGCGGTCAAAGCGATGATGGGCAAGTCCCGCTCCTGCAAGTCCACGCGAATACGGGTGGAGGCTTCGAATCCGTCCATGATCGGCATCTGCACATCCATCAGGACCAGATCGATCTCACCCCGCCGCCGGTGAACCCAGTCCACCGCCTGGCGACCGTCATCGACCACATCGACCGAAGCCCCTTGGTTCTGGAGGATTTTACGGACCACCTCCTGGTTGATCGCATTGTCCTCGACGACCAGGATGCGGATGCCGGCCAGGCGGGGCGTCCCGATCGGACCGGCCCCGGTCACCATCGACCGGGTGCCGCCGCGGCCATGGGCGCGAAACGCCGCCACGGTGTTGTACAGCATTGACCCGGTGATGGGTTTGACCAGGATCGCATCCACATGCACGGCATCCACCGAACGCTGGACGTCGTCGCGGTTGAAGCCCATCACCATGATGACCATCGGCGCAGGGTCGGACAGGGACTCCTCCCGGAGCCGGCGGCAGGTCGCCAAGCCGTCGAGTCCCGGCATCTGCCCGTCGATCAGCACGACGTCGTAGGGAAGCGCCACCCTTTCGGCATCCCGCACCTGCGCGATGGCGTCCTGTCCCGACGCGACGATCTGGTCGCGCCATCCCAGGCCCCGAATCAGTGCCGACAGCGATTCGCGCGCCGTTGGGTCATCCTCGGCAATCAGCACCGACAGGTCATTGGGGATATCAAGGGCCTCTTCCTCGGCATCGGCTTCGCCCGCTCCGAAGGGGACGATGAACCAGAACGCGCTTCCCTCCCCCGGGGTACTCTCGACGCCGATGCGTCCGTTCATCAACGTGACCAGACGTTTGGAGATGGCCAAACCCAGTCCGGTACCACCGAAACTGCGGGTGGTCGTGGCGTCGGCCTGGGAAAACGGCTGGAACAAGCGGTCCAATTGCTCACGGGTCATCCCGATCCCGGTATCCCGCACCGAAAAACGGACCACGACGGCGTCGGGCCGGCGCTCGACCAACTCCGCACGGACCGCAACCGATCCCGAAATTGTGAATTTGACGGCGTTGCCGACAAGATTCACGAGAATCTGATGCAGCCGCGACGGATCACCTTTAACCCAGCGCGGAATTTCTGGGCTGACGGTGATCGTCAGTGCAAGATTCTGGTTTCCTTCAGCCATCGACATCATCATCGCAAGATCGTCGAAGACCGAGACGAGTCGGAAATTGCGGTGATCAAGATCGAGTCGATTGGCTTCGATCTTCGAGAAATCTAGAATATCATTAAGAATGCCAAGCAGTAATCGACCCGCAGTCGAAATTTTATTGGTGTAATCCCGCTGTTCGGCGGTCAATTCGGTGTGACAAATAAGATGTGAAAGACCTAGAATGACATTCATTGGCGTCCGTATTTCATGACTCATATTTGCCAGGAATTCACTCTTGGCCCGATCCGCCGCCTCCGCCAGCTTTTTTGCGTCGATCAGCGCCACTTCAGCCTGTTTGCGCAGGTTGATGTCCCGGACAATCTTCGATGCCGCGATGATCTTGCCTTGCGGATTGCGAATCGGCGACAGCGTCACGGCGACATCGACCAGCCGCCCGGCTTTGGTGACGCGCCGGCTTTCATGCTGCGCCACCGCTGTTCCACCGATGATGACGGCAAGGAGTTCCCATTCCTCGGTGATCCGGTCGGGGGGAAGCAGCATCGTGATGGGCTGCCCGACGGCTTCAGCGGCGGTATATCCGAACAGCGTTTCCGCGCCCCGGTTCCAACTGGTGATGACGCCGCTCAAATCCTCGCTGATGATGGCGTCGTTGGAACTCTCGACAATGGTAGCAAGCCGCGCCACTTGCTCCAGCGCGGTCTTGCTGGCGGTGATGTCCTGGATGTGGGAGACAAAGTGAACAGGTGCGCCATCAACTGTCCGGACCAGGGAAACGCTCAGCACTATCCAAATGATGTCCCCATTCTTATGAAAATACCGCTCCTCCATCTGATAGCTGTCGATCCGGCCCTCAAGCAAATCATGCCAATGGCATAAATCGGCCGCCAGATCATCAGGGTGGGTGACGGTCTGGAAATCGGTGGCCAGCAACTCGGTTTCGCCGTAGCCGAGCATGGTACAGAGCGCCCGATTCACCTTGATGAACTGGCCTCCGGTCGACACCAAAGCCATTCCGTGTGCCGCGGTTTCGAACGCGCCGCGAAAGCGCACCTCGCTTTCGACCAGTGCCGCCTCGGCCTGTTTGCGCGGGCCATTGTCGGTCACGGTCGAGCGGCTCCGAATAAACTGCCCGCCGTCGTCAAAAATGGCTGTGGCACTGACCAGGCCGTGTAGAATGGAGCCATCCTTGCGCAGGAAATCAAGCTCAAGATCGCGAAGTATGCCATTAATCTTAAATTCCGCAAAGATATTTCTAAATTTTTCCCGACTTGCGGGCGTCATCAAGTCACTAGCTTTCATTTTTCCAACAAGATCAGCGACTTCATAGCCGAGCCAACGCAATTCTGTTTGGTTTATCCTAATGATCAGGCCGTCTTGATCCAACGAGTGATACCCACAAGGGGCGTTCTCGTAGAGATCTTCGATCTCATCCCTTGTCCTGGCGGCTTCCAACTCGGCTTGCTTCAACTCGGTAACGTCGGTCACCACCGTCATGAAACCCATCACGTGATGGTCAACCACGTTCGGCAGATACTGGAACAATCCATGGTAGAAAGAACCGTCGGGCCTGCGTAAGCTCCGCTCAAACACCTGTCGCTTTCCGGTCATGACGCCGTGCAGGACATCCTGGTTCATGCGGTACAGGTCTTCGCCGAGGAAGTCCCGAACGTGAATGCCGATCATCTCGTCCGGTCGCTTGCCGAACCACGGGAAATAAGCCGGATTGGCAAACACGCAACGCCACTCGCTGGTCCAATAGCCGACAGGACCGGGAATGGCGTCGGTAATCATCTTGAGCAGCCGTTCGCGCTCACCCAGCGCCTGTTCGTTCCGCCGGATGGCCGTGATGTCCCAGTTGACGACGATCATCCGCAGCGGCGGCCCATCCTCGGCGCGTTCGACCACCGCCGCCCCTTGGACATGGCGTACCTCACCCGAGGTGGTTTGAATGCGAAACTCGATTTCAAAGGGCTTGCCGTCGGTCAGGGCCGCGCGGATCTCGTTTTCGACCCTGACCCGATCATCCGGATGCCAGCGTTCCCGCCACAGGTCGTGGGTCAGGATGGCTCGGTCCGGCGTGACACCGTAAATCTCCGAGATGCGGTCGTCCGAAATGAGCCGTCCGCTTGCCAGATCCCATTCGAAAACACCGATTTTGCTGATGTGGGTGGCCAGACCCAACCGATCGGCCAGAGCCTTGAGCTGGCGTTGCGCCGCTCGCAGAGTTCGTTCCGCCTCCTTGCGCGCCGTGATGTCGCGCGACGAGGCGTAAAGATAGAATCTGCCGTCCTGTTCCAAACTGGAACAATTGATCTCCACTTCCAACATCGTCCCATCGCGCCGACGATGTCTGGTCTCGAAAACCGCGGGAGTCTTGATATAATTCTGGATGCGCTGGCACAATTCGTCCCGGGGCATGGCGCTATCCCAATCCACAACATTCAGCGTGCCGGCCTCGGTGTCGGTGTACCCCAGCATGCGCAGGAACGACTGGCTGCACATGACGAGGTTGCCCTCCTCGTCCAGAATATGAACGCCATCACTGGCGATCCCGATCACATGCCGTAGCCGCTGTTCCGATCCCGCGATGTGATGCAACAGGCGACGGCGATCAACGACGTAGTGCGCGGTGCCGAAACCGATGATCACAACCAGCAGCGCGAGCCCGCCACATTGCAGGGTTGACGCCGGAACGGCGGTCCTGGCACTGGCCCAACCCTTTCGGGGAGTGGCGGCCAGTCGCCAGCCGCCATAGGGAAAGCTGACCTCCAGTTCAACCGGCTGGTCCGAAAACAGCGAGCTGTCGCCCAGGATCATCCTACCCTTTTCGCCCAACCCATCCTGTCCGCGGATTGCCACCTTGATCGGCAGGTCGTCACGGTCCAACCCGGCTTCGGCATAGACCCTCGGGATGTTGAGAACGATGCTGACCAGTCCGAACAGCCGGGTTTCATTCCCCGTGGCATCGACAAGATAAACCGGATCGCGAACAATCAGGCCGGTGCCCCCCTGGATCAGCGGCACCGGCCCTTCAACCACCGGCAAATGGGTTTCAATGGCATGGCGCACCATCGGCCACTGGGAGTCGACCGTTCGATAGTCGACTCCCAGCGCGCTTTCATTGCCGGCCAGCGGATAAATCAGATCAAGAATGGTACCATGACTGACGCCGATATTGCGAATGGCCGGATATCCACGGGTCAGAACCTCGGAGACCTTGTAGAATTCAGTTGGCGTGATGCCGTCATGGGCGATGATCTGGGCCGCCATGCCTCGAGTTCTGACCATCGGCACCGTCAGCGACCGTTCCAGGCGGAGTCGCAGACTGTCAAGCTGGCTGTAGACCTCGGCGCGTTCAGCGTGATTCCGCGCGTCTCGCTCGCCTTGATCGGTCTTCCAGGCGACCACACCGGCCGCCAGCGACAACACCCCAGCCAAGGCATAGGGGACCATCTGCGGTGCCCATCCAAAAGCAGGGGCATGTTTACGTGTGGTGTCCCTCATGCCGATGATTCCTGCATCAGGTCGAGAACGATTGTGGTGGCAGTGATATCCCATTTTTCTTGTTGGTGAGAAGAGCGTCGTGACGCTCGGCCGAAAGCAAGTATTCCAGAGAACAGAGAAGTCAAGATGATGCTCAGGGCGAGGCCCTTATCCCGGTCGGCGCCGGTCTTGGGGCGGGGATCATTCGAACGGTATGGATTATTATAAGATCTTGTGCCATGGCCATGACAGTTCAGTATTTACAGGATTTCTACGCCTGTGGACACGGTCTTGTCGCGCGATGGCACGACCACCGCCGGTGCTGCCGAGCACCATGGCGGATGCCGTCACCGGGTATCCCCCTTGAACGGGGCGGACCAAACCGTCAACATCCCGGACAGCAGGGGACAATCGGCCCGTGTTCCGACTTCAACGGACCATTCCGACCCCGTTGGGCTGGAACACTTGTCGGTTCAATGTGTTGTGTTGTGTTGTGCCCTCGACACGATCGTCAGGAACCAAGCGTCTCGTTCACAACACTGGCGATCGAACCAATGGTGGGTTGCAATGGGATGTCGGTTTGTTCTGATAATACTACTGCTGCCATACATAACAATATCCGGCGCTGCTGCGCACCAGCCGATCGCGTTGACGGTGCCGCCATGGGCCAAGCGTCAGCTTGACGTGTCCTACGCTCCGTCGTCACCGGCTCAGCGGCTTGACCTGTACTGGCCGCCAGCGCCTGACGTGCGTTTTCCTCTGGTGATCGCCGTTCACGGTGGAGGCTTTGAGGGCGGAGACAAGCGCTATTCAGAACTGGATCCCATGTTAACGGCGCTCGCCCATGGCTATGCGGTGGCCGCCATCAATTACCGCCTCTCGGGAGAAGCCAAATTTCCGGCCGCCGTGGTCGATGTCAAGGCTGCCATCCGATACCTTCGGGCTCACGCTGACTCATTCCATCTGGATGCAAGCCGCTTTGCCATCTGGGGGGCCTCAGCCGGCGGAAATCTGGCCGCGATGATCGCGGCGACGTCCGGTCAACCGGTCTTTGACGATCATGACCTTGGCGACAGTTCCCTCTCAAGTGCTGTCCAGGCCGCTGTCGACTGGTATGGACCCGTGGATTTCAAGACCATCGACGCTCAATATGGTCATCGTGACCAGAAGAAAAGGATGATGGAGCGATTGGCAGCCGATTATCTTGGCGCACCCATAGCTCTGGTGCCCGATCTGGTTCGCGCCTCTGCGCCCCGCACCTACGTCACTCCATCGGTGCCGCCGATGCTGATTGAACATGGCGATCAGGATTCACTGGTTCCGGTCGAGCAGTCGCGGGAATTGGCCTCCTGGATAGAACAGGTTGCCGGACCCGGCCGGGTCCAACTCGTGATCCTTAACACCGCAGAACATTCAGACCCGGTCTTTGGCGGCGAGGAGAATCTTCATCGTGTTTTTGGCTTCCTCGACAGAACGCTCCAACATTCGGGCTTTGAAGCGACGCCGGCCCACGCCCTTCCGTGATGTCTGCCGTCGCAACCGATCAATACCGGCACGGACCCGTTCCGTTGAGAGTCGTGCTGACGACGGCCGACAGGTAAGACGTGTGACTGGCGTCCCAGGTCCCTGGCCACCCCATTTCGGCCCGGCCGCTCACCATGTTGCCGAAGAGGGCCGCTCGAGTCATCATGGTGGCGTCATCCAGGTTTTTCATCCCCGACACTGCCGCACCGACATAAAGCGCCGCCTCGGTACAGGGCATTTGGGCATGCACCTCAAGCATCGCTTGTCCGGTGGCGATGTGATCGGCGTGATCCTTCGGGTTCCGGAGCGGATCGGGGTCGGAAAAATGCAATCCAAGCTTGGGCACCCCCCGTCCCTCGGTTTTGATAATCGCCACGAGTGTTGAAATCAAATCCAGCCAGTCGATATAGGACGTTGAGGCATCAACCGCTGTCAAGGCCCCATTGTCAAGATGAAATCGGGTCAGCGACGTCTTGCCGGTTTGGGCATAGCCTTGACCATGGGCGCCCCCATCAGGAAGGCGGAGGTAATAGGATACCGTATTCTTATAGCTCGTCCGAAACAGGGAATGCCCCTTGATTAACACGTGTGCGCTCTCGGGTGTCGCAATCGGTTCGGTCAGGTCGGCCAGAAACCGCAACGCCCGAAAGGCCCCATTCTCTCGAGCCAGATAGTAAGGGGCCAGATCATTCGGGGACAGCGGTGTCGGACCGGCGCCAAGCCCTGCATCACCGGCCGTGGTGTAAATGAACACGGTCTTGCTGCCCTTCGCCGTCACATCCCTGAACGGGTTCATGAACAACACCCAGTCGTCGGCGTGAGCCACCACATAAAAATTCACGGCGTTGATCGGAGACACCGCCCCGTGGACGGCCGGTTGAGCGTATCCGGCGCCGGTCAGGAGCGACAGCAGGAGTCCGAGACCGAGGCTTCGAAGACGGCCGCCCGTATCCATCAGTGCTGTCCCGTTCGAAACAGGGCCGGTGAACGGCCAGGGGACGCCCGAACCGCACGTCCGTGGTGTTTTATGATACCACGGTGATGACGCCGGTCATAGCTGGCGGTGGCTGTGGCAGGCCGATGGTTGGGTCGCATTTTCGCCTTGGTCTTCCTGTAACATCTGACGGCCGATCACACCGGACCGGAGCGTCCTGAATGGCACCGGCGGAAGTCGGGGATGGCGTGGCGGTGACCGGAAGCCGCAAGCGCCTTGGGTGCGCGCCTCAGTAATGGCATAATCGATAATTACAGTCTTGACAAGAGTAAAGCTATGAGACGAATCCAGATCGTGGAGGGGCTTCGCGGAATACTCGCCTTATGGGTGCTTTTTGCCCATGTCTTAGCATCGGCAGGACTGGGCACTCATTGGGTCGGACCGTTCAGTATCTTAGCAAACGGCGTCAATGCTGTCGATGTTTTCATCATCGTGAGCGGATTTGTCATTTTCTACCTTTTGGACACATCGCGGGAGAGTTATCAACAGTTTATCTGGAGACGGTTTTTGAGACTTTACCCAGTATATCTCATTTGTTTGGTCGTTTCGGCATTGACCATAAAATTGGTTATATATGATTATTCCCATGCCCCATGGCCGACATCGGTACACAACATTATGGTAATGATTGCCAATACTTCATATGCATTACTCCCTTATCATTTGATTGCTCACCTGACGATGACCCACTCGATCATTCCTGATCATGTTTTGCTATACAGTGATTATGCGATTCTGGGTCCCGCATGGAGTTTGTCTCTTGAATGGCAATTCTATCTGATCGCCCCGCTCATTTTCCTATCTATCACGAGAAGCGTGACGTCCGCCTACGTTATGATCATCATCGCCGTGGCGCTGCATGCGACCATCACCGGCGTTGAGGGGTGCCTGCCAAGACATATTCCAAATTTTGCGGTGGGGATCGCGTCATACTATCTGTTGAAGCAATCATGGCGGCCGACTTGGCCGTTACTGGCTCCGGCTGGCGTCGCCCTGACCTATTTCATGACAAGAGATCCGGCTCTGACGATCTGGTCAATTATATTTTTCGTCGAATTTCAGTCAGAGACGTTACTAAGCACGGCAATGCGATCTTTTCTAGAATCTGGTATTTTACTTTGGCTCGGCAAGATTTCGTATTCCGTTTATCTTTCACATATGATTGTTTTAACGATCATGATGGCGCTGCTGTATTCTGGTGGTGCCGGCAGCCTCGGGCAGTGGCCTTTCTTTATATTGCTATTACTATCGACCGTAGCTGGAACATTATCATTGTCATGGGTGCTTTTTGTCTATGTCGAAAGACCCGCCATCGCCTTCGGCAAAACTCCGGTGATCAACCTGACACGACCAAGACGAGCCGCGGGAGGGACTTAGACCATCGGTCAACCACGCAAACGCTGGTTTGCTTCACCGAGACATCAAGACCGACGGAGACTCGCAGCGTTGCCCTCCTTCGTCAGGGTGCCAACCCGATCTTGTCAGATCGGACGGGGGAGAGCAGCACCCCGAACGACCACATGTATCAGCCCCAAGGGTTGGCCGGGTGGTCAGGACGCGAAAGCCGAACATGGCGGCCTCAATAAGAAGGTAATCTGGAGACAATACGGAACATCATGCGCCGCGGCCGCGCTTCGGGGGTGTCGTCTGCCGCCCTAATCGTCCTCGATCAGCGACAGGAACGCCGTGACCACCTTGGGATCAAAGTGGCCGCCCGCTTCCTTTCGGATCAACTCCAGCGCCTTGTCCTTGGGCCAGGCTGGTTTGTATTGCCGCTCGTGGATCAGCGCGTCGTAGATGTCGGCAACCGCGGTGATCCGGCCCGACAGCGGGATGTCCAGGCCGTCGAGACCGGCGGGATAGCCCTTGCCGTCAAAACGTTCGTGGTGCCCTTGGGCGATTTCGGCGCCCATGGACAGGTAGGTGGGCCGGTCGACCATCCTCGCGGCCTCAATCAGGATGATGCCGCCCACGGCCGCGTGGCGCTGCATGTTGGTGCGTTGCTCCGGGTCCAGCGGTCCCGGCTTTTGCAGGATGGCGTCGGGGATGGCCACCTTGCCGACATCGTGGAGCATGGCCGCCAGCTCGATGTGCTCGAGATAATCGTCGGTCAGTTGCTCGGTATAGGCGCCCTGGAGCCGCAGCCGCTCGGCAATGCGCCGGGCCATGTGGCCTACCCGCTGGACGTGGTTGCCGGTGATTTCGTCCTTGTATTCGGCCAACTTGCCCAGGGCATGGACCGTGGCGCGCTGGGTCGCCACCAGTTGCTCGTGCAGATAGACGTTATCAAACCCAAGCGCCACTTTGCTGCAAAAAATTTCCAGCAATTGTCGGTCGATGGCCTCCAGGGGCGGGTGATCCGCGAGATAGACGGCCGTGGCGGCGCATTCCCGGGATCGGCAGATGATGATGCACCGGTCATCCAGGAACAGATTGCTCTGGGTTTGGTGGGCGTCGAAAATCTCCCGGCAGATGTCGTCGGGCAGGGTGTCGTTGATGTCGCGGCCCTGGGACCCTTCGAAGACGCCGGCTCCGGCGACCACCCGGAACGACGGCGATGTTGCTGACTCTGGAAGCGTCCGGGTGGTTGACGTGCACAGCAACAAGCCCCGGGAGCCAGGAATCAGCGAGCGCAATTGCAGCACCACACCCTCGACGAACCGATCCATCGATTGCGCTTCGAACAGCGATGCCGAGGCGTCGAGGATTTTCTCCAGGCCGCGCCGGCTGGACTCCAGGGCGGTGATATAGCGGTACGAGCGCAAGGCGGTGGCCGCCGCCGTGTAGAGCTTGTCGGCCGTGAGTTCGCTCTTGGACTTGTAATCGTTGATGTCGTACTGATCGATGACCTGTCGTTCGGGGGCCTGACCGGGCTGGCCGGTGCGCAGAATGATCCGGATCGCCTGATTGCCCAGTTCTTCACGGATCTGGCGGGCGACCCGAAGGCCGGCATCGTCGGTTTCCATCACCACGTCCAGGAAAACCACGGCGATATCAGTGTGCTCGATCAGGGCCGCGCGGGCTTCCAGGCCGCTGTAGACGCTGATGAACTCCACCGGCCGACCGTGATAGGCCATATCGGCCAGGACCAGACGGGTCACGGCGTGAACCTGACGATCGTCGTCCACGATCAGAATGCGCCAGGGCGAACCCAATGGTTTGACCGGCGTGGTGGCAAATTGATCATCTTCCTCGGCGAACCATACTTCGTGGTTATCATTATCGTTGTCATCACAAGTCATGGTCGTCATCCCTATGATCGTGCTGTCCCGTCAGGCATTCCAACATCGAATCATTTTACGTTAATGACCATGTGCATCTTGGGATGAATCTCACATTCGATATCGACGGTGCCTGGATGGTTAAGAATAATTTCCATCTTCTGTCCGGGGCTCTGGGCTCCCAGGTCGAAGGTTGCGGCCGGCGATTCCGAATACACATTGTGAGTTACGTCATCTTCGTTCGAGAACACCACCCGGTCGCCGACATGAGCGTTCAGGCTGTCCGGCAGGTAGATACGCCCTTTTTGAATCACGAACAAGTCTTCGGCTGCCGCGTCGAAGACCAGCAGCAGGGGCATCGCCGCCCCAAAAATCATTCCTAATGTGGTAGCGGCACGCCGTTTAAGCGAAAGTCCTTGTGACATCATCATTATTCTCGCGGTGCCGCAGGGATCGTGAAGGGCGTCTCCTGTCGCCCGGTCAGGCTGGCGAGGAATGCCACCAGCGCCCGGCGGTCCTCGGGCGACAACGACAAAGGTTTGATCTCGTCGGCGCGACTGGGGCGCGCCTCGCCACCCGTGGCGTAAAAGTCCACGACGGCGGCCAGGGTCGGCAGCGAGCCGTCGTGCATATAGGGCGGATGGAGCGCGACATCGCGCAGTCCCGGCGTCCTGAAGGCGTTTTGCATCTTGATGGCGTTAGGGAATCGCTTTCCGCGGCCAACATCGCCGGTGTCGGGCAGGCCGGTGTCGTGAAAGCTGCCGTCGGTCAAGGTCCAGCCGGTATGGCAGGCCGTACAACCGGCCCGTCCCGAAAAAAGCACAAAGCCATCCCGGGCGTCGGTGCTCAGGGCGCTGTCGTCGCCCTCAACCCAATCGTCGAAGGGGGCGCGGCCGGAAACCAGTGAACGCTGGAAGCGGGTCAGGGCTGTGGTCACGGTGTCGATGGTGATCGGCTGGCCGGGAAACGCGGCGTCGAACAGCGGCCGGTAGCCGGGAATCGCCTGCAAACGGGAGATTAACTGATCGTGGGGGAGGTTCATGATCATAGGATTGGCGATGGCGGCGGGGGTTAGAGTCTCCAAAGTGGCAAACCGGCCATCCCACAACAAAGTTGACAGCCCGGCAAGGTTGACGGTGGGGAGCGTTCGCCTGGCCATCAAAGACCCGGCATCGTTGAACGGCCGGGTCGTCCGGTCGGACCAACCCAGTGTCGGCAGGTGGCAGGACGCGCAGGCGACCGTGCCGTTTCCGGACAGGCGGCGGTCGAAGAACAGAACCTTGCCGAGGACGATTTGTGCCGCCGCCGAGGGGCTGTCAGCCTGGGGCGCCGGGCGTCGAAAATCGTCCCTTTTGCCTTCGGCAAACCCCGGGGTCACCAGAGCCGCCATGATCAGAGCCAGGAGCCATACCCGGTACCCGGTCATCGTGCCCCCCGTTTCAAGCCCTAATCGCGATCATTGAAGGCCATTTTGCCCATCACACCAATACCGCAAAATAGATGCTTTTGGAATCCCGCACAGCGGGCCGTGCGATGGAACGACCGCCGGCAGGTCAGATATTGGACCGATGCCGGGGGTGGACCAGATTCCCACGGTCTTGCGGGTCGCCAAGCGGCAGGGGATCGGTTACAGTCGGGCGCTTCCGAGTCACGCGTTATCCGATGGTCGTCACCTATGCCCCACCGCCTTTCCACCCCTTCAGATCCATCCTCGACGTTACGCGGTCCGCTGCGCAGCCTCTTGCCGTATCTATGGCCGCGCAACCATGTGGAAATGCGGGTGCGGGTTACCGTGGCGTTGGTTTGCCTGTTTCTGTCAAAGTTAATCAATGTCTATGTCCCCATACTCTATAAAATGGCGGTTGATGCACTGTCATCCCATGGAGCGAGTGTTTCCCACGTTGATGTCGCGGTCCCGGTTGGGGTGATTCTGGCCTATGGTCTGGCGCGGGTCCTCTCCCAGGGCTTCGGCGAGTTGCGCGACGCGTTGTTTGCCAAGGTCGGTGCGCGGGCGGTGCGCTCGGTGGCGCTGGGGGTGTTTGGCCACCTGCATTCCCTGAGCCTGCGCTTCCATCTGGAACGCCAGACCGGTGGTCTCAGCCGATCGATCGATCGGGGCAATCGCGCCATCGAGACGTTGCTGCGCTTCATGTTGTTCAACATCCTGCCGACGCTGCTGGAACTTGGGTTGGTGACGGTGATTCTGTGGCAGATGTTTGACCTGCGCTTTGCCGCGGTCACGCTGGTCACGGTGGTCAGCTACATCGCCTATACCCTGGTGGTTACCGAATGGCGGACGCGGTTCCGCCGGGAAATGAACGAGACCGACAATCGGGCCAACACCCGGGCCATCGATAGCCTGCTGAATTACGAAACGGTCAAGTATTTCGGCAACGAAGACCATGAATCCAGCCGCTATGACGAGGCGCTGCGCAGTTACGAGCACGCCTCGGTGCGCAGCCAGACCTCGCTGGCGTTGCTGAATGCCGGCCAGGGCATCATCATCGCCATCGGGTTGGGCGCGGTGATGTATATGGCGGGGCAGGGCATTGTCGATGGAACCATGACCCTGGGTGATTTTGTTCTGGTCAATACGTATCTGATCCAGCTTTATCAGCCGCTGAACTTCTTTGGCTTCGTCTATCGCGAGGTCAAACAGGCGCTGGTCGATATCGAGAAGCTTTTTGAGTTGCTGTCGGTTGATCGCGAAGTCATGGACCCACCCGGCGCCCAACCTCTGCGGGGACGGGGCGGCGAGATCGTGTTCGAAGACGTGACCTTTGCCTATGATCCGCGGCGGCCCATTTTGCGCGGACTGTCCTTCACGGTGGGGGCAGGCCGGACGGTGGCCATCGTCGGTCCGACCGGCGCCGGCAAATCCACCATCAGCCGCCTGTTGTTCCGTTTCTATGATGCGACCGAGGGCCGTATTCTGATCGACGGCCAGGACATTCGCACGGTCACCCAAGCCTCGGTGCGCGCCGCCATCGGCATCGTGCCTCAGGACACCGTGCTGTTTAACGACAGCATCGAGTATAACATCGCCTACGGTCGCCCCGCGGCCAGTCGCGCCGAAATCGAGGCGGCCGCCCGACTCGCCCATATTCATGAATTCGTCCAGAGCCTGCCCGACGGCTATCAGACCGAAGTCGGCGAACGCGGCCTTAAACTGTCGGGCGGCGAGAAGCAACGGGTGGCGATCGCCCGGACGATTCTCAAGCAACCGGAAATTCTGCTGTTCGATGAGGCCACCAGCGCCCTGGATACCCATACCGAACGGGAAATCCAGACCAATCTGCGCGAAGTCAGCACCGGCCGCACCACCCTGATAATCGCTCATCGGCTGTCCACCGTGATCCATGCCGACGAGATCATTGTGCTGGGCGCGGGGGAGATCATCGAACGGGGCGCTCACGAGGCCCTGTTGGCAAGTGGTGGGGCCTATGCCGCCATGTGGGCACGCCAGCAGGAGGTGGCCCCGCGCGAGGATCAGGTTGGTGCCGGGGCATTCTAGACAGGCGACCAGACCCGATCAGCGGACGCGCCGCGGGTCGGTGACGGTTGTTTCGGTGACGATTGATGAGGTCAAACCCACCCGAGGTCAAACCGGGTGATTGACCGCAGCGCTCATCCGACTTATGGTGCGTTCCACGGCCACGGTAGCCTGCCGTGGCCTTGCCGTGGTCCGTCTCTTTGTTGTGATGATCCCGTAGCTCAGCTGGTAGAGCACTTGACTTTTAATCAAGTGGCCGTCCGTTCGAACCGGACCGGGATCACCACTTTTACCAAACAAAATCAGCAAGTTAGCAGCACAACCCGCTCCGGCGGGCGATGCTGCTTTTGCGTGTGCGTAGAAACTAACCCCTTGATCCTCAACGATTTTGGTGTTATTCCACATATTCTCCACGCTATCGGAAGTAAGCGATCCGACACATAATGGACACGCGGGGTTCGCAAAATGGGCTCCCATATAGATAAAGAGCGGAAAATCTGTGATGGGCGTGTCACGCTCTATCAGCGGACAGATGTCCAAAAGGCTACTTGGCATTGTCGAATAGCCTTTCCAAAACAGCCGCACATTCGCCAATCGCTGCTGACTACCAATGAAAAAGAAGCGGAACGGATGGCGGAGAAACTATACCGCGATCTGCTCTACCGCTACGAAAGAGGTCTCCCGCTACAGCGGGTGAAGTTCGAGGAAGTTGCGGCGGCATATTTCGTCCACCTCGAAGATGAGGTCAGCCGTGGTATCACCAAGCCCGAGCGCCTGACCACCAACCGCATTATGAGCCGGTATTGCCTGGAATATTTCAAAGGTCGTCCAATCGATACCATCACAAGCGCCGACATCAATAAGTTTAGAGATTGGCGTCGAAAATATTGGACTACTGGCCCCGGCAGTAAGGTCGAACAATATACCTACCAACGAGCCGGAAAGACGGTCGTATCCAAAAAGCCGCCAGCCCGAGAACCGGCGATCAGCACCAGCAACAGCGAGAATGTATTGTTGCGTGCCGTGTTCAACTATGCTGCGGTCAATGACTGGATTACCAAAGCCCAAATTCCGGTCATCGATCTGAAAATTCCGGCAGCCAAGAAATCCAGAGACGCACACCGTCGTCCTGGATTGGATCGTCCGCAGGTCAAAAGGCTGTTGGCAATCGCTGAAAAACGGATGAACGAGGCGGCTGATGATCGTCTTCATCACCAACGAGTTATGCTCTACGTCTTCGTTGGGATGTTGGCATTTGGGGGCATGCGTCCATTCGAAGCGATGAAGATGGCGTGGAAGGATATCAGTTTCACCAACCACGCCAACGGAAACCAATACTCGAAGATATTCGTCAGCGGCAAGAACAAAGCCAGATGGCTAATTCCCCTCGAAGAACTCGACGGCATTATAGATAAACTTGTCTCCTACACCATCGCTTTGCGTGTGGAACGGAACCCAAATGCGGACACGGAACTTGTTTCGGATGACACACCTGTATTCAAAGATTACGACGGAACTCCGCTCAAAAGTTTAGCGGCTGGCTTCAAGAATTTGCTGAAAGAAGCGGGCCTGGATATCGACACGGAAACTGGAAAGCCCCGAGACAGTTATTGCCTTCGCCATTATTATGCCACGGAACGGCTTCTCGCTGGCGTCGGTGTCTATACCTTGGCCGAGAACCTTGGGACCAGTGTGGCGATGATCGAGCGCCATTACGGCCACCTTAAGCCCGAGATGGCGGCGGCAGAGTTGACCAAACCGAACAACGCATGATCGTGGTCGGCTTGCGGTCGCAGAACGACCGGCCGTTTCGACTCGGCCGGTCGGTCAGTGTGGACAGATCATTTCAGGGACTTCGGGGCCTTGTTGGCGGCTGCGGTGATCAGTTTCAGCGACCGCTTGCGACCATCCGACGCAGCCTTCAGCGCCACGTCCAGTTCACCCGCCATCACCGCCTTGCGAACGGTCTGAAGGGTCGGAACCAACTTGTCCAGGCTGCCGACCACGATGCTTGCCTTGCCCCCTACCGAGATCGGCTTGTTGGCAAACCGAAGTTCGACCATCACCCTGTCGGCACCGTCAACATACCACATACGCCGCAGCGCCTTCGCCACCTTCCGCCGTTCCTTGGTGCCGGTGGCCTTGTCGGTTTCGACCCACTTCTCGACGGTGATGGTGTAAGTTTCGCCCTTGATCTCGGCAGTGGCGGCGTTGATCTGGTGATCGAGGGCAGCGGCCATCTTCCTGCGGAG
>CAIYNU010000094.1 GCA_903927615.1 uncultured Rhodospirillales bacterium | reverse complement strand
CGAACTGATCCGACAGGCGGTTGCCAACCTCAAGGGCCAGGATGTCGCGGTCCCCGAGGACATGATGGAGATCAGAAACATGATGGCGCAGCGCTCAAAGGAACTGAGGGAACAGTGGATCGCCGAAGGCGTGGCGAAGGGCATGGCTCAGGGGGTCGCCCAGGGTATGGTGGTGGGTAAAGCCCTAGGGAAGGCCGAGGGTAAGGCGGAGGGGAAGGCCGAGGGTAAGGCTGAAATAGTCCTCCGCCAGCTTGGACGGCGCTTTGGTACTCTGCCTCCCGACGTTGAAGATCAGGTCCGCGCCGCCGACAGTGACCTGTTGGATGACTGGAGCGACCGTATCCTGGATGCCCGCACCGTGACGGAGGTTTTTTTGGCGACTCGCTCGCACTGATCACTGGCATCGCGACCGGGACTGAAGAAGCCGGGGGTGGGCCGGGATTGAACCGGGCCAGTCAGCATGAACGTGGGAAAAAGTGCCGTCGAGTTCTCTTTAAGCCGAAAAGCGGGGACTTATGGCGCGCTACCGGTCAAGTGATCGGCGGTAGGCTAGCGGCTTGGCGTGCTGACGAGCCTTGCGGGGCCCTTGCGTCGGTGGTCGGCACCATGTCATATGTTTCGGGCCATCGGATTCGGTCCGTTGTTGATTCCACTATTCTTGCTGTTGGTAGACCATGACTGCTTCGTCTTCCCCCCCTCCGACCTCCGCCTGGGTTGCCGATCCGGTTCGGGATTTCCTCTGTTTCCGGCTGATCGAGCTTGCGGTTGCGGCGCTGGATACGATCTTCGCCGAGGAGGCACACGAGCAGGCATATCGCGACTGGTTGGCTGACGCCAAGCCGAAGCCGGGTGGACGGCGGGGTGCGGCCAAGCGGCGGCCCGCCACTTCCAGCGCATCGATGGCGATGTTGGAGCTGAACGTGTGGCGGCGGGCGGAAGGGTACGCGGTTCGTGTTCTGGCTATGCCCCAACGGGCCCAGTTCCTGATTGTCCTCGAAGAGGAGCACTTCAAGGCCGAGGTGGTCACGGTCTACGACCCGGAGTCCTTGAACGTGGTCTCTGCCAGCATAGAGAGTTTCACCGGCGATCAGATGGCGGCGATTCGGGTTGCTGGCCAATTCATCGAGAAACTCGATGAATTGGCGGAGAGTGATGACAGTGATCTGGCAGCCTTAGTCGGAGTCCGGGAACTGGGGCTCGCCGACACCGGTGCGGCCTCCATGGCAGCCCAGGTCGGAGGGATTATCAGCCGTTTGGTCGCGACGACGTCATCGGATCGGTTGCGAGAGGGCGTCACTGCCGAGGAAGAACTGTTCTTGGCGAATAACCCGGAGGCGCTATGGGTGCTTCGGGACGGTTTTATCGAGAACGCCTCAGCCAAACGGCGGTCCCAACCCTCGACGGTGGCGGCCTGGCAGATTGTGCTCGAACGGCAACTGGAGGAAATCCGCTTTAAGGCCGAGCGCCAACACGACTGGGCGATCGCCATGCTCGACCGCTATCAGGGTGAGTTATTGGCCATGGCCCGTCAGCCAGGTGTTGATGTCGAGACTTGGCAGGCGCTGGTGATTGCCCTTGACCGTGCCAAGATCGTGATCAAGCCGGAGATTCGTGCGGCCTCGGTGGAACTGGTCTCGGGTGCGGTTCAAGCTATGCCAGCAACCGCCGATATCGTGCGTTCGATGGAAGAGATCGTGGAAACCGGCGGTGGCGACCCGTTCCGCATCGCCTCTCACATGTTCGACGCCATGACCATGATGCCGTCGGACTTTGCCGACTTCGCGGTTTCTGCCATCGCTGAAGCGCCGCTGCCGGCATTGCGCGATGTGTTGCCGCTGGTGCTGCTGGCGCCCGAAGCCAACTGCCGGCAGGCGGCGGCGGCGGCGTTGGAACGCATGGCCATCGACAAACGCCTGACCACCGCGGGTTTGCGGCGGCTGATCACCTTACGGTCGTGGCTGCCCGAGTGCGAGCGCCGGACCGTCGATCAGGCCATCCGCCGGGCGCGGCTGGCCGGTGTCGACTGTGCCCCTTGGCCCGCAGGCCAGATTCGCTCCCTGGTGGCCACCCTGATCGATGGCTCGGGGTGTCAGAGCCTGTTGGCGGTGGCCAAGGACGGCAACCGCCACATTTTTGCGGGCATTCTGACCAAGCAGGGCTTCGGGATTCGTGATGTCCTGGCCGAGCGGAGCCTGTCCCGGCGGGAGGGCGATGCGATGCTGACCGACGTCGGCTCGCAGGTGCTGAGCCGGCCGATTGCGCGGTCCTATCTGGATTGCATGGTGCAGCATGCCCTTTTTACGGGGGTTGAAGCCAATCGCACCGCACCTTTGGCTTTGCTGGAGGTGGCTGAAGCCCTGGGGGCTGCCGAATGGCGGGCCGAACGCCTGAACGCCGAGGCCGAACTGGAGCGCCTGCTGGCCGGGTTGCCCGCCGAGTTGACCTCGACCTCGGCCGTGGCCGAGACTCTGGCGAACAGCCGTCACTGGTCGGCCTTGCCCGATCTCACCGATTCGTGGTTCGAGGACGACGAAGGCGCTCGCGACCTTTGCACCCGTCATCGCCGGGCGCCCAAAAAGGCGGTGGCGGCGGTGCTGGCCTCGGTCATCGAACCCCGTCGCTCGGTCTGGGCCGAACGGTTGGTCTGGATGGCCATGTGGGCCGGCAGTCAGGCCGCCGGGACCGGGGCCGTGGCCCCGGGGTTACCGCGCTGGCACGAGTATGCCTTGGTGGCCAGGGCGCTCTATGAGGGTCGGCCGCTGGCAGAAGTGCCCTTGATGGGGGAAATTGCCAGACAGACCGTGGCGAGCGCCGGGTAGCAGGGGGGCACCATCATCATGGTTGCGCTTTACTCGACATCGTCATCCCCACCGCTGGTAGGAGCAGTGCGGGGGAGGAGCAAGGTAAAGCGCGTCCCGGTGCCGTCGGCACTGTCCAGGCGGATGTCCCCGCCCAGCCGGTTGGTCGCCAGATTATAGACGATGTGGAGGCCCAGGCCGCTGCCGCCGTTACTCCGGCGGGTGGTGTAGAACGGATCGAAGACTCGTCGATGATTTTCCGGAGGGATGCCTTTTCCGGTATCCGCGTAGGTCATGCGGATCGGGTCCGTTGGCCCACCGGTTGGACTGACGTCGATGGACAGGTGGCCGGCGGTTCCTTCATCGAACGCATGGACCACCGAATTCGTCAGCAGATTGGTTATGATCTGGGAGAGGGCGCCAGGATAGCTGACCATCACGATATCATCGGGACACGACAGGGTTACGCGATGCCCAGCCTTGCGGTAAATCGGCGCCAGACTCAGCAGTATTTCGTCCAGGTAAGTCTTGAGATTGATGCTGCGGCGTTGGTCGCTGGTCCGATCCACCGCCACCATCTTGAAACTTTGGATCAGATCGACGGCGCGGCCGATGTTGGCGAGGATCAGAGTCACGGCCTCTTGAGCCCGAGCCAGGAAGGTTTCGAATTCGCTTTTGCGCAGGTGGCCACGACTGACCTGGGTTTGGACCTTATCCAAATCATCGGCCAGCATACTGGCGCTTAGCAAGACGACACTGATCGGCGAGTTGATTTCATGCGCCACGCCGGCGACCAACTGGCCGAGCGAGGCCATTTTTTCCTGCATGATCAGTTTGGTCTGGGTTTCCCGCAGTCGGTTCAGTGAGTCTTCCAATTCGATTGAACGCTGGGCCAGTTCCTGTGTCCGCTCGGTCACGCGCTCTTCCAGCAAGCTTGCGGTGATAAGCAGCCTTTGCTGGTGACGCCCTGTCAGCCAGGCGCAAATCGCGATGAACAACGTCGTTAACAGCGTGCCAATCGTTGTCCATACCACCGTTAGTCTGGCAAAGGCGGCGGCGTCGTCCACATGATTGCGAGCATCGGTGACCGCGTCGGCGATGATCCGATCGAACTGCTGGGACAGGCGTTCAAAAATGGCATGGAATGGTTTAAGATAAGCCACGGCGCTGGCAAAGTCAATTTCAAGCAAGGAACCGACCCACTGGATTGCGATCTGATAATCGTGCGTCACTGCCAGGGCCTCGTCGATTGCCGCTGCCTCCTTTGGGCTGGCGAAATGATTGCGGTAGTCAGAAAGACTGCCCCGCAATGCTGTGATGTCGTTGACCAGTCCGTCCAGAGTCTTCTTTGTGACGGGTGTCTTGTCGTTGGCGGCCTGGATGGTCATGATCTCGAACAGAGTCGTATTGATCTGTTGCAGTCGCCGCGCGATTTCGGAGATGCGCACGCTGCCGTCGAGATTGGTTCCGACGATGGAACGCATCTCCCCGACCACGCTATTGAGACCGGCATGTCCCCCCCACACCATCAGCAGGAACAGCAGGGCGGAAAGGAAGGGTAACGCCAGTAGCAGCATTGGCCAACGGGTGACGAAGGCGCGCGGAAAACTCCAACTCATGGTGTCACCACCGCCCGGTCAGGGAAAATAGGACGCGAGGCTCGAGGACACTTAAGGGCAAATCCTGACGGCGCCACAGTCCCTGTGCCGCGACCTCAGCCGTCACGGTGTCGGTGAGGTGAAAGGCCACCCGAGGGGACAGAAGGACGAATTGGCCCAACGGGGTCTCCGCCCAATTGTTTCCGGTCAGCACCACGGCATTAAAATCGGGGAGGGCGTAACGCGCGAGGTAACTCGCGTCGAGATCCATGTTCCAGCGGCCCACCGTGTAGCCAATATGGACATTGAGCTTATGGTGCGGCGTTCGCTCGGCGTAGCTGAGATTGGGCGAGATCAGCGGGCTACGCTGGGGAATGGCATCTCTGATCGCTTGAAACGTGTAATTCGTCGACCAGTCCCATGCCGGGGCCAGTTTGCCGTGCAATCCGGCTTCCAATCCCATGGTCCTCGAGGCCCCGACATTGGCGATGGGAAGTTGAATCTGGTTCTGCGGGGTGACGATGATCGCCGGCGCGAAATCGATGATGTTGGCTGTTCGCTGAAAGAAAACGCCGATGCGGCTGCTGCCGTTCACGTCCGACAGGTCGTGGTCCCACGACAGTTCGGTGTTCCAAACCTCCGAAGGGTTGACGCCGGGGTTTCCGTATTCCAGGGCATTGGCCGACGTCTGCTGGGTTTCCCACGCGCCGAATTGGGAGAGGGTCGGCAGGGTATAGCCGCGACCGGCGTTCAGTCGCAGGGCGTCTGGGGTGTCAAACCGCCAGACCAGGCCGCTGTTAAAACTGTAGGCAGTGAGGGTGCGGTCGTAATCGGCACGGGTGAAGGGCACATCCGGGTTGATCGGTCCCCAGCGACCCAGTTGCAGATCATCGAAACGCACCGCATTGGTCAGAGTGAGCGAGGGAGACAAAACCGTGTCCCACATGACGCTTCCGGACCACACATCATAGCCCAGGCCGGCGTTGTTATGGCCGTAAATGGTCGAGGCATTTCGGCGATAGTCAGCCGAAAGACGGATCGTGTTGTCGGGGTCGGGCTTGAACAGGTCCGAAAGGCTGGCCACCGTGGCGTCATTGTTGAAATCGCCGCTCGGAAAGCCGCCTGGCAGGTCGGCGTGGGTGCGGAAATCGTTACGATAGGCCTGGGCCGAGAGAAGCCCAATCGGTGTGCTGCCGGTCCAGTTGGCCTTGATGGACGCGATTTGCTCGCGCAGAAGCATGGGACTGTACCAGGAGGTCAACCGCCGCTCCTGACCGCTGACGAAGGCGGCATCCAATCCCAACTGGTCGCCGTCGTCCAACCTGGTGACGGCGTCGGCATGAAACGTGTGGCGGTTGGGGGAGAGTGGCGCCATGTTTTGCGCCGCAATCGGATCCGGTCGGTTGCCGGAGTCGTCGGCGTCGAACCCCGCCACGGCCAGTCGCACGGCGCTATGATCGGTGGGCTTGAGCGTCGTAATGGCGGAAGCGTCCCGGTACGCTTGGCTGCCACCACTCAGACGCAGACTGTTGATGGGCTGATCCAAAGGGTTTTGGGTGATGATGTTGATGACACCCGCGGCGGCATTGAAGCCGTAAAGGGCGCTTTGCGGTCCCTTGATCACTTCAATCTGCCGGATTTCTTCCAAGTCAACCGGCAGCAATCCCCAGGAAATGAAGCCCCAACTGTCATTGTAGACTTGCCGGCCATCCACCAGCACCAGAATTCGTCCGGTCATCGGGGCGGTGTACCCTCGTATCGAGACGTCCGGGCCGTCGAGCGACGCCCGATAAACGTCGATCCCTGGAAGGCGTTGCAAAAGGGTGGGGATATCCGTTGCGCCCGAGCGCCGAATCTGCTCGGCGGTAATGATGTCGACGGTGGCGGGGGCGTCGGACGCCCGTTGGGGTTTGCCGGTGGCACTGGTGATGACCGGTTCCTCAAACAGCGTCTCCAACCGATTGTAGTCGATTCCCTGCGCCTTGGCGCTTGTCCCGGTTGCCAGGCCAAGAATGGTCAGACACAGCGCCGCCGTCAGTCCCAGGAGGTCGGATCGCATGGGATGTCTCACTGTTCTCTGATCATCATCAGAAAGGTGGCGTCGAATTGCACGCCGGCGGCAACCGCAGCTTTCCCATTCACCAGCACCTGGACCCGGGGCTCGGCGTTGACGCCGATCACGCACCAACCGGCCTCGACGCAGGCGAGATCGGTGGAGATGGTGACGGTGCCGCTTCCCCGGGTGCGCTCGAAAATCGCCTGTTGTTGGTGTTCCAGACCGCTTGTCACCAGGACGAACCGGAAATCGGTAATCCGGTTGAGCTGGTCCAGTGGCAGTGGTACCGGAAAGCCGGCGGCGTCGCCCATGGCACGGCCCTTGAGGGTCGCCATTACGGTTTTCAAATCGGATAGTGATTGTTGGTCGGTGGGATCGAAGAGGACTGCGAGGTTGACGTGAGGAGGGACGGTGGGAGTGACGAAGTAAAACGTCCGAAGGGCTACCAACACATCTTTAGCGGTTGTCGCTCCCCAGGCTGGCTCACCGCTGCCGAGCCAGACCAGCAGCAGCGACGACAGTGTCAGTCCGAACTGTCGGAGTCTCTCTTTGATATCCTTGCCCCAACGGTCTCGCTGAATGGCCACTGGGCCTCCGCCCGGTATCATCATCGGAGGCCCCTATATCATGGAGGCGGTTCCACCGCGTCAATTGAATTGTCGCTATGGTTTTGATAATAGGAATTTTTCGCGATGGTTTGCCTCAATCAAGTTCAGGTCGAAGCCATCATTATGTGTCTATGAAAGTAATTCGCACGTATCAGGAGGGAAAAGTATTATCAAGTAACAGTTATTGCGATATTTTAGATGTGATAAAGAGGATTGTTATTTCAAAAATGTTATTGTTGATGTAATAATCATTCAAATATGGGTCATGTGTTGTGTCATGGTAGTTAAAATAGTCTTATTATAAACTTTTGCAATCATATAAACTCGGTCCGCGACATCGAAACAGGTTATCTTGTAACGCACTGTTGGCCGTAAGATCGACTGCGGTCGATAATGCCATCATGAATCGTTTTTGATAAGAACACGCCCGTTACGAATAGGGTTCAGGGCCGGCTGAATCGCCAAAGAATAGTATCCGTGCTGGGACGCCCGATGCTTGGATGCGCCCCCCCAGGGAAGGCGCGCATCTTACTTGGGTGCGGAATTCCAGGTTTTGCCCCTGTGACGTCAACCCGGGTCAAACCATGGACCTGAACTCTGCTCGGCAGCCTGGAAAATCGCGACGACGGCGTGTTCGGGACCCGTCGTCACGCGGCTTTGACACTGGCGAGGAAGCTTTCAACCTCAGTGCGCAGGTCGCCGGACTTATGAGCGACGGTATCGGCAACCGAATTAACCTGGCGGGCGGCCTTACCGGTTGCGGCGGCGGCCTGGGTTACGCCGGTGATGTTGAGGTTGACCTGTTGGGTCCCGTTGGCGGCTTCTTGCACGTTACGAGAGATTTCTTTAGTGGCAGCACCTTGTTCTTCGACGGCGGCGGCGATGGCCGAGGAAATCTGATTGATTTCGCCGATGATCCGGCCAACGTCATTGACCGCTGCCACGGCCTGTTGGGTGGCGCTTTGGATGGCTGCGACTTGTTGGGCGATGTCTTCGGTCGCCTTCCCGGTCTGGTTGGCGAGGATCTTGACCTCGCTGGCGACCACGGCGAAGCCCTTGCCGGCGTCGCCGGCCCGCGCCGCTTCAATGGTGGCGTTAAGCGCGAGCAGGTTGGTTTGGGAGGCAATACTGTTGATCAACTGGACGACTTCGCCGATGCGGGTGGCGGCTTCGGCGAGGGTGCCGATCACTGTGCTGGCCCGTGATGCCCCGCTGACGGCGGTTTGAGACACTTTGGTTGATTGGGCGACTTGGCGGGCAATCTCCGAGATCGAGCCCGTCAGTTCTTCCGCCGCCGAAGCGACGGTCTGAACATTGGCTGATGCTTGCTGCGACGCCGAAGCCACGGCCATGCTTTGACGGTTGGTTTGTTCGGCCGTTGAATTCAGGGACGTCGAGGCTGCCTGCATTTCGTTGGCGGCCCCGGACAGCGCACTGACGACGACGCCGATTTTGTTCTCGAAGGTCGCAGCCAGATGATTGAGGCGCTCCATTCGGCCCAGTTTGGCCAAGTCTTCGGCGCGTTGTACGTCGCCCAACCGTTCGGCCTCAAGGGCATTCCGACGGAAGACCTCTACCGCCTTTGCCATGGCGCCGATCTCGTCGGAGCGGTTCTGAGCGGTCACCGCGACGGCCTTGTTGCCGACCGCCAATTCGCGCATCACCGCCGTCATGGCGACGATCGGGCGTGCAATCAGGCGGGTGAGGCCAAACGCGACGATAAACCCGACAAGGATGGCGAGACCCGAGATGATCAGGGTGGTCGTGACCGCCTGATGAATCTCGGCGTCGGCGTGCGGTCCGAGTTGGTCTTGAATGGAAAGACCGTGGAGCTTCAAATCTTCGATTTGTCGATCAATCAACGGTCCGATCTTATCCAGTGCATTATGCATCAGGTCGTCGCGGGCGTTGATGCTGGATTTTAATTCATCGAAAGAAGATGTGTATTCTTTCAGTGTCGAGATCAGCTCGGCACAGTGAGCCGTGCTCTCGGCATTCTTTATTACTGTGGCGAGCTGTTGCGAGGCAGTTAATGAAGCCGCGACCCGTCGATTGGTTTGTTCGGCATCGACAGCACTGTGGCTGACGAGAAATTTAGTGGCATGGAGCCGGCCTAACAGCATGCTGCGCAAAGTTTCGCCGGCCATGTAGGCCACGTCGCCGTCGCCGTCCCGATGGGCGCTTTCCATAATTGCGGTCAGCGATTGTTCCATCGCCGGGCCCAACTGGTTCATCCGAGCGAGCAAATTATTGCGCTGTTTTTGAGAATCGTATGTGGCCCGAAATGCTGTTTGATAATCTGTCAATTTTGTTATTATCTCGTCAAGAGTGTTTCTTGCTTCTGCGTCATCGAAAAGGTCTTTGCTTGTGTTGACCAACTCTTCGACTTTGGTCGTTTGCTCGCGAACGGCGCGCTGGGCATCCTCGTCATCTTTGATCAGAAAATCTTTGGCGTGGAGGCGGACCTCCAGCATGTCGTTCTGGATGCGCCCCAGCGCGTTGTTCTGGCGCGCGATGTGCCGATAATCGGTAAAGGCGGTTAGGGCACTGTGCAAACTGTCGTAGGCAACGGAACCGATGACCAATAGCAAAAAAAGTAGTAATCCAGTGCCAGCCGCGACCTTCACACCAATCTTGAGGTTGTTGAGCATGGTCATAGGTGAAACTCCAGGGCTTGTGATGCTAATTCGCGCTGATGTGCCGGACCCTACGGGAAGGGGTAACTGTCCGTTCGGTAACATTCCGTTCGGTAACATAGTATAGACCGGAGCCGCCCGCGCCACAACAGACGGTCCTGTTGCTGTCGCCGGTGTTAAGGTCGATCCGCGGGCGTTCGGGAGCCCCCCGATCGCGCGGTCCAAGCCCGCTCGGGGCATATGCGCCGATCATTCCGCCCTTTATGGGAGCGCGACTCGGCAATACACCATCGGTCTAAAAATCGGGGTTTAGGTCAATGACTACGGGACTACCACGACTTTCTCACCCGTCGTCCGCGGCTGGTTGCGCCAAGCAGGCCACGATCCTCGGATAAAATCGAATGAACCCGGCCGGCAAGGCAGGCTCGGCACCCAAGACCGAAAATCGATGCATCAACCGTGTGCCCCGAGAATGTTGATCCGTCGCGCGAAAGCGGACATTCTGGGGTGCGCCCCAGCCGGTGGGGTCCAGATTTTTTGGAGTTACCATGTCGGCTTCCTGCCAGCGCACCGATGTTGCGATTATTGGTGCCGGTCCGGTCGGTCTGTTCGCCATTTTCGAATGCGGCATGCTGCGCATGTCCTGTCATGTCGTGGATACGCTGGAGGCTGCGGGGGGGCAATGCTCGGCTTTGTACCCAGAAAAGCCGATCTACGATATTCCCGGTTGCCCATCCATCACCGCGACCGCGTTAATCGAACGGTTGGGGGAGCAAGCCGCGCCGTTTGCGCCGACCTATCATTTCGGTCAGGCGGTGACCCGGCTTGAGCCTGGGGCCGACGGCCGCTGGCTGGTCGAGACCTCGGCGGGGACGCGGATCGACGCCCGGGCGGTGATCATCGCCGCCGGCAGCGGCGCCTTTGGCCCCAACCGGCCGCCCCTGGCCGGGCTGGAGCACTATGAGGGCAAGTCGGTGTTTTATCTGGTCCGGCGCCGCCAGGACTTCGCCGGCCGCCGGGTGGTGATTGCCGGCGGCGGCGATTCCGCGGTGGATTGGGCGCTGTCCCTGGTGGATGTCGCCGAGCGGATCATGGTGGTTCATCGCCGCCCCAAATTCCGGGCGGCTCCGGAAAGCGCGGCCCGGCTGGATGCGTTGGCCAGGGCCGGACGCATCGAGCTGGTGGTGCCCTACCAGCTCAGTGGCCTGGAGGGCGCTGACGGCCAGTTGGAGGCGGTTCGGGTGGCGACGCTGGACGGGGAGGAGCGGCGGTTGACTGCCGACACCTTGCTGGCGTTCTTTGGTCTGTCCATGTCGCTGGGGCCGATTGCCGAGTGGGGCCTGGAGCTGGAGCGCAATCATATCCGGGTCAATCCCGCGACTGCCGCCACCAACCGCCCCGGCCTATTCGCCATTGGCGACATAGCCACCTATCCCGGCAAGCTCAAGTTGATCCTGTCCGGTTTTGCCGAGGCGGCCCAGGCGGCCCATGCCATTCGCCCGCTGGTCTATCCCGACGAGGTCATGCATTTCGAGTATTCGACGACCAAGGGGGTCCCCGGCTCGGCTCAGTCCTGAGATTCGCACATTTTGGCCAAGAAGAGGCACCGCGATGTCCCGTCTGACTGAAAGTTCCGCCTGGTTCGAACTGGTCCGGCACCGCCAGCAGATGGCCGGCGTCTCCCTGCGGGCGCTGTTCGCTGGCGACTCGGGCCGTTTTCCACGATACACCGCCGAGGCGTGCGGCATTCTTTTGGATTACTCCAAGAACCGCGTGACCGACGAGACGCTGGGCCTGTTGATGGCGTTGGCCCGGGAGTGCGACCTCGAGTCGTGGCGTGACGACCTGTTTTCCGGTCAACGGCTCAACCGGACCGAAGATCGGGCGGTGCTGCACACGGCGCTTCGCAACCGAAGCGACCGGCCGGCGCGGCTGGACGGGCTTGACGTGATGCCCGAAGTCCGCAATGTCGCCCGCCGGATGAGCCGATTCGTGGATGGGGTCCATTTCGGTGCCATTACCGGTCACACCGGGCGTCCGTTCAAGGACGTGGTCAATATCGGCATCGGCGGCTCGGATCTGGGGCCGCTGATGGTTTCCGAGGCCCTGCGTCCTTACCACAATCCGAATATTCGGGTTCGCTATGTCTCCAATGTCGACGGCAGCCACCTATACGACGCCCTCGACTGGCTGGACCCCGAGAATACCCTGTTCATTATTACCTCCAAGACCTTCACCACCGAAGAAACCATGACCAATGCCCGGAGCGCCCGGGACTGGTTTTTGCGTGAAGGGGGCCGCGAGGCCGATATTGCCCGGCATTTCGTCGCGGTCTCCACCAACCAGGCGGCGGTGCAAGCCTTCGGCATTGGGCCGGAGACGACCTTCAGCTTCTGGGATTGGGTCGGGGGCCGGTTCAGCCTGTGGTCGGCGGTAGGGTTGCCGGTGGCGCTCGCTGTCGGCATGGATCGTTTTGACGAGGTTCTCGCCGGCGCTTTCGCCATGGACGAGCATTTTCGCACCGCGTCGCTGGACTCCAATCTGCCGGTGCTGCTGGGGCTGTTGGGAGTCTGGTACATCAATTTCTGGCAGGCCGGCGCCCACGCGGTGGTGCCTTATGACCAATATTTGCACCGGCTGCCCGCTTACCTTCAGCAATTGGAGATGGAAAGCAACGGCAAGTCGGTGGACCGCGACGGTCGGCCGGTGGACTACGCCACCGCACCGGTGCTGTTCGGCGAACCGGGCACCAATTGCCAGCATTCGTTCTTTCAGTTGTTGCACCAGGGGACTCAGGTGATCCCGGCCGATTTTCTGGTCGCGGCGGAAAGCCATACCCCGATCGGCCATCACCACCGGATCCTGCTGGCCAATTGCCTGGCCCAGACCGAGGCCCTGATGCGCGGCCGCACCGCCGAGGAAGCCGCAGCCGAACTGGCGGCGGCGGGGACACCGCCCGAGGTGGCGGCGTTGCTGTTGCCCCACAAGGTGTTCCCAGGCAACCGGCCGAGCAACACCCTGCTGTACCGCAAGCTGGATCCCTATACGCTGGGCGCGCTGGTCGCGCTTTATGAGCACAAGGTGTTCGTTCAGGGGGCGATCTGGAACATCAATTCCTTTGATCAGTGGGGGGTGGAACTGGGCAAGACACTGGCGCGGGCCTTGCTGCCGGAGTTGACCACCGGCCCGACCCCCGATCATGACTCGTCCACCGCCGGCCAGGTGCGCTGGCTGCGCGAACGGATGGCGGCGGGCGAGACCGGCGTCTGAAGACGCATGAAGGGTAGGTTCGTTCGTGGCCATCCGTCGACTGCCCGAGACGCTGATCAACCAGATCGCCGCCGGCGAGGTGGTGGAGCGTCCCGCCGCGGCGGTCAAGGAACTGGTGGAGAACGCCATCGACGCCGGAGCCGGCCGTATCGACATTGGGGTGCGGGACGGTGGCCGGGCCGTGCTCACGGTGGTGGACGATGGCTGCGGCCTGGCGCCGGACGAGTTGCCGCTGGCGGTGGAGCGCCATGCCACCTCCAAGCTGCCCGGTGACGACCTGATGGCGGTGGCCACTCTGGGGTTTCGCGGCGAGGCCTTGCCGTCCATCGGGGCGGTCAGCCGGCTGATGCTGACCAGCCGGGTGCGCGGCGCCGCGGATGCCTGGTCGATCACCGTCGAGGGCGGCGTGGTGGGGCCGGTGGTGCCCGCCGCCCATCCGCCGGGGACGCGCATCGAGGTCCGGGACCTGTTTTATGCGGTTCCGGCCCGCCTGAAGTTCCTCAAGGCGCCGCGCACCGAATTGGAGCATATCGAGGATGTCATCCAGCGCCTGGCCATGGCCCATCCCGGCATTGGGTTTACCCTGACCGTCGGCGGGGACAACGCCCGGCCGCTGTTGCGTTTTCCCTCGGGCCAGGGCAGCGGTGACCAGGCTCGGTTGGCCCGTTTGGCCGCGGTGCTGGGCCGGGACTTCGGCGACAACGCCGTGGCGGTGGCGGCAAGCCGGGGCGACCTGGCGCTGTCGGGCTTTGCCGGTTTGCCGACCCTGCATCGTCCGACCAGCCGCGAACAATACCTGTATGTCAACGGCCGGCCGGTGCGCGACAAGCTGCTGTTCGGTGCGGTGCGCGGCGCCTATGGCGACCTGATGCCGCGCGACCGCCATCCGATGCTGGCGCTGTTCCTGGCGCTGCCCGGGGCCGAGGTGGATGTCAATGTTCACCCCGCCAAGATCGAGGTTCGGTTCCGTGACGCCCAGGCGGTGCGCGGCTTGATGGTTTCGGCCCTTCGTCAGGCCCTGGCCGGGGCCGGTCATCGGGCATCCGCCACCGGCACCGCCGCCGCCGTCGCCGCGTTCTCACCGTCCGGCGCCTCGGCGCCGGCCTCTTCGGCACCTCAATCCTTGGGCTCGACACCGTTTTCCCATCACCCGCCCGCCCGGCCGTCGCCGGCGCTGGCCGAGCGGGCCACGGTTTGGCAGGGACCGCTGGGCTCGGCGGCCTTGCCGGGTTTGGATGCCGCGCCGTCGGGTCGTCCGGCGGTGGAGGCGGTGGCGGCGGTGGGCGCGGCCATGCCGGCCGCCTATCCGCTGGGGGTGGCGCGGGCGCAGATTCACAAGACCTACATCCTTGCCGAGACCGCTGATGGGCTAATCCTGGTCGACCAGCACGCTGCCCACGAGCGGCTGGTGTATGAGCGGTTCAAGGCTGCGCTGATCGCCCCCGGGCCGGATGCGCGGCTGCCCAGCCAGGGGCTGCTGATCCCCGAGGTGGTGGAGTTGGGCGGCCCCGCCGTGCGCCGGCTGGTGGCGGAGGCCGGGGCGCTGGCGCGGCTCGGGCTGGTCCTGGAGTCCTTCGGCAGCGGCGCGGTGTTGGTGCGCGAGGTTCCGGCCCTGTTGGGGCATGCCGACCTGTCGGTGTTGGTGCGCGATCTGGCGGACCAGTTGGCCGAGTTGGATCAGGCCCCGGCGCTGGTGGATCGACTCCAGGCGGTGTGTGCCTCGCTGGCCTGCCACGGTTCGGTGCGGGCCGGGCGGAGCCTGACCATCGAGGAGATGAATGCCCTGTTGCGCCAGATGGAAGCCGTGCCCCAGAGCGGCCAGTGCAGCCACGGCCGCCCGGCTTATGTGGAACTCAAGCGCGCCGATCTCGAACGTTTGTTCGAACGCCGGTAAAGTGCGTGATCACAGAAAAGGACGCGGCGGCAGTGGTCATCTTTGGTCTCACCGGCTCCATCGGCATGGGCAAGACCACCGCCGCGGGCATGTTGCGCCGGCTGGGTGTGCCGGTCCACGACGCCGACCGGACCGTACATCGGCTGCTGGGAGCCGGGGGCGGGGCGGTGGCGGCGGTGCGGGCCGCCTTCGGTCCCGGGGTGGTGGGCGCCGACGGCGGCATCGATCGCCGCCTGCTGGGGGCCCGGGTGTTTCGGGACCCGGCGGCGCTGGCGTGCCTGGAACGAATCTTGCACCCGCTGGTGCGGCAGGCCGAACGGCGCTTTCTGGCCACCGCGGCCCGTCGTCGGAACCGGGTGGTGGCGCTCGACGTGCCGCTGCTGTTCGAGACCAACGGCACCCGCCGGGTCGACGCCACCGTGGTGGTTTCGGCCCCGGTGTTCGTCCAGCGCGCCCGGGTGCTGGCCCGTCCCGGCATGACCGCGGGCAAACTGGATGGCATTCTGGAGCGGCAGCTTCCCGATGTCCTCAAGCGTCGGCAGGCCGATTTCGTGGTCCGGACCGGGATCGGCAAGGCCCACGCCTTGCGCCAGATCGCCCGGATCGTCAGCATCCTGGCGGTGCGCCGGGGTGCCCACTGGCCCGGCCGGCGCCGGCCACCCTTACACCGATGAGAGGCTGTCCGTTCATGCGCGAAGTTGTTCTGGATACCGAGACCACGGGCTTCAAGCCCCAGGACGGTCATCGCATCGTGGAAATCGCCTGTGTCGAGCTGGTCAATCACCTGCCCACCGGCCAACAGAAGCAATGGTACCTCAACCCCGAGCGCGACGTTCCCGAGGACGCGGTGCGGGTGCATGGCCTGACCACCGAGTTCCTGGCCAAATTTCCGGTGTTCGGCGAGGTGGTCGGGGCCGTTCTGGAGTTTCTGGGCGACGCTCCCCTGGTGGCGCATAATGCCAGCTTCGACATGGCGTTTCTGAATGCCGAACTCAAGCGACTCGGGCTACCGGCCCTGGCCGCGTCGCGGGCCATCGATACCGTTCAACTGGCGCGGCAGCGTTTTCCCGGTTCCCCGGCCAGCCTGGACGCGCTGTGCAAACGCTTTGGGATCGACAATTCCAGCCGCACCCTGCACGGCGCGTTGCTCGACTCGACGCTGCTGGCCGAAGTCTACCTGGAGCTGTTGGGGGGCCGGCAAACCGGCTTCACCCTGGCCACCGCCCCCACCGCCGCGCCGACCCGACACCGCACGCCCCGGGTCCCCCGGCCCCATGCGCCAAGTCCCGAGGAGCAGGCCGCTCACCAAGCCCTGTTGGGCCAGTTGAAGAACCCGGTGTGGACGATGGGCTAGAGAGCGGGTTCCGAACCGGTTGCAGAGTCCGGACCGCGGCCGTCCCGGCCGCAAAAGGAGCGGGCGAGACGCCCGCGCTCCGACAGGGGCGGGCGTCTCGCCCGCGCTCCGATCAAACCGAGGGGCCTTGCCGTGGGTTTAACGCCGGGTGCCGCTGCCGGTGCGATCCATCACCACATCATCATCCACCGCATAGATCATGCAGCCCTTTTCCTCAAACTTGGTGCAGTTGGTCATGGCGGTTTCGGTCGCGGCGTCCACCGAGTCCTGGCCGACCGACCAGGCCCAGGCCCCCGACGGGTGAATCGCCAGCACCTTGTGTTTGCGGGCGGTTCCGAAATTGACCATTTTGGTTTCGCGGGCACTTTGGGACACGAAGGGCACGGCGGCCGGGTCGAAATGCCCGCTTCCTTTGATGTAGACCGGGGTCGGCGTCAAGGCGTGCGGATCAGGTTGAAGTACGGTCCCGTTCACTGAATAGAGCACGCACGGGGCACCGTTGGCGAACTGGCACCGTTCCAGCGCCCGCCTGCGGACTTCACCTTCGGTCAGTTCGCCGCTGTTGTTGATGTAGTAGGCGAAATGCCCCTGACTGCTGATGGCCAGCGCCTTGGGTAGCGGCCCGGCCTGGTACTTGCGGAGCGCGCTTCGCTGGTGCTCCGGAAGGTAGGGCACGGTTTCGGGATCGAAGGCGGCGGAGGTTGGCGGGGAGAGGGAGGGCGAGGGGGTCGAACGGATCGACGGTGCCGGGGCAACCGGCGGCGGTGGGGTGATGGCCGCCATCTTGGCACGCGCCAGACCGGCAAAGACACCGGTTGGAAACTGATCCAGATAGGCCTGGTAGAAGGCCGGATTGTTGGAGTCCTTGATGGACCGCCAGTAGAGGGCTTCTTTATCGCCCGACTGCGAACTATAGGCCGGAGGTTGGGCGGGTGCCGGATTCGTCGCGGCGGGCGTTGACGCGTCGGGAACGGGCGCACTGGCGGGAATGAAATAAAACTGGCCTTCGATGGGGGAGGCCGAGAGCCATGGCTGTTGGACGTCGCCGGTCCGCTTTTTGACGGTGAGGCCCACCGAGTTGAAGACTTCGAACACGTTCCGTCCCGGCGTCCGGATCGACTCGGCGAGCGCCGCGGTGTAGGGACTGTTGCCGCCGCTGCCGTCGGCAGCGACGTTGCCCGGTTGGGTGGCGTAACTGATCATGGTGCCGCTGGGTGCTTGCATTTGGGCCAGACCGCCCCCGGCCGAGCGCATGCCGCGACCGCCAAACGGGTTGTTCCGGCAGGCATCCAGCAGAATCATGTTCAAGCGGTTGCCGGCATTCACCATTTCGTCGAGGACAAAATTCAGGTCGACCAGTTCGTACTTCACGTCGGCTTCGCTGCTGATTTCGGCGCTGACCGGCACCAAGTAATTAACGCCGGAGATCTGGAGGCCGTGGCCGGCATAATAGAACAGGCCCACCGAGCCGCCGCGCAATTGCTGGCCGAAGGTCCGAATCGCTTTCTCGGTGGCGGCGCGATCCAGGTCAAGCAATGCCTGGCCGCCGACCAGTTCGAAACCGGCGCCGCGTAACACGTCGGCGATGGTTCGGGCATCGTTGGGCGGATTGGTCAAGGCCGGGGCGTTGCGGTAGGCCCCGTTGCCGATCACCAGGGCGACCCGGTGTTCGGTTGCCGCCGCCGCCGGGGCCGCGGTGGGCGGAGCCGCGGCCGGCACCCTTTGAACACCACGGTTGCTATCCTGGGCCTGGGCCTGGGCCGTCCCCGCTGTCAGCCCGATCGCCGTCGCGACCAGAATGACCAGTCCTGACAACAGTGCCTGCATGACCTTGCCCATCATCCTTCGCTTCATCGTCAGGGATTCCGGCAGTATAACGTTGATGCCATTCATGGCGTAGGAGAGACCTCGAGCCATGCTGCGACGTCCGATCGTTGTCGTATCATCGAGCTTTGATGATGCCCCATCAAAGTTCCCCTCAAACGCCGGGCGGGCGCGTTCGCGTCCATGGCTTCGCGTCCCTACGGGCGCGCGACCCCAGTCGCGATCGGTGACCTGCGATGGGGCATTCGTAAGGCTCGCCGGTCTCATTCCGGCCACACTCATTTCGGTCAGGCTGTTGCCGATCGTCATGATCATCCTGGGGCTTGCCGTGTCGTCGGCGCGTGCCGAACCGTCATCGGACGAAGACGATTCGTTCGCCACCGGACTGGTGTTCGAGCCGGAGGCAGTATACCGCAGTTTTCCCGCGGTTGGTACGTACCGCGCTTTTCTGCCGCCGGCCGTCGATCTCTCGGCCTTCATGCCGCCGGTTGGGTTCCAGGGCGCGCAAAGTTCGTGCGTGGCCTGGGCCACCAGCTACGGTCTGCGCGGTTACTACGAGAACCGCCGGCGCGGTGGCGAAGCCGGCGCGCCGGCGTTTAGCCCGTCGTTCATCTACAATCAAATCAAGAGCCGGGGCGCCAACTGCCGGGTCGGCACGTCGATCTCGGACGCGCTGGACCTGATGAAGCGGGTCGGCACGGTGCCGCTGTCCGAGTTCCCCTATGACCCCGGGAACTGCTCGCGTCTGCCCGAGCCCGATGTGGCCGAAGACGCCCGTCCCTTCCGGATCGCCGATTGGAAGCGTGTCAACAGCGCCAAGGTCGACGACGTGAAGGGCCAACTCTACGCCGGCAATCCGGTGGTGATCGGCATGTCGGTGAATGCGCGTTTCCAAAAGTTGCGTGGAGACGCCGTGTATGACGACGTCAATACCGACGGCGGTGGGCATGCCATGGTGGTGGTCGGTTACGATGACCGCCGCGGCGCCTTTAAATTATTTAACTCCTGGAGCGAAAAGTGGGGGGACCACGGCTTCGGCTGGGTCGACTACGACAGCTTTCGGGTGCGGACCCATGGGGCCTTCGTTATGCAGTTGCCGGGCAGCGCGCCGCCGCCGGGACCGGCCCCAACGCCCGCGCCCGCGCCGAAACCCGCGCCCGCCCCAACGCCCGGGCCAACCCCGGCGCCGTCGGTTGATGTGTCCGCGGTCAAGGCGCTCTTGGTGGATGTTCCGTGTTCGGTATTGGGAGTCGAGCGTACCGCCGACAACAAGGTGGCGGTGCGGGGCGTGGTTGGCACCGCCGACGATCGGGATCGCCTGGCAAGGCGCTTCCGCAAGGCGGGCGTCGAGGTCGCGGTCGATGTTGCGGTGATGCCGTGGCCTCAGTGTGAGGTGCGGGGAACCTTTGCGCCGGCGCTGGGGCATGCCGACGGACTGGCCGTCCATGTGCGGTCGTCGGCGGCGCGGCCGGTGCTGGCGAACGATGCGCCATTGGTGCTTGACGTGACCACGCCGTCGACTCCGGCCTATCTTTACGTGGTCTATCTGGACGCCGGCGGCGACGCCGCGTTCCTGTACACACCGACCCTGTCGGGTGGCCGGCCCCTGCCGCCAAGAACCCGGCTGACCTTGGGCGACGGCAGCGATGGCCAGGCCAAACTTGCCATCTCGCCCCCCTTTGGGGACGAGATGGTCCTGGCCGTCGCGGCGCCCCATCCTCTCACGTCGACCGAGTTGCCGGCGAACATGACCGAACGGGAGTTCCTCTCGGCATTCCGCATGGCCTTGCTGGGCCATGGCACCCGTGGCGTCACCACCGGAGAAAACCCCCTGGCCGCCGCAGCCTATGCCTTGCTCACCACCAAACCTTAGTAAACCTGAGGCGAACGCGGCTTTGAAACAGAACGGTCCGGCACCAGGCGGCCAGACCGTTCTGTAAAACAAAAAGGTATGGTGGGGTCTCTCCCGATACCCGTAAAGCTTACCCCTTGTTCCACCAGCCTCGGCGCGGTGGTGACGGTGGCGTCGGAGGAAGCGCAGGGGGGGGGCGGAGGGGTGGTGGCGTCGGCGACCGCGTCCCGGCTGGGTGCCGGCAGCGGCGCGTCGGTCACGATCTCCGCCATCGGTGCCGGTGCCTCGTCGGGTCGCTCGGTGGGCGCTACCGCTACGGTGTCGTCCTCCGCGACGGTGCCGTCAGCAACGGTGCCGTCAACGGGCTCCCGAACGGCGTTACCGTGACCGGGGGCCTCATGAACGACCTCTTGCGTCGGCTCTGCCAGGGCGGCGGCGGGGGCATCGGCCTCGGGAGGCGGTGTTTGCATGATTTCCGCCGCGGCCCCCGGAGCAACCTCCGCAGCCACCTCGATCTGGGCTTCTTCGCCGTCGGGTGCCATCTTGACCCGTCGGCGGGTCCGTCGAACCACGGCCGCCTCGACCTCGCCTTCGCCGGCCCCCCGGCGTCGGCTGCGACGACGCGGACCGGCCACATCGGCTGCGCCGGTTTCTGCCGCGACCGGGAAATTTTCTGTCGTCGGTTCCCCTTCAGGAGCCAGGGCTTGAGCGGCCACGGTTTCCCCGGTTCCGGCTTGCCCGGGCTCCAGTCCTGGTTCGGCACCGGCGGTTTCGGCCGGAAGCGTTGCGGCAATCGGCCGGTCATCGTCCAGCAACCAGTCGAAATCCTCCACCACGGGCAGACTGTCCATGGGTTGGGACGCCGCAGGGGCCAAGGTCACGAGATTCGGGGCGTGGTCACGGGTGATCGCCCTGTCCGTGCCGTCGGTCTGCCTCTCGTGGTTGGTCTCGGTCTCCGGACCCAGATCGGCGTCGCCGTCGTCACTGGTGCCGGCTTCCATCTCCCCGGTCTCGGCCTCCGAAACCGCGCCGCCCTCACCGACGCCGCCCTCGCGACCACGGCCACGGCGTCGTCCACCTCGCTTGCCGCGGCGCCGCTTGCGCTGTTGACCGTCGCTGCCGATCTCGACTCCGGCGGTGATGGTCTCTCCCGAGGCCACCTCGTCACCCTCGCCGGCAGGACCCGACGTCTCGACCACGTCCGGGGTTGACACTGGTGCCGCGGTCGTCTCGACCGGGCGTTGATCTCCCGATCCGGGGCGCCGCCGGCCGCGTCGGCCGCGTCGGCCGCCCCGTCGCTCGCGGCCCTCGTCGCCGCCGTCTTCACTGCGGCTCTCAGCCGCCCGGGGGGCCGTGACCGTTGTACCGGCCTCGAACGGGCCGCCGGCCTCTTCGTCTTCCTCGTCCTCCACGTCGGCGTCAACCAGGCGTTCGGCTTCGGCGAAGACCTTCTCGGTGGTAATCGCGCCGACCAATTCCTCGCCAGGCCCCTTAACCCGGACACGCTCGACGCGCAGTTCCGGAATGATCAGGCTTTCATCGGAGAGCACCGCCACCCGCATTGCGTAACGCTGCTCGATGTGGGCCAGTTCGACGCGCTTATAGTTGAGAATATACAGCGCGACCGTCGGGGTCACGGCCACCGTAATCTCGGCGGAACGGCGGCGGATGCCCTCTTCTTCGACGGCGCGCAGGGTATGGAGGGCCGCCGACTCGATGGAGCGAATGACGCCGGCGCCCGAGCAGTGCGGGCACCGCTCGAAATTGGTTTCGAGCAGGCTTGGCCGCATCCGCTGACGCGACAGTTCCAATAATCCGAACGGCGAAATGCGGCCCAACTGGATGCGGGCCCGGTCGGTTTTCATCGCCTCCTTCAGGCGGCGCTCCACTGCCAGATTATTCCGATTGTCTTCCATATCGATATAGTCGATGACAATCAGTCCGGCAAGGTCACGCAACCGGAGCTGGCGAGCGATTTCATCCGATGCCTCGAGATTGGTCTTGAACGCCGTTTCCTCGATGTTCCGCTCCCGGGTCGAGCGTCCAGAATTGACGTCGATGGCAACCAGCGCCTCGGTCGGGTTGATGACGATGTAGCCCCCCGACTTGAGCTGTACAATCGGCCCATGAATGGCGTCGATCTGGGTTTCTACCTGATAGCGAAAGAACAGCGGAATGGTCTCGTCCCGATACTGCTGGACCCGTTTGATATGGCTGGGAACCAGCATCCGCATGAAGTCTTTGGCCAGCCGATAGCCTTCGTCGCCTTCGACCAGCACCTCGTCGATGTCATTGGCATAAAGATCGCGGATGGACCGTTTGATCAGGTTGGCTTCTTCGTAGATCAGTTCGGGCGCGGTGGACTGAAGGGTCTGTTCCCGAATGCTGTCCCACAGGCGCAGCAAATACTCCAGGTCGCGCTTGATTTCAGCCTTGCTGCGCTCCAACCCGGCGGTCCGTAAAATGACCGCCATGCCCTGGGGCACGTCCAGATCGCTCAACATCTCCTTGAGACGCTTGCGGTCCTGGGGATTGGTGATTTTTCGGCTGACGCCACCGCCGCGGCCGGTGTTGGGCATCAGCACACAATATCGGCCGGGCAGCGACAGATAGGTGGTAAGTGCCGCGCCCTTGGTTCCGCGTTCCTCTTTGGTGACCTGCACCAGAAGAATCTGCCGACGCTTGATGACCTCTTGAATCTTGTAGCTGCGCAACGGCCGGGGACGACGGCGCACCATCTCCTCGACCTCGTCGCCCCCGATCACGTCGAGATTGACCGCTTCCGCGGCGTCTGCGGCGTCACCAACATCACCGGCGCCTGGTGCGGCCTCGGCCTCGTGACCGTGAGGGTAGAACCGGTCTGGCGCCACGATCTCGCCGGCTTCGGGCAGAGCGCCATCCTCGAAAGCCAGGCTGTGTTCGATGCCGCCCGCGGGAACCTCGTCGGACAGTGTTTCTCCGGCAAACGCCGCCGGAACCGCAACCGTCCGGGGGGCGGCGTTCTCCCCGTCCCCGAAACCGGCTGCCGGGTTGTCGTGGGCCGGGTCGTCCTGAGTCGGAGCTTGGTCGATTGGGGTCTGGTGGTCGGGCGGTTCGCCGCCCGTCGAGGCCTGGCCCAAAGCGCCGCTTTCCGCGCTGTGACCAATCGGGTCCTCGGCCGGTGCGACCTCGGCGGACTCGGAGTCGTCGCCGGCGATGGCTTTTCCAGCCTGACGCCGGTTGCCCGCCGTGACCCGGCGCGGCGGTGGCGCCTCGTCATCCGCTTCGTCGGCCAACTCCGCGAGGCGCCGCTCTTCCGCCAGTAAGGCTTCGCGATCGGCGACGGGAATGCGGTAGTAGTCCGGATGGATTTCCGAAAAGGCGAGAAAGCCATGCCGATTGCCGCCGTATTCCACGAAGGCCGCCTGGAGGGACGGCTCGACGCGCGTCACCTTGGCCAGGTAGATATTGCCTTTAAGTTGTTTTCGGCTCGCGATCTCGAAGTCAAGCTCTTCGAGTCTGTTGCCACTGACCACAACAACTCGAGTCTCCTCGGGTTGTGTGGCATCCACAAGCATGCGCTTGGCCATCAATGATCCTCAAGACGCCGCCCGGCCCGCTCGTGCGACCAACGAGGGAGTGGCGCGTCCACCTGTTGAGCGAAGCCTCGGGAGTTGGTCCGACCTCTCCAACGGCGCTGGTTAAGCAGCCAGAACGGGTCGATTTACAACACCCGGGTCACAGCCTTGCGGCCGTGGCCTGCTTCGAGGTTTCTCCTGTTCAACCGCCTGATCCCGAAGCGTCACGCCCCAAAATGCGGCCGAAGGCAAGGTGCCAAACCGCATGGTTTTAAGGACGCGACGCCGTCCACTGCCGCCCAAGACAGGGACGGGCGCGGTTTGTCGCGGAGGACAGGATAATCCCAGGCGCAGCCTTCCACAATGAGATTATTCGCCGTTGAGATTATTCACCGTTGAGATTATTCGCCGTTGTCGGATTGTTCAAGGTCGGACGCGGCGGCAAACCCCGACCGGGCAGCCGATCGGGGGGGGTGTCGTCGGTTCCGGTCCTTGAACCCGATGGCCGGTCAGGGGCCGCGGCGCCTATTCCAGCCCCTCGAACAGGGCAGTGGATAGATAACGTTCCGCGAACGACGGCAGAATAGCGACGATCAGCTTGCCGGCATTCTCGGGACGGGCGCCGACTTCGAAGGCGGCGGCCAACGCGGCACCCGATGAGATGCCGATCGGCAATCCTTCGATCCTGGCCGCCTTGCGGGCGGTGGCGAAGGCGCGCTCGTTGGAGATGCGCACCACTTCGTCAATCAGTTTGGTGTTCAGGATGTCGGGGACGAAACCGGCCCCGATGCCCTGGATCTTGTGAGGACCGGGCAGACCGCCGGACAGGACGGGGCTGTCTTCCGGTTCGACCGCAATGGCGCGGAAGGTCGGTTTGCGGGCTTTGATCACTTCCGCGACGCCGGTCAGGGTGCCGCCGGTACCGACGCCACTGATTAGGATGTCGACCTCGCCGGCGGTGTCGTTCCAGATTTCCTCGGCGGTGGTGCGGCGGTGAATCTCGGGGTTGGCGGGATTCTTGAACTGCTGGGGCATGAAGGCGTTGGGAAGTTTGGCCAGCAATTCCTCGGCGCGGCGAATTGCGCCCTTCATGCCCTCGGCAGGGGGGGTCAGTTCCAGTTCCGCGCCCAGCAGCTTCAGCATCTTGCGTCGTTCCACCGACATGCTTTCGGGCATGGTCAGAATCAACCGATAGCCCTTGGCCGCGGCGACGAAGGCCAGCGCAATGCCGGTGTTGCCCGAGGTCGGTTCGATCAACGTCGTGCCGGGGCCGATTTTGCCCTCGCGCTCGGCAGCCTCGATCATGGCGAGGCCGATTCGGTCCTTGACCGAAGCCAGGGGATTGAAGAACTCCAGCTTGCCGACGACATCGGCGGCACTGCCCAGTTCCTTGGCAAGCCGCGGCAGTCGGACCAACGGGGTGGCACCGATGGTCTCGGTGATGGAGTTGTAAATCTTACCACGAAATTCGGGTGCCGACGCCGTCATGATTTTCCTCCGTATTACTGTTAAATTGCCGAAAGTGACACGGCAAAAATACAGGATGGCATGTAATTAAAGCGCCGCCCGCCCGCCGTCAAACGTTAATGACCGTCAAATGCTAAAATCGATGCGGTCGCCGGTCTCGGTCGGCACGCCGGCTTTCCGCGCCCGCAGGCACAAGTCCTCAATGGAGGTGTTGTCGAGTCGGCTCATGCAATCATCCTGCAACTCGAGCCAGAGCGGTCGCACCACCTGATGACCGAGCACCGAACCGGCCGGGTCTTCCATGGCGTCGGCGGCGCTTTCCATGGACCGGACCACGCGCACGATTTCGCCCACCGTAATCCGCCGGCGTTCCCGCGCCAGTCGGTAACCGCCACGCGGACCGCGCACCCCGGCCAGGATGCCGTCGCGCACCAATTGTTGCAGGACCTGTTCCAGATAACGTTTGGGAATGCCCTGGCGACGCGTGATTTCACCACTATGGACCGGCTCGGTCCCGGCATTATAGGCAATGTCGAGGACCGCCTCGATGGCGAACATCAGTTTCTTGGAAATCCGGAACATTAGGGGGAGTCCTGGCTGTGGCCGCCGGTGGATCCGAAACCACCGGTTCCGCGCGCGCTGGTGGGAAGGTGGTTGGTCTCGCTCCAGGCAGCATGGACGACCGGTGAGACGACCAGTTGAGCGACACGCTGACCGCGTTCGATGACGAACGGCTGATCGGAAAGATTGATCAGGATGACGCCAATCTCGCCCCGATAGTCGGAATCGATGGTGCCGGGCGTGTTGAGCACGGTGACGCCGTGGCGGAGCGCCAGCCCGGAGCGCGGCCGGATCTGCGCCTCGAAACCGATGGGCAGGGCCAGGGCGATACCGGTCGGGACCAAAGCCCGCCCCCCCGGCGGCAAGGTGACCGGCGCATCCGCGGCAACCGCCGCCATCAGGTCCAGTCCGGCCGCGCCCGGTGTCGCATAGGTCGGCAAGGGCAGGCCGCGGCCATGGTCCAACCGGGTCATCGGCACCATCAGCGGGGCGGTTCCGGTCATGATACCGCCCGTGGGGTTCCGGCGACATGATCGGCGATGGCGGTGGCCAGCCGCTCGCCTACCGAAACCTTGCTGAGCAATGGCCAGTCTTCCACCGAAGCCAGCCCGCCCTCGGCGGTGGCGCGCAGCAGGTGGACGGTGTTGCGTTCGCCCCCGAAGGTGCCGGTCCCCGGGCCGACATTGTTGGCGACGATCCAGTCGCAGGCCTTGCGCGCCAACTTGGCCTGGGCATGTTCGAGCACCCGCTGGGTTTCGGCCGCGAAGCCCACCACCAACCCCGGCCGGTGCGGACCGGCCTTGGATAGGGTGGCCAGGATGTCCGGATTTTCCACCAGTTCCAGGATCGGCATTTCGCCCTGATCCTTTTTAAGCTTCTGACCGGCCACGTTACGGACCCGCCAGTCGGCGACGGCGGCGGCGCACACCGCCACATCCACCGGGAGCGAGGCCTGGCACGCGGCCAGCATTTGATCGGCGGTCTCGATTCTGATCACATGGGTGCCCGGCGGGTCAGGCTCGGCGGTGGGACCCGTGACCAGGATGGTGTGGGCACCCAGTCTGGCCAGGCCCCGGGCTATGGCGTGGCCCTGTCGCCCGGACGACCGGTTGGTGATGTAGCGGACCGGATCAATCGGCTCGATGGTCGGGCCACTGGTAACCAGGACCCGGCGGCCCCGGAGCGGCTCCGGCCCTTCGCCCCGGGCCAGCGGATCGAGAACGGCGGCGATGGCCGCCAGAATCTCGGCCGGTTCGGCCATCCGGCCGGTTCCGGTTTCACCGCAGGCCAGCGATCCGGCATTGGGGCCGATTCGTCGGACGCCCCGTCCGGCCAGGACCGCGATGTTGGTCTGAGTCGCCGGATGCGCCCACATCAGGCTGTTCATGGCGGGTGCCACCAGCACCGGCTTGTCGGTGGCCAGCAGCGTGGTGGACGCCAGATCGTCGGCCAGGCCCGTTGCCATCTTGGCCAGCAGGTCGGCGGTGGCCGGGGCCACCACCACCAGATCGGCTTCGCGGGACAGGCGGATATGCCCCATCTCCGATTCGTCGGTGAGCGACCACAGGTCGTGATAAACCTTGTCCTCGGAGAGCGCGGCCACCGTCAGCGGTGTCACGAATCGGGCGCCGCCCTCGCTGAGGACGCACCGCACGCCGCAGCCCTGTTCGCGCAGCCTCCGGATCAGCTCCAGACTTTTGTAGGCGGCGATGCCGCCCGCAATCACCAGCAGGATGCGTTTGCCGTCGAGAATGGGAAAATCGGGCACGGTCGAGCCTTTTCTGCCATGGCAAAACTGTGAAACCAAAGTATGAGGTTGCAAGCGGCAGTGCAAGCCGGGCGTAGGTTGCCCGGTCAAGTCCGCCGTTCGGGTGGGATGGATGTTATCCGGCTCCGGTCTGGCTGTTGATTATGGCTTCGAGACAGGGGCGGAAGTGGGCGAGGGACGGTGTGGCTAAAGACGGCACCCGGGCCATCTCGTCCCAGCGTCGCAGCATCAGGGCGTCGGCGGCGTAGGCGGTTGCCAGGAAGGCCGCCGCCTCGGTCGGGGTCATCAACCCGCCCTGGGGCGTCAGGCTGAGTTGCGAGGCCGAGGTCAGGTGGGCCGGGTAGCCCGGCTCGACGGTACACAGATAGCGTTTGGCTTCGACATGCAACCGGACCGGTTCGACCACCGACGGCGGAAAGCCGCCGGCCAGCCAGGCCGCCCCGGTCCGGGCATGGTCGGGGTCGCCGCCGGTGTTGGGGGGCTCGGCGGTGGCGGCCAGCAGGTGGCCGAGGTCGTGCAGCAGGGCCGCGGCCACCAGGGCCGGCGGGGCGCAGGCTTGCTCGGCCAGCCACGCGGTTTGCAGAGCATGCTCGGTCTGGCTTACCGGTTGGTCGAGGAACAGGGCACTGCCCAGCCGCCCGAACAAGTCCAGAACCTCGTCGACCGGTGAAATCGGGTGGGTCACGGCAGGTCTCCTTGGTGCCAGGGTTCGTGACCATCGTCACCGTTGTGGCAACGCACGAACCGTTTCTTGGTAGCAAGCCGACGTGACAAAAAGAAGAAGTTCGGTGAGTTTCGGCGGCCTGCGGCGCCTGGTTCGGGTCAGCGGTCGGGCCGACGGTCGATGATCGGCGGGCTGAATTGGGGCTCGATATCCCACGGAAAAAAAATCCAGGTATCCTGGCTGACCTCGGTGATAAAGGTATCGACCAGCGGCCGTCCGGCGGGCTTGGCGTAAACCGAGGCAAAATGGGCCTTGGGCAGCAGGCGCCGCACCACCGCCGCCGTTCGGCCGGTGTCGACCAGATCGTCGATGATCACCCAGCCGTCACCGTCACCGTCCCGTGCTTTGAGCACCCGGGCTTCGCCCCGAGTCTGGTGTTCATAACTGGCGACACAGATGGTGTCGACCAACCGGATATCCAGTTCCCGGGCCACGATCGCCGCCGGGACCAGGCCGCCGCGACTGATCGCGACGATCCCCTGCCACGGACCCAAGTCCATCAGTCGCCAGGCCAGGGCCCTGGCCGTGCGGTGCAATTCTTCCCACGACACCGGGAAGTCCCGGCGGCTGATCGGATGGGGGCAGGCGGGGGGCGAATCGGACACGGGCGACGGGTCTCCGGTGAAAGGGCGGGGCAGGGGTGTTCCCAGTCTGGCAACCGTCCGGGGGTTGGGCACTCATCTGCGTTGCCAGTTGGCAGGCTCCCATCGTCCACGTTAAGCTCAGCCGCCGCAATGGGAGCATGGCTATTGATGCTGGGACGTTTTTTGGGGGGCGGTGAGACGGCTTTGAACACCCGGGCCCGGTCGCGGCGGTGGGTGGCCGGTTTACTGGATCCGGCGTCGCGACGGCTTTGGGCGCGGGTGACCCGGACGGTGAATATCGCCTTTATCGTCACCGGCCTGGCGGGTGTTTTGCTGGCTTCGGAAGCCGGGGCGTTGCCGGGCGAAAACCTGCTGGTGGCGGTGCCGCTGGCGGCCTTCATCGTCGAATATCTGGTGCGCTTGTGGGTCATTCCGGACATGTGGGTCGGCCACGGTGATTCGCCTGGCCGGTTGCGCTTGCGCTGGGCGATCACCGCCCGCGGTCTGGTCGACCTGATGGGGGCGGTGCTGATTCCCGCCGCCTGGTTGGCCGGCGTGCCCAATCCCGAGGCCGAGATGTTCGGCGTGTTATGGGTGTTCAAACTGGCCCGCTATTCCCCGGGGCTGGCGGTGTTGTGGCGGGTGATCCGGCTCGAGGCGGAACCGCTGATCGGCGGCCTGTTCGCGTTTCTGGTGGTTTTGCTCTGTGCGGCGGTGCTGGCTCATCTGTTGGAAGGGGCCGCGCAACCCGACGTCTTCGGCACCGTGCCCAAGGCGCTCTGGTGGACCATCGTCACCCTTACCACCACGGGCTACGGGGACGTGACGCCGGTGACGGTCCCCGGCCGGATGCTGGCCGGGTTGGTGATGATGTGCGGCATCCTGGTGTTTTCGCTGTGGGCCGGCATTCTGGCCACCGGCTTTTCTCAGGAAATGCGCCGGCGGGCGTTTCTCAAGACTTGGGATCTAGTGGCGCGGGTGCCGCTGTTCCAGAATGTCGGCGCGCTGGTGATTGCCGATGTCGCCCAGCGTCTGCGACCGCGCGAGGTCGGCTCCGGCAGCGTCGTGGTGCGCCGGGGCGATATCGGAGACTGCATGTATTTCATCGTCAGCGGCGATATTGAAATACAGACCACGCCCACCACCAGTTTTCATCTTAAGGACGGCGATTTTTTCGGCGAAATGGCGTTAATCACCGGCGCCCGGCGCAGCGCCACCGCGATTGCCACCGGGCCGTGCCAGTTACTGATGCTCGATATTGCGGATTTCCGTGACCTTGCGGCCCGCTATCCGGACATGACCCTGGCCATCCATGCCGAGGCCAAGCGGCGCATGCATGCCGACGCTGACGATGGAACCGGGTGATGCCGGGGCGTGCTAACGGTGTCCATTGGTGATAGCGTGAGGAACGGGCGTAAAGCCCCGCTTGTGGCGTCTTCCGGTCGCCCGTTGCCCTGCGGAAGAGAGTGCATGTGCACATGACTGATGATGACGACGACCTGTTCTTCGAAGACGAAGACGACGATGTCGCGGTCGAAGCTGCCCGCCTGAGCACGGCGCCGGTCGGATGGAAAATGCTGGTGGTGGACGACGAACCCGAGGTCCATTCGATCACGCGGTTGGTGCTGGCCGACTTCATCTTTAAAGGCCGCACCACCCAGTTCTTTAGTGCCTATTCAGCGGCCGAGGCCATCAGGATTCTGGAGCGGGAACGCGATATCGCGGTTATTCTGCTCGACGTGGTGATGGAAACCGACGATGCCGGGCTGAAACTGGTTCATCACATCCGCGAGGTGATGGGCAACCGCCATGTCCGCATCATTCTGCGCACCGGCCAGCCCGGGCAGGCGCCGGAACGAAGCGTGATCCTTGAGTACGACATCAACGATTACAAGGCCAAGACGCAGTTGATGGCCCAGCAGCTCTTCACCTGTACCGTGGCGGCCTTACGCTCTTACGAGGATCTTATCACCATCGACGCCAACCGGCGTGGCCTGGAAAAGATTATCGAGGCATCAAGCTCGCTTTCCAAGACGAGGTCGATGAAACTGTTCGCGGCCGGTGTGTTTACGCAACTGAGCGCCATCGTCGGGGCCGCTTCGGACGCCATTTTGTGCGTGAAGCGCGGTGACGTTCGCCGTCGTGATCGCAACGGCCTTTATGTGCTGGCCGGTTCCGGGCGTTTCGAGGCTCTGATCAACGAGCCGCTCGGCACGGTGGTCGAGGCCGGGGTGGTGGCGACGGTTCAGGACTGCCTGGCGCAACGTCGAAATGTGTTCGGCCAGGATCACTGCGCCATGTACATCCAGACTCTGACCGACCGCGAGAATGTGGTTTATATGAGTTCCAACCGGCCGTTGAGTGAACTTGACCAGCGGTTGATCGCGCTGTTTTGCGACAAGATCACCATCGGTTTCGAAAATATCCATCTTTACGAGCAATTACTGAGGGCCCAGGAGGCAACCGTCGCGACCCTGGCCGACATTGCCGAAACCGCGCAGGTGGACGCCGACACCGCGACGGCCGCGTCTCACGAGACCCGTTCGGAAAGTTTGCGCCTTGCGGGCCTCGCCGAACGGATTGCCCGCACGCTCCACGCCGAGCGTGGGTTCCGCGAGAGCATCGATCCGCCTTTTCTGGAGCTGATCGGCCTGGCCTCGATGCTTCACGATGTCGGCAACATCACCGTGGCCGAACACATTTTGCGCAAGCCCGGCCCGTTGACTGCCGACGAGCGACTGATTATGCAACAGCATACCGTGCGCGGTCACGCCTTTCTGGTCCGCGCTTGCAGTATGGTCCATGGTCTGACCTACCTTGAGTTGGGTGCCGAGATCGCGTTGTTCCATCATGAAAATTTTGATGGCTCGGGTTATCCCCATGGCCTGAGCGGCCAGGCGATACCCATGGTCGCTCGCGTCGTCGCTGTTGCCGATACTTTTCAGGCGCTGGTTTCCGACCGGCCCTACCGCCCGGCTTTTTCTCAGGATCAGGCCATCACCATGATTCAGGCCATGGCCGGGACCCGTTTCGATCCGGCGGTGGTTGTGGCCTTTCTGGCGGTGATGGCGGAGCCGCCGGGGGACGAGGCGTAATGCCGTTGGCGGTGCCATGGCCATCATCGGTGCGGCGGGCGTTGTGATCCGGGGATCGGCCGCCGTACCGGTGAAGGGACGGATAGCGTCGGAGCGTCGGTCTTACCGTGGGCCAGTCTTATCGCGGAATTGCGGCGATGCGGTCGATCTGCCTGGCCAGTTCCAGGTCGCGGCCGGTGACGCCTTCGGCGTCGTGGGTGGTGAGAACGATTTCGACGCGGTTGTAAACGTTAAACCATTCGGGATGATGATTGAGTTTTTCCGCCACCAGAGCAACCCGCGTCATAAAACCCCAGGCAGCATTGAAATCCGCAAAATGATAGGTTTTGCGGATGGCATCGCGTTCTGGCGCTTCGGCCCAGCCATGTAATTCTCGTAAGGCTGCTTGCCGTTTGGCTCCAACCAGCTTTTCTACCATCGTTTGCTCCTGTGTCCCGTGCAATCCTGGAACGATTCCAGCGCGCGACCCCTTGCGGTGTCCGCCGAATCACGTCCTATCATACAGCGCACGTTGGTCACCACTGGGGCCGATGTGGCGTCCTGGACTGTTGAGGTCAAGCGTCCAGGCCGGGGTTCGTATCATGGAGGGAGCACGGATGGCTCAGCAGGGGGGCGCCCGACGCCGAAGCTTCACCACCGCGCCGACTTTGGCCGACGTGGAGGCGTTGGCCGGGGAGGCGTTGGCGACGCTGCCGCTGGTGTTCCTGGCCCAGACCGGCAGCGTTGCGATTCATGTGATGGACTTTCCGGACGAGGAAACGGAAGAAGAGATGGACCTGGAGACGCCGTTCGATCTCCTGGGCCTTTACCGGGGCATTGACTTGCCTCACCAGAGTATCCATGACATCCGAACCAGTCTTGATGCAATTTTTCTCTATCGTCGGCCCTTGCTTGACTATTGGTGTGAGTCGGGCGAAGATTTGGCCCATATCGTTCGTCATGTCCTGATTCACGAGATCGGCCATCATTTCGGGCTCTCTGACGAAGACATGGACCGCATCGAGGCTGCCGACCCGGAGCCCGACTGATCCCGGCGCGGCTGTCCGGTCGTGACCGGTTGGCGGGGGCGCCTTTGCCCTGAGTCGAACGTCCGATGGTTGCCGGGGACCGCCGGGCCTGCTAGACCCACCACCAGACGCCGGGCGACCCTTGCGCCGGTGGCACGAGACTGAAAAGGACCGGGCGGTGATTCGACCCCTTTACGATTGGACCATGCGTCAGGCCGGGCGCAAGAACGCGGTGTGGGCGCTGGCGGGCGTCTCATTCATCGAAAGCTCGCTGTTTCCGATCCCCCCCGATGTCCTGCTGATCCCCATGGTGCTGGCCAACCGGAACCGTGCCTGGTTTCTCGCGGCGGTGTGTACCCTGGCCTCGGTGATCGGCGGTTGGCTGGGCTACGCCATCGGCTATTATCTGTTCGAGACCCTGGGCCGGCAAGTGCTGACCTTTTACCATGCCATGGCGCATTACGACGAGTTCAAGGCCGGATTCGACAGGTGGGGCCTGTGGATCATTATCATCAAGGGGGCGACCCCGATTCCCTTTAAGCTCGTGACCATTGCCTCGGGGGCCTTTAAGTTTAGCCTGCTGTGGTTTACGGTTGCGGCGGTGATTTCCCGATCGATGCGGTTTTTTCTGGTGGCAGGCCTGCTGTGGAAATTCGGCGACCCGATCCGGATCTTCGTCGAGCGGCGCCTGACGCTGTTGACCTCGCTGTTCGTGGCGGCGCTGGTGGGCGGTTTCCTGGCGGTGCGGTATTTGTTGTAGCGGTGCGGCGGTGGCGTGCCGGCGTGTTGGAACGGATCGACGGAGTTGGTCATGATGAGGATCTGGTTGGACCATGCTCTTGAGGGCTGGCGGGCGCCGGCGCTGCTGGCGTCGGGGGCCGTCGGCGCCTTGGGGGCGGCCCTTGTCATGCAACATGGGGTGGGCGTACAACCATGCGTCCTCTGCGTTTATCAACGCTGGCCTTATGTGATTGCCGGGGCGCTGGCGTTGCTGACGTTGGTGTTCGGCCGCCGCCGGTCGCTGCGGGTGGGATTGCTGGGGTTGATCGGACTGGTTCTGTTGGCGGATACCGGCATTGCGGTGTTCCATGTGGGGGTCGAGTATCACTGGTGGGCCGGGTTGTCGGGATGCAGCGTGGTGCCGGCGGCGACCGTCGAAGACTTGCGCGCCCGTTTGCTGGAACAACCGGTGGTGCCGTGCGACGAGATTTCGTGGTCCCTGTTCGGGATTTCGCTGGCCGGTTATAATGTGCTCATAACTTTGGCCCTGGCCGCGTTCGCCCTGTTGGCCGCGCGCCGGGCCGCTTTGCCCGGAGGTCGAACCGATGCCGTCTGACGCCCAACCCACGGACCCCGCCAAACCGATTGTCCATACCAGTCAGACCGCGCTGCCTGGCAGTCCCGATCGCAAGGCTTTGCTCGACCGCATCATCCGCGTTGATCATGCGGGCGAGTTCGGCGCCCGCCGGATCTATGAAGGCCAGTTGTCGGTGCTGCGCAACCACCGCAATACGCCGGTGATTCAGCGGATGTTGGAGCAGGAACGCCATCATGTGGAGGTTTTCGAGACGATGGTTGCCGACCGGCGGGTCCGGCCGACCCTGCTTCAGCCATTCTGGCATGTGGCGGGGTTTGCCTTGGGCGCCGCCACCGCGCTGATGGGGGCGCGGGCGGCCATGGCCTGCACCGTTGCGGTCGAAACCGTCATTGATGAACATTATGCCGGGCAGGCGGCCCAGTTGGGCGAGGACGAAGCGCCGCTGAAGGCGACCATCGAGGCCTTCCGGGCCGATGAGGTCGAACATCGCGAGATTGGTTTGGCTCACGAAGCGGAACAGACTCCGGGCTATCCGTTGCTCTCGGGGGCGATCAAGGCCGGCACCCGGGCGGCGATCTGGTTGTCGGAGCGGATTTAAGATCGACGTATCCCGAGGCGCAAAACGCCGTCGAAGTCAGGGGTCCCCCCTTACCTGATAAGGTTTCCATGACAGACCCATCGCCGGGACCCGAGCATGCGAAGGCTCCCGGCTTTTCGGAAGCGGATCGGGCCGGACTGTACAAGGCGATCTTTAACCGTCGCGATGTTCGGGGCCAGTTCTTGCCCGACCCCGTGCCCGAGGCGGTGCTGGCGCGGTTGCTGACGGCGGCGCATTTTGCGCCGTCGGTGGGCTTCATGCAGCCCTGGAGCTTTGTCGTGGTCACCGATCCCGCGGTCAAGGCGCGGGTCCATGGGGACTTCGAGGCAGCCAACGAGGAAGCCGCCCTGCGGTTCGAGGGCGCGCGCCGGGAGGCCTACCGCAAGCTTCGGCTTCAGGGCATTCGTGAGGCACCGGTCAATCTGTGCATCACCTGCGATCGCGACCGCGCCGGTCCGGTGGTGCTGGGCCGGACCCACATCCCGACCATGGACCTCTACAGCACGGTGTGCGCGGTCCAGAATCTGTGGTTGGCCGCCCGGGCCGAAGGGCTGGGGGTGGGGTGGGTCAGTATTTTGCACCCCCGACGGCTTCAGGACATTCTGGGCATTCCCCAGCGGGTGGTGCCGGTGGCCTATTTATGTCTGGGCTTTGTCAGTCACTTTCTGGATCGGCCCGAGTTGGAGAGTGCCGGCTGGCGTACCCGGTTGCCGTTGGACCAATTGATCCATTTTGACGGCTGGGGCGGTGATGGCGGCGGGGCGCCGACCTTGTTGGACGAAGTGCGGCAAGTGATGGCGGACATGGAGGGGGGCGGGCCGGCTTCCCCAGGGTAAATCAGAGGCAAGATGCGACCGTCGCCCAGAGGCCCGGCGAAACCTGCTGATCGGTAAAGTTTGCCGGGGCGTTCCCTGCGTGGGACGCTCTTGAGGGATGGTCGGCACCGGCGTATGATTGCCGACGGGGGCAGGGCAGCGACGTCGCAAACGGCGTGATTCTTGCATCAGATTGGGGTAGCGCGGACGGCAAGGACGGACCAGAACCATGGACCTCAATACCCTCGGGGTGTTCAAGCTGTTGAACAAAAAGATGGACTGGCTGAACCAGCGTCAGGAGGTGGTGGCCGAGAACATCGCCAACGTCGACACCCCCAAGTACAAACCCAGTGATCTGAAAACCTTTACCTTCAAGAGTGCGTTGGGCGAGGGGCATCGTCTGGCGCCGGTGCTGACCAATCCCGGGCACCAGATGCCGCCAAGTTTCTCTAAAGAAGCGGGCGAGGTCCAAAAGGACAAGACGCCCTACGAGACCAAACCCGACGGGAATGCTGTGGTGGTCGAGGATCAGATGTTGAAAATGTCTCAGTCTTCCCAGGACTATACGATGGTCACCAATCTCTACAAGAAAAACGTCAGTCTGTTAAAACTGGTCATCCATGGCGGTTCGTGATCGGTGACTTCGGAACGGGCAGCCGGGCAGGAGGTGGTCCATGGATATTAACAAGGCAATGTCGGTTTCCGCCGCGGCCATGAAGGCCCAGGGAACCCGGATCAAGGTGATTGCAGAGAATCTGGCCAATGCCGATTCCACCGCCGTGACTCCGGGTGATCTGCCCTACCGGCGCCAGACCGTCACCTTCAAGAACACGTTGGATCGTCACCTGGGCGTGGAAACGGTGCGGGTTGCCGCCATCGGGGTGGACCGCAGCGATTTTCAACGTCGGTACGAGCCGGGCAACCCGGTTGCCGACGGTGACGGTTATGTGCTGTCGCCGAACGTTAATTCCATCATCGAGACCATGGACCTTCAAGAGGCGCAACGGTCTTATGACGCCAATCTCAGTTTGATCGATACCGCCAAGACCATGCTGTCCCACACGATTAATCTGCTTCAGTAGTAATCTGCCCCAGTTGTCGTCATGCCGTTTGCGCAGCCGGACCTTGCCGCGCGGGAGTTTCCGTCATGGTTGCCAATGTCAGTGCGGCCCTTAATGCCTATGCCAGCGCCGCCTCCCGTGCGCTTCAGCCGGGACTGCCGGCCGCGGAAGAGCCGGGGACGTCGTTCGGAGCGATCCTCGAGCAGGCCGCCAAGTCGACCGTCGATACGCTGCACACCGGAGAGCAGATGTCGGCCAAGGCCGCGCTGGGCAAGGCCGATCTGACCGATGTGGTTTCGGCGGTGACCAACGCCGAGATGACTTTGCAGACCGTCACGGCGGTGCGGGACAAAGTGGTCAGCGCCTATCAGGAAATCCTGCGCATGCCGATCTGAGACGCCATGAATGAAACCGACGCCATCGAGGTCTGTCGCGAGGCGATCCTCGCCATGATCTTCATCTCCGGGCCGATCCTGACGATTATGTTGGTGGTCGGCATCGTGATTTCGTTGTTTCAGGCTTTGACCCAGATTCAGGAACAGACCCTAACCTTCGTCCCCAAGATGCTGCTGGGGTTTGCCGCGACGATCTATCTGGCGCCGTTCATGGTTTCGCATCTGGTGACGTTCACCCAACATATTGCCGATCGCATCGTTGCGATCGGCATGCCGTGACCCGTGGTCGTCCTTCAGACGCTCATTGCCGACCATCTGTTCGCCTGGCTGCTGGTGTTTACCCGGATCGGCTCGGCGTTCATGGTGATGCCGGTGTTTGGCGACCAGTTCGTACCGGTCCAGGTGCGGCTGCTGTTGGGGGTGTTCATCAGCATTATCGTGACCCCGGTGTTGCAGGACCGGTTGCCCCACGAACCGGTGCATGTGCTGGCGCTCTTCCTATTGTTGGGGAGCGAGATCATTATCGGGGTGTTCATCGGGTCGCTGTCCCGCCTGATGTTCAGTGCTCTGGAAGTGGCGGGCATGCTGATTGCCATGCAGACCGGGCTGTCGAACGCTTTCGTGTTCAACCCGGCCTTGGCGTCCCAAGGGTCGTTGCCGGGATCGATGCTATCCTGGCTGGCGTTATTGCTGATCCTGGTGACAAACTTGCATCATGTCTTGCTATTGGGGGTGATCCACAGTTACGAGGTGTTTCCACCGGGGGCTCCGCTACCGGTGGGGGACCTTGCCCAGGTCGTGACCCATCTGGTGTCGGAAAGCTTTACGATCGGGATCGAGATGTCGGCGCCCTTCATCGCCACCGGCTTGGTGTTCGCCCTGGCCTTGGGGGTGATGTCCCGGTTGGCGCCGCAAATGCAGATATTTATGGTGTTCATGTCGGCTCAGATCGCCTATGGCCTGCTGTTGTTTTCACTCACCTTGGGGGCGATGATGATATTCTGGCTGCGCCATTTTGAATCCAATGTCATGGATTTCATGCCGCCGGGGTGACGGGGCCACGCCCTTGGACGGACAGGATGACACCGTGGACGGACGGGCTGGTGGCTCGCCCGGCGCGAGGGTGGGAACGATGACGGGCCGGAATCCGGCGGGAGCACGGCATGTCGGAAGATCAAGATGAATCATCAAAGACCGAAGAGGCGAGCGGCCGAAAGCTAGAAAAGGCCCACGAAGAGGGCCAGTTCGCGATGAGCCGCGAGGTTAATAATTTGCTGGCGATGATTGCCATATTAATCATTGTTGGTTGGTTTGTGGCGCCAATTATGGGGAATAGTAAGGGAGAGCTTTCTCATTTCCTTTCTGAGGGTTATCAGATTCCGACCGATCAGGAAGGAATTAGAATGGTTCTTTCCGAAACCATGATCGATATCATTTATTACGCGGGCTTACCATTAATACTGCTGATGGTGATGGGGATATTGGCTACCACCTTGCAGATCGGATTTCGATTTACCTGGAAGATGCTAAAGATCGACTTTAATAAACTGAATCCGATTGCCGGACTGAAACGTTTGTTTAAACTCGACCGACAGGTGATTGAACTTGGTAAGAACTTTGGAAAATTGGGGGCTATTGGCCTGGTAGTTTATTTTATGCTAAAGCCGATGGTGCAGGGATTTGAACATTTTATTGGTATGGACTTTGTCAATGTGCTGGGCGAGGTGAGAAATGTTTCTTTCGAAATGATGACTGCCATCATCATTGTGGTTCTGGTGATCACAATTGTTGATTATGCTTACAATCATTATACGTTTCATAAACAGCAGCGGATGACCAAGAAAGAGGTCAAGGACGAGCACAAGCAGACCGAAGGCGATCCGCTGATCAAGGGTAAGATCCGTGGCCTGCGGATGCAACGCGCCCGCGAGCGCATGATGGCGGCCGTTCCCAAAGCCGATGTGGTGGTGACCAACCCGACTCACTTTGCGGTTGCCATGAAATACGACCCCGCCAGCAGTCGGGCGCCGGTGGTGGTGGCCAAGGGCGCTGATTTCATAGCCGCCAATATCCGCAAGATCGCCGAGGAGAATAAAGTCCCCCTGGTGCAAAACCCGCCGCTGGCGCGGGCCTTATATGACACGGTCGAGATCGACCATGAAATTCCCGCGGAATATTATCGTGCGGTGGCCGAAGTGATTACCTTCGTGTTCAAGTTGAAGGGGCGGTCGCTCAAGGGCTAGGACCACCGTCGGCCTCGATGGTGATTCTTATCCTTGCTTTGCAACAATACCGATGCCATACCTGATGGCTGCCAGCCGTTGTCGTCGTTACCCCCACCACTGCCGGAGTGAGGTCATGATCGCTGCCCTTGGTATTACGCGCCGGGTTCTCTGCCCGGTGTCTTGGGTTTGGGCGTTTTGGGTCCTGGTGGCGGGCGGCGGCTCGGTGGCCCAGGCCTTCGAGGCGGGAACCGAACCGGGGGGACGGCCGGCGGTGGTGGCCAAGTCCTTTCTGGTGGCGGCGGGGAGTCCGCTGGCGGCCAATGCCGGGGCCGACATCATCCGCCTGGGCGGGACTGCGGCGGATGCCGCGGTGGCGGTTCAGATGGTGCTGGGCCTGGTGGAACCGCAATCGTCGGGGGTTGGCGGCGGCGCCTTCCTCTTGCATTATGATCATACCGCCAGCGAGTTGACGGCATTCGACGGCCGGGAGACCGCTCCGGCCGGGGTCACGCCCGGGTTGTTTCTGGACGCCGCCGGTCAGCCGGTCACGTTCTACGACGCGGTGATCGGTGGCCGTTCGGTGGGGGTGCCGGGGGTGCTCCGGCTGCTGGAAACGGTGCATCAACGGTACGGCAAATTGCCCTGGGCCAAGCTGCTGCAACCGGCCATCACCCTGGCCGAGCAAGGGTTTGCCGTGTCGCCGCGGTTGGCCGCCGCCATTGCCGCCGACCGCGAGCGCCTGAACCGGGATCCGGTGGCCCGGGCGTACTTTTTCACCGCTGACGGCCAGCCCTTGGCGGCGGGGACGCTGCTGAAGAATCCCGCCTACGCCGAGACACTGCGCAAAATCGCGATCGGCGGTGCCGACGTGTTCTACACCGGCGCTATCGCCAAGGATATCGTGGCCAAAGTCCACGACTTCACCGCCAATCCGGGGACTCTGAACGAGAGCGACCTCAAGGGCTATCAGGCCAAGCAGCGGGAACCGCTGTGTCAGGCTTACCGGGCCTACGAGGTTTGCGGCTTCCCGCCGCCGGCTTCGGGGGGGACCACGGTCGGCGAAATTTTGGGCCTGCTCGGCCATTTCGACCTGTCGCACCTGCGGCCGCTGTCGCTGGATGCGGTTCATCTGTTCGCCGAGGCGAGCAAACTCGCCTACAGTGATCGCGAGGTCTATCTGGCGGATCCGGACATCCGGGCGATTCCGGCGGTGGGTCTGATTGATACTCTGTACCTGATGGTTCGGGCCCAACTGATCAATCCCGATCAAGCGTTGCCGACCCCGGTGCGCGCCGGCAATCCGCCGTGGCGGGACGCCCTGAACCTGGCTCCGGGTCAGGCCGACGAGTTCCCCTCCACCAGCCAGATTTCGATCGTCGATCGCGGCGGCAATATGCTGACGCTGACCACGTCCATCGAGGACGAGTTCGGGTCGCGACTGATGGTCGATGGCTTTCTGTTGAACAACGAACTGACGGACTTTTCATTCCGCCCGGAGGTCAACGGCCGGCCGGTGGCCAACCGGGTCGAACCGGGCAAACGACCGCGCTCGGCCATGTCGCCGACGGTGGTCAAGGACGATAACGGCCAGCCGGTGCTGGTGGTGGGTTCGCCCGGCGGCCCCCGGATCATCGAGTATGTGGCCGAGACGCTGTTGGGGGTGCTTGATTGGGGTCTTGATATCCAGGCCGCGATCAACCTGCCCCATGTCGTCAATCGCAATGGCGTGACCGAGTTGGAACAGGGCACCAGCGTGGCGGCGTTGAAGCCGGCCCTGGAAGCCCGCGGCCACACCGTTGCCGTGGTGGAACTGCCCAGCGGCTTGCAGGGGATTCAAATCGGCGACGGTCATCTGACCGGGGGGGCCGATCCCCGTCGCGAAGGCGTGGCGGTTGGCGAGTAAGGGCGGGGCCGAAGGCCCCCCCTGTTCTTAACGTCAGGACTCTTAGAGCCGCTTGATTTCGATATTATACTTGCGCAGGGCATAGCCCAACTGCCGGGGGGTGAGGTCGAGCAGGCGGGCGGCCTTGGCCTGGACCCAGCCGGCTTTTTCCATGGCGCGAATCAGACGCTGGCGTTGGGGCAGTTCCGGCGTTGCCCGCAGGTCGTCGGGTTCGTCGAAGTCGTCGTCGCCGCCGTCGCCATCGAACTCCGAGTCCGTGTCCGCGGGCTCGGCCGGCGGCGTCAGGCGGCGGGCGGGGGGGCGCGGCTCCGACGGGACAACGGGCGGGTCGACAATCGTCGTGGCGGCGGTCGCGGCGGTGGTCGTGGGGGTCGGCAGCCACAGCACCCGTGACAGGCAGGCCCCGGTCTGACAGGCCATATCCATGTCTTCGATGATTTCGCCGCGAGTCATGGTGGCGGCGCGATTGACGCAATTTTCCAGTTCCCGGACATTGCCGGGAAATTTACAGGTGGTCAGAATGTGCATGGCCCGGGAGGCGAAACGCAAATGGCGTTCGTTTTCTTCGTTGAAGCGGGCGAGAAAAGCTTCGGCCAGCATCGGGATGTCTTCGCGGCGTTCGCGGAGGGCCGGCACGAAGATTGGCACCACGTTGATCCGATAGTAAAGGTCGCCCCGGAAGCGGCCCTGGATCACGGCCTCTTCGAGGTTGCGGTTGGTGGCACAGATCAGGCGGACCTTGACCTTAACCGTCTTCATGCCGCCGACCCGCTCGAACTCGCCCTCCTGAAGCACCCGCAACAGCTTGGCCTGGAACGGCATGGATATTTCGCCGATCTCGTCCAGGAACAGGGTACCGCCGTGAGCCAGTTCGAAACGGCCCTTGCGGTCCTGGGTGGCGCCGGTGAAGGCCCCTTTCTCGTGGCCGAACAACTCGCTTTCCAGCAGGCCTTCGGGCAGGGCGGCGCAGTTGACCCGAATGAACGGACCGTCCTTGACTTTGCTGAGGGTGTGGACGGCGCGGGCGATCAATTCTTTCCCGGTGCCGCTTTCGCCCCGGATCATCACGGTTGACCGTGTCGGCGCCGCCTGATCGATTTCGGCATAAAGCGCCTGCATCGGCCGGCTGCTGCCGGTCATGGCCTGCATCTGGCACCGGCGGCCGGGGCCCGGTCCCGCGGCGCTGCGCGCGGCATCCTGTCGCCGACAGGATTCATCCATCAGCAGACGGCGGTCCTCGGCGATGTGGCGGTGAAGCACGACGGTTTGGCCGATCAGGTTCGCGACCATCACCAGCAGCCGGACATCGGCCTCAAAATTGACCGAGGCGCCGGCGCCCCACACCCGATCCACGATCAGCACGCCGAAGGCCTTGCCGCCGCTCTTGAGCGGTACGGCAATCAGTGACACCCGCTCGCCCTCGCCCAGGGTCAGAAGGCCGACATGGTCGGTCAGGCTCGGCTCGCTGGCCACGTCCTGCACCACGTAAGGCATACCCGAGGACAGGGTGCTGCGGGCCACCGCCAGGGGCAGCCGGGCGTCGCCCTTGCGGACCGCCTCGGGCGCCATGCCGGCGGCGGCCAGCACCGTCAACGCGCCACCCTCTCCCTTCTTCACCGCAATGGTGCCGCGGCGCATCTGGAGGTAGGAAGCCAGCAGATTCAGGATATCGAGGAGGGTTCGTTCCAGGTCCAGGGACGAACTCAGCATCTTGCTGATCTCGTAAAGGCTGACCAGGGAGATGGCGGTGCTGTTGGTGGGAATGCTGCCGATCATGGGTCCACTTTCCTCAACGACGACACGATCCGGTCCGACAGGACACCGCCCCCGCGGCCGGCCGAACCCGAAAGGCCTCTGCATCCATCACGAGCCCGTTCCCCTGGACGAGATGTTGTGGCCGTCGGCAAAAGAAAAGTGCATAGGTCATGCCATCGCCTGGCAGGACTGCCATGCGTTGTCGCCCGATACCAGAGGCGGGGGGCGGGCATGGTTAAAGCCCTAATTCTGGGGCTGGCTCGGGGGATGCGCGGCGTTGCCCGTCGCCTCGGGGGCGTGTCGGCGCGATCGGGGCATTCGGGATATGCTGCGCCGCAGCAGATAAATGCTTCATTCCTGGGCAAGTGGCGCCTTTTGGCAGAGGACCGAGGCGCCCACATTCTGGTAACATGGTGACCGCCGCCAAACGGCGCTTGCGGCCGTTCCCCCTCGGCGACACGGCGCTTGCGGCCGTTCGCTTAAGCGACTATGAGCGCGCACAGCCGTGGCGCTTTGACCGAGCCCTCCTTCAAACTGCGAAAGTCGGTGCCAGTGAGTTCGTCTCTGCGCAGTCTGTTTGCCAATGGCGTCTATTTGTTCGGCGGCAGCGCCGCGGGGATGGGGCTCGCCCTGCTCCAAACCCTGATTCTTGCCAGGACCTTGGGTCCGGCGTCGTTCGGGGTGTGGAGCGGGGTGCAGGCCTACGTGTTGGTTGCCTATTCCCTATGCACTTTTCGCACGTCGGAACCGGTGACCCGATATCTGGTGGACCTTCGCCACCGGGGCGACAGCGGGTTGCTGGCGGTGCTGCTGGCTTCGGCATTAGCTACCGATATGGTGACGCGCAGTCTGGCGCTGCTGGTGATTGCGGCGTCGGTGCCGTGGGTGGCGTCGGCGTTACCGGGCGGTACCGGGGCCGTGCCGCTCTACCTGTTGATCGGCGGTGCCCAGTTGTGCGGCGTGTTTGATCAGGTCTGGTTCAGCGTGGCGCGTGACCTTGGGCGCTATCGCGCCATCGCCGCTCTCAATGCCGGGTTTCCGCTGTTGCGGGCGGGCGGGCTGGCTGGCCTGTGGTTGACCGGGACCCTGACGCTGACCTCGGCGGCGTGGCTGATGCTGCTGGTCGGTTTGGCTCAGGTCGGGATCACCGGCGGTTTCCTGGGCCGGGCGATGGCCGAGGGTCACCGCCTGACCGCGATTGGTTTGTTTCGGGCCGGCGTCCTGCGTCGCCGCCGGGAGATCGGCGCCTTTTGGGGGTTCATGGGCGCAACCTTCTTTTCGAGTATTTTTTCCTCCCTGATTAAGGAAGCCGACACGCTGGTGCTCGGCTTCTTCCGCAGCGCCGAGGACGTCGGCTGCTACCGGCTGGGCAAGAGTCTGGCTGCGGCGGTGCTGCGGGTGGGCGAGATGCTGGGTCTGGTGATTTATCAGGACTTCAGCGAACTGGTGGTTCGGCGCAATATGGCTGAAGTGCGCCAGCGTGTTCTGCTGTTGTGCCGGACCTGGCTGCCGCTGGTGGCGGTGGGTACGGTGGTCGGGATCGTCATCGCCCGGCCGGCCATCGTCCTGGTGTTCGGTGCCGCTTATGAACCCGCCACCCTGACCTTGCAGGTTCTGCTGGCGGCGGGCGGCATCCTGACCATGCTGTTTTGGGTCCGCCCGATGGTGCTGGCCCTCGAGCTGTACTGGTACACTCTTCGGGTCACCCTGGTTCAAGGGGTGGTGCTGTTGCCGCTGAATGTCGTGTTGTGTCAGGCCTATGGCGTCCCCGGCGCCACCGCGACGCTGGCGTTCTCGTGGATCGCCGGTTGCGTCGCGCTGTTATGGCCGGTGCTGTCCCGTCTGTCCGTCGCGGCGTGCCGGACCGAAGGGGTCCCTTGACCCCTCCAGGACGGCTGACGGGGTATTCTGAACGCTCATGACCGTCGGTGAGCCCCGGCTCGCGGCGAGCGTGGGGCCTATCGCCCGGTGCCGGTGTTGCCGCCATAGGGAACGATGGCTTGGGGCTGCGGCGCTTGCACCGGCGGCGGCGCGTTCCCCCAATTGCCGGTGGTTTGGGCCGGGACGTCGACCAGGCAATTGCCCTGCTCCAGGCCGCAATCCCAGCGATAGCCGGGGGGCAACCCGCGCATGGCGTCGCCAAAGGCGTAGTAGTTACATTTGCAACGGTTCCCCGCCTGGCAGGCGACCTGGCCCATGGTCTTCTGACCGCATTCGAACAGGGGAGACGCCGGATTGGCGTTATGAAGGAATTGATGAGCGTCGTCGGCCAGAACCGTTCCCGGGCCGCTCAACGCCAACAGCATGATCACCAGCGTCACCACGCGCGTCATCGGTCAATCTCCTCAGGCATGAGACGCGATTAGTATAGCGGTCGATGTTCTGTGGTGTCGATGGTTATGGTCACTGAGGGTCTGGCTGAGGTCCCGGCCCGTCCGGATGTCCGTGCCCTGGGACGCGCTGTCGCATGCGCCGGGCGCACGGCTTCCTTGACCGCGCGGGTGGTTTGCTTTAGTCGGCTGGGCGATGGCCGTCTACACCGAAGTTTCCGACGAAGAACTGGAAGCCTTTGTCGCTCAGTATCCGCTGGGCGCGGTACGGTCGTGCAAGGGGATTGCCGAGGGCGTGGAAAACACCAACTACCTGTTGGTGACCGAGTGCGGTCCGCACATCCTGACGCTTTACGAAAAGCGGGTGCGGATCGAAGACCTGCCGTTCTTTCTGTGCCTGATGGAACACCTGTCGGACAAGGGTTTGGCCTGTCCCTTGCCGGTCCATGCCTCGGACGGCGCGGCCTTGCACGAGTTGTGCGGCCGGCCGGCGGTGATTGTCACCTTTCTGGAGGGCATGTGGCCGCGCCGGGTGCTGCCCCGGCACTGCGCCGCGGTGGGCGAGGCCCTGGCGCGTCTGCATCTGGCCGGTGCCGACTTCCCCATGACCCGGCCCAACGCCCTGTCGGTGGCCGGCTGGCAGGAGTTGTATCGGCGGTGCCGTGACTCTGCCGATGCGGTTCAGCCCGGGTTGAAAGCGATCCTGGATGTCGAACTGGTGGAACTGGCGGCGGCCTGGCCGGTGGCGCTGCCCACCGGCATCATCCACGCCGATTTGTTTCCGGACAACGTCTTTTTCCGGGGCGAAACCCTGTCCGGGCTGATCGACTTTTATTTCGCCTGCACCGACTTCCTGGCTTACGATCTGGCCATCTGTCTCAACGCCTGGTGCTTCGAGGCCGACGATTCGTTCAATGCCACCAAGGCCCGCCATCTGTTCGCCGGCTATCGCCGGATCCGGCCGCTCTCGGCCGGGGAACTGGCGGCGGTTCCGCTGTTGGCGCGCGGCGCGGCGTTGCGCTTCCTGCTGACCCGGCTCTATGACTGGCTGAACCGCCCTCCTGGCGCCTTTGTCACGCCGAAGAATCCCTTGGAGTATCTTCGCAAGCTGCGCTTCCACCGGGGCGCGCGCGGGCTTGGGGATTATTGTCTCGATGGTCCCGAGCCGACCGACGCTCCCTAATCCCAGATGACCCAATGCTCTCAGGGACCCCATGACCGAAGCGTCTTTACAGTCTTCAGAGACTCCCGAGGGTCGCATCTGCGACATTTTCACCGATGGCGCGTGCAGCGGCAACCCGGGACCGGGCGGCTGGGGCGCGATTTTGCGCTATGGTGCCGTCGATAAGGAACTGAACGGTTTCGAGCCGCTGACCACCAACAATCGCATGGAGTTGCTGGCCGCCATCGTTGCCCTGGAGACGCTGAAGCGGCCGCTTCAGGTGCGCCTGCATACCGACAGTCAGTATCTGCGCGACGGTATCACCAAGTGGATCAAAGGGTGGAAGGCCAAAGGCTGGCAAACCGCGGACCGCAAACCGGTCAAGAACCGTGACCTGTGGGAACGCCTGGACCTGGCCCAGCAGCGCCATGCCATCGCCTTCCACTGGGTGCGCGGTCACTCGGGCCATCCCGAAAACGAACGGGCCGACGCCTTGGCCCGGGCCGCCATCGCCGAAGGGCGCAAGGCGGGATTGTCGGGCGCCTGAAGGATGAATGAGAGTGGCCTGCCGGATCATTATACCTGATCCGTGCGGGCGTTGAGGTTGCCGTCGTCTACCGGATCACGGCACCGGCCAGGGCCATAAAAATCAGTCCACCCGCCAGACTTATCCGCCAGGCCGGACCTCGGGACAGGCCGAAGACCTGCTGAAGCCCCACAGCGGTCATCCAAACCTCCAGGCCCACCACCACGGTATGGGCGGGAACGATGACCACGGGGATCGCCCATCCGGCCGACAACAACAGATTATCGGTCAGGAATGTGGGCAACCAGGGGGCGAACCAGGCCAGCGAGACGACTTCCGCGGTCTTGGCCAGGCTCATGGGACGGCCGGCCCGACGGCGCCCGACCCGCCACGTCACCCAGGCGATCAGCCCAAGCATGCCCAGGCCAAAGGGAAAAAAACCCCAAACCTCCCAAGACCGGTAGAGTCCCAAATCAAGATCGAACGGGACCGGAAACATCGCCGGCGGGTTGACCACCACAAAATGCGCCGTGGTCACTCCGGAATGAAGCAGCCAGCGCAACACCTGAAGGCCGAGAGCGATCCCGAGATGGTTAGTGGTTCGGACCAGTTCAAAGAACTCAGATGGCCCAGTCCAAACCCGAATCGTCGAACGGTATAGAAATCGAACGTTCCGGGCATAATCATTAATAAAACAGGTCACCATTCAATCGGACTGACCCGACCTCCTTTGCATAAATCTCTATTGATATTGTTAATCCGCCGGCTGGCGGCAGTCAATACGTTGAAGGTCATGGTGGGGTTGTGGTGAGAATAGCGGATGAAGTCCCTGCTGTTCAAAAGCGCGATGCGCGCCCGATCCCGCACGCGAATGCCCGTCGGCCTGGGAACATCGTAGAACAGAGAATAGGTGCCGAAGGTATCGCCTTTGGTCAGGACGCCGAAAACCGTCTCCTCGCCCTCCTGCGTCTTGCAAAAAACCTCGACGCTGCCTTTGCCGATCAAGCCCATGATCCGCTGGGTGCAGCCCTGGGGCAGAACGATACTCCCAACCTCATAGTTGCGGAACAATAACCTCTCTAGCCGGTCTTTTTCCAGGATCATGGCGTCGCGTCCTCCTTGGCCGTTGATCGGTCAACCGGTGGGCAGAGATAGCCTTCGTAGCCGACGCTATACTCGTTCAGGCGTCGCAAGCGGTCACACATGGCCCCCAGAATGCGGTAGGCGAGCAGGGGGTCTTCCGACAGACGGCGGATGAACGCCGCACGGTCGATGGTCAATACCCGGCTTTCGCCGCGCGAGCGTACGGTTGCCGAGCGGGGGTCGCCAGTGAACAAACACATTTCACCAAAGAAATCGCCCGATACCAGAGTCGCGATGACCTGCCCGGTATTATCATCGACGATGACGTCCAGGCATCCCTTCTGCACCTGGAACATGGTGTTGCCGGGGTCGCCCAGGCGTACGATGACATCACCATCATTATAAAGCTTGCCGAGCTGATTATGTCTCATGGCCCATGCCCCTCGGTGGCCATGGGCGGGGCCACGGGGGCCGCACGAACCGCCTTATCCACGACAAATAAGGACTTGATGCTTTCCACCAGCAACCGCAGCAGGAATCTTGGCGCCAGACAACGCAGCAGAATGGATTTGTAGCTGTTGGAGCCGGTATAAACATCCCAGAGCACCAACGACATATCCATCCGCCGGGGGTCCTGCCGGCTTTGTTCGCGCCGGACCATGCCCAGCATGCCGCGGCTTAAGATTGGCATCCACTTGAACAGATTGACGGTCAGAAACACCGTCTTGCCGATGGTGTTGTCAAACGACAGTTTGCGGCAGGCAGGCGCGTAATAACGTTCCAACGATTTTCGCGAGATGCCGTGGATGATGGCGGCGGTGGCCAGGGCCTTGGCGGTTCGGTACGCGGCGCCGTTGCCGTCCTTATACAGGCGGCTGACCGCGGCATCGCCGACCAGGGCCACCCGGTCGGCACAAACGGGCGAGGACGTTCCCAAACTGACCTCGGGCCGACAGAAGCAGGACCGTGCGGTCAGGTCGACGCCATCCGGGAAGCATTGTTTGACGGTGGGGTGGTTGAGAAACGTCACGACGGTGTCGCGGTCCAAGGCCCGGCCCAGCATCACGACAGTGACGTATTCCCCTTTGGGAATGATGGCGGCAAAGCTGACCCGCGGGATGCGGGTGACGAAGACATGCATGGTGCTGCCGAAACAGCGGTCGACCTCGGACCGGCCAAGGTAGATTTCGGTGATGACCGCCTTGGTGGTGGTGGGATGACGAAACCGGATGGCGGACTCGTCGAAAATCTTGAGCCCACCGCCATTGACGCCGACGGCACCGATGACGAGGTCGTACGAGCGGGGCTCCATCTCCCTGGGGAAAACCATCGGCAGGTTGCCGACCCGCGTCACCTTGTTGACCTTGGTGGGGAACAGGGTGGCGCCCTTACTCAGCGCCAAATCCAGCAGGAAACCATCCAGACTGCGATAAATCACCGGTTCGGCGCCGCCGCAGGCCTTCCGTTTGGCGCAATCCAGCGGTCCGGAACCGCGATACAAAGACGCGATCCGCAATTCCGCCAGCGGCGTGGAAATGGCGGCGGAGCCCTGATCCGTATGAAGTTGGTACGAATCAATGCCGCGCTGGACCACGTCCGGCGGCAGAGTGATCCCCTCCATCGCCAGCATTTGGACCAGGGTTTCCGAGATAACGCCGCCACAATAGTTGCAGCCCTTCGGACCTTGAGCCGTGAATTGTGAAGAGTCAAAGATTTCGATGTTGAGATGCAAGCCCAGGCGACTGGCAATATCGAGCATGAAGTACGCCGTCAGCGAACCCGAGGGGCCACCACCAATAATAGCAACCCGCGAGTGTTGGGTCAACTCCATAGCGATTTCCTTCCGTCCACGACCGGTCATGGTGACGATCCGTCGGTCGGAAACGCGGCATACCGGTTCCGGCAACACCGACCATCATCAAATCGTTTTGGCCTCATTGACGTTGGCGTCGTTGCGGCCACACACAACACTGCGAGACTTGCCACGTCTCATCAAGCGTCCGCTACCAAGCAGACCGAGCATTAATCGCCGCGGCCTTGACTGTCAACTGGTCACATTCTTGATCAAATACGAGTGGGGTGTGGTCCAAAAATCTATCAATACCTGGGCTGATGATGACCGCAGGACAGAGTGTTGCGCAGCTTTAGGTATCAGGACGATTGACAGTGGCCAGTGGCACGGCTTTAACGATACGCCATCCTTCGGTAATCTCGTGGCGACGATCGGCGGCTTTCTGCCGGCCGGTTGCCGCGGACAGTTCAAGGGGACACCGGCCGTTCGTGACATCAGGCTGCTACTTGAACAAAAACCGAAGCTCGTTCTTTTGGGCTTCATTGAGCGCCGGCCACAGGGAATCGAGCGTGGGGCGGAGGTCGGTGCGGCCGGCGAGGACGGCACGGCCATAATATTCGTAGGCCCGGCCATAGTTGCGGGCGACGCCGTATCCCTTCAGGTACATCCAGGCCAAAATCTCCATGGCATCGGCATTACCGTCTCTGACCTGACGGCGGATCAGGTCCAGATCCCCGGGCGTGATTTTGTTGAGGCCGACATTGGCAAGGGTGGTGCGCCAGGCTTCGATTCGGGCTTGGCGTTCGTCTTCCTCTTTGATGCGCCGTGCTGCGGGTGCGGTCACCAGGTCGACATAGGCGGGGTCTTGGGTCACGAGCTTCATCGCTTCGCGCCAGGCCGGGCACCAATCCGGCGACAGCAGCGTCGAGCAGACCAGCATGTTGTCGACAAAGGTCAGCCTTTGCCATTCGGGAACCGAGAGGGAGATGGTCTTGGGCCGGGCGCCTTCCATGGCGTTGATCCAGTTCTGGCACCAGTCCGGGCGGTTGTCACGGATCGCGCACAAGGCGAAGTTGGCGTCAAAGTCGCGCTGGAACCAGGCATCGGCGGCCACCTCCCGGCCGCCGGCGCCGCCGGCGGCCAGCACCAAACTGCTGGCGAGTCCCGCGGCGGCCAGCATTCCCTTCAGGCGCACGCTCACGGCATGGCCTCTCGTAAAACACAGAAGTCGAGGAAGGTACGGCGTGGGGGACGTCATGGGTTCCGGGGCAGGGCATTTTCAGGGGTCGGCGGCGCCAGGTCTTCATAAAGACCCCGTGCCTCGGCGGGCGGTCCGCGCCGGTGGCCCAAGGCCAGAACCCGGATGATCCGGATGTGTCGGGCGAGAGGAAAGGTCAACACACAGCCCGGCCGGACCGGATGGTGAGGTTTGGTGATGAGGGTGCCGGAGCACCGCATCGGACCGTCGATCACCAGGCGGGCGGCCAGGCTGCGGGTCTTGCAAAAGCGAGCGTACCACAACCACTTGTCGATCCGCAGGCCGGCGGCGGCTTCGGGGACCCCGGGGGCCGGCGGTGGTCCGGCGGTCACGGCCCGGGTTCCAAGGTGTGCAGACGGGCGAGGTCGCGAAGACCGGCGAAGGGGTGTTCGGCCTCGGCGGTCCCGGGACATGGTCGGGGGCGTCGGGCGGGTTTGATCCGCCGCGCCCGCCACTGGACCGAGCCATCGTCGGCGGTGATCCGACGATAGCCGAGGGCCGCCAGCACCAGGGGCAGATCGGTTTCGGGACAGCCGATAAGCTGTCCGGTCGGCGGCGTGCCGGCCGCAAGGGTGGTCTGGAACCGGTCGAGAATGTCGGCACGGATGGCCCGGGGGCCGACCACCGGGAAGCCGATGGCGGCGTGAAAGGCCTCGGGCATGCCCGGCGCCGGGACCACCGAGACCCGGGCCGACGCGGGGACCGGCGCGGGCAGGGGCAGGCCATGGCGGACGGCGTACAGCAGGGCGCGCATGGCCACCGCCGGCGGCTTGAGCAGTGCCGGCAGGGTCAGCCAATGGGAACCCAGGCGAACGCCCAGCCTGGCCAGCCGGTGGCGATCGTCCGCGGACAGGCCCGCCAGCAATTCGGCGACCCTTGGCCGGGGCAGGCAGCCGAGCGCCTCGACCAGTTGAAAGGCTAGGCCCCGGGCGGACCCGGAGAGGTCGGCTGCGGCCAGCCGGAACAGCGGTGCCAGAGGCATCGCGATGGCGGTTTCAAGCCAGGTGTCCAGGCGCCGCCGGATCCGGTCGCGCTGAACGCCTTCCAACAGGGCATCATGGAGCACCACCGCGGCGGGTGCGAGCAGCGTCTCTGCGGGCGCCAGCCGCGCCACCTCGGCGCCTTGCCAGCGGATCAGGCCGTCGGGCGCCAGGGCGAACGCCGGTCCGGCTTCGGCTTCGAACTGCCGGACCCGGTTCGAGACCTCGTCGCGCAAGGCCCGGCGGGCGGCGGACATCAGGGCGCGACCGTCCTGGCCCTGGGCTTCGGCATCGGGGATGAAGCGGAAGCCGTCCAGTTGTCCAACCGGATGGCCTTCGACCATGACCTCGCCGTGGCGGCTGATCGCAGCCAGCAGTTGGCCGCCCCCCTTCAGGCTGCGGACCAGCAGCGCCGAGCGGCGGTCGACGAAGCGTTGGGTCAGCCGCTCGTGCAGGGCGTCCGAGAGCCGGTCCTCGATGGCCCGGGTTCGGTCCTGCCAGTGGCCATGGTCGGTCAGCCAGTTCGGCCGGTGCGAAATGTAGGTCCAGGTCCGGATATGGGCGATGCGGGTCACCAGCGCGTCGATCTCGCCGTCGTAGCGGTCCAGTCGCGCCACCTGATCCGCCACCCAGTCGGTGGGCAGGCGGCGGTGTGGGCCGCGGAGGTGACGGTAGATCTGCCCGAGCAGGCGCGTGTGGGCGTCCGACAGAACCTTGCGGAAGTCGGGAATCCGGCAGACCTGCCACAGCAGGTCGACGGCTTCGCGACTGCTGGCCAGGGCGGTGATCTCGGGGTCATGGGCCAGCGTCGCCAGCGCCAGATGGTCGTCGCCTTCCCGGACCCGGATCAGGTCCGGCCGGGGCGGCGGTCGCTCCAGGGAGCGCAGGAGCGCCGACGGCGATTGGAAACAGAGGTCGGCATTGCGCCAGCGGACCGCTTTGAGTGGTGGGAAGGTGTGATGTTCCACCGCCTCGATCAGGTCTTGGTCAAGTTCACCCAGATCACCGGTGGTGCCGAAGGTGCCGTCGCTGCGATGACGGCCGGCACGGCCGGCGATCTGCGCGATCTCGTGGGCGTCGAGCCGGCGCGGCGCGTTGCCGTCAAACTTGCTGAGGCCGGCAAACGCCACATGGTCCACGTCCATGTTCAGACCCATGCCGATGGCGTCGGTGGCCACCAGATAATCCACGTCACCGGCCTGATAGAGCGCCACCTGGGCATTGCGGGTGCGGGGGCTGAGCGCGCCCAACACCACGGCGGTGCCGCCGCGCTGGCGTCGGATCAACTCGGCGATGGCGTAGACTTCGGTGGCCGAAAACGCCACCACCGCCGAACGGGGCGGCAGCCGGGTCAGTTTGCGCGGGCCGGCGTAGCTGAGGGCGGAAAACCGCGGCCGGTTGATGAATTCGACTCGAGGGACCAGTCGCCGGATCAGCGGCGCGATGGTCTCGGCACCCAGGACCATGGTCTCTTCCAACCCGCGGGCGTGAAGCAGGCGGTCGGTGAAGACATGGCCACGTTCAGGATCGGCACACAGTTGAATTTCATCCACCGCCAGGAACGCCACCGGCCGGTCCACGGGCATCGCCTCGACGGTGCAGACGAAATAGGACGGGTTGGGCGGGACGATCATCTCCTCGCCGGTGATCAGCGCCACGCTGCCCGGTCCGCGAGCGGCGGCAATGCGGTCATAGTTCTCGCGCGCCAGCAGACGCAACGGAAAGCCAATCATCCCCGAGCGATGGCCAAGCATCCGCTCGATGGCGAGATAGGTCTTGCCGGTGTTGGTCGGCCCCAACACCGCAACCATGCGGTGCCCGATGGCCGGATCCACCCCGGACGAAACGAAATCAGCCGGCTTCATAGGGGACAGGATCACCTGTTTGCCGTCCCGCTGGCAAGGGGCAAGAAGCCCTGGTCGGCGCGCCACGCCGGGCGGCCGTCCGGCCCCATGCGGGCGAGACGCCCGCGCTCCTATTAAAGAATATGCGGGCGAGACGCCCGCGCTCCCATCAAATACGTTGACCCGGCCCGCTAGGCGTAGCCGTGCGCGGCGGCCCATGTCCACCAGGGACGCGCTTCGGCCACCGTCCAGGCTGGGCCGTGGCCGCTGTACAGCCGGGTGGTCGGTGCGAGGGCGCCCAGCAGGCGACCGATCGAGGCGGCAAGGGTGGGGCCGTTGCCGCCGGGCAGATCGGTCCGTCCGACTCCCTGGTTGAACAGGGTATCCCCGGTAAAGGCAAAGCCGTCGAAGAGGTAACAGACGCCGCCGGGCGTGTGACCGGGGGTCAATAGCACCCGAACGTCAAAGCCGTCATAGGCCAGCACCGGCTCGCCGGTCAGGTATTCGAGGCGGCGCGGCGCCGGAAGGCGTTGCCGCATCAGGGCGCCGGCCCAACTCGCGAGGCTGGCGATGATCGGCTGTTCCTCCTCATGGGCGCGGCATGGCACGTCGAAGACGGATTGGAGGTCGTGAACGCCACCAAGGTGATCCGGGTGGCCATGGGTCAGCAGAATTTCGGCAACCGCGCCGCCATTTGCCGACATCGCCGCTGCAATCCGGTCGGCTTCGCCACCGGGATCAATCACCAGTTGCCGACCAGTGGGGATATGGCGGACAATATAACAGTTTTCGTACCAGGGTGGCGTGTTGACCACAGTGGTGATGGAAAAATCACCGACAGTTTCGCTGCCGTTGGTTAAGAACATGCAAACGCTCCCGTATCATTGACATTTGCGTCACCGGTCAGGCCCCGAGAAACACCGGTGTGCGTTTCCCGGCGAAGGCGGCGAGCCCCTCGCGGTAGTCGCCGCTTTCTCCGACGGTGCGGCGCAGCTCTTGAAGCCGTTCCAGTTGCGTCGGCGCCAGGCCGCCGGCGTCGTCGAGGACCCTCAGCTGCTCTTTCATCGCGGCGATGGTCAACGGTGCATTGGCCCCGATGGTGCGCGCCAGATCGGCGGTGAAGTCGGTAATCCGGTCGGCCGGGATCACATGATTGACCAGTCCCAATTGCCAGGCTCGCTGGACCCCGATCGGACGGGCGGTGAACAGCATTTCCTTGAGCAGTGCCCGGGGCATCGCGCCTGCCAGGGTCATCAGTCCGAACACGCCGTAGGGGACGCCGAGCCGGGCCGGCGTGATGGCGAACGTGACGTCCGGGGTGGCGTGGATCAGGTCGCAGGCAAACACCACCTCGCAGGCGCCGCCCCAGACCCCGCCTTCCAGCAAGGCGATGACCGGCGCGGGAAAATCCTGGAGGGCCTTGACGAGTTTGCGGAGCGGCTCGCTCCAGCCCAACGGGTCGCGGCGCGACGTCGGGAGTTCACTGATATCATGGCCCGAGGACCAGACCGGGATGCCCGGCATCGCCCGGAGGACGACCGCCCGTGTTGCCTCCGCCCGCAGTCGGTCGAGGGCCTCCAGCAGTTCGATGATCAGGAACTCGCCGAGGGCATTGCGTCTTTCGGGATGGTCAAGCGTAAGAGTGCCGACGGCCCCCTCCTTCGTCACCGAAACCAGAGCCATGGCGGGCGGCCTCCTGGGGTGGGGCGTGCCTCGCGGCCCCCCGGTCAAATCCGATCGCGTGTCAGGGATAGGCGCAACGGTCAGAGGTAATCTCGATGAAAGACCGCGCGCCGGCGGCGGCGGTAAACCGAAATTCGGTGTTGTCGACCACCACCGACTGGTGCAGCGGCAACACGCCGGTGATCACCGTTTCCTTGCCGTCCTGGGGGGTGATGCGCAGGGTCAGGGGGGCGGTCGGATCAAACCAGCCTTCGGAGTCCCCGGCGCCGTCGCGTGCCGACTGGCCGTCGCCAACCACAGTGATGGTGCCGCCGGCAAAGCCCACCGAGCGATTGGGGGACTTGTAGATCGGAGTCGACGGCTGCAACCGCTTGGTTTCGGGCTGTTGGCAGTTGCGCCGGTTTTGGGCCGAAGAGATGATGAATGCCAGGCGATCCGGGGCAATGCCGGCGGCCAGCCGCTCTGCCGCCGCCTGGGTCATCAGAGCGAGATCGCCTCGAGGAACTTCGCGGGCCAGTTGCTTTTCCAGCTCGCCAGCGCGAGTCTCGGCGGTGTGGGCAATGTCCCGTAACTGGCCGACATACAGCTCAAGTTCCCCCTTTTGACGGGCCAGTTGGGTAACTTCGTCCCGCAAACCGGCGTCTCGTCCCTTCAGTTGCTCAATACCCATTTGGTAGGCAAACAGTCCGACACCCAGAACGAATAGGATGAACAGGAGGAATTTGACGAAACCCGTCCATACCCGTCGCCGGTACCGACGTTCGGAATCGTAAAGGCCAAGCGTCATCGTCAATGATCCGATTTGGGGTCCACACGAAGAAACGCGATGCCGCGGCTGGCGTGGCCGTTGTCATCGAGGTTCTGGTCCGGCAGTTGGCCCGGTCGTCGTCATCGCGCCGCCGGAACGACCGCCGCATGCTCATGGCTAGACAGAAAGCAGGGGCATTGCAAGATATGACTCTGGTCAGGCGTGGGGATGCCGCATCCGGTGCCGTTTGGGAGCGACGCCGGCGCCGAACAAAGGCACGCCAGGCTGTTCGGAGCGGGCCGGGTAAGGTACCCTTGGGGGCGGCAGGATTGCGGGAGAGGGGGGCGACATTGAAACCAAGCCAAGGCCGAAGCCCGGCACTGTTGCTTGATCGCGATGGCGTCGTCAATGACGATCACGGCTATGTGGCGACCCCCGAGCGATTCGATTTCTGCAACGGCATCTTTGCCTTGATCCATCGCGCCATCGATTGTGGCTATCGAATCGTTATTATCACCAATCAGTCGGGTATTGCCCGCGGCTATTATTCAGAGCCGGAGTTCCACCAGCTTATGGGCTGGATGGAACGGGAGTTTGCGCAGCAGGGAATCCAGCTCTCGGGCATTTTCCACTGCCCCTATCTGCCGGGTGCGGTCGCGCCCGAGTATGATCGCGATAGCTTCTGGCGCAAACCCAACCCCGGCATGATTCTGGAAGCCGCGCGCCGCCTTGACCTGGATCTGGCCCACTCGATCTTTGTCGGCGATCAACCCAGTGACATGGCGGCCGCTTCAGCGGCGGGGATTGCCCGTCGGGTTCTGATTCGCCCGGTTCCGGTTCACGCTACCGGAACCGGGGAGGCCGATCTGGTGATCGGGCGGCTTGCAGACCTTACCGCCCGCCTGCCCTGGTCATCCCCCTGAGGCACCCCATCAGGGCGGATGTTCGTTGGAACCCGGCGCCGCCGGTGTCAGTGGGTGGTCGGCGGTGCCGAGCCTTCCAAACCGCTGAGAGAGAAGCCAGGGGATTTGACTTCGCCCAGGCCTTTGAACACCAGCCGGAAATAAACAGTCTGGCCGGGCGGCAGTCCAGGTTGGACCGCCCAGTTGACATTGGCGAAGGTCTGAAAGATCAGGCACTCGTCGCTATAGGTTAACACGAACGCCGAAGTGGTTGCCTGATTCACCGGCAACTGCTCCATGCTTTGGCTGAAAGAGGCCATCCAGTAGCGACTGATTTGGGAGTTCATGCCGAAGGTCGTGTATTCCTGCTTGGTAAGCTGGTAACTGACCGGGTCCTGAACCTGCTGGTCATAGTGAAACGAACTGCTGAAGCTCAAGGCTGGAACGCCCACGGACGCCGTGATCGTTTCCCGGCGAGGGTCCAAGGTTTCAGGGTGCAAGTTGGCATGGTAGTTCAGATAAAGCCAGGACGCCGGGCTCAGGTCGATCTGGCCGACATAGTCCGAACGCTGATTGGCCAGGCCGGTAGTCGTGTCAAAAACCTGATAATTGTTTAACCGGTAGTCCTGGCCGAAGAAAATTGATCCCGACCCTTGATTCAGCCCAAAAATACCGGTCCGTAAGCCGTAGGTGAGCCGTTGCCCGCCTTCCTGCCGGTCCTGGCCGACGAACCGGTTCATCTGGAACAGGCTGGTGGCGTCGAGTTCAACGTCTTGGCTGTCTTCATTCGGGTAGATGGGTTTCTGGCTGATGCGCGGCGCCGCCGTCAAGGCCGCCATGGGTTCGACCAGAATCTGGGTTGAATCACCGTTGCGGACGAGCGGATAGGAGACTTTGGCTTGTCCTTGGGGAAAGGCCCGATAGGCCGACCCCTGGTTCAGTCCGACGGTGGTCGCGGCGGATGTGCTGTCGGTATTCCAGCTCTCGGGCCGCTGGTAGTTCTGGAAGTTCCAGATGTCAGCCCGCGCCCTGGCATTGAGGGTCGTCACCAAACCGGTGTCGGAGACCAACTGCCGGGACCAACCAGGCTCCAACGAAAACCGGGTGTCATCGGCGCCGGTTGAGGTTCGGGTCAGGCCGACCAGGCCGGTGTCCATGGACCAGCGCCCGCCGAGCAGCGAGTTGGGTTCGCCGAGTGCCGAGTACTGGGCGAGCGGCGCGACATTGGGTGCCGCCTGGGGGTTGCTGGTGCGCAGGTCCTGGAAATGGTAGCCCCGGATGGTGGCATAGTCGCGACCGGAGAAGTTCTCGGCATACAGCCGGCTGGTCAGCAAGCTGCCGGCAAAGCTGTAATATTGCCGCAAGTAGTTGGGATCACTGGCGATGTTGAGGTCGCCGCCCCAACGCCAGGAATCGTTGATGTCGAACAGCGCGCTGCCATTGGCGTAACCACGCCAGATTTGCTTCGGTTTCTCACCCGCGGGCAAGGTCGATGCGATGGTGCTGTCGGCGTGAATCAGTTCGCCATCAATTTGGGTCAGGCCGGTGTCGAAACGCTTGCGAACCTCCCCCCCGAGCATCGGCCCTTGCAAAGTGTAGTAGGTGGCCTTCAGCGTCGCGTCCAGGTCGGGTTCAATATCGAAATAATAGCTGTCACTGAGCGAAAATCCGAGATTGGTGTCGCTGCCATACATCGGGGTCAGGAAGCCGCTGCGGCGCTTCACCGTCGGATCGGGTGTAGAAAAGTAGGGTGCATAGAAAACCGGGACACCAAACAAATCGATAAACGTATTCGTGTAACGGATTTCCTTGTCCACGTTGTCGTGGACGGACTTTTCGGCCTGCAATTGCCACACGGGCGATTCGCCGGGCTTATCCGAGCACAAATAACAGGGCGAATAGGTGACATGGTTCATCTGCGTGTATCGGCCCAAGGTCCTTGAGGCCTCGGTACCCGCTGTTCGCGAAGCATCACTCATGACGACGCGGGAGTCATGAATGAAGGCTTCCTTCATGTCGTCCGTCAGCTCGGCGTAATCCGAGAACATCACCTCACCGTCGGGCTCAAACAGCCTGACGTTGCCAGTGGCGATGACCACCTTGCTTTTCTGATTGTAGGTGATGACGTCGGCCTGAACTTTTCGTTCGCCTTGAACCAGTTCGACGTGGCCACGGGCAATGACCAAAGACAATGACTCATCGGACGTGAGGTCATCGGCCGTGAGCAATGTCGGCTCGTGGGTCCGTTGATTCGGCTTCTTATTGAGTACCCCACCGCCGGTTTCGGCCGCCTGGCCCGCTGCGGCAGCGAGCAAGACGCACAGACTGGCGACAACGGTAACGGCGGTCCGGCGGGACATCGGCAATCGGCCCTTCCGACCGCCCCGGGCGGTCCTGTCAATGACAACACGCATGCACGCACCTTTGGTCAATGCCGCCTCGCCTGTCAACAGCGGTGACCACCGGATCGCGAGGCCATCATTACGAAAACGCTTTGAACGCGATCATGGTGAAGGTTTCCCGAACGCCAGGCAACGTCTGGATCTCCTCGGTGACAAACCGGCCGATGTCGATGTCATCGGCCAGGCAGCACTTCATCAATAGATCGTACTGTCCTGAAATTGAATGAACCTCGGAAACGAACTCAATCTGCTGCACTGCGGTATCGGCAACCTGATAAGCCCGGCCCAATTCGCACTTGACGTGAACGAAAATGGTCCGCATCGCCTATTCCTCAATCCCGGTCGTTTCCGCCTCGCGATTGGGGCGGGCCGGACGCATCAGGAAGGCTGGCATGTGATCGCCAAATCCCAGCACCGGCTGGTCATCATCCTCGTCATATCGGCGGCGGCGGCGTGGCGCTTCGATACCGCTCCGCACCGGGGTTTCGATCTTGCGCGGCCCCCCTCCGCCGGTGCCGGTCAACCGGCCGCCGGTGAGTGAATCCGGGCTATCCTCACGGGCCACGACCCGTTCACGACCACCGTCCCGGCGGGGACGTTCGCGATCCCGGTCCCTGCCGCGACGGCTTCTTTCGCGTCCCTCGCCCTCTCCGGACGGACGCTCGGTCTCCTCACCCACGCCTTCCAAGCCCTCCAAGCTGTCCAAAGCGATACGCGGGATTTCACGCTTGATCAACCGGGTAATGCTGGCGACCTGCTTGCCGTCTTCGCTGGTCGCCAGCATGAAGGCGCAACCGGAACGCCCGGCCCGGCCGGTGCGGCCAATGCGATGAACATAATCTTCGGCGCTGATTGGCACATCAAAGTTGAAAACGTGACTGAGGCCCGCAATGTCAAGTCCCCGGGCCGCCACGTCGCTACAAACCAGGAGTGACAACTGGCCGGTCTTGAACGACTCGAGGGTTTCGGTCCGCCGATTTTGCGGCATGTCGCCATGAAGCGAACCGACATTGAAGCCGTGGCGTTCGAGGGACCGATACAAGATGGTCACGTCGCGCTTACGGTTGCAGAAAATCAGAGCGTTCTTCACGTCCTGGGTTCTCAGCAGATGACGGAGCAGCTTCCGCTTGTCATCACGCTGAACCATGACCAGCTTCTGCTCGACCGTTTCCGCGGGCGATGCCGGCGGCGCCACGGTCACTTCGCGTGGATTGATCAAAAACGCATCGGCGAGGCGCCGAATCTCGGGTGGCATGGTGGCCGAGAACATCAGCGTCTGGCGCAACCGGGGCAGCAAAGAGACGATGCGCTCGATATCGGGGATGAACCCCATGTCGAGCATGCGATCCGCCTCGTCGATGACGAACACCTTGATGTCGCTCAGCAGAATGTTGCCGCGGTCGAACAGGTCCATCATGCGGCCCGGTGTCGCGATCAAGACATCGACGCCGCGATCAAGTTTGCGCACCTGATCGGAAAAAGCTTCGCCACCGATCAACAAAGCCATGTTGAGCTTGTTGAACTTGCCATAAGTTTCAAAATTCTCGGCAACCTGGGCCGCCAGTTCGCGGGTTGGTTCCAGGATCAGCGAGCGTGGCATCCTTGCCCGAGCCCGGCCCGAAGCCAGGATGTCGATCATCGGTAAGGTAAAGGACGCGGTCTTGCCGGTGCCGGTCTGGGCACAACCCAAGATATCACGCCCTTGCAGAACCAGTGGAATCGCCTGTTCCTGGATCGGCGTGGGCTGGGTGTAGCCCGTTTCCTCGACCGCCTTCAGAACGTCCGGTCCGAGCCCAAGGTCTGAAAAACGCATCCTACCTATTTCTGGTGTGAGAAGTGGCGGGAGACCACGCGGCAGGCTCTGTTAGCCAGAAAGCCCGACCGGCATCACCCACTCTATTGCCGCGGCAGCATAGAAAGTCAAACCGATCTGTCAAGGTTATAAAGTTGTCGGCCCATCCATGCCCCGACCGCTGGCGTCGCTCAGCGGCCCTGGCGTCGCCCTGGCGCTTGGACTAGCATGGGCGGCAGACGGTGACGGGAGCGGGTTTTATCCCTTTCGCCGTCAGGACTCTGGGCCCAGGGTGTGCCGATGACCGATCCCGCCGCAGACGATCGCGTTCCGTTGCTTTTTTTGCCCGGACTGTTGTGCGACCGGGCGCTTTGGGAATGGCAGGTCCGCCATCTCTCGGATATTGCCGACTCGAGGGTTGCCGACCTGACCCGGGAGGACAGCGTGGCCGCCCTGGCCGGGGCGGTGCTGGCCCAGGCCCCGCCGCGATTTGCGTTGGCCGGCTTGTCCATGGGCGGCTATGTGGCGTTCGAGATCATGCGTCGCGCGCCCGAACGGGTGATCAAGCTGGCCCTGGTCGATACCACCGCCCGTCCCGACGGTCCCGAGCAGATGTCGCGCCGGCGCGGCCTGATCGGCCTTGCCGGGTCCGGGCGATTCCGCGGCGTCACCCCGCGTTTGCTGCCGCTGCTGATCCACCCCGACCGCCAATCGGACACCCTGCTGACGGTAACGGTGATGGCGATGGCTGAGCGGGTCGGGCAGGAGGCGTTCGTCCGCCAGCAGACCGCGATCATGGGCCGCCCGGACAGTCGTTCCGGGCTTGGCGTGATCGATTGCCCGACGCTGGTAATCGGGGGCCGGGAAGATGCGCTGACTCCGCCTGAACTGGTCGCCGAGATTGCCGAGGGGATTCCCGGGGCCCGCCATGTCGTTATCGAGGAATGCGGTCACCTGCCGCCGCTGGAACGACCGCACGCCGTCTCGGCGCTGCTCCGCCTGTGGCTGATGTATAGCTGACCGGGATCGCGTCGGTTCGGTGTGAGGGGGTTGCGCATGTACGGGAAGCTATGGCAATAAGCGCCATGGTCTGGGCCGCTGCGCACAGTGGTGATGCAAATGTTGTCGAAGGCCGCCGCACGTTTTTTCCTGACGAGATATCCATGAAAAAACCCGTACTTAAGGCCGTATTTCCGGTAGCCGGACTCGGAACGCGCTTCCTGCCCGCGACCAAAGCCATCCCCAAGGAAATGCTCCCGCTGGTGGATAAGCCGTTGCTTCAGCATGCGGTGGAAGAGGCCCGCGAGGCGGGTATCGAAGAGTTCGTGTTCGTCACCGGTGGTGGCAAGCGTGCGATCGAAGATCACTTCGATTCGGACGCCGAACTGAACCGGTTTCTCGAGGCCAAACATAACACCGAGGGTATGGACGCGGTTCGTCAGACCGAAATCGCGCCCGGAAAGCTGTTCTACACTCGGCAGCAACAACCGCTAGGGTTGGGGCATGCGGTGTGGTGCGCGCGCGCCGTGGTTGGTCGTGACCCCTTTGCGATTATTTTACCCGACGATTACGTGCTGTCGAAGACGCCGTGCCTGAAGCAGATGGTCGAAGCCTATAACGAAGTCGGCGGCAACATTGTTGCGGTTGAGAATGTGCCGCGTGAGCACACCAACCGCTACGGTATCCTCAAGGTTGGCACCGATGATGGCCGGTTGGTGACGGTCGAAGGGCTGGTCGAGAAGCCGGCGCCGGCCGACGCGCCGTCGACCCTGTCGATTATTGGCCGTTACATTTTGCAGCCAGAGGTCATGGATCATTTATCGCGTCACGAGCGCGGCGCCGGGAATGAAATCCAATTGACTGATGCCATGGCGAAGCTGGTCGGCGTTCAGCCGTTTCATGGCTTGCATTTCGAAGGGACCCGCTTTGACTGCGGCGGCAAAGTCGGTTTCCTGGAGGCGACCATTGCCCATGCCCTGACACGCCCGGACATGGCCGACAATGTTCGCCGGGTCCTGATCAAGTATACGTCCTAAGGGTTCCTTCGGAGACGCCTTGTCGTTGGACGTGCAGGGCATGGCCGGCTGGGTATCGAGACGTTGCCAGTAAGCGGAGAGAGGGCGAGATGCGCATTGCCATGATCGGAACCGGGTATGTCGGGCTGGTGTCCGGTGCCTGTTTTTCCGAATTCGGCGGTACCACGGTTTGTGTTGACAAGGACGCTGAGAAGATCGCCCGGCTGAGCAACGGGGAGATTCCGATCTTCGAACCGGGACTGGACGATCTGGTCCAGAAAAACGTTCACGCCGGCCGCTTGTCATTTTCTCTGGATTTGAAATCGGCGGTCGCCGGGGCCGACGCGGTGTTTATCGCGGTGGGGACACCGTCCCGACGGGGCGACGGCTACGCTGACCTCAGCTATGTCTTTGGCGCTGCCGAGGAATTGGCGCGCGGTCTGGACGGCTATACCGTGGTCGTGACCAAGTCGACGGTTCCGGTCGGGACCGGCCGGGAGGTCGAGCGCATCATCCGGAAAGTTCGTCCCGACGCCGACTTCGACGTGGCCTCCAACCCTGAATTTCTGCGCGAGGGCTCGGCCATTGGTGATTTCATGCGCCCCGACCGGGTGGTGATCGGCACCGAGTCCGAGCGGGCGCGGGAAATACTGCGACGTCTGTATCGGCCGTTGTATCTGATCGAAACGCCGATCGTGATGACCGCGCTGGAAACTGCCGAGCTGATCAAATATGCGGCCAACGCTTTTCTGGCCACGAAGATCACGTTCATCAACGAAATGGCGGATCTCTGTGAGCGGGTCGGCGCCGATGTTCATGACGTGGCGCGTGGCATTGGCCTGGACGGTCGGATCGGCAAGAAATTTCTTCATCCTGGGCCCGGCTACGGCGGATCGTGCTTTCCCAAGGACACGCTGGCTTTGGTGCGGACCGCCCAGGATGCGGGCTCGCCGGTGCGGATTGTTGAAACCGTGGTCCAGATCAATGATCGACGCAAGAAGCAGATGGCCGAACGGATCATCGCCGCGTGCGGCGGTTCGGTGGCCGGGCGGACCATCGCGGTGCTGGGCGTGACCTTCAAGCCGAACACCGACGACATGCGCGACAGCCCGTCCCTGGACATCCTGCCGGCGTTGCTGGCCGCAGGCGCGACGGTGCGGGCCTACGATCCCGAGGGCATGACCGAAGCGGCACGGTTGTTGCCCGGGGTTCACTGGTGCCAGGATGCGGCCGACGCTCTGACCGGGGCCGATGCGATGGCGCTGCTCACCGAATGGAACGAGTTCCGGGCGTTGGACCTGGGCCGTATGCGCCGCTTGATGCGGGGTAACGTGATCGTGGACCTGCGGAACGTTTACAGCCCGGGGGACATGGCCGCGGCCGGGTTCGAATATTCGTCGATCGGGCGCCCGGGCCGGCGCCTGACCGCGGCCGATGCCGATCAATAGAGGATCAAGGATGACCGAAGCGCACCGTTTCCACCCCACCATTCTGCGCGAATACGATATTCGCGGGGTGGTTGGGGAAACCCTGAGTTCGGCCGACCTCCGGGCGCTCGGCCGCGCCTTTGGGACGCTGGTCGTGCGCCAGGGCGGGAGGCGGGTGTGTGTCGGCTATGACGGTCGGATCAGCTCGCCCGACCTGGAAGCGGCCCTGGTTGGCGGTCTGGTGGCCTGCGGCCTGACCGTCGAGCGGATCGGCCTGGGGCCGACGCCCATGCTGTATTACGCCACCCGCGAACGCGAAGCCGATGCCGGGCTGATGATCACCGGGTCCCATAATCCGCCCCATTATAACGGCATCAAGATGATGCTGGGGAAAGGGCCGTTCTATGGTCAGGCGATTCTGGATTTGGGCGTCGCCACCGCCGCCGCCGATTATGTGACCGGTGTCGGTGAGGCGGTGGAGATTGACGTTCGCCAAGCCTATGTCGAGCGGTTGTTGCGGGACTATGATGGTCCGCGTCCGCTTAAGGTGGCTTGGGACGCCGGTAACGGTGCCACCGGCGAAATTCTACGCCGGCTGACCGCGCGATTGCCCGGCGAGCATGTGCTGTTGTTCGACGACATCGACGGGACCTTTCCGAATCACCATCCCGATCCGACGGTGGCTGAGAATCTGGTGGACCTTCAACGCTTGGTGGCGGAGCAGGGGTGCGACCTGGGGATCGGCTTCGACGGCGACGGCGACCGGATCGGCGCCATCGATCATCTGGGGCGCATCGTTTGGGGCGACCAGCTTCTGGCGTTGTACGCTGCCGTGGTGCTCAAGAGCCATCCCGGCGCCACCATCATCGCTGACGTGAAGGCCAGTCAGACGCTGTTTGACGAGGTGGCGCGGCTGGGCGGCCAGCCGCTGATGTGGAAGACCGGCCACTCGTTGCTTAAGGCCAAGATGGCCGAGACCGGCTCGCCCTTGGCGGGCGAGATGAGCGGTCATATTTTCTTCGCTGATAAGTGGTATGGTTTCGATGATGCCCTTTATTGCGCCGTGCGGCTGCTGGCGCTGGTCTCTCATGCCGGGGTGACGCTGGCCGAGTTGCGCGATCGCTTGCCGGCGGTGATCAACACGCCGGAGATTCGGTTTCAGGTGAGCGAAGAGCGCAAATTCGCGGTGGTGAACGAGGTCAGGAGCCGCCTTCGCGAAGCTGGTGTGGCGGTGATCGACATCGACGGTGTTCGGGTCAACACGCCCGACGGCTGGTGGTTGCTGCGGGCCTCCAACACCCAGGACGTCCTGGTGGCGCGCGCCGAAGCCTTTACGGACGCGGGCTTGGTGCGGCTTAAGGCTCTTCTGGCCGAGCAACTGGGCCGCTCGGGCGTCGAGGCTCCGGCGGATTTTTAGAGGCGGCGGCCTCGTCTTGCCCACGTTGCCGGAACTTCACCGAAGACATATCACTACATTGCTATAGGCCGTTGGGCAGGATGCGCGGCCAAACGAACTGCACAAGACGGGACGTTCTGATGCTGGATGATTCGAATGCCGGCCTGATTGCAGGCTACACCTTTTTGCCGGAACAGCGTGGGCAACGCCTTAAGTGGGTCGATGCCCAGAATGCGCCGACCGGGGAGGATGGTCAATTTCGTTGGTTGCATCTGAATCTTGCGATGCAACCCGCCCGGCGCTGGCTGGAAACCTCGTCGTGCCTTCCCGAAGCGGCGATTGATGCGATGCTGGACGCCGACCCCCATTACCATGTGGTGTCCACCGGCCAGGGATTCTTGCTGTCGCTGAACGACGTCATCTTGGGGCAGACCGAAAGCCAGCGCGACAATGCCGGCCTGATCGCGATTTGGGTCGATCGTGGGCAGATGATTACTATTCGACGCTGGCCGATGCTTTGTACCGATCGCCTGATGAAGATGATCGATGGCGATTTTGCCCCGTTGTCTAGCGTCAATTTGTTTCTACAATTATTTGACCAGATTGTCAGTACCTTCAGGAAGCGGGTGGTCAATCTGAGGGTCGAGATCGACAAGGCCGAGGACAAGATGCTGGCGGGCCACACCAACGGTTTGCGTACGTATCTGGCTGGTTTGCGCCGGGAGGCGGTGGTCATGCACCGCCGAATTGTCCCCGAGTTTCACGGCATCACCCAACTGACGGCGCGGTTGCCGGCGTGGGTCACGGAAGACGAGCAGGCATTCTTCCGTCAAGTGGCGGATGAGGTTGGTTCGCTCATCAACGATATTCGCTCCGCCCAGGAACGCACTAAGGTGCTTCAGGATGAATATGCCGCGATGATTGCCGAGGAGACTAATAATAATTTGTTCGTCCTGTCGATTGTCACTGTAATTATGTTGCCTATGACTTTTATTACCGGCTATTTTGGCATGAATACATCCGGCTTACCTTTAACGAGTCCCGATGGCTGGGGTTCCATCGCGTCGAGTTCGATTATTGTCTTTGTTGGCGTCGTTACTGCGGCTCTGCTTCGGTACATGATGTTACGGAACCGTCGGGATCGTTAGCGCGAACACCGCTCAGGTTGCAGAGTCTGGAACCTAGCCGAACCGGCCGCAAAAACGCGGGCGGGCGGGGCGCTCGTGCGCCAGTTTGTTTTTGCGGTGGGTCTGGTGGCGTTCGTGCCGGCGCTTCTGGAACCGCCGAGTGCCAGCAATTTCAGTACCGACCTTACCCCCTCGCTCCTGGTCATCAGTGCTGGGGGGCCTGTGCCCCGAGACTCAATCCGGCGCCGCCGTCCTGACCGACCGTGGGGCGGGGCCGCAGGGTAGGGAGATGCTGAAATGATCCTGAACCGTTCAGCCCGGGGGCGGCAGGGGGCGGCAGGGGGCGGCAGGGGGCGAACGAGAATTTTCGGGGCGACGACTTTTTCGGCTTGACCTCTTGGCGCGCTAACGAATACAAATAGGCATCGTCGCGAGACGTGGGACGTGGTCGCGACCAGAAGTGCGTGGCACGTGGACATTGGCGCCTGGAGCGGGAGACCGCGCCGGGTTTTTTTGTGTTTGGGACGCCCGGCTTGCCGCGGCGTCTTTTTTTTGCGCCCGGTGTCCGAAGGCCGCCGCCGGGAACGCTTCCGTTGTTGTCGTCAGGGAGGAGAGACCTCATGGCTTCTGACCCGATCCGGCGGCCGACCTGCGTCGCCACCATCAATGGCACCAAGGTGCCGCTGCTGTCTTTTGAAGTCGAAAATAACAATCATTTTGCTGCCGATACTTGGGACTGTTCGTTGGCGTTGGCGGGAATGCCGCCGGGACTTGACTTGTCATTCTGGGCGAGCCAGGTCCCGATTACCGTCCAAATCTTTGCCGGCCTGTACGGCGATCCCAGCACCAGTTTGATCTTGGGTGATGCCGATCATGTCTCGATCAATGGTGTGACCGGTGAGATTCACCTTTCCGGCCGTGATAAGACCGCGCTGTTCCTGGAGGCGCGGACCACCGAGAAATTTCCCGATCACAGTGCCAGCGACATCGTCACGCAATTCGCCACCAATCATGGCTTGAACGCTCAGGTGACACCGATCCAGACTCGGGTGGGACAACGGGATCAACAGGAATATGCCAAGCTTACCTGTGAACAAACCGAGTGGTCGGTGTTGACCTATCTGGCCGAAAACGCTGGATTTGATCTGTTTGTCTCGGGAAATACTTTGTATTTTCAACCTCCCGGGGCCTCGAACGCCGAACCTTACGTGGTCAGGTATGTTCCATCGGCCACCGGCCGAATGGCCTACGGCACGGTGGTGACGCTCCACTGCCAACGATCGCTGCCTCTGGCGTCGGACATGACGGTGAAGGTGATCTCGTGGAATTCCATGCAGGGGCAGACCATCACCGCCCAGGCCCAGGGGAAAAAAAGCGGAGCGGGCGGTGGTTCGCCCCGCACCTATACGTTCCGTGAACCCGGACTGAAACAAGACCAGGCGCAGCAACTGGCTCAGCAAAAGTTGTTGGAGATCGCCAAGCAGGAGCGGGTGATCACTTGGATGGAACCCGCCAATCTGACCCTGACGCCCCGAACCCAGGTTCGGCTTCAGGGGACCGGGACGGCGTGGGATCAACTCTACGTCATCAATCATATCCGGCGCCGGATGAGTTTCGATAGCGGCTTTACCATGGAGGTCCAGGCGACCTCCGGATCGCCGCAATCGGTTTCGGCGTGACAGCCGCCCTGGTGCCGGTTCTTGGGCGTCCTGCTTCGGGTTCCCAAGGATCACACCGCCGGGTCGACAACCAGGGGCGACACAACTGGTCGCCTAAAGCCCCCCTTTTTGCGAGGCCCTCATGTTCCGTACCATTTCTGCGGCGATTCCCGCCGATTCCGACTATCCGCCCCGTACCCGGCGGCTCGACCTGCTGACCCGGGTGCTGGAGGGCCGGCTTTATGACGGATTGCGCTACGCCTTTGGCGACGAAAAGTCCGAGAGCGGCGAATACATCCCGATCCGGGAGCGCCGCCCGGCGGTCCGCTACAACCTGTCGCGGATTGTTGTTTCGGATTCGGTGTCGCTCCTGTTCAGCGAAGGCCATTTTCCCATGGTCGACTGCCCGGACGTCGCCACCCGGGAGGCCCTGGCCACGTTGGTCAAGGATACCCGGCTCAACGCCACCCTGCTGGAGGCGGCGCTGATGGGGTCGGTGGGGTCGGTGGTGCTGTGGCTGCGGCTGCTGCGCAACCGCATCTATATTCAGGCGCTGCCGACTCTGTACCTGACGCCCACCTACGATCCCGAGGCTCCGGACCGCCTGCTGTCGGTGCGCGAGCAGTACAAGGTTCCGGGCCGGGCCCTGGCCGAACGCGGCTATCCGGTCCTGGAAGGGGATTGGCGCACCACTTTCTGGTTCCGCCGGGACTGGGATACCGAAGCGGAGACGTGGTACCAGCCCTGGCCGGTGAGCAGGACGCCCGCCGAGCCCGAGATCGACACCGTTCGCACCGTCACCCATCGCCTGGGTTTTGTGCCCATGGTTTGGGTGCGGAATCTGCCCGGCGGCGACGAGGTTGATGGCGCTTGCACCTTTGAAGTGGCGATCGATAGCCAGATCGAGATCGACTATCAGTTGTCTCAGGCCGGTCGGGGCCTGAAATACAGCTCGGACCCCACCCTGTTGATCAAAGAACCCGCCATGGGCGGCGGCACGCTGGTCAAAGGTGGCGGTAATGCCATCGTCGTCGACAAGGATGGTGACGCGAGGATGCTGGAAATCGGCGGCAGTGCCGCGAACGCCGTGGTCGACTACTGCCGGGCCTTGCGGGAGTTGGCGCTGGAAACGGTGGGCGGTAACCGCACCAGCGCCGACAAGATCAGTGCGGCTCAGTCCGGCCGGGCCATGGAGCTGATGAATCAGTCGCTGATTTGGCTCGCTGATAAGCTGCGCATTTCCTATGGCGAAGGCGCCATGCTCGATCTGCTGCGGATGATGGTTGCTGTCGCCCAAAAGCATCCTCTGGTGGACCGAAACGGCCATCCGGTCGGGCCCCTGTCGATGACCGCTCCCCTGAGCCTGAAATGGCCTCACTGGTACGCGCCCACGGCGTCCGACCGGCAGGCTGACGCCACCACACTCAAGACCCTGGGCGAGGCCGGCCATTTGTCTCGGGAGACGGCGGTCAAGGCCATCGCGCCAGACTATGACATTGAAGATATCCCGGCCGAATTGGCCCGGATCGCTGCCGATGCCCGGGCGACGGACGTTGCGTCCCCGGCCCCATCGGACGGCACCACGCCGTCGGCACCCGCCGTCGGTTCCTGAACCCCGTAAACACCGAAAATCGGAGAGACCGGTCATGACTGTAACGACCAATAGCCAAGACGATACCCGGCCCGCGACCCTGGCCCAGGTTCGGGATTTGATCCAATCCATGTTCGGCGGCAACAAGAAGACTGACGCTACGACCGACCGAGTGGAGCCCGCACCCAAGAAAACGGGCGACGATGGCGAGTTATCGGATATCGCCAAAAGCCGGATTATCGATTCCGAACTGAAGGCGGAAGCATTGAAGCTTGGACTGAGTGATCTGGACTTCCTGAAGCTTATCGACCGGTCCAAGCTGCGCGTCACCAAGGACGGCGTCGATGGTACCGAGGCTGCGCTGGCCCAGCTCAAAGAGAGCAAGCCCAGTCTCTTCCCAACCGCCAGCACCAGCAGCGCGTCCACGGCGCCGAAGGCCGGGGAGCAAACGGCGTTTGACGCGACCAAGGCGACCCCAGACGAGATCGCCAAGCGTCTGGCCCAGCTTTCCGCCCGTAAACGATAAGGCCGGGACGGTACCATAAGCGTTGCCGGACCCATGGGGTCCGGCGATGCCCTCGGTTCCGCAGGATGGGCTTGGTCTTGGCGGTCCGGCGGGTGTAGCTTGAGAAAACGCAACTGAAGATATCTCTGTGCCGGGGGTATGATTATGCTGATATGTCGGGGTGCTGGGTGGTTTTTCAGGCGCAGGTGGCGACGGGTGGTCGCTGTGGGTGTGGTGGTGCTGGCGCTGGCGGCGTGGGCGCAGGTGTGGCCGTTTCGCGGGGCGCCTGGGGGCGGACACTGCGAT
>CAIYNU010000093.1 GCA_903927615.1 uncultured Rhodospirillales bacterium | reverse complement strand
TTAACGGGGGCTTTCGCAACAACATTGCCAGTGGATTCCGGGATACAGTTGCGGAGAACGACCATTACAGAGACGTCATGGGTCATCGGCAACATAGTAAATTCCGACGGGCCCGGGGTTGCCGAGGCGCCGAACCGGACACTGACGGTATCATGGGCGATGCGCGCGACCGTGAACAGGCTGTTGAGGTCATGACCATACTGGGCGGCCAACGCCTGGGACAGTTGTTGGAAATCTCCGGTCACATCCAGCGCTTTAAGCAACAGTTGCAGGTTCAGCCCGAACTCTTCGGCAGTTACGCCACTGCGCGAACGTTGCAAGCTTTCGAGGTTGTCGGTGACCAGCAATGGCACAACCTCAACCCGGCAATTCACCTTACCGTCGTTTGGGTTATTCACCTTATTGTCGTTCGGGCAATTCACCTTACCGTCGTTTGGGCTATTCACCTTACTGTCGTTCGGGCAATTCACCTTACTGTCGTTTGGGCTATCCACGTCAAAGGGCAGAAAACTGAGTTCGGTAAGGGCATCCAGGGGCAGGTCGCGCCGTTGCGGCATTAAGGACACCCGAAGATTGACCAAGTACGCTTGGTTGCCCTCCTCCCAGGTTACGGCATTCTTGACATAATTGTTTAAGATGTCGACCTCCTGATACAAGGCGGTCGCGGCCAGATATTTCATGACCGGGTCACTGGATAAGGCACCCGAGGCCGGCGCCGCCAGGGCCGGCAAGGCATCGGCCAGGGATTTGTTCAGGATCGGCGTGGTCGTTCCCGAAGACGGTCCAACCGTTCGGGAATTACCGACCGGTTGAATGCTCGCTTTGGCGATGGTGTCGACGAGGGTCCGCTGATCAATTTGCCCGGTGACCGGCAGTACGGCTTTCAGGGCGGTGTCGGCGTCCATTTTAAAGCTGGGTTGCAGACCCTGTCGGGCATCCTCCCAGTGTCGGACCGACAGAACCGCAACCGCGGCCGAACCGGCATCGTTGAAAGTGAGTTGGTGAAACCGCCAGTCCTGGACATCATTACAGGACGATAGCCCCAGCGCGACCGCAACACCTAGGGCGCCGCGTAACACGGTGTTCATGCCAGTCCCCATTAAAAAGTTAAGATGGCAGAGTGTGTGCCCCTTACGAACATCAGGTGACAATAAATTTGACTAAAATGCTTTCGGTGTCAACAGAGATTAAAAAGTTCCCGAAGAATTGGGGGGTCGTAACCATCCACATACAATAATATGTTTATGGCATTGTTTAGCAGTATCAAAATATCAAGTTAAAGGTGCGCACATCTCACGACCTTGGCCGGAACCGAGCCGGTGGCCCCTCGAACCCTAAAGGTATCGGAGGTCCAGGACCGCCTCGGTCCTGGTGGGGGTCAAGGGGGCAAAGCCCCCTTGATAGGTCAAAATTCAAGCTTGTCGGTGTGATGTCCTCGCCTGTGACTTCAAGGAGTCACCAAGGGACGCCGGATCGTGTGGTCCGCCGGAATCAGTTCTGTGCCAGCAACACCCGACCGACCACCAGCACCAGAAAGGCGATGGGCACGGCCCATTTGATGAAATTGCGCAATTCCTGATACACATCCCCAAGCGGCGGCGCTTCTGCCGGCCGGGCGCGCATCACCGTAAAGGCGAGCATCAGATTGATGCCGATGACGCAGTAGCCCATCCACATGGCGTCGACCACCGAATTGTTGACGCTGATAATGGTTGGTTGTTCCAGCACAACCTTGAAGTTCAAAGTCAGTAAGGCCAACAGTGCCGTAAACAATTGGGTTGGCGTTGACGCGCCGACATTAAACAGGCAGATCAATGGTAAGAAAATAATAGCCAGATAAGGCAAAAAGATCTGGGTAACGGCCACCGAGGAACTGCGTTTTACCTCAACCGTGAGCATGCAGGTGGATAACTGACGTCCGGTGATGCTGGTGCTTTCGCCGAGTTCGGCGGTGGTGCGCAGCACATGCCAGTTCTTGATCGCCAGCCGCGGGTTCGGGATCACCGCCACGTCGCGGATCAGGACCGCCTCCCGGCTGAATTCGGACGACGCCAGGCGCAGGACCAGTTGTTGCCGGTCAAACGGAAAGTCGGCGAAGGAATAGCTGGTCTCCAGGCTGGCCGCGACTTTTTCCGTAATCTGAACCGTCCCGTCGTGATGGATCACCAGAATGATGCCGATGATCCTCGGAACTTCGGCGCTGTTGAGGATGGTGATTTTCGGCGTCCAGATGGTGGCGATTTTGGCTTGGGCCGCCTCGTTGAAGAATTCGTAGACATCGCGGCCGGTCACCCGGTGGTCAAAGGCCAGGCGATGGTCATGCCAGACATAGCTGAGGGTCAGCATCGTCTTAAACAGGCTGTCTTTTTCATCGATTTCGGGAATCCGGTCGATGGTCACGGTCGGCTGAATCCGGGCCGGCAGGCCGTCGTCGGCCGGCGGCCCGGGCACCCCGGTGGCCGCCAGGACCGGTTGCGCCAAGGCCCACAGCACGAGTCCGGCAAACAGCGCCGCCGGCAGCCACGGACGCCGGCTCACCGGGCGACCTCCTGGTTCTGGTCGGCCGCGGGCAGGGGCGGCGCCGATCCGGGCGGGTAGCGCCGCAACAGGTCCACACGCAGGGATTCGATGCTGGCGGCCAGGACCCCGATTTCGTCACGGCGTGCCACCGCTTCGACCTTGGTCGAAAAATCCCCGCCCGCCAGGCTTTTCAGCCGGGCGCCGAGTCGCTCCAACGGTCGCAGCAATAACCCCGAAATGATCAGTAACGAGACCCCCGCGGTCACGAGCAGACCGATGCCGGCCGCCATGGTGAGATGCACCAGCGTGTCCTTGAGGGTGCGGCCGAACGCGCTGATCTCCTTGACCGCGAGAACCACACCGACATTCCGGCCGCTGAAGTCGAACAGCGGCACCTTGACCACGCCGACATCAATGCCGGCGACGGTGCGGGTAGAGACCGCCGCCTCGTTGGCCTGATCGACATCGGTTTCGCGCAAGGCGCCGGAAAGGTAGGTCCAGTCGGTGGCCTGGGCGGCGATGAAGTCCTTGAGCGTGTGGGACTGGTTGTCGCGGATGTGGCTTTGCGCCGGAATGACCGAGCCTTTAATCATGACCGCGACTTCGGCACCGGTAATACTCTTCAGATCGGCCACCAGGGGCTCCAGCCCGATCGCCCATTCCAGCGCGCCGACATGGATATCGCCGTTATAAATGGGCGCCACGCCGCGGATGCCGGCAACCGAACTGATCTCCAGCCCCGACTCGACTTCGCGGGTCTGGTTGGCAAAGACATAGATGGGCCGGTTGACACTCTGGTCGTCGCCGAACTTGTCCGGATCGTGTAACCGCAGCAGGGTTGTTGCCGGCGGCAAGATAATGGCGGAGGATTCAATGCCGTATTTGGTCACTTCCTTGCGGTAGCCCGGCATCAACATCTTGATCAGACCGTCGCGATCCCCTTTCGCCGCCAGTTCCCCCACCTGGGGCAGCGCCGCCAGCATCTCGGCTTCGGCGACCGCCTGATGCTGTTCCTCCCGCAGCAACTCCTCGATCATCGCCGACAGACCGGTCAATTCTTTGCCTTTGGCCCAATCGACGGTCTCTCGGGCATTCTGGTAGGAGATCACGCTGATGAACACCAGGACCAGTGCCACACTGAAGACCAGTGCAACGGGCGCGATGACCTTTAATTTCATGATCGGCAATCCTGGCTCGTCGGTGCGGGTAACATGATGGCATCCTGGGACCGTGATCGATTTGTCATCTGGCGGTTGGTTCCGGTGACGGGACGACACCCCGATGAAACGACATCCCGACGAAACGACATCCCGACGAAACGACACCCCGACGAAACGACACCTTGATGAAACGACACCCTGGTGAAAACCGTTCTTGCTTTAAGGGCATGGTTTGGGATTATTGCGGAAAAAAGGGCGGAGGTGTCAAGTGTCGGAAGACAGTAAGGTTCGCTGGTGGATTTGGGGAGGCTTTCTGTCGGTCCTGGTCCTGCTCGCGGGGGTCGGCAGCCTCAGTTATTTGTCTTTCGATGAAACGGTCAAAGAGTTTACCGAATCGAGCCGGATCGCCGAGGGCACCCTGAAGGTGGTGTTGGCCGACCGCAACACCGCGTCGTTCCGCCGCTATGTTCAGACCTATCTGGAAACTGGTGACGACTCGTTGCTCGGGCGGCTTGATGAACTGGATCGCGAGGCCCTACACGAACTGGAAGACGGGCTGGCGGTGATCACATCAGCCGAGCGGCGGCAGGGACTGGAACGGCTGCGGGCCCTGTTGACGTCGTTCCGTGCCCGATTCGATCAGGCGGCGGCTTTGCGGACGAAGAAGATCGCCATGTTGAATGATACCGATGCCATCGGCCTTCATTGCCGGACCAGACTGGATGAGTTCGGCAAGGCGGCCCATGCGGAAGCGGCGATTTCCGTGCCGATGGAAACCTTGATGCGGAGTCGGCTCGACGTGATTCGCTTCGAGGCCCATTCCACCGAACGCTGGCACCAGAGCGGACATGAACTGGCCCTGACCTTCCTTCAGCAGGTCAAGGAGCTTCAGCAGCTTAAGGACGCCGGCGCGGGTCAGCCGGCCGACCGTCAGGCCAGACTTGCCGAGATCGTCACCCTGGCGGAAAACTTTGCGGCCAGCTTTGAGGCGGCCGCGGCCGTCGCCTTTCAGTTGGAGACGCTGACCAACGAAGCCATGGAAGTCATCGGCAAGGAAATTTCTTCGACCTCCAACGCCGTGCGTAAATTACAGACCGATCGCGCCGAGGAGATCAGCCAGAGGGTCGGTGATCACCTAGCCCATGCCAAGCTGGTGATCGGGGTGCTGACTCTGTTCGCCATCGGCCTCGGGATTGTGTGTGCGATTGTGGTCAGCCGGAAGGTGTCCCGGCCGATAGCCGAAATGGCGACCGCCGCCCGCGTCGCCGAGGAAATCGGCGAGTTGATCCAACTGGCGGCGCAGGACGGCGACTTCCGCAATCGCGCACCGGTCGAAGGGCGCACGGGCTTTGTCGCCACCATCAGCCATGCGGTGAATCAGCTCTTTGATTCGGTGTGTGCGGCGTTCGTGACCATCGGCAACGATGCCGGCAAGGTTGCGATGGCGGCCGGCGATGCCAGCGGTGCGGTGGTCGAGGTCAATGCCGGGGCGGCCGAACAGGCGCGTTCCCTGGAACAGGTGCGCGAGGCCATCCGCCAGTCGGCGGAGGTCATTACCAGAGTCAGCGGCACCGCGGGCACCGCCAGCGCCGTCGCCGATCAGGCGACCGGTCTGGCCAATCGCGGCCAGATCACCGTTGCCGAACTGGCCGATCTGGTCGAGGCGCTGACCGCCGGCGGCCGTAACGTCGCGCAGATGGCCCAGGCGTTGGGCCACATCGTCACCAAAACGGACCTGCTGGCCGCCACCGCGGCGGTGGAAGCGGCCCGCCTGGGCGAGCATGGCCACGGCTTTGCGGCGATCGGCCACCAGATCAGCGCGCTGACCGGGCAGGCCGGGGACTATGCCGCCCGGATCGTGGCGCTGCTCGACGCCGCCAATCGTGATCTTCAGGCCGGACTGGTGGTGGCCGGAACCGCCCGCCGGGTGATCGACGACATTCACCTGCGGGTGGTAGAAACCGACGGCTTGATCCGCACCATTGCCGAAGCCATGCTGGCCCAGCAGTCGGCCATCCTCGAAATCGACGCCACCGCCGACAGCCTGGCCCGGATCGGTGAGCATAACGTCCAGGCCGGCGAGCAAATTTCCCAAAGGCTGGTGGATTTGCGCCAGCTTTCCGAGGCGACCACGGCGACCATCGCGCAGTTTAAAATCGACCGGTGAAGGACAATCCGGTGAACGATAATCCGGTGGAAGCCCGGCCCCTGGGGCGGTTTCAATCGGCACTCGAGGTTTTCTGGGTGTTCCTGAGGTTGGGATGCACCTCGTTTGGCGGTCCGGTGGCCCATCTCGGCATTTTCCGGACGGAGTTCGTGGCGCGTCGGCGATGGCTTGACGAGGCGGCCTATGCCGATATCGTGGCGCTGTGTCAATTCCTGCCCGGCCCCGCCAGCAGTCAGGTCGGGATGGCTGTGGGCATTTTGCGGGCCGGTTTGCCCGGAGCCCTGGCCGCCTGGCTTGGATTCACCCTGCCTTCGGCGGTGGCGCTCATACTGTTTGCCTACGGCGTGGCCGGCGCCCGAACACTGAGCGATGCCGCCTGGCTGCATGGCCTCAAAATTGTCGCGGTGGCCGTGGTCGCCCAGGCGGTGTGGGGCATGGCCCGCAGCCTGTGCCCCGACCGAGGGCGCCTGACCCTGGCGGCCGGTGCCGCGCTGGTGTCGCTGGCCGTGCCGTCGACGCTGGGACAAATCGGCGCCATTGCCCTGGGCGGGCTGGTGGGCTGGCGGTGGTGTGCCGCCGGGGTTCCGGCACACCGGGCCGATCCTATCGTGGTGCCGTTCGGACGCGGTCTGTCGACCGCCGCGCTGGGGCTGTTCCTGGTGTTGCTGTTGGGCTTGCCGCTGCTGGCCGACGCCACCGGCAATCACATCATCGCGCTGCTGGACAGCTTCTATCGGACCGGGGCGTTGGTGTTCGGCGGCGGTCATGTGGTGCTGCCGTTGTTGCAGGCCGAAGTGGTTCCGCCCGGCTGGGTTGGCAACGACCTGTTCCTGGCCGGATATGGCGCGGCCCAGGCGGTTCCGGGACCGCTGTTCACCTTCGCGGCTTATCTTGGTGCGGTGATGGAACCGCCGCCGGCGGGGTGGGCGGGAGGTGTGATCTGCCTGGTCGCGATTTTCCTGCCGTCCTTGCTGTTGGTGGTCGGGGTCTTGCCGTACTGGCAAGGTCTGCGGCATGGGACCGCCGTTCGCTCGGTGCTGAACGGCGTCAATGCGGCGGTGGTGGGATTGCTCGGGGCGGCGCTGTATACGCCGGTCTGGACCAGTGCCATTTTCAGCCGCGACGATTTCGCCGTCGGGCTGGGCGCGCTGGTCTTGCTGATGGTCTGGCGCGTGCCGCCCTGGCTGGTGGTGGTGCTGGGCGCGGTGGTGACGACCCTGGTGGCGCGATAGGCCACGACCGCCGGCGGTCGGCCTACCGTCCCCGCGCCCGTTCCACCGAATTGATCACGGGCGTGGCGCGGAGGGCGGCGATGATGTTGGTCAGATGCTTGGCGTCTTTCACATCGATGTCGATGAGCATCTCGAAATAGTCCTGGCCCCGGCTGGTGATCTTGAGATTGGTGATGTTACCGTCGTTTTTGCCGATGACCGTGCTGAGCGAACCCCGGCTGCCGGGTTCGTTGGCGACCACCAAGGCAATGCGGCCGACAAGGTTTTCGGGGCGGATGGAGCCGATGTCCCAGGCGACGTCGATCCAGCGTTCGGGGGAATCGCTGAAGCTTTCCAAGGTTTCACAATCGATGGTGTGAATGGTCACGCCCTTGCCGGTGGTGACGATGCCGACGATGCGGTCGCCGGGCAGGGGATGGCAGCACCGGGCATAGTGAACCGCCATGCCGGGAATCAGGCCCCGGAGGGGCAGCGGCTGGTCTTTACCCTTGGGCCTGGGCTTGGTCCGGACGCTGGGCGGCGCGGTTTTGTCGTCGCGGTCGGTCGGTTGCTTGTGGCCCGGGAAGACCGCGTTGAACACCTCGTGGGCCGAATGGATCGCGGCGCCGACGCCCGCGAACAGGTCGTCGGTGGACCCGGCCTGGAAGATTTTCAGCACCCCGTCCAGGGATTTATCCGAGAAATCGTACCCCTCGCGGTGGAAAATTTTCTGGAGGAGGGCGCGGCCGAGTTGGATGTATTGGGTGCGTTGCTGGGTCCGCAGGAAACGGCGGATGCGGGCCTTGGCCTTGCCGGTGACGACGAACCGTTCCCAGGCCGGCGAAGGCGTTTGGGATTTGGAGGTGACGATTTCGACCTGATCGCCGTTTTGTAACTGGGTGCGCAACGGCAGCATGCGGCCGTTGATCTTGGAGCCGACGCAGGTGTCGCCGACCTGGGAGTGGACGGCGTAGGCGAAGTCTACCGGCGTCGCCCCCCGGGGCAGGCTGATCAGGTCGCCCTTGGGGGTGAAGCAGAACACCTGATCCTGGAACAGTTCAAGTTTGGTGTGTTCCAGGAACTCTTCGGGACGCTGGGCGTGCTCCAGGATATCCAGCAACTCGCGCATCCAGCGGTATTCCCGGGTCTCGGTCCGTTGCTGGTCTTGCTTGTAGGCCCAATGGGCCGCGACCCCCAATTCGGCGACCTCGTGCATGTCCTGGGTGCGAATCTGCACCTCGATGCGCTGGCGGTCGGGACCGATCACCCCCGTGTGCAAGGAGCTGTAGCCATTGGGCTTTGGCGTTGAAATATAGTCCTTGAACCGCCCGGGGACGACGGGATAGCGCGCATGGATGACGCCCAGGGCGTGATAGCAGGATTCCACCGAATCCACGATCACCCGAAAGGCCATAATGTCGGAAAGCTGCTCGAATGATATGCTTTTGTGTTCCAGCTTGCGCCAGATCGAATAAACGCATTTTTCCCGGCCGCTGACGGTGGCCTTGGGGAGGCCCTGTTCGTGCAGAGTCCGGCGCAGGGCTTCAACCACCCGCTCGACCCGGCCCTCGCCCTCGCTGCGCAGGCGTGCCAACTGGGTCAGGATCGAGTCGCGCGCCTCGGGATTGAGTTCGGCGAAGGCCAGGTCTTCCAGCTCGTCCTTCCATTGCTGGATGCCGATTCGCTCGGCCAGCGGCGCGTAGATTTCCAGGGTTTCCCGGGCGATCCGGCGGCGCTTGTCCGGACTCTTGAGGTAATGCAGGGTCCGCATGTTGTGCAGCCGGTCGGCCAGCTTGACCAGCAGGACCCGGATATCCTCGGACATGGCCAGCACGAGCTTGCGGAAATTTTCCGCCTGCTTGGTCTGATCGCTCTGAAGCTCGATTCGCGACAGCTTGGTGACGCCATCCACCAGCCGGGTAATCTCGCTGCCGAACAGCCGTTCAATGTCTTCGAGGGTCGCGACCGTGTCTTCCACGGTATCGTGGAGCAGGCCGGTGACAATCGACGCGGTGTCGAGCTTCATTTGGGTCAGGAGGCCGGCGACCTCGACCGGGTGGGCGAAGTAGGGATCACCGCTGGCCCGCAACTGCGAGCCGTGACACTTCAGGGAAAACACATAGGCGCGGTTGAGGATATCCTCGTCGGCCTTGGGGTCGTAGGCCCGAACCCGTTCCACCAGTTCGTATTGCCGGATCATGACTGCCCGCCCCATTTGTCCGAACCATGGGGCCTGGGGCCCCCGGCCCCAGTGGGGTCCAGGGGAAAGGCCCCTGGTCGCCGAAGGCTCCTGTAACGCGCCGGTCCCACCGATCTTACACCGGCGGCAGTTCTCCGTCGAATTCGACTACGGACAGGTCGTCGACTTCGCCATCAATGGGTTCTTCGGCGTCTTCGTCGCCTTCATCCATCAAGGCATCCAGATCCCCTTCGCCATCGACATCGCTGCCGGTCCGGCTCCAGGCCTGTTCCCCGGCCATCAATTCGACGATTTCCTCTTCGGGCTCGTCGGCTTCCGAATGCTTCTGATGACCCCGGATCAATTCGTTGCGCAGAGTCTCCAGCGAGATTGTCACTTCGGCGATCTCGCGCAAGGCAACCACCGGATTCTTGTCATTGTCCCGGTCGATGGACAACGGCGCCCCCGCGGCAACGCTCCGTGCCCGCTGGGCCGCCATCATCACCAATTCAAACCGGTTGGGACCCTGGAGGACGCAATCTTCAACGGTAACGCGAGCCATGCCGAACAAACTCCGTAGGATGAGCCAATGACTATAGGGCGGGCGCCGGTGCCACGCAAGGCACAGTCGCTCCGCAGGACGCGGTTTCGCCGCTGGGGTGACTCTCGGCGGGGTGGTGCCGCTTGACACCGGGCCGGCGCGAAGCGTATGATCAGAACATACCAAGAACCGGAAACCCTCGTCCGGCGTCCGCTCTCTATCCTTCCGCTCTCCGTCCAGGTGTCCCATGCCGCCCGCGTTTCCTTCAAGTCAAATAGACGGACCGGCAAGCAAAAGAGAGGGCCCGGCGGACAAGGCTGCGGTGTTGCGTGCCTTGCGGACCAAAATCGGGCAACTGGAGGGTGGCGGAAGCGGACCGGTACGATCCTTGGGCTCAGCGGCGCTGGATGAGTGGTTGCCCGGCGGCGGACTGGCGCTGGGTTGCCTCCACGAGATCGCCGGGGTTGCGGCCGGCGACGATGGCGCCGCGGTGGGTTTTGCCGCGGTGGTGTTGGGGCGGCTGGTCGCCGAGGGCGGGCGGGTGGTCTGGCTGACCCGCCGCCGCGACCTGTATCCGCCGGGGTTGCTGGGCTTTGGGCTGAAGCCGGATGCCCTGATCCCGGTGCCGGCGCGTCGGGATCGTGATGTGCTGTGGGCAATGGAGGAGGCGCTGCGCCATCGTCAACTGGCGGCGGTGCTTGGCGAGGTTGATGACCTGGATATGGTTGCGTCGCGACGGCTGCAACTGGCCGCCGAAGGGGTGGGCGTCACCGGTTTGCTGCTGAGGCGGCCGGCGCCGCTTCCTGTGGCCAGTGCCGCCGTCACCCGCTGGCGGCTGGCGTCGGCGGTCAGCGGCGGGACTTTCGGGCTGGGGCTGCCGCGGTGGCGAATCGAGTTGGTGCGCTGTCGCGGCGGCCGGCCGGGACAATGGTTGCTGGAATGGAACGGCGAACGGTTCCAGCCGGCGGCCGGATCGGGTGCCGCTGTTTCCGAACGCCAGCAGACCGCCACGCCGCATGGTTTGGCTCAGGGCTCCGCCACGACCCGGTTGCGGCCGGTGGCCTTGGCCTCGTAGAGTGCCCGGTCGGCCCGGTTCAAGCCGGTTTCGATGCTGATGTCGCTGGCCGTGGCTTGAGTGACGCCGATGCTGACGGTGAAACGGGCCTGCCCGCCCTTGGCGTCAATGACGAGGCTGGCGACCTGGCGTCGCAACCGTTCGGCGATGGCCGTTGCGCTCTCCAATTTTGTTTGAGGCAACAGGACCGCGAACTCTTCGCCCCCCATCCGTCCCAGCACGTCTTCCCGGCGCAGATTGCTGAGGCTGGCGTCCACGAACGCCTTGATCGCTTCGTCACCGACCGCATGACCAAAATTGTCGTTGATCCGCTTGAAGTAATCAATGTCCATGACCATCAGGGATAACGGCGTATGGTGCCTCTGGAACTGCTTGAACTCCCGGGCCGCCGCATCCATAAAGTAGCGGCGGTTGTAGGCCCCGGTGAGACTGTCGGTGGTGGACAGGATAAATAATTCATGTTCTTTTTTTTTCAGCAGGGTGATGTCGCTGAACACGATATTGATGACCGGCAGTCCGTCCCAGAACAAGGGGCTCATCGAGAGTTGGACCTCGCGCTTCTGCCCGTCGGTGCTGGTCAGGCGGGCTTCCAGGGCGCGGACGGTGAGGGCGTCATCGAAACACCGGTTAAATCTATCGCGGATCAGTTCACTGTCCTCGAGGTCGACGAAATCCAGAATGTGGTGTCCGATCAGTTCATGCGGCGGAATTCCGATAACATTTCCGGCCTCCAGATTGGCAAAGATGATGGCATGGCGCTGATGGATGACCAGCCCGACCGGGATCAGATCCAGAAAGACGCCGAGTTTGGTCCGGGCGCGCAGCAATTCGTCCTGGGTTCGCTGGGCTTCGGGGGTGGTGGCGAACAGATCCCAGGTTCCGGTCGCATTGGGCTGCATACCAATCATGTCAGCCTCTCGCGCTTGTCGTCTCAAATTTTATGGATAAGTAACGTGAGCCACTTGAGAACAAGAAGCATATCGGATCGTCCCACACTAAGACTTAATTCTGTGTGTTTTAAATCCCTTTGAGCTACGCCGGGGCCGCACGACAGACCCGCGTGCAACGGCTTAGGTCCTGGCCGCGTCAACACGCACAGGGTGCGCTCGAGCAGCGTGACTCCCGACACCGCCAAGGGTCTCCGTCCCCTTGGGCCGGACCGCCCCGGCCTCAATCGGGACGCAGAACATAGCCTTCGCCGCGCACGGTATGCAGATACCGGGGCTGCCGCGGATCATCTTCGAGCTTGCGGCGCAGGCGGGTGACCTGGACATCCACCGAGCGGGTGTTGCCGTCGATGCCGGCCCGCTCGGTCAGGTCCTCGCGGCTGAGCGTGGTGCCGGGATGCACCGCCAGCACCCGCAGCAACGCCGCCTCGGCGGTGGTCAGGCGCAGAATCTCGTCGCCGCACCGTAACTCGTCGCGCTCGGGGTAGTAGGTCCAACGGCCCAGCCGCAGAGTCCGGACCGCTTCGGCCGGCGCCGGCGGCGGCAGGCGGCGCAGGATGGCGTTGATCCGCAACACCAGTTCCCGCGGCTCGAAGGGCTTTGGCAGGTAGTCGTCGGCGCCCGCTTCCAGCCCGGCGATGCGGTCGTCGGGTTCGCCCCGAGCGGTCAGCAGCAGGATGGGAATCTCGCTGGTGCGGCGCAGCGACGCGGTGAGGTCCAGTCCGGTTTCACCCGGCATCATCACGTCCAGCACGATCAGGTCGAAGCTGAGGCCGGCCAGTTGTGCCCGGGCGTCGGCCGCATCCCGGGCCGTGGCCACCACGAAGCCGTGGTCCGAGAGATACTTGCGCAAGAGCTGCCGCAAGCGGGTATCGTCGTCCACCACCAGGATATGGGGCAGTCCTTCGCTCATGCCGGCTCCCCTCCGTCTTCACCGTTGACGCCGCTCACGGGCTGCGGCGGTGACCGTCCGGGCGGATAAAACAGCATCTCCAACCCCTTCGGCAAGTCCTCCTCGCGCGGAACGAGCGGGCGACTGCCAGCCATTATGTCAGTCATGTTGACACGTCGACAGCGGAATGTTACCCCACACAGCCCGCGGGCGACAGATCTGGCACCTTCGGGACTTTGCCCGATTCCATCGCTGAGTCTACCAAGGAATTGATGCGTTATGTCCATTCTGCCCTTCGACGATCGTGACGGCGTGATCTGGATGAACGGGTCCATGGTCCCGTGGCGTGACGCCAAGGTCCATGTGCTGACTCACGGTTTGCACTACGGCAGTTGCGTCTTCGAAGGGGAGAGGTTTTATCAGGGCGGGGTTTTCAAGCTGACCGAACATAGCGAGCGGTTGGTCGCTTCCGCCGCCGCGCTGGGTTTCGAGATTCCCTATTCGGTGGCACAGATCGATCAGGCGACCCGCGAGGCCGTGGCCGCCATGGGCTTTCCCGACGGCTATGTCCGGCCGCTGGCCTGGCGCGGCAGCGAGATGATGGGGGTTTCGGCCCAAAGCAACCGCATCCATCTGGCCGTCGCGGTCTGGGAATGGGGCAGCTATTTCCCCATCGAGGCGCGGATGGCCGGCATCCGGCTGGAAACCTCGCGCTGGCGGCGGCCGTCGCCCGACTGCGCGCCGACCTCGGCCAAGGCCGCCGGGCTTTACATCATCTGCACGCTGTCCAAGCATGCCGCCGAAAACCGCGGCTGTCAGGACGCCCTGATGCTGGATTACCGCGGCCGGGTTGCCGAAGCGACCGGCGCGAATATCTTTCTGGTCAAGGACGGTTGCATCCATACCCCGACTCCCGACTGTTTCCTGGACGGCATCACCCGACAGACTGTGATCGGTCTGGCCCGCCGACGCGGCTTCGAGGTGATCGAGCGGGCGATTCTGCCCGAGGAACTGGCGGGTTTTCAGGAGGTGTTCCTGACCGGCACCGCGGCCGAGGTGACGCCGGTGGGACGGATCGACGACCTGAGCTACATCCCGGGCGACATCACCCGGACCTTGATGACCGATTACGAGGCGCTGGTCCGATCGGGGGGCTGATCACCGGCGGGGGCGCCGGGGACAAGCATGGTTGATCTGACCCCCCAGTTGCTACTCCAGGCCTATGCCGAGGGCCTGTTTCCGATGGCGGAAAGTGCCGCCTCGGACGAACTCTACTGGTTCGATCCCGACCGGCGCGGCGTTCTTCCGCTCGACGGCTTCCATGTGCCGCGCCGCCTGCGTCGGACCATCCGCCAGGGTGTGTTCGAGGTCCGTATCAACAGTGCCTTCGATCGGGTCATCACCGCCTGCGCCACGGTCCGTCCCAGCACCTGGATCAACCGGGACATCGTGCGCAGCTATTGCGACCTGCACGAATACGGCTATGCCCATAGCGTCGAGGCCTGGCTTGGCAACCGGCTGGTCGGTGGGCTCTACGGGGTGGCGCTGGGCGGCGCCTTTTTCGGCGAAAGCATGTTCAGCCGGGTCACCGACGCCAGCAAGGTCGCCCTGGTGCATCTGGTGGCGCGCCTGATCCGGGCCGGTTTTACCCTGCTTGATACCCAATTCGTCACCGAGCATCTGACCCAATTCGGCGCCACGGAAAGTCCCCGCACCGAATACCGCAGACGCCTGACCGCCGCGCTGGCGGTCAACGCCGATTTTGCCGCCGCGGTTCTGACGACGGCGGATTTCGAGGCCCTGTTTCCCAAGCCGGGAGCGGACCTTTGACCGCCGGACGTCGCTGATGATCCGCTAATGGGCTGACGTTGCCGGCTGATCCGGGCGCCCCTGAGGCACAGTTTTTGCGTCGGCCGGCTGGCTCACCGGCGCATTCCGCACCGACTCGATGGTGGCCCACATCTGCCGGGTCAAATCCGGATGGGCATTCTGGAATTGATGAGAAAACATCAGATAATAGGGCTTTTCTTGCAAGGCGAGGGGGATTTTGCGGATTTTGTCCGAGACGTCGGAGTTTTGGTTCAAAATGCGGTCGCCGCGATCCGACAGCATGGCGGTTGCCTGGGCGTGGTTGGCGATCACCATTTCAAACAACGAGGCCCAATCCGAATTGACTTCGATCACGGGCGCTCCCAGCGATTTCAGTTTGGTGATGATCGATGCGTTAATCTTGACCGCCACCGATCCGGTTAAATGCAGGAGCTGTGAGCCGTTCCAATCAAGATCCGAATCCTTTGCCGTATAGAGATAGTATCCTTCAGTGCTGAGGCGTTTCGTCGGGTCCGGCTGTCCCCCGGCGTCCCGCGGAAAGACGCCGAAGGCGTCCCGTTCGGGAAGATAGGAGGCTCCGATCGCGCCATCCCGGTCGCCGCTCTGGACATCCAACAGGCACCGGGCCCAAGGGACGCGAACAATGTCGAAGCGCACGGCCAACCGGGCGCTGACCCCGTCGAGCAGGGCGAAAAGCGTGGGCTTGTTGTTGGGGTCGTCATCAAAGCAAAGCTGGAGTGCCGGCGGCCGGTCTTCCGCAACAGCGGTCCCGATCCCGGACAGACCGACCAGGCCGGCGCCGATCACCGTGGCGCCGATCAGATTGGCCAACAGCCGTCCGGTCAGACGCGGCGAGCCGGATTCCCGCCGGTGGACCGGAGGTTGCGGCCAAGCACACTTCAATGGTACGGTCCGGCGCAAGGAAAGTAAGGGAATCACAGCCACATCCTATCACCCGGGGACCGAACGGACGCGCTCGACCGTCACAATGCCACCGCCGCCGCCATTGCCATGTTACACTGCGCCCCCAGCCGTCGCCCGACCGTTTTCGCCGATCGATTAACGCCAGGAGCCCCTCATGCGACGGACCACTCTCGCGGGTCGATTGTTTCGGGCTGTCCTCGGCCGGTATTTATTGGTGGCGGTGAGTGTAACAGCGATCCAACTGCTGATCGAGTTTTTTGCGGTCAGCCACTCGGTCGACACCGATATTGAATCCCTCGGCCGGTCCTTTGAACCCGGCGTGACCGATGCCCTGTGGGCGGTTGACCGACCGTTGCTGGCGTCCCTGGTCATGGGGATCAAGCAATCCGCGGTGGTGACCGGTGTGCAAATAACGACCAACAAGGGGGTTCCGCTCGCTTCCGCCGGCGTTCTGCCGGCCGCGTCCGGCGCCTCCCCGACGGTGCGGCCGGTCGCCGGCCATCGCGAATATGACTTTCCGTTGCAGATGAAATCAACAACTTCTAATCTCATCCCGCTTGGCCGTTTGATAATTTACTCGGATTGCTCGGTCGTCATTAACAAGATAAAGTATAGTGCGATAACCGTATTATGTAATTCCACGGCGATGACCCTTGGTTTGTGGTTTATATTCTTTATCATCGTCAAGGCCAAATTGTCCGACAATTTGGGACGGATCGCTGCGTCGGTGGAGGATTGGCCGGCCCGGTTGGAACGGGGGGAACGGCAACCCATCGACTATCCCCACGGCGATGAACTGGGGACGCTGGTGGAGGCGCTGAATTATAGCCAGCAGCGCCTGGACGTCCTGGTGGCCAGCCGAACCGCCGAACTCCGCCAGGAAAAACAGCGTGCCGACGCGGCCAATCTGGCCAAGAGCGCGTTTCTGGCGATGATGAGTCACGAAATTCGGACGCCGATCACCGGTGTGCTGGGCATGGCCGACCTGTTGCGCGGTACGCCGCTCAATCCGGAACAGGCGGGCTATCTTGATACCCTTACCGCGTCGACCCGGACCTTGCTGACCATCCTCAACGATATTCTCGACATCTCCAAAATCGAAGCCGGCAAGGTGGTCTTGGAGGAAGCCGAGTTTGCCCTCTCCCAGGTGGTTCGCGATACCCTAGCCCTGTTCCAGGGTGGCGCCACCGCCAAGGGACTGACCTTGACCCCGCACCTGGCCCGCGACCTGCCGGATCAGGTGGTCGGTGACCCCGGGCGCTTCAAGCAGGTCATGTTCAACCTGACCGGGAACGCCGTCAAATTCACCGAGGCGGGCGGTGTCCACCTGCGTCTGTCGGTCAAGGCGCGCCACCAGACGGCTTTGACCGTGATGGTGGAGGTCGAGGATACCGGGATCGGCATCACGTCGGACCAATTGCCGCGGCTGTTCCAACCGTTTTCCCAACTGGAAGCGTCGACCTCGCGCCGATTCGGGGGAACCGGATTGGGTCTGGTCATCACCAAGCGGCTGGTGGAACTGATGGGCGGCGAGATCGGCGTCGACAGCCGGATCGGGCAGGGCACGCGGTTCTGGTTCTCCCTGCCGCTCCGAGTCGCCACCGCCCCGGCCGCCGCCTTGCCGGCCCCCGGGCCGGATCCGGCGTTGGTGTCGGGGGGACGGCGGCCTTTGCGCATTCTGGTGGCGGAAGACAACCGCATTAATCAGATGCTGGTGCGGACGATGCTTCAGAAGTTCGGCCACAGCGTTGAAATCGCCGAGAATGGCCGTCTTGCGGTGGCGGCGATCGTGGCCGGCGATTTCGATGCGGTGTTGATGGATCTGCAGATGCCGGAAATGGACGGTGAGGAAGCAACCCGAATGGTCCGCGCCCTGCCGCCCCCGAAAAACGGGTTGCCCATCATCGCCTTGACCGCCGATGCGATGGTCGAGCATCGCGATCGCTACCTGGCCGCCGGTATCAACGACTGGGTGCCGAAACCCATTGATTGGCGGATTCTGCTCGCAGCGTTGGAGGCCCATACTTCCCAAGGGGAGGTGTCGGAACCCCTAAGCTGAGGGCGACGTTCGGGCGTCGTCAGCCGCTCGCCCTGTCATGATTGACGGTCAGGGCAATTCCCAATCCCTGAAGCGGCCTCGGGCAGCAACAAATTCAAAAATCTTCGCGGGCCGGACGCAAGAATCGACTGGACCTGATTTTGCTGTGGCGCAGCATAAATGATGGTTAACCATGCGATGGGCAAATGTCGGTATGGTCTCGGCTAAAATGACCGCTCAGTCCGCTTGAAAGTGTGTCCAACCGGCGGTACACCTTGGGTCCGGTTGGGGGGCGAGGACTGGGGACGAAGATTTGGCATCGGGGACCCTGGCCTCCTGGAATCCCAGCGCCAATGTTCAAGAACGCACCCGTCGAGCCGGAACAGCAAAGGGGAGGGGCACTTTGGCCACGTCCAAGAAACCCGCGCGGCATCCGCCGAGGTCACCGGCGGGAACGCGTCGCCGGCGGAGATGTTGGGCTACTACCGCGACATGCTGCTGATCCGCCGTTTCGAAGAAAAGGCCGGTCAGATGTATGGCATGGGCCTGATCGGCGGCTTTTGCCATCTGTATATCGGCCAGGAAGCGGTGGTGGTGGGGGTGCAGGCGGTGCTGAAGCCGGGGGATTCCGTCATTACCAGCTACCGCGACCACGGCCACATGATCGCCTGCGGCATGGACGGCAAGGGCGTGATGGCCGAGCTGACCGGCCGGCGCGGCGGTTATTCCAAGGGCAAGGGCGGCTCGATGCATATGTTCAGCCGGGAAAAGGCGTTTTACGGCGGCCATGGCATCGTCGGGGCCCAGGTGCCGATCGGGACCGGTCTGGCCTTTGCTCACAAATACAAGAACGACGGCCGGATCTCGGCGACCTATTTCGGTGACGGCGCCATCAATCAAGGCCAGGTTTACGAATCCTTCAATATGGCGGCGCTGTGGAAGCTGCCTTGTCTTTATATTCTCGAGAACAACAAGTACGCCATGGGCACCGCCCAGGCCCGGGCGGCGGCCGGCGAGCTTTATCAGCGCGGTCTGGCCTATGGCATTCCCGGTGTCCAGGTCAATGGCATGGATGTGCTGGCGGTCAAGGCGGCGGCGGCGGAGTGGGGCGCCCGGGTGCGCGCCGGCGAGGGGCCGGCGATCCTGGAGATGCAGACCTATCGATATCGCGGCCACTCCATGTCCGACCCGGCCAAGTACCGCTCCAAGGAAGAAGTGGCCAAGGTCAAGTCCGAAGCCGATCCCATCGATAATTTCCGCAAACTGTTGCTGGATCGCGGTCTGGCCAACGAGGACGCGCTGAAGGCGGTGGATCGGGAGGTCAAGGCCATTGTCGCGGACGCCGCTGAGTTTGCCCAGCAAAGTCCGGAGCCGGATGCCGCAGAACTGTGGACCGACGTGTTGGTTGAAGCCTGACGCCGCCGTGACCAGACGGCTTATCGCCGATGCGGAGATCAGGGGACTGTTTTTCCCGGGAAGGGTGCTCGGGGCCGGAGGAATTGGGTATGCCGATCAAGATTTTGATGCCCGCGCTGTCGCCGACCATGACCGAGGGCAAGCTGGCCCGGTGGTTGAAGCACGAGGGCGATGCGGTTCGGGCCGGTGAGGCCCTGTTCGAGATCGAAACCGACAAGGCGACCATGGAGGTCGAGGCCGTGGACGACGGCCGGCTCGGCCGGGTGCTGATTGCCGCCGGAACCGAGGGTGTGGCGGTCAATACCCCGGTGGCGGTGCTGTTGCGCGAAGGCGAGAGTCCGGCCGCGGCCACGGAGGCCGCGCCCTCGGCTCCGGCTCCGGCTCCGGCTCCGGCTCCGGCTCCGGCAGTCGCTGTGGCTCCGGCGGCGGCCCTGACCCCGGCTTCGGTGCCGGTGCCGGTCGATGACGAGGCGCGCTTTTATACCCGGACCAGCCGCAAGACGGTGCGCGAGGCTTTGCGCGACGCCATGGCCGAGGAGATGCGTCGCGATCCCACCGTGTTCGTGATGGGCGAGGAGGTGGCCGAGTACCAGGGCGCCTACAAGGTGACGCAAGGTTTGCTTCAGGAATTCGGCTCGTCGCGGGTGATCGACACGCCGATTACCGAGCATGGTTTTGCCGGCCTTGGGGTCGGTGCGGCGTTCGGCGGTCTGAAGCCCATCGTCGAATTCATGACCTTCAACTTCTCCATGCAGGCCATCGACCACGTCATCAATTCGGCGGCCAAGACCCTGTACATGTCGGGTGGCCAGATGGGCTGTCCCATCGTGTTCCGCGGCCCCAACGGTGCGGCGTCCCGGGTGGCGGCGCAGCATTCGCAATGTTACGCAAGCTGGTACGCCCACTGCCCCGGGCTCAAGGTGCTGGCGCCCTGGTCGGCGGCCGACGCCAAGGGGCTGCTGAAGGCGGCGATCCGCGATCCGAACCCGGTGGTGTTCCTGGAGCACGAAATCCTCTACGGCCAGTCCTTCGCGGTGCCCGACGATCCCGAATTCGTTCTCCCCATCGGCCGGGCGCGGATCGAGCGCCCGGGCCGGGACGTGACCATCGTGGCGTTCTCCCGGATGGTCGGCCTCGCGCTGGCGGCGGCCGAAAAGCTGGCGGCCGAGGGCATCGAGGCGGAGGTGATCAATCTGCGCTCCCTGCGGCCGTTGGACGGCGACGCCATCGTGGCGTCGATCCACAAGACCAACCGCCTGGTCACGGTGGAGGAGGGCTGGCCCTACGCCGGCATCGGCGCGGAGATTGCGGCACTGGTGATGGAACGGGCTTTCGACGAACTGGACGCCCCGGTGGTGCGGGTGCATGGCAGCGACGTCCCGCTGCCCTACGCCGCCAATCTGGAGCAACTGGCTCTGCCCCAGGCCGAGTCCATCATCAAGGCGGCCAAGTCGGTCTGCTACCGCCGTTAGACCGAAACAGGGGGCGCGGCGGTTCGAGCCGCAGGCGGGCCACCGGCCCGCGCTCCCAGGGAATGGGAACGCACGTCATGCCGATCAACATTCTGATGCCGGCGCTGTCGCCGACCATGACCGAGGGCAACCTCGCCCGCTGGCTCAAACAGCCCGGCGACGCGGTCAAGGCCGGCGAGCCGATCTGCGAAATCGAGACCGATAAGGCGACCATGGAAGTCGAAGCGGTCGACGAGGGGGTGCTCGAGACCATCCTGGTGGCGGCGGGCAGCCAGGCGGTCAAGGTCAATACCCCGATCGCCGTGCTGCGGGCCGAAGGCGAAAGCCGCACCGCTCCCGCTCCTGCTCCCGCCGGACCGGTCACATCAGTCACGCCGGCGGCGGCGGCGGTTCCGTCCGCGCCGGTCGCCGTCGCCGTCCCGGGGTCGGGTCACCGGGTGGTGGCCAGCCCGCTGGCCCGACGGATCGCGGCCCAGTCCGGCCTTGATCTTGCCACCGTCGGCGGCAGTGGTCCCGGCGGACGGATCGTCAAGGTCGATGTGGTTTCAGCCTTGGCGCGGGGACCGGCGGTGGCCGCGGCTCCGGCGGCAGCGGCTGCGACGCCCGCGCCTCCGGCCGCAGCCGCTCCGGCTCCGACACCCGCTCCGGCCCGGCCGTCCGCCGGTCCCGATGCCCGGGCCTGGTCGGATCAGGTCGGACTGAAGTACCGGGCGGTGGCGAACAGCGGCATGCGCAAGGTGATCGCGCGCCGTCTGACCGAGGCCAAGCAGACCATTCCTCACTTTTACCTGACCGTCGATTGCGCCCTGGATACGCTGCTGAAGGTTCGGGCCGAGTTGAACGCCAAGGCCGGCGGCCACAAGCTGTCGGTCAACGACTTCGTGGTGCGGGCGGTGGCGTTGGCGCTGCGCAAGGTGCCGGCGGCCAACGCGGCCTGGACCGACGAGGCGGTGCTGCTCTATCAGCAGGTGGATGTCTCGGTGGCGGTGGCCACGCCGACCGGCCTGATCACGCCCATCGTCAAGGCGGCCGACACCAAGGGCCTGGCGGTGATCTCGGCAGAGGTCAAGGAACTGGCGGCCCGGGCCCGGGACGGCAAGCTGAAGCCCGAGGAGTTCCAGGGCGGGACCATCACCCTCTCCAATCTGGGCATGTTCGGTGTCCGGGAGTTCGCGGCGATCATCAATCCGCCCCAGGCCTGCCTGCTGGCGGTGGGGGCCGGCGAACAGCGGCCGGTGGTTCGGGACGGCGCGCTGGCCATTGCCACCATGATGTCCTGCACCCTGTCCACCGACCATCGGGTGGTGGATGGTGCTGTCGGCGCCGAATTCCTCGCCGCCTTCAAGGGACTGATCGAAGACCCGCTGACCATGTTGCTGTGAGGCGCGGGGACGGCGGTGTAACGGAGGAGGGTCGGTCTTGGCCGAAAAACAGTTCGATCTCATTGTCGTCGGCGGTGGACCCGGCGGCTATGTGGCGGCGATCCGGGCGAGTCAGCTTGGGCTGAAGACCGCGCTGGTGGAACGCGAGCATCTGGGCGGCATCTGCCTCAACTGGGGCTGCATCCCAACCAAGGCGTTGTTGCGCTCGGCAGAGATCAACCGCCTGCTTCAGCATCTTGACGTCTACGGCCTGTCCGCCGAGCGGACCGGCGTCGATATCACCAAGGTGGTGAAACGCTCGCGTCAGGTCGCCCAGCAATTGGCCGGCGGCGTCAAGCATCTGCTCAAAAAGAACAAGGTCGAGGTGATCGACGGCCATGGCAGGTTGTTGGGGCCGGGCCGGCTGCTGGTGGAGGCGGGCGGGTTTGAAGTGGCGGTGCTGACCGCCCCCCACATCATTCTGGCCACCGGCGCCCGGGCCCGCACCCTGCCCGGACTCGAGCCCGACGGCCGGCTGATCTGGACCTACAAAGAAGCGATGGTGCCCCAGGCGCTGCCGAAGTCGCTGCTGGTGATCGGTTCGGGGGCCATCGGGATTGAATTCGCCAGCTTCTACAACGCCATGGGCAGCCAGGTGATGGTGGCCGAGGTGGTGGATCGCATCCTGCCCTACGAAGACGAGGAAATCTCGGCGCTGGCGCGCAAGGCCTTCGAAAAGCAGGGCATGCGGATCGTCACCGGCGCCCGGGTCGGGCCGCTGGTGGCCGGGGCCGACAGCGTGTCGGCAACACTGGATATTCGGGACACCCGGGAAACCGTGACCGTGGACCGGGTGATCCTGGCGTTGGGCATCACCGGCAATGTCGAGAAACTCGGCCTCGAGACCACCAAGGTTCGGGTCGACCGCGGCCATATCCTGGTCAGCCCGTGGCTGGAAACCGACGAGCCCGGCCTGTACGCCATCGGCGATGTCGCCGGCCCGCCCTGGCTTGCCCACAAGGCCAGCCACGAGGGGGTGATTTGCGTCGAGCGCATTGCCGGCGTCCCCGATGTTCATCCCCTGGAGGCCCGCAACATTCCGGGCTGCACCTACTCTCACCCCCAGGTGGCCAGCGTCGGCCTCAGCGAGGCGCGGGCCAAGGCCGCCGGCTATCAGGTCAAGGTCGGCCGTTTCCCGTTCATGGGCAACGGCAAGGCCATCGCTCTGGGCGAACCGGAGGGGTTGGTCAAGACCGTGTTCGATGCCGCAACCGGTGAGTTGCTGGGGGCGCACATGATCGGGGCCGAGGTGACCGAGATGATCCAGGGCTATACCGTCGCCCGGACGCTGGAGACCACCGAGGCCGAACTGATGCACACGGTGTTCCCGCATCCGACCCTGTCCGAGATGATGCACGAGTCGGTGCTTGCGGCCTACGGGCGGGCCATTCATATTTGAACGGAAGGCCAGGGGCGGTGCCCCTGGTCCCCCCGGTTTTTGGGAGTCACGTCATGCCCACCACGGATCCGGCACTTCGGGTTCGGCATCCGGAAAAGGTCAACCGGGCGGACAATCCGGTGGCGCGTAAGCCGGCCTGGATTCGCGTCAAAGCCCCGGTATCGCGCGAGTATCAGGACACGCTCAAGCTGATGCGTGGCCTGAAGCTCCATACGGTTTGCGAAGAAGCGTCGTGCCCTAATATCGGCGAGTGTTGGAAGCATCGGCACGCCACCTTTATGATCCTGGGTGCGATCTGTACCCGGGCTTGTGCCTTCTGCAACGTGGCCACCGGCCGGCCTGACGGCGTCGATCCCGACGAGCCCGAGCATGTGGCCGAGGCCACGGCGGAACTGGGGTTGCTGCATGTGGTGGTGACGTCGGTGGACCGGGACGATCTGCCCGACGGTGGCGCCGAACAGTTCGCCCGCACCATCCGGAGGTTGCGCGAGGTGTCGCCCGCCACAACCATTGAGGTGTTGACGCCGGACTTCATGCGCAAGCCCGGCGCCCTGGATGTGGTGATCGCCGCCGGCCCGGACGTGTTCAACCACAATCTCGAAACCGTGCCGCGGCTGTATCCGGGGATCCGCCCGGGGGCGCGCTATTATACCTCTCTGGCGTTGCTGGCCAGGGCCAAGGAACTGGCGCCGACGGTGTTCACCAAGTCCGGTCTGATGGTCGGCCTGGGCGAAACCCGGGAGGAAATCGGCCAGGTGATGGATGATTTGCGCGCGGCGGACGTGGATTTCCTGACAATTGGTCAGTATCTTCAACCGACGCCCAAACATGCCGCTGTCGATCGTTTCGTGACCCCCGAAGAGTTCGCCAGTTATGCGGTGTTGGCCCGGGGCAAGGGGTTTCACATGGTTTCATCGTCGCCCCTAACCCGCTCGTCTTACCATGCCGGCGACGACTTTGTGCGACTAAAGGTCGCTCGTGACGGCAAGGTTATCAGCTAGACAGGCCGCCGCCGGGCGTGGATCATCACCAGCTCAGTTCCGCCCGCTCCGGCTTGGCCCCGGGGCGCGGCGGCAGGTGGTGCCAGAACCGGTGACGCCAGGGAAATTCGATGCCGACACACGCCGAAAAGAAGTTTCTGCCTTATACCGCCGATCAGATGTACCGGCTGGTCGCCGATATCGAACGTTATCCCGAATTTCTGCCCTGGTGCGTGGGCGCGCGCATCAAGCGGCGGGTCGGTAATATCGTCTATGCCGACCTGATGATCGGTTTTAAGATGGTCCGCGAACGGTTTACCTCGACGGTGCTGATGGCGCCGGGCCGGATCGACGTGACCTACGCCGAAGGTCCGTTCCAGTACCTTAACAACCACTGGATTTTTGTCGCGGTCCCGGGGGGATGCCAGATCGACTTCTTCGTGGACTTTGAGTTCAAGTCGAAGATGCTGCAAAAGATCATCTCGGTTTTGTTCGGCGAGGCGGTCAAGCGAATGGTCATGGCGTTTGAACACCGTGCCGAGTCGCTTTACGGCCACCCTAAGGTGGACTCGTCGGTGGTCAGCCCGGCCTGAGGCCCGGCCCGGACGACCGCGGGTCCGTTCATTCCCTGTGACCGATGCCCGAAAAACCCCCGGCCCCTCCCAAAAAAAAGGGGCGGGCGGCCGGGCGTTCGGCGCGCCAAAGGGCTTGTGTCCGGCAAGCCAGCGAATATAGTCGCGCGATGCGGGCGTGGCGAAACCGGTAGACGCACCAGACTTAAAATCTGGAGATCGCAAGGTCATGGGGGTTCGAGTCCCCCCGCCCGCACCAAAAGATGTCAAAGGGATATAAGGGGATATGAGACGTTCCGGTGTGGTCAGTCCGGCTTGAAACCGGTTCCGGACCACAGAATCGGGGGTGCAACCAACACGGTACGCAATCGGAGGCCACCATGTTCCTGGTTCGTCTGATCTATTGCAGCACGCCGAGTGGGGTTGGGGATGCCGACATCGAGGACATCCTGGACCGGTCTCGCGCCAACAATGCGCTGGACGGCATCACGGGGGTCTTACTTTATGACGGGACACATTTCCTTCAAGTTCTGGAGGGCGGCAGAAGCGCGGTATCCAAGAGGTTCATCGTCATATGCAACGACAAACGGCACCGTGATGTCGAGCTCATGGAGCTATCACCGATTCGGGCCCGTCGCTTCCCGCACTGGACCATGGCCTATGTTGGCGGCACCGGCCTGGACGAGGTGATCGTCTCGACCTACACGGCGGGAGGGTTCGATCCCCGGCGGATGATCAACATGGATGGCGTGATGGATATGGTGTGGCGGCTGTCGCAGTAGCGGCCCTTAATGGCCTGAGGCGGGGTGTATCGGGTCAATTCAGCGGACCAAAAACCAAGGGGGATGGTCCGTTCTCGGCCATTGCGGCCGGGGGTGACGCCATCGCCGTCATTCGGAATGGCCGCCGGGCGTATCCTCGGGACGCCGCGCGACCTGGGTCGAGATATTGGCTAATCGTCACCTGTCCCTAGTGTGTCGTGTCAGCAAAATTGCTGGGTTAACGGTTTCTAAAGGCCGTCGGCCTTTGGAAACCATGACTTTTACCGTGCAATTTCGCTGACGTGGCCCACTAGCAGCAGATCGATCCGAGGTCCGGATGGGTTAACAACGGGCGGATCGTCGATGAGGTCAGGAACCCTGTTGGTCCAGGGGCGCGGATGCTGCAACCGGCCGGAAGTCCGGGACGAGTGAGGAGTCCAGCACGAAGGAGGATTCCGGTGCCTCGGCCAAGCGGCCCGCGTCGGCCAGGGCGGTTGTCAGCGCCCCGGTCGCCGCGTGCAGGCGTGCCGGCATGTCCTGTAAAGCCGATTCCAGGTCTTCGAGGACCGCGAGCAAGGGGTGGGCTGCCAGTTGCCCGGCGGTGCCCTTCAGGGAATGGACCAGATCGTCCGCTTTCGCCAACGTGTCCAGGTTGACCAGGCGCTTCAGGTCCTCACCGGCTCGGGCGAAGGTCTCGCCGAAGCTCCTGAACAGGCGCCGGGCGAGCCGGTGGTTGCCGTTCAGGCGTTGGAGCACGTCTTGCAGGTCAAAAGGACCATGCTCATTCCGAAGACTCGGCGGGCCCGATGCCGATTCCGACGCCGGGTCTGGGGCCGGCGTTTCGGGCGGATGGAGGGGGATGGCGTCGGATCGGGCGGGGCGGGTCTTGTTCAGCCATTTGGACATCACGGCCCGCAGCAGGTCGGCGTGGACCGGCTTGCCGACGAAATCATCCATCCCCGACGCCTGGCAGCGGTTGCGGTCTTCGTTGGAGGCGTTGGCGGTGAGGGCGATGATCGGGGTCCGGGCATGGCCCGGCAACTTCCGGATGGCTATGGATGCCGATAAACCGTCCAGCACCGGCATTTGCATGTCCATCAAAATCAAGTCATAGGCCAGGGCGGCGGCCATGGTCACGGCCGCCGCGCCGTTTTCCGCCATGTCGGCGGTGACGCCGAAATGGTCGAGCATGTCCCGCAGGACGCAGCGGTTCAACGCCACGTCCTCGGCCACCAACACCCGGACCCCGCCGAAATCCGCGGCCGGACCGGAAGTCGGGCCGGTGATCGTCGCATCGGCGTTGTCGGGCGCCGGTTGGACCAGGGCGGTGAACCAGAACACGCTCCCCTGTCCCGGCGTGCTGGTCACGCCGACGCCACCCCCCATCAGGGTCGAAAGCTCCCGGGTCAGCGCCAGACCCAGCCCGGTTCCGCCAAAGCGCCGGGTGATGGTCGGGTCAGCCTGCTCGAAGGTCGAAAACAGGCGCGGCACCACCGCCGGATCGATCCCGATACCGGTATCGTTCACCTCAAAGCGGGTCAGAAACCCGCTGCCAATTTTTTGCTCCAGTCCCACGCGAACCGTAATCCCCCCCCTGAATGTAAATTTCACGGCATTGGTGCCGTAATTGATCAGGCATTGGCTGAGGCGTAGGGCGTCACCCAGCAGCCGGTCGGGAATCTCCGGGCCGATCTCCATGTCGACCTGCAAACCCTTGCGGTCGGCCTGGGCCGTCACCTGGGACATGACGTTTGCCATCATGGTTCTCAGACTGAACGGCCGGGGCTCGATCTGCATCTTGCCCACCTCGATCTTGGAGATGTCCAGGATATCATTGATGATCTGGAGCAGGTGATCGGCCGCCTGATCGATTTTCTCGAGCTTTTCAAGATTGGCCGGATTCCGGAGGGTCCGGCGCAGGCTGTCGGTGAAGCCGATGATGACGTTCATCGGCGTTCGGATTTCGTGGCTGATGTTGGACACGAAGGTGCTTTTGGACCGGTTGGCCTGCTGTGCGGCCTGCTCGGCCGCCCGGATTTTGGTAATGTCGTGACCGATTCCCAGGATCCCCACCAGCGTACCATCGGAGTCGTAGACCGCGGTTTTGATCGTTTCCGACAAGATCCGCCGGCCGTCATGGGCAAAGGTCACCCATTCCTCATTTGACGTGGGCTGATCGGCTGCCGCGGCCTTCTGGTCATGGTCTCGAAAAAAAGTGGCCAGGTCATGGTCAAATAAATCGTAGTCTGTCTTTCCAATAATATTTGATGGCGGGGTGCCCACAAAATCACCGAATTTTTTATTACAAAAGGTGTATCGACCCTCGACATCTTTCTGCCAGATCAGGTCGGGGATGTTGTTCAATAGAAAATCGAGCTGCCCTTCGGATTGTAAGGCCAGGGCTTCGGTTTCTTTCGCTTTGGTGATGTCCACATGGGTAATCAACGCGCCCGACGGCTGCCTCCGGCTATCCCGGGACAGTGGCGCCGCCTGGCACCGGTACCACCGCTTATGACCGTCGACGGTGATGGGGTAGTCGTAACCCGCGTGGGCGTGGGAGCCGGCGAGGACGCCCCTCAGATCAACCAAGAATGGTCCGGTAACGCGGGCCAGACTTTCAGCCGCAACCAGATAATTTGCGCCACAACGGGTATCAGCAGCGCCATCCGTTTGGTTCCAAAAATACCGCCACGCCTCATTGACCAGTAAGATTGTCCCCTGGGTATCAATAATCGCCGAAATGATCGGAATGGCATTCAGCAGGGGTTGCTGGGAGACCATGAATTCGGAAATATCCTGTTCATTCACGACTCTTGGCTGATGATCACCATGGCTTGGCGGGGGGGCTTGGGCGCCGCCGATGACGTCCCAGGGCCAGTCACCGGCCAGGCTGGGAGACCGGGGACCTGCGGCGGTAGGCTCCTCATCCGGAGTCAGGTCTGGGATGGGCATTGGTTATTGTCCTGACGATAAGGCCTGGTTTCAAGCAAATCTCACCCAACCCGCCGCTTTGCCGGGATCCCCCGGCAACGGACGCGATGACCGCATTCCCCGCAGCCCCGGCGTTGCCGCATTGAGCATATAATGATACTCTCTTTCTCCACCGGGTCAAGGGATCCGAGTGGCGATGCGGCAGTTCGGCGGCGTTGGCGGGCTGACTGAACACCATGCCGGATAACCGGTTGAGCAAACATAGAGCCCGACCTCGGTCTGGGGATGGCGGAGCCAGCGGCGGGCGGGCAGACCCGCGTGTTTGGGTCCAGGACTGAGGTATGGCGTTGCCCGGCCATGCCGATTAAGCTACCACCGATCATCGGTCCGGCGCTGACTCGCTTGATTACGAGTGTATGCATGTCCGGATTGCACGGCGTTGGGAGGGCAGCATGGTGGTGGAGCGGGAGATAACCTGGCAAGACGCGGTGGCGACTTTGACCACCGAACGGGAACGGGCGGAAGCCGCCGTGGCGGCGCTCAAGGCTCGGGGCGAGGCCGCCGCCATCGCCGAGGGCGCGCGCCTTTATGACCAGGGCAGGGCGGAGTTCAACGGCGTGATTGCCGGGCTCCAGTTGGTGATCAGGACCACCAACGGCACCCCCGACAGCCTGGCCGACCTGATCGACCGCCTGAACCGGGGCGCCGGGTTCCGGCAGGCCCTGGAACGCCTGGCCAAACCGGCGCGGCCGGCGGCACCAGGGGTGCGGTCCTGGGTCTCGGACGCGGCGGACAAGCTGGTCGGACCGCTGGTCGCGGCGGTGAGAACCCTTTACGAGAATTTCCGCGCCGACGATCACCTGCGCCGGGAAACCATCGCCAACAGCCTGGAATCCGCCCGCTGGTCGGCCTTCGACGCCATCCCGTCCCGGTGACGCCCCTGCCGCCGGTGCCGCCGGCCCGGGCCGACGACGGCCTCTATGACCGCCCGGTGCTGGTGATCGATCCCGGCCTGCACACCGCCCCGATCAGAAGCGCCGACGTGGACGCCGCGGGCTTGGTGGCGGTCACCGGCTCCCACGACCGCACGGTGCGGCTGTGGTCCCTGGCCGACGGCCGCCTGCTGCGGACCATCCGGGGGCCGCGGGGACCGGGCGAGGTCGGCATGATTTACGCGGTGGCCATCAGTCCGGCGGGGGACGTCATCGCGGCAGGGGGATGGACCGGGACCGAGCAACGGGGGATCAGCGTCTCTCTGTTCGACCGTGACGGTCGTATGACGGCGCAAATCGTCGGCTTGCCCGATGTGGTGCATCACCTGGCCTTTTCGCCCGACGGCCATATGCTGGCGGTGGCGCTCGGCGGGGCCAACGGTTTGCGCTTCTACGACCGGAGGGACGGGTGGGCCGAACGGGCGCGCGATCCCGACTATGGTGGCGATAGTTACGGTGTCGCCTTTGCCCGCGATGGCCGGCTGGCCACCACCAGCTATGATGGCTGCCTGCGGCTCTATGACCGGGCGTTCCACCGGGTGACGGTGGCGGAGACAACCGGTGGCCGACGGCCGTTTGGTCTGGCCTTCAGCCCCGACGGGGACCGGTTGGCGGTGGGGTTTGAGGATTGCCCCGCGGTGGAGATTGTCGACGGCCATACGCTGGCGGTACGGCCGGGACCCGACACCGCCGGGATCGCCACCGGCAATCTTGCAACCATTGCCTGGTCGGCGGACGGCCGGACCCTGTTTGCCGCCGGGTGGTATGGGGCCGATGGCGAGACGCTGGTGGTGGCGTGGGCCGGGGCGGGGCGGGGTGAGCGGCGGGTGCTGCCAGGGAGCGGTGACGCCATCATGACCCTGGTGCCCTTGCCGGAAGGCGGGCTGCTGGTCGCGACGCAGGATCCCATCCTGATCCGGCTCGGCCCCGACGGCACCAGGGTTTGGACCCGGGCGACGGCCCAGGCCGATTTCCGGGGGCAGCGGGCGACGCTCGGGCTGTCGGCGGACGGCAGCATGGTGGCGTTCGGCTATGAACCGGGGGGGCACACGCCGGCCCGATTCGACGGGCGGGCACTCCGCTTGGGCCTGGACCCGCCCGCCGACGCCCTCACTGCCCGGCCGAAACAGGATGGGCTGGCCCTGACCGATTGGATCGACGCTCAACAGCCCCGGCTCGACGGCCGGCCGCTGCCGCTGGCGCCCAACGAAATGTCGCGCAGTCTGGCGGTGCATCCGGCCGGGGATCGCTTCGTGCTGGGGAGCGAGTGGGGGTTGTGGGCATTCGACGCCGCGGGTCAGCGGCTGTGGCGCCAACCGGTCCCCTCTGTGGTTTGGGCGGTCAACATCACTGGGGATGGCCGGCTGGTGGTGGCGGCCTATGGCGACGGCACGATTCGCTGGCACCGGATGAACGACGGACAGGAGTTGTTGGCCTTCAAGCCGCTGGGGGACCGCCGGAACTGGGTGGCGTGGACCCCCGAGGGGTTTTATGGGGCGACGCCGGAGGCGCGCTCGGTGCTGGGCTGGCATGTCAACCGCGGGTGGGATGAGGCGGGCGAGTTGGTGCCGGTCTCGGAGATTTCCCACTTGTACCGGCCGGCGGTGCTGTCGCGGGTGCTCCAGGAACTGGACACCGTCCGGGCGCTCGGCCTGGTGGAACTGGAGCGGGCCCGGGGTGCGGTGCGGCGGCGCACCGGGACCCGGCCCGGGGCGCGGCTGCATGTGCTGACGGTGGGAATCGACGATTACGGCCCCGACGCCGACCATCTGCGCCTGACCTATGCCGCCCGGGACGCCTGGGAGGTGCTCAATGTCCTGGACGACAGCTCCCAAGGCAGCCTCTATGCCGAGGTTGTCCGGTATCTGCTGCTCAACCGGGACGCCACCAAAACCGGCATCCTCCAGACCCTGAAAACCCTCCGGGAGGTCATGGGCCGGGGCGAGGGCAAGGACGTGGCGGTGGTGCTGGTGGCGGGGCATGGCGGTCTGGTGGACGATAAATTCTACCTGCTGCCCTATCAGGTCGACACCAGCACAAAGACCCGGATTCGGGCCACGGCGCTGTCCGGCGACGAGTTGCGCGAAGAAGTGGCGCAACTGGGGACGCTGGGGCGGGTGCTGCTGCTGCTGGACACCTGTCACGCCGGGGCGGCGACGGCGGTCGGCGGGCCGCTGGTCCGGGATGCCCGGGCGGTGCATGCCGCCCTGGCCATGACCAACGTCTCGGTGGTGACGTCGTCTTCGGCCGACCAGATCTCGGTGGAGCGGGCCGAACTGGGGCATGGGGTGTTCACCTGGGCGCTGCTGCACGCCCTGCGCGGCGGCGCCGATCGCGAGCACACCGGCCGGATCAGCATGAACCATCTGGCGGACACCCTGGTCCATCTGGTCTCGGACCTGACCGGCAACCGCCAACAGCCGGCCATCGGGGTAACGTTCCCGGACGATGTCTTCGTCACGCTGCCGGCCTAGCAGGCTGCGGAAAAACGCCAAAGAATACGGTTGTATAATGAGCATTCAGTGCGTATAATTCGGCGCATAGAGAGAACCGAAGATGATGGCGGCCTGGGATGCGTGGGGAAGATCGGCGGTCTGAGCAGTTGTTCAGC
>CAIYNU010000092.1 GCA_903927615.1 uncultured Rhodospirillales bacterium | reverse complement strand
GGCGCACCGGGTTGTCCCGCCAGGACGAGCCGCCGGTGGTCCAGCGGCCGCGGCCGTCGCGCGGCTCTTCGGGGTTGTAGCGCGCATTGGTATTGTTTGAAGAAGCTGAAGACATGGCTATTCTCCCTCCGCTGCGGCGACACCGCAGGAGTCCGGTTCAAAAAGGTGATGGGGGTATGGGGTCAGACGCCGACGCTCGGACGGTCGGCACGATCATCAAGCAGCCCTTGACAGGCACTCGATCACCACCGCGCGTTTCCAGGTGGACTGGCCGGCGGTGGGAACGATGGTCTCGTGTGGCCATAAAAAAAGCCCGGAGCAGCTTCCTGCCCGGGCTTCGGTTCCACGTCTCGCGACGCTACCTATTTGTAGCGTTACTCGCGCCACCCGATCAAGCCCGATTTTTGAGCAGGTTGGCTATCGTTACCGTCGGTCCAGTCGCCTCGGCCCCGTTCAAGGTCCGGTGGGCGAGTCCGAAGTCATGACAACGGCGCCTGCAACATGCCACAATGGCGGTACACAGTTTGGAGTCAGTCTCGGAGGACCAGCGGGCGCTATGAACCGGACCGAACGTCGGCCCACGGCCAGGCAGCGGGGCAGGGCGGCGGTGGCCGGGCTCTATGCGGAGGCGCTGGAACATCATCGGGCCGGGCGGCTGGGTGACGCCGGGCGGTTGTATCGGGAGGTGTTGGCCCGGGATCCGGGACATGCCGAAAGTCTCCACCTGTTGGGTGTGGCGGCCCTGGCCGATGGTCACCCGGAAACGGCGGTGGCGCTGATCGGGCAGGCGATCACGGTGAGGGGGGATGTCGCCTGTTTTCATGGCGACCTGGGGCTGGCGCTCCACGGATTGGGGCGGCTGGGCGAGGCGGTGGCGTGTTATCAACAGGCTCTGCGATTGAAGCCGGACTATCCGGAAGCGCTGTCCAACCTTGGCAACGCGCTCCAGGCCCTGGGGCGAACCGGGCAGGCCATCGCCCGCTACCGGGAAGCGTTGCGGGTTCGTCCCGACAGTCCGGAGGTCTTGTGCAATCTCGGCAATGCCTTGATGGATCAGGGCCAGACCGGGGAAGCCGCCGACTGCTATCAGCGCGCGCTGCGGGCAAAACCCGCGTATCCCGAGGCCCATGCCAACCTGGCCATCCTGTTCCAGCACCTGGGCCGGCTTGAGGACGCGGTGGCGGGCTATCAACGGGCGCTGGCGTTGCGGCCCGACTATCCCGAGGCGCTCAGCAATCTGGGGGTCGCGCTGCGGGATCTGGGCCAACGGGAAGACGCGGCGGCCTGTCAGCGACAGGCACTGGCGTTGCGGCCCGACTATCCCGAGGCGTTGTCCAATTTGGGAATTGCGTTGATGGACCAGGGGCGGGTTGACGAGGCCATCGGCTGTTATCAGCAAGCCCTGGCGATCAGGCCCAACTATCCGGATGCTTTGTCCAATCTGGGGATCGCGTACCGCAGCCAGGGTCGGCTTCAAGCGGCGACCGACTGTTATCAGCGGGCGCTGTCGATCCAACCGGACGCTCCGGTGGTGCTGTCCAATCTGGGCAGCGTGCTCCATGACCAGGGCCGGGATGACGAAGCTTTGCAGTGCCTGGAGCGGGCGCTTTGCCTCCGGCCCAACTCGGCGGAGGCGCTCTGCAATCTCGGCGTGGTGCTTCAGGCGCAGGATCGCTGGGGCGAGGCTGTCGCCTGTTACCGGCGGGCGCTGGCGCTCCAGCCGGGCTCGGTGGTGGCACTCTCGAATCTTGGCAATGGATTACGGGAGCTGGGCGAAGGGCCGGAGGCGGTCGCTTGCCTGGAGCGGGCCCTGGCGCTGGCTCCCGAATCCGCCGTGGTGCTGATCAATCTGGGAGCGGCGCTCCATGCTTCGGGACGGTGGGATCAGGCTGCCGGGTGTTACCGGCGGGTGCTGGCGCGAACGCCGGATTCCCATGAGGCGCTGACCAATCTGGGAACGGTGCTTTACGACCAGGGCCAACCCGAGGAGGCCATCGTCCAATATCGACGGGCGCTGGCGGTGGCGCCCGGCCAGCCTCGGACGCTGTCCGGTTTGGGACTGGCGCTTCAGGCCCTGGGTCTGGTCCAACCGGCCCTCGACTGTTTCGAACAGGCGGTGCGGCTGGCGCCGGAATGCGCCGAAGCGCGCTGGAACGAAGCCTTCGCACGTTTGCTGGTCGGCGACTTCGCTCGCGGCTGGGAGTGCTATGAGGGGCGATGGCGCAAGAAGGGGGTTCAACCCCACGGTCTGGCGGAACCCCTGTGGGATGGCTCGGATCGCCCCGGCGAAACCGTCTTGCTGCATCATGAGCAAGGGTTCGGTGACAGCCTCCAGTTCATCCGCTACGCGCCGATGGTCAGGGCGCGGTGCGCGCGGGTGGTGGTGCTCTGTCCGCCCAGCCTTGCGCCCCTGCTGGGAACCGTGGCCGGCGTCGATGCGGTGGTTTCGGACCGCCGGCATCTGCCGGCGTTTGGCTGTCAGGTGCCGTTGCTCAGCCTGCCGCGGGTGTTCGGGACCATGCTCGAGACCATTCCCGGGACGGTGCCGTATCTTGTTCCCGATCCGGTCCGGATTGCGGCCCGGCGCGATTCGGCAGCGGCGGACGGCCCCGGGGTGCGGGTCGGGCTGGCGTGGCGCGGCAATCCGCAGCATCCGAATGACCGCAACCGGTCGCTGACGGCCTCGGCTGTGGCCAGCCTGTGCCAGATTCCGGGCACCATCTGGTTTTCGCTTCAACAGGAGCTGACAGCGGCAGAGCGCGAGGCCTTTACCGCTTGCGGGGCCTTTCACGACCTGGGGCCGACCCTGTCCGATTGGGCCGAGACCGCGGCCGTGATCGCGACCCTGGATCTGGTCGTGACCGTCGACACCGCGGTGGCCCATCTGGCGGGCGCTTTGGCGAGGCCGGTTTATCTGTTGCTGCCGTTTGCGCCGGACTGGCGCTGGTTGCTGGAGCGGGGCGATAGTCCCTGGTACCCGACCATGCGCCTGTTTCGGCAGCCTCAGGCGGGCGACTGGGTTGCCGTACTCCAGGCGGTGACCACGGCGCTGACGACGGCGGCAACCCGGGCCCAACCGGCCGGAGCCGCGGATTTGAATTGATTCTCCGACGGCAAATCGGGAATGTTACGGGGTCGCGGAGGGCCTCGGCGCTCGCTCCACCTGGTGTTGCATGGGTACGATCCGGTCACGACGCGAGGACAGCGCCTTGGCCCGTCCACCTTCGGTGGCCGGGGAGGGCGAGTCCGCGGTCAAACAGGGCGAGCAGATCGTTCGGTCCATCGCCTTTGCGGTGGCGGCGGTGCTGCTGGTCTTGATCGGGTTGTCGGGTTTTGCCGCCTATTCCGAGTATAATCTGTATATTAAGGATGCCGAGCGTAGAGTCGAAAGCGACATTGCAGCGTCGGAGCAGAACATCAAACTGGCCATTTCCAGCCTGGAAAGCCTGATGCGGGCGATTGGCGAGCGGATTCGAACCGGGGGGGTGAGCGAGCGTAACCTTAGCGAATTTCTGTTCACCATGGACCATGATCTGCCGGCGACCCGGGCGCTGTTGGTGGCCAACCCGCGTGGCATCATCATTGCCGAATCCCGGCAGGAGCGCCTGTCGGTGGGGATCGACGTTTCCGATCGCGCCTATTTCACCGCCCATCGGGCGGTGGCACCGGACGGTGGTGCCGGTGAAGGTGAGTTGTTTATCGGCGCGCCGATCCGGTCTCGGGTTGACAATTCCTGGCTGATGCCGATTTCGCGGCCCGTGCGCGATGATAAAGGCAATCTGCTGGCGGTGGTTGTCGCCTCCATGGACCTGCGCTATATCGCCAAACTGTTCTCATCCATCGACGCAGGGCCGCACAAGCTCGAGGTGTTGCTGCACCAGAACGGCCAGGTGGCCTCGGTGTTTCCGTTTGATTTCACCCAGATCGGCCGCTCGGTGGCCGATCAGCCGCTGTTCCGCAAGTTTTTGCCCCGCGCCAATCTGGATGTGGTCCAGGCGCCGTCGGTGGTGGATCATACCGACCGGATCGTCGCCTATCGAATCATGAACCCGTGGCCGTTGGTGCTGGAGGTCTCCATGCGCCGCGACGACGCCCTTGGGCATTTTTTCGCGGTGGCGGTGGGTTGGGCGACGCTGCTGACCCTGTTCCTGCTGATGACCTTGTATGCGGCGTTCCGGCAGATTTCTCAGACCCGACAACTGGCGTCCCAGGCGGTGGTGATCGAACAGCAGATCGGGGCGCTGAAACGCGCCAACGATTCGCTTCAGCGCGAGATGTCCGAACGCCGCAATGCCGAGGAAGAGCGCGACCGGTTGTTCGATCTGTCCATCGACATGCTCAGCATTTCCACCACCGATGGCTATTTCCGGCGGGTCAATCCCGCGGTGGTGGCCAATCTGGGATATGGCGAGGCCGAATTACTGTCTACCCGGATCATCGACTTTGTTCATCCCGACGACGTCGAGGTGACGTTTGAGGAATTGCGGGCGCTGGCAAAGAACCGCCCGATGCTGGCCTTCGAGAACCGCATCCGGCGCAAGGATGGCGGCTATCGCTGGTTCAGTTGGAACGCCTTTCCCAAGGACAAATTGGTTTATTCGGTGGCGCGCGACGTCACCGAGCAGAAGGCGGTGGCCGAACAATTGGAGCAGGCGCTCTATCATGCGGAAGCCGCCAGTCGTGCCAAGAGTGATTTCCTGGCGAACATGAGCCACGAGCTGCGGACGCCGCTCAATGGCGTGATCGGCTATGCCGAGGCTCTGGGGCTTGGCATTTTTGGCGCACTGACCGTCAAGCAAGTGGAATACGTCAACAATATCCGCAATGCCGGGACCCTGTTGCTGGGCATCGTGAACGACCTGTTGGATTTGTCGGTGGTCGAAGCCGGTCGCCAGGTGCTGGCCGAAGGGGATGCCGATGTCGGGGCACTGGTCGCGGCGGTGCTGGCGCTGGTGCGCGATCGCGCCGCGACCAAACAACTGGCCTTGACCAGCCATCTGCCGGAGCCGCCGCCGGTTTTGCGGTGCGACGAACTCAAGATCAAGCAGGTGCTGGTCAATCTGGTGGTGAACGCCATCAAGTTTACCCGGGAGGGCGGCTCGATTCGGGTCGAGGTGGCCATTCAGCCGTCCGGCACTCTGCATATTGCCATCGCCGACACCGGTATCGGCATTGCTGATCACGACATGCCCAAGGTGATGACTCCCTTCGGCCAGGTTGAACCGGTTCACGCCCGCAAACAGGGCGGGGTCGGTTTGGGGTTGCCATTGGCCAAAAAACTGGTCGAACTTCATGGCGGGGTGCTGGTTCTGGAGAGCACCGTCGGTGTCGGGACCACCGCCCGGGTTATTCTGCCGGCCCAGCGGGTGCGGCGCGGCGGAGAGACGATGGCGGCATGAGACCGAGGCGGGCCTTCGGTGGTGAACTCGGGCTTTGCGTTGATGGCAAGTCCCTGTAAAGTCGCCTCAGCGTGCGATGGTCGGCAAGGGGCGCCGGGGTCGGCGCCGAACGGTTCGGGTGTTGGAACCGTTCGGCGTGCGGCTTGCCGACGGAGGAACCGACGCGACAGGGGGAAGTCATGACTGAACATCCGGCGATGAAGACCCCGAGCATCCGGGCGCGCATTTGGCGGCTCTTTAGCAAGCCCTCGGCACACTTTTCGCTGGGTGCGATTCTGTTGTATGGTTTTGGCCTGGGCATCGTCTTTTGGGGCGGGTTTCATTGGGCGATCGAACTGTCGAACACGGATACGTTTTGCCTTTCGTGCCACGAGCATGCCCAGTATACGTTGCCCGAGGTGCAGCAGACCAAGCATTACACGAACGTCTCGGGAGTTAAGGCAACCTGTTACGACTGCCATGTGGCGCGCGAATGGCTGCATAAAGTGACCCGGAAAGTCTACGTGACCAATGAGTTTTTCCATCACTTAGAGGGCTCCATCGACTCGCGGGCCAAGTATGAAGCCAAGCGGCTGGCCATGGCCCAGGATGTCTGGGAGTCGATGCGCGAGTCCGATTCCCGCGAGTGCCGGAATTGCCATAGCTACGACGCGATGAACGCGACGGCTCAGGAAGGGTTGGCCGCCCGTCAGCATCAACTGGCGGTCGAGCGCGGCGTTACCTGCATTACCTGCCATATGGGTATTGCTCACAAGCTGCCTTCGGGCGCACCGGAACGCAAATTGTTGTCCGAAACCCCGTGAGGGGAGCGGAAGGGGCCGCCTCAACCGGCGTGCCCCGGAACGGAACGGACCTCCCCTAAACCTCTGCCGGATTGACCATGACCGAGAGTATCCCGCCGTCTTGCGCGTCGTCGTCGCGCTGCCCGCTGCTCAGTCATTCCTGGCGGGAAAGTCTGGTCTTTGTGGGGCTTGGTGCGGTCTTGCTGCTGGCGGTCAGCTATTCGGCGTTCGGCGGCGGGTTTTTCGGCGAGGATTTCATCACCCGATCGCTGTATCTGGCGGCGGACGGTGATTTCCTGAAGGCGATCTTCACGCCCTTCGGTCCCTTCCTGCGGCCGGCGGCGGTGGCCTGGAGCATGGGGACCCAGCTTGTCCTGCCCTTCGATCCGTTCATCCACCATCTCCGCAATTTTGTGTTTCTGCTGGTCATCGCGTTGCTGTTGCACCGAATCCTGCTGCGTCTGACCGGGTCGCCGCTGGCCCGGGGGCTTGGGATGGCTTTGTTTTTGGGGTCGGGAATTCAGCTCACCATCGTCGGCTATATCAACTGTATCGACAATATTGGGGCCCTGACCTACGGCCTGGCCACACTGCTGTTTCTCCTGCGCCACCATCAAGAGGGCCGGTGGTGGGACTATGCCGGGGCGTTGGTGTTTTTTCTGCTCAGCACGTTTTCCCGTGACGCCAACGTGATGTTTCTGTTTGCGCTGGCGGTGCTGATCGGATTTCAGGCGAGGGACGGCGGAGACCGGTGGTTGCGGCGGGCGTTGGTGCGGTTTTTGCCGTTTGTTGGGGTGGTTGCGCTTTATTTTGTCGTCCGGGTCGGCGTGGTCGGTCTGCCCGGCCTGGGCAACGGCGTCAGCTATCCGGCCTATGCCCTGCATATTGATTTGAGCCGGATCCTGCATCTTACCGAGAGTTTTATCGGAACCCTGCTGAATCTGTCGTTCAGCGATCCGGTGGTCACCGGGCAGGGGGATGTGTCATCCCTCCTTGGTCTGTCCCCGTCCCTGCAACATGGCTTTCAAATCGGCTTTGCCGTGCTGGGTGGCGCTCTGATGGCGGCAACGGTGGGTTTGGGTCTGTGGGCGCGCCCTTGGGGTCTGTTCGCCGTGGCTTGGGCCGGAGCGATGCTGCTGCCGACGTTTCTGATCCAAAATGAGCAGACCTATTACGACTTCGAGCCGCTGGCCGCCTGCGCCTTGCTGCTGGGTCTCTGTGTTGACCGTGCCGTGCCCTATGGTCGTGGCTTGGCGATGGCCTGGATTCCGGTTCTGGCGGTGGTGGTGGTGAATGGCATTGCCCATGCAGGCCACGCCAATGTGCTGGTTTGGCGAGGCGTCGCCAACCAGAACCAGGCGATCATCGAACAGGTGATGGCGCCGCATCGGGGTGAAAAGATCGCGGCCCTGACCTTGATCGCTCCCAATCAGACAGAGGCGGATTTCCTGCAATATCTGGTAGATCCGCCGCTGTCGCCATCGGGCTTGTACCAGGCTCAACTCAAGGCGCTGATGTCCCCGGAGATCCATTATTTCCGGGCGGTGGCCCAGGCTGATTACTTGCCGGACCCCGGCGTTCCGCAGCCCCATCTGGTCTATCGGCTGGAACCGGACGGCAAAACCTTGACTCGGGTGGAAGAGCCATTGTTGTCTTCGGACGCGGTGGTGGTGGTGGCGTTCGGTCCGAAGGCGGTCAAGGCCGGGGCCACCCAGCCCCTGGCGCTGTGGATGAAGGCGACGCTGGTCCGGCCGGGCATGGTGATCGTCTGGAATGGCCAGGCCCTGGACTCGGTGGCCGATCCGGATCAAAAAGTCGTTACCACCCTGATCCCAGCGGCCTTGCTGGCGGCACCGGGAAACGCCCATTTGTCTTTGCGTGATCCCGTTACCGGCCAGGAGTCGCCCGCGGTGGGGTTTCAGATCACCCGGTGATCGGTCGCGACAGTCAGAGGGGCGAGGAGAAAGATATGCCGTTCTCTTCTTTATTGACCCGGCGTTTGGGGCTGACCTATCCCATCATTCAGGCGCCCATGGCGGGCGGGGCGACCACGGCCGATCTTGTCGGTGCGGTCAGCGCCGCGGGGGCGCTGGGCTCGGTGGGCGCGGCCTACCTGACGCCCGCGGCCATCGCCGACAGTGTCCGCCAGATTCGGGCGCGGACGGACCGACCCTTCGGGATCAATCTGTTTGCACCCCTGCCGGTCCCGGAACTGCCGGCTGATCCTGGTCCCGCCCTGGACCGGTTGCGCCCCATTCACGAGCTGTTAGGGTTGGCGCCGCCCACCATCCCGGTCCGGCCGGTCGACCCCTTTGAGAGTCAATTCGTGGCGGTATTGAACAGCGGCGCCTCGGTTTTCAGCTTTACCTTCGGTATCGTGCCGTCGGATGCGCTTCAAGCGGCCAAAGACCGCGGTATGCTGGTGGCGGGCACGGCCACCACGGTGCGGGAGGCCCGGGCCCTGGAAGCCGCCGGGGTTGATGCCGTGATTGCTCAGGGCAGTGAGGCCGGCGGCCATCGCGGGACCTTCGACGGACCGGTTGCGGCGGCGATGGTCGGTACGCTGGCGTTGGTGCCGCAGGTGGTCGATGCCGTCAGCGTGCCGGTGATTGCGTCCGGTGGTATCATGGATGGCCGTGGAGTCGTGGCGGCGCTGGCATTGGGGGCCGCCGCGGTCCAGATGGGCACGGCCTTTTTGTGTTGTCCCGAATCCGGCGTTCCCGAAGCCCACAAATCGGCGATCCTGAACGCGGCCGAGGACGAAACCCGCTTGACATGGGCGTTTTCGGGGCGAGCGGCACGGGGCATCGTCAATGAGTTTATGGACTCGGTGGAGTCCGGGGCTCTTAGGGACTCCACGGAGTCCGGGGCCTGTAAGAACGCGGTCGACAGCATTCTGCCCTATCCCTATCAAAACGCACTGACCCGGCCGATGCGTGTTGCCGCCGCCGGGCAGGGGCGGGGAGACTACCTTTCGCTTTGGGCTGGACAGGGCGTTCGCTTGGCGCGCCGCATGCCGGCCGCAGCGATGGTGGTGGGCCTGGGCGCCGAGATGGACGCGACCCTCCGGAGGCTGTCGGGACTGGCCTGACCCGGGCGTTCGGGCCTTTGCCGGCGCCTGTAATCTTGGAGTTGAAATTTCCCCTCTGGCCGCCTACTTCCAAGCAGGGAGTCGCGGGTGGGGGAGCGTGCTATGGTGATACGGGCCGAGCAGCAGAAAAGCGAACGTATCGACCGGATGCTGCAACAGGTCCGGGACCGGGTCGGACCCGAGAAGGTCGATATCACCGAGCGGTTTGTTCGCCAGTTTTACGCCCATGTCCCGCCCGCGGACATGGTTGCCGCCCCGCTGGAGCGCCTCTATGGGGCGGCGCTGGCGCTCTGGCAGTTCGGCGCGGTGCGCGCCCCTCGAACCCCGCTGCTGCGGGTGCTCAGTCCACAGATCGACCGCGATAGCTGGCAGTCGCGCCATACCGTTGTCGAGGTGGTGAACGACGACATGCCGTTCCTGGTGGCGTCGGTGACCGAGGCGTTGCATCAGGAGGGGGTGACGGTTCATCTGGTCATTCATCCCGTGCTTCGGGGCCGACGGGACGAGTCCGGCCGGTTGGTCGAACTGTACGAACCCGGGATGGCGCCTCCCGAATCGCTGGCTGAATCCTTCATTCATTTGACCATCGACCGATTGACCAGCCCGGAGAAGGTGGCGGCGGTGCAGAGCCGGCTGTTGCGGGTGTTGGGTGACGTTCGGCTGGCCGTGGAGGATTGGCGCGCGATGCGCGCGACTGCGGCAGAGGTGATGGCTGACTTGCGCAACCGGGCGCAGCCGGGATCGAACGACGAATTCAGCGAGACCGCCGACTTTCTGGCCTGGCTGGTGGACGATCATTTCACGTTTCTGGGTTATCGGGTCTATCGCTTCGTGGCGCCGGAGGGTTCGGCCGGTGCCGGCGGTGCAACCCGGCTGGAGATTCAGCCGGGGAGTGAACTGGGCGTGCTGAAGGAACCGACGGCGGTGGTGTTCAACGGTCTGCGCGACCTGGACAGCCTGCCGCCCGAGGTTCAACTGTTTTTGCGCCAGCCGTACCTGTTGCGCGTGACCAAGTCCAACCGGCGCGCCACCGTTCACCGGGCGGTGCATCAGGATGCGATTCTGATCAAGGCCTTCGGCGACGACGGGGCGGTGATCGGCGAGCGGTTGTTCGTGGGCCTGTTTACCTCGGCCGCTTATGTTCGGATGGTGCGGGATGTGCCGTTTCTCCGGCGCAAGGTGGCCCGGGTGATGGTGCGGGCCGGCTTCAATCCCCAGGGTCATGATGGCCGCCGGCTGGTCCATATTCTCAGCTCGCTTCCGCGCGACGAACTCTTTCAGATTTCCGACGACGAATTGTTCGACCTCAGCATGGGAGTACTGCACCTGCAAGAGCGGCAGCGTGTGGCCCTGTTCGTTCGCGCCGATCCGTTCAGGCGATTCGTCAGTTGTCTGGTGTTCCTGCCCCGCGACCGTTACGACACGGCGTTGCGGCAGGCGACGGTCAGCGTGCTGGAGCGGGCGTTCGAGGGAAAGGTCTCGGCCTATTATATCCAGGTTTCCGACGGTCCGTTGGCGCGCCTGCATGTGATCGTCCGCACCACCCCCGGGGCGTTTCCCGCGTACGATGTGCCTGACATCGAGGCACAGTTGGTCGAAGCGGCGCGGGGGTGGTCCGATCGTCTGCGCGAGGCGTTGGTCGATGCCCACGGTGAGGAAGTCGGGCTGGCGCTGTTCCAACGGTACGGGGAGGCCTTCACCAGCGGCTATCGCGAAATCACCACCGCCGAAACGGCGGTTTATGACATCGCCCGCATGGAAGAGGTGACGGCCGAGGGTGGGCTCGGCATCACCCTCTACCGCCCCCTGGAGGCGGAAGCCCACGAGGTTCGGTTCAAGATTTATCATCGGGGCGCGCCGGTGCCGTTGTCGGACATGCTGCCGCTGCTGGAGACCCTTGACCTCAAGGTGGTGACGGAGTTGCCGTTTGCGGTGCGGCCGGCCGGTGGCCGGATGGTTTGGCTCCATGACTTCCAGACCGAGGCCCGAACCGGAAACGCCGTCGATCTGGAGCGTGACCGGCTGAAATTCCAGGACGCCTTCAGCCGCTTGTGGTCGGGCGACGCGGAAGCCGACGGATTCAATCGTCTGGTGCTGCGCGCCGGTCTGAACTGGCGCGAGGTGGCGATTCTGCGTGCTCAGGCCCGGTATCTTCGGCAGGCGCGCTGTCCGTTCAGCCAGGATTATATGGAAGCGACACTGGGCCGCCATCCGGACATGGCCCGGTTGATCGTCGACTTGTTTCTGGTGCGACTGGATCCCCGGCGGTCGGACGACTGGCAGGCGCGCTCCGACCGGCTGGTCGAGACCTTTTCCACCGCCGCCGAACGGGTCCAGAGCGTTGACGAGGACCTGATCCTGCGCCGCTTCCTTAATGTCACCCTGGCGACGCTGCGCACCAACTACTTTCAGCTCGGCACCGACGGCCGGCCCAAACCCTTCTTGGCGATGAAGCTGGACAGCCGGGCCTTGGACGAGCTGCCGTTGCCCCGGCCGTTGGTGGAGGTGTTCGTCTATAGCCCGCGGGTGGAGGCGATTCACTTGCGCGGCGGCAAGGTGGCCCGGGGCGGTATTCGCTGGTCCGATCGGCGTGAGGACTTCCGGACCGAAATTCTGGGTCTGATGAAGGCTCAGATGGTCAAGAATGCCGTGATCGTACCGGTGGGTTCCAAGGGTGGTTTCGTGGTCAAACGACCGCCGCCCGCGTCCGAGGGGCGCGAGGCGGCTTTGGCCGAGGGCATCGCCTGTTACCGGATGTTGATGAGCGGCCTGCTTGATCTGACCGATACCCTGGCTGCCGACGGCACGGTGGTGCCGCCGCCGGGGCTGGTTCGGTTCGACGGCGACGATCCCTATCTGGTGGTGGCGGCGGACAAGGGCACCGCCAGCTTTTCGGATATCGCCAATGGCGTCGCCCGTGATTACGGCTTTTGGCTCGACGATGCCTTTGCCTCGGGCGGTTCGGTGGGGTACGACCACAAGAAGATGGCGATCACCGCCCGTGGGGCCTGGGAATCGGTCAAGCGCCACTTTCGCGAGCGTGGTCATGACATCCAAAGCCAGCCTTTCACCTGCATCGGCGTCGGCGATATGGCGGGCGACGTGTTCGGCAACGGCATGCTTCTGTCGCGATGGACCAGGCTGCTGGCGGCGTTCAACCATAATCACATCTTTTGCGACCCCGACCCCGATCCGGTTGTGTCGTTCGACGAACGGGCGCGGCTGGCGGCGTTGCCCCGTTCGGCCTGGAGTGACTACGATTCGGCCCGGCTGTCCTCCGGCGGTCGGGTCTATGATCGCTCGGCCAAGCTGCTGACGCTCACTCCTGAAATCAAGGCGCGGTTCGGTCTCCAGACCGATACCGTCACACCCAACCAGTTGATCCGGGTTTTGCTGGTCGCCGAAGTCGATTTGTTGTGGTTCGGCGGCATCGGGACCGTCGTCAAGGCTCATGGCGAAAGCCATGCCGATGCCGGCGACAAGGCCAATGACGCCATTCGGGTCGATGCCCGCGACCTGCGCGCCCGGGTGATCGGCGAGGGCGCCAATCTGGCCATGACCCAGCCGGCCCGGGTTGAAGCCGCCCGGCACCGGGGCGTCCGGCTCAACACCGACGCCATCGATAACTCGGCGGGGGTCGACTGTTCCGACCATGAGGTCAACATCAAGATTTTGTTGGGCGATGTCATGGCCTCCGGGGATCTGACGATCAAGCAACGCAATCAGCTTCTGGCCGACATGACCGAGGAGGTGGCGGCGCTGGTCCTGTCCGACAATTATCTGCAAACCCAGGCCCTCAGCGTGGCCGAAGCCACGGCCGCCGAGCGGATTGACGAGCATGCCCGGTTCATGCGGGCTCTGGAAAAAGCCGGGCAGCTTAATCGGGTGGTGGAAAAGTTGCCCGACGATGAGGTGCTGACGGTCCGCAAGAAGGAACACCAGGGTCTGACCCGTCCGGAACTGGCGGTGCTGCTGGCCTACGCCAAGATCACGCTTTACGACGACCTGCTGGCTTCGGACCTGCCCGACGATCCCTGGATGGCGGACGATCTGGTGCGGTATTTTCCGCATCGTCTGAATCAGCGGTTCCCCGAGGCTCTGGCCCGGCATCGCCTGCGCCGGGAGATCATCGCCACCAGCGTGACCAATAGCCTGGTCAATCGGGTGGGACCGGCCTTTGTCCGGGAAATGATCGACAAGACCGGGGCCCAACCGGGGGACATTGCCCGCGCCTATGCCATCGCCCGGGAAGTGTTTGCGTTGAGATCGCTGTGGCGCGCCATCGAGGACCTGGACGGTACGGTTGCGGCCGGGTGCCAGATCGCCATGATCCAGGAAACCCAACGTCTGGTGGAGCGCACGGTGACGTGGTTTCTCGGCCACGGCCGTCATCCCCTGGACATTGCGATGGAAATTCGCACCCATCGTCCGGGTGTCGAAGCGTTGGCGTTGGGCCTGGAGACTCTGCTTGGCACCGGCGAGCGTGTGGCCTTGGGCCAGCGCGTATCCAGCATGGTGGAACGCGGCGTGCCGGCGGAACTGGCGCGCGGGGTGGGTTTGCTGCCGGTGCTGGCGCCGGTGGTGGATGTGGTGCGCATCGCCGGAGCGCGTGGCGCTCAGGTCTCGGTGGTGGCCGCAATCTATTATCAGTTGGGAGAACGTTTCGGACTCAACTGGTTGCGACGGCGCGCGCAGAAGATTCCAGCCGGAGATCATTGGCAGTTCCAGGCAGTCAACGCCATGGTCGATGATCTCTATGGCCAGCAGACTGATTTGAGCTGGCGGGTGCTGGAAGGGCAGGTTCTGGACGGTGGCGATCCCGGCGATGCGGCGGCGATCATCGACCGCTGGTGCCAGGGCCGGCACGCTGCGGTAGATCGTGTCGCGTTGTTGCTCACCGAATTGCGCTCGGTTCCCGACCTGGACTTGGCTCGACTGGCGGTTGCGAGCCGGCAGATTCGGGCGCTGACCGGAAGCTAGATGACCTAATACCCGGTTTCCCTTGCCATCACGGGGATTCGGTGTGCTTGGCCTCGGACCGATCGAAGGGCAAAACCCCTGGTCGCCGACGCCGGCGCCCGATATGGTCCCGCGTCATGACCACTGCCCAGCCCGCCCGCCTTGCCCTGATCGCCCTGCTGACCGGAGGCGTCGCCATCGGCTTCGCACCGATATTCTTCCGACTGGGCGAACTGGGACCGGTCGCCACCGCGTTCTGGCGTTTGGCGTTGGCATTACCGGTGCTGGCCGCGTGGCTGATGGCGGAACGCCGCCGCTACCCGGACAATCGTCGGCCCTCGTCGTTGCGGGACGTTTTTGACCTGGCGGTGCCTGGTCTCTGCTTTGCGGCCGACCTGTCGGTCTGGCATTGGTCGCTGGAATGGACTTCAGTCGCCAACAGCACGTTGCTGTGCAACTTTGCCCCGATCTTCGTGACGCTCTACGCTTGGCTGCTGTTTCGGGAACGCTTCTCCATCACCTTTCTGGCGGGACTGGTGCTGGCCGTGACCGGAGCCGCGCTGCTGATCGGCGCCAGTCTGTCATTTGAGCCCCAGCATTCGGCGGGGGACGGTCTGGCCCTGGCCAGTGCCCAGTTTTATGCCGGCTACATCCTGGCGGTGGGGCGTTTGCGCCAACGCTTTTCCACCGCCACCATCATGACCTGGACCGGGGTTGCCGCCACTGTCACCTTATTGGTGATAGCCGTGGCCATGGGCGAACGGCTGCTGGCCACCACCTGGCAGGGCTGGCTCATGCTGGCCGGGTTGGGGTTGTTCAGCCAGGCGGCCGGCCAAAGCCTGATCGCGTATGCCCTGGCCCATCTGCCGGCGGCCTTTGGTTCGGTCAGCCTGCTGATGCAACCCGCCACGGCCGCGGTGCTGGCATGGCTGGTGTTGGGCGAGGCCCTGGGCCCATGGCAAGCCTTGGGGGCCGGCGTGGTTGCGGCGGGGATCGTGGTGGCGCGGCGCGGCAGTCGGTGAAGGGGAATGGAGACTCAGTCCCACCGTTCGCGATCTGTTTTGCGTGTGCTGGCCCAAATATTTTCAAAGCGATAAATCAGTAACGGTATAACCGGTTGCCATTCTTTAGGCTTGAAGGTGCGCAACTCTCTGACACAAAGGTCAAAATTCGCCCAATCCTTCTTTGTGCCATTATTATTGTCATAGAACAAAAAAGCTCTGACAATCTGGCGACAAAATCTAATATTAGCATATTCTTCGTAATCCTGACGACCGGGAATAGATATAACCTTATCGCCAACCAGGCATGAACTGTAGAGAGTGATGCTGGCAATTTTTGGATTGTTGATTCTGCTGGTACCAAACTTGTGACGTTTCTTGAATTCCTTGACGATACTCCAGTAATACTCGTTAATGTTCTTGCATGAATCATCATTAAGAAGTACTTGATCAGTTGAATGTAGAATCTCCGACAGCTTCTTAGCCATCGTGTTCGTGACATCCATCCCGATCATTTTTAGGGTTTCTAACCGCTCTGTAACAACACTTTTATCGGCCGGCATAGATGTCATCGCAATTCACATTTTATCGCGTGGCTTGCGCCTTTAATTCACGAAAATCCTCATCGATTTCCGCCGCCAAAACAGGAAGCAGCTTGCGATGGTGTTCTCTCACGGCTTGCTCGTCTGTGGGCTCAGCACAATTTGAGAGAGAAAGTTCGCCAATTAATGTCATTGGCGGCAGGTTTCCCTGGGGATCGGGCATGTTGGAATGGTTCTCTATGCGGCGGAAGAATGGTTACGGCGCTGGACCGTAACGCGTCATCCGATGGATGTCAAACCCTATTAATAGGAATTGCCGTGAAAATCACTTCGATAAAAACGGGCCGATCCTCGCGGCAGAAAACGTCTGGATCGTGGTCTGGTACCATTCTCAGCGGAAAGGCCATCCTTTTTAGTGTCCTTGCGTGGGCAACGCTAATGTCCGCCCTCCAGATAGGCCGCCCGAACCTCGGGATTGGCCAGAAGCCCGGCACCGGTGCCGGTGAGGGTGATCAGGCCGTTGACCATGACGTAGGCGCGGTGAGCGAGGCGCAAGGCGCGGTGGGCGTTTTGCTCGACCATGAACACGGTCATGCCGTGATCGCGGTTGATGTCGCGGATCACCTGGAAGATTTGTCGGATCACCAGCGGGGCGAGGCCCAGGGATGGCTCGTCCAGCAGGAGCAGGCGTGGCCGGCTCATCAGCGCCCGACCGATGGCCAGCATCTGCTGCTCGCCCCCCGAGAGGGTGCCGCCGCGCTGGGCGCTGCGTTCCTTCAACCGGGGGAACAGCAGGAATACCCGCTCCAGTTCCTCCGCATAACTGGCGGGTGCCGTGATGGCGCCCAGTTGCAGGTTCTCCAGGACGGTCATGCGCGGAAAGATGCGGCGGCCCTCGGGAGACTGGGCGATGCCGCGCCGGACGATCTGGCAGGTGGGCAACCGGGTGATGTCTTCGCCCTCGAAGACGATCCGCCCGTAGCGGGCCTGGGGCGCGCCGCACAGCGTCATCAGCAAGGTCGACTTGCCGGCGCCGTTGGCTCCGATCAGGGTCACGATTTCGCCGGTTGCGACCGTCAGGTCGATGCCCTTGAGGGCCTCAATGGCCCCATAAAAGGTATGGACGCCGGTCATGGTCAGCATCGGGTCACCAGCCGCCCTATCCATCCGCCCGGTCCTCGCTCTCGCTTTCGTCTTCGTCTTCGCCGAGATAGGCGCGGATCACCGCGGGGTCGTGACGGACCACTGCCGGCGGTCCTTCGCTGATCTTGCGGCCGTAGTCGAGCACCACCAGATGGTCGGAAATGGCCATCACCACACTCATATCGTGCTCGATCAGCAGCACGCCGATGCGGTGGTGATCGCGGATGAAGGTCAGGAGTTGGCTGAGGTCGGCGGACTCCCGGGGATTGAGGCCGGCGGCGGGTTCGTCCAGGCACAGCAGGCGGGGCTCCGAGCACATGGCGCGGGCGATTTCCAACCGTCGTTGGGCGCCATAAGGCAGATTGCCCGCCTGCCAGTCGGCCACGTCCACCAGCCCGACCCGGTCGAGCCAGTAGCGCGCCAGTTCGACCGCCGCGCGTTCGGCCCGGCGGTAGACCGGCAAGCCCAGCAAGCCGGCCAGGGTGAAGCCCGAGGCGCGCATCAGCTTGATGTGCTGGGCGACGATCAGGTTCTCCAGCACGCTCATGCCGCCGAACAATCGGACGTTCTGGAAGGTTCGCGCGACCCGGGCGGCGCCGGCGATGCGGTGGGCTTCCATCCGTTCCAGCCACCAGCGCTGGCCGCTATGGCTCACCGTCAACCGGCCGACCGAAGGCGCATAAAAGCCGGTCAGGCAATTGAACACCGTGGTCTTGCCGGCCCCGTTGGGGCCGATGATGGCGGTGATTTGGCGGTCCCGGGCGGCAAACGAGACGTCATTGACCGCGACCAGGCCGCCAAAGCGCATGCTGAGATGGTCCACCGCGAGCAACGGTTCACCGTCGTCGGGATTCCGGTTCATGGGCGCCCCCCGGCTTCGGCCTGCCGTCGGAATGCGCTCTGGCGAGGGTGGAGCAGCAGGGTCGGTTCCCGGTGGGCCAGCAAGCCCCGCGGTCGCCACAGCATGATCAGCACCATGCCGGCCCCGAAGGTCAGCATGCGGTACTGGGCCAGGTCCCGGAACACTTCGGGCAGGCCGATGACCAGCAGGGTCGCGATCACCACGCCGATCTGGCTGCCCATGCCGCCCAGCACCACGATGGCCAGGATGATGGCCGATTCGATGAACGAGAAGCTTTCCGGGCTGATAAAGCCCTGGCGGGTGGCGAAGAACGAACCGGCAATGCCGCCGAACATGGCGGCGATGGCAAAGGCGGCCAGCTTAATGGTGGTCCGGTTGATTCCTAAAGCGGTACAGGCGATGTCGTCTTCGCGCAAGGCCTCCCAGGCGCGGCCCAGCGGCAGCCGGCGGATGCGCAGGGTGAACAGGTTGACCAACAAGGCGAGCGCCAGAATCAGGTAATACAGAAAGATAATCCGGTGAAGGGGCGTGTATTGAAGCCCGAACAGTTGGTGAAAGGCCAATCGCCCAGGCTCGGGGGCGGCCGTGAAGTCGGCGATGCCAAAGAAACTTGGCCGCGGGATGCCCGCGATCCCGTTCGGGCCACCGGTGAAATTGGCCCAGTTCAGTAAGATGATCCGGACGATTTCGCCGAATCCGAGGGTGACGATGGCGAAATAGTCGCCGCGTAGGCGTAGCACCGGGAAGCCCAGCATCACGCCGGCAAACGAGGCCAGCAGGCCGGCCAGGGGCAGGCACAGCCAAAAGCTGAAGCCGAAGGTTTGGGCCAGCAGGGCATAGGAATAGGCGCCGACGGCGTAAAAGGCCACATAGCCCAGGTCCAACAGGCCGGCGAGCCCGACCACGATGTTAAGCCCCCAGCCGAGCATGATGTAGGTGAGCAGCAGGATGCCAAGATCCAGTGTGGCCCGGTCGGCAAAGGGCAGGAAGGGCAGGGCGACGGCCAGCATCACCGCCGCGGGTCCGATCAGTCGGGTGGCGTCCTGGAACCGGGCACCCAGATGGTCCATGCGGCGGTCGCGTTCCTGTTGGCTCAGGCGGTCATGACGCCGGTGCAAGGCCCAGAGCGCCCGAAGCGCCACCACCAGGGCGCCGATCACCATCAGCACCCGTAACGCTTCGGTCGGGAACGGCAGCACCCAACCGGCTGCCAGGGCCAGGGTCGCCGCCGCCAGAACGGGTCTCGCCAGGCCCGCGGCAGCCAGCGTCAGGCCAAGCCGCCCAAGGAACACCAGCAGCGCCGTCAACGCCACTTCGGCCAGATGGGGCTCGACGGTGAGCCGGCTTTGAACCTCGATGGTGCGCAGGCCCACCAGCGGCAGGGTCAGCAATAGGGCGACCAGACCCGCCAACCCCGCGTCCTTCAGCGCGGCGGACCAGTCCAGCGTCTGCACCCGGCTTGTTGCCGTCACCGCTGTCGTCGGGTTCACGGGCTACACCTTTTCCAGGTCGGGTCGGCCCAGCAGGCCGGTGGGGCGGAAGATCAGCACCAGCACCAGAATCACGAACGTGGCCACGTCCTTGTATTCGACCGAGAAATAAGCGGACCAGAAGGCTTCGATCAGCCCGATCAGCAGGCCGCCCAGCATCGCTCCGGGCAGCGAGCCGATGCCGCCCAGCACCGCCGCGGTGAACGCCTTGATCCCCGCCAGAAACCCGATATAGAAATCGATCACCCCGTAATACATCGTGACCATGACGCCCGCGACTCCGGCCAGCGCCGCCCCCATCACGAAGGTCAGGGAAATCGTCCGGTCGACATCGATGCCGAGCAGGCTGGCCATCTTCATGTCCTGTTCGCAGGCGCGTTGGGCGCGGCCCAGCGAGGTTCGGGCGATCACCTGGGTAAAGCCGATCATCAGCGTCACGGTCAGGGCCAGGATCAGAAGTTGAAGGTCGCTGACGCTGACCCGGAAGCCGCCGGCCCGGTCCATCAGCACGATCACGTCGGACATGACGGGCGGCAACGGCTTGACCCGGGCGCCCTGGACCAGTTGCACGTAATTTTGCAGAAAGATCGACATGCCGATGGCCGAGATCAGCGGCGCCAACCGGAACGAGCCGCGAAGCGGGCGGTAGGCCAGACGTTCGACGGCCCAGCCGTAAACAGCGGTAAACAGCATGGTCAGGATCAGGACGATGACCACCGCCAGCGGTACCCAGGTGATTCCGATCAATCCCAAGACCAGAAAACTGATCACCGCGATGAAGGCGCCGATCATGTAAATTTCGCCGTGAGCGAAATTGATCATGCCGATGATGCCGTAGACCATGGTGTAGCCGATGGCCACCAGGCCGTAGATCGCGCCGAGCGTCACCCCGTTGATCAATTGTTGAAGGAAATAATCCATGGGTGACGCGAGATCCCTTCCTGGCAAGGTCTGCCTTCGGGGACAGTCTCTTAACCTACGGCAACGGCCAAGAGCAAGGGTCACGTCGCACCGGGCAACCGGTCAATCTTCACCACGCAGCCCTGGCGATCGCGCCCGTTGCCGATGATGGTGACGATCGCGGCGACGCCGATCCCCAACAATCACCGGATCAACTCGTTCTGGACTGCCTGAGTTTTAGCGTCCGACTCGGCGGTGCGGCGCTCTACGCAGGGCGGGCACCGCCTGCAAGCCGCTCGACCATCTCCCCTGGCGGGAATTCGGTCTCTCCGGCCGTCACATAACCCCTTGATTTTAATGGTGGGCGCGACAGGGATTGAACCTGTGACCCCTCCCGTGTGAAGGGAGTGCTCTCCCGCTGAGCTACGCGCCCGCCTTGTGCGTCGGCGGTTATTTACGGCAGGGTGTTCGCCCCTGTCAAGCGATCCGCGCGTCTTGGCAGCGGTTTTCACGACGGCCGGGCTCAGGAGGGGCGGGGGGGGGGGCGCTGAACGCCCGCTTCGACCACAGCCGACGTGACCTCCTGTGCGGGTGCGAAGGGCGATCAGGGTTGACGCGCCGGTGCTGATCGCTTGTGGCGGGGATCGGCACGGTTCCGGTGCCGGGGCCCCCTTTATAGCCAGTGGCTGGTATAAAATGTCTTGGCCTGACCCATGTGGGGCGCTGGGGTAAGCTCAGTTGCCTCGAATACATTGATTGCTAATTATAAAAATCTGATCAATCGACTATCAAACGCAATCGTCGCGAATAGTGAATTGCTCAGTCGACAGACTTGGTCTATGATCAGCCATGTGACTAATCGGTTATCAACCTCCTGAGGGGGACCGCGCCGTCATGGCCGACATCGTTCGCTCTGCCCTCACCACCACCGCCACCGCCGGCCGCCATGGACCGGAGGCGGGCAGGGGTACAGGCGATTGGGCGACAAGATGGTTGTGAGTCGATAAAAGCTAAGTCTATTGGTCCATCAGGGGGCGTATGCCGATTCTATGGTCTGATCAAGCGCCTTCATCAGTGGAAATCCAGCAGGAGACCATGTGGGGTTTCTGAAGGGCGGAGTACCTGAACTACCCAGACTGCTTTCAACTGTCCAACTTTTGTCGGATGTATAAATATGGCCATACCCACCAACCGCCGCCAATTCTTATCCGGCACCGCCGCCGTCGCCACGGCGTTGGTGCTTCCCAGATACGCTCGTTCAGAGGGTATACGCCGAACTATTCGGATCGGCACGGTCAACCCAGCCGCCTCTGCAACCGGGCAGGCGTGCAGCGCCTTTGCCGCAGCCGTTGCGGCGTCACCGATTCTGTCCAGAATGATGCAGATTGAGGTGATCGCGGGTGGCAGCCTTGGTGGTGAATTGGAAATGGCCCAAGCCTGCATCAACGGCAGCCTGGAACTTGCCGTCACCGCCTCGAACGTCGTCGCCGCCATCGTCCCGCAACTCGGCTTGCTGGACGCACCGTTTTTGTTCCGGGACGCCGCGCATGCCCGCTCCGTGCTCGATGGGCCGATCGGCGAGGAATTTAGCAACTTGATGCGCGCAAATGGGGCTTATAACTTGGCCTGGGCCGAAAACGGATTGCGCCACATCACAGCGAACAAGCCAATCCGTACATTGGATGACCTTCGTGGTCTCCATATCCGGGTTCCCCAATCAAAGGTCATGTTGGAGGCGTTTAACACACTTGGCTGTAACGCGGAACCGTTACCCTTCCCGCAACTCTTTGAAGCCCTGCGCACCGGACGGTTCGAAGCACAGGAGAATCCGGTTGCCACCATCGTCTCGGCCAATTTTGCTCAGGTACAAAAGTATCTGAATCTTACTGGCCACGTCTACAGCGCGGCGTTCTTCATCGCATCCCCCGATCTCCTGGAAGACCTGGGTGCCGAGGAGCGTGTTGCCTTAATAGCGGCTGCCAAGATTGGGGCACGGGCCTCACGGGATACCGCATCGAACGGTGAGCGCGACGGCATCGTGAAATTGCGCTCGGCCGGCATGATCATCGTTGAGGATGTGAACCGCCAGGCACTATCGGAAGCCGCACGACCGGCCTTCGAGTCGATTGCCAATCAGCTCGGTGCCGACTTGGGCGCACGCATCCGCGCCTTCAAGGGGTAGTATGGATTCAATATCATGGAAGTCGTTCATCAACTAGCTTCGTTTCGCACGCGCATATTCGCTGGATTTTTGATCATCTTGCTATTGCTTGCTGCTTTAGCGGGCATATCGTGGCGTGCTGGCCAACAGGTCAGCCAATCGTTGCAGAATGAGGTTGGTTACAAGGCGGCTGCCAAGCGCATCATCACCGTACAAAGCGCGCTGTTCGAGGTGAGGTTGCGCTTGGAAGGCTATCTGCGCACGAACGCAGCGAGCGAACGCAATTCACTGACGCTCGCGATGACACAATTGGAAAACGCCGCCGTTGAGGCCGTCGCTGTTCAGGGCGATGAACGGGGGCATTTTAACGCCCCCGTTCAGTCGGTGCGGACCGCACTGTCCGACGCTATGGAAGCGGTGAGCCAACGAAGTGCAGCGGTGGCGGCCTTGATCGCGAGTTCGGCCGTCCTAACCAATGGCGGTACCGCGCTGGCCGAAACCGCTGCTCGGACCGGAGATCCGGCTCTGGCCCAAGGCGGCGCCGCACTGCTGGCGGACGTCACACGCTTGATGATGGCAGCCTTTCGCTGGGTCGATACGGAACAACAGGTTGATTTCGACAGTGCCGAGGCCGCTTCCGGGCATGCGAAGGAGGCGTTGACGTCTTTGATGGCGGCAGCTTCATCTCAGGCACGCATTCAGCGACTTGGCGGCGTCGGGTCCAAGGCCTTGGATGTTTTGCAAACCGACTTGACCAATGTGAAGGCGGCCATTGCGTTGCGCGGCGCCCAATTGGCGGCGCTGGAACATGCGGTGACGCGCGCCGTGGCGGCCATCGACGAAAGCGCCCAAGCGATTGAAACAAGCCAGAACGCAGGACATGTCAGCACCATGGCAGCTCAGGCGTCACTGCAAAAGACTGTGCTGTGGACCACCACCGGAGCAGCGTTGCTGGGTCTGCTGATCGCCACCTGGCTTGGCTTGTCGATCACGCGCCCGCTGGACCGTTTGGCCAAGGTTATGGCCCGGTTGGCTGACGGACATCTGGACGTGGAGGTCCCCGGGGCTGAAGCACGCCATGAACTGGGCATCATGGCCCGGGCGGTGGTGGTATTCAAAGAAAACGCCATGAGACGTCGACAACTGGAAGCCGAAGAAGGAGCGAGAGCGGCTAAAGCTGTGGTCGAAAAGCATGAGGCGATGCTCCATGTTGCGGACGGGTTTGAGACTGATGTGGCGGGCATCGTCAAGGGTGTCACAGCCGGTGCGGCGAACGTGGAAGCCGGCGCCCAAGGCCTGACGCAGGTGGTGGTACAAACCAATCAAAAGGTGAGCGTGGCGACATCAGTCGCTAAGGAGATGGCGGAACGGGTGCAAAATGTTGCTGGAGCCGCCCAGGAATTGTCGATTTCCATCGCTGATGTGGCAAGCCAAGTTGCCCAGGCGGCGATATCAGCGCGCAGCGCCAACGAAACCACCCGCAGCGCGCATTCGAGTGCGCGCGATTTGGCGAATTTTGGTGAACGCATCGGCAATATCATTCATTTGATCAAAGCGATCGCCAGCCAAACCAATTTGTTGGCGCTCAATGCCACCATCGAAGCGGCGCGTGCGGGCGAAGCGGGCAAGGGTTTTGTGGTTGTTGCTTTGGAAGTCAAAAGATTGGCGAATCGAACGGCGACCGCAACTGAAGAAATTTCCTCGCAAATCGGGGCCATGCAGTTATGTACACGCGAAGTTGTTTCGCGGCTTGGGGAAATTAGTTTGGTGGTCGATCGGATCGATCAGGTCACGACAAAAATCTCCACGGCCCTGGAACAACAGCGAGCGGCGACAGACGATATTTCGCGCAACGTGCGGCACGCCGCCATCGGCACTGGCGACTTGAATAGTACGATCACCGAGGTTAATGTCGCCGCCAGATGTTCGGGCGAAGCCGCGAATCAAATGCTTGGCGTGGCGAACGACTTGAGCCAACAGGCGGCAACCTTGAGATCAGCGGTTGATACTTTCCTGACCAAGGTGCGGGAGACCTGATCGGTTGACAGGGGGGCTGGGTCGTCACCAGAAGGAGGTCTGCCGGCGGTCAGAAATCAGGAACCCAGCCATTACAGTGATAATAGGGCCTGCGATGGCCGGGACACCGAGAAGAAGGCACGAACGGACATGCGTGATTGGTGCCTTGAGGCCAATACTGGACTCGACGGCAGCCCCCGGTCAACATCCCGCACTTCCCGGTCCCTGGGCAGGAGTCCTGCCCTTCAGCGCCATGGCTTGCTGGCGCGCCGCTTGCGGGCTTGAATCGGCGGGATCGTCGGAAGGGTAAAGCTCGTTGAGCGGACGTGAGACTCCGTCCGACCCTACGATGCGCACATGGAACCGCCGCAGGCGCCGGGGGTGCGGCACGCCGCAAGATTGGGCGATGACTTCGACGTCGTGCCGCAGATTGCGACAATAATTGGCAACCCGCACCGCCTTGTTGGCCGGATCGAGACCCTTATGCAGTCTGGGATCGTGGGTGGTTATCCCGGCCGGGCAGGTGTTCTTATTGCATTTGAGCGACTGTATGCAGCCGAGTGCGAACATGAAGCCGCGTGCCGAATTGACGAAGGTCGCTCCGGCGCAGAGCGCCCAGGCCGCTTCGGCCGGCGTCGTCAATTTGCCGGCTGCGATGATCGGGATGCGCGCTCCCAGACCGTGCCGCTTGAGGATATCGTGCACCAGCGGCAACGATTCGCGGATCGATAACCCCACATTGTCCATCAACGCCATGGGCGCGGCGCCGGTGCCGCCGTCGCCGGAATCGAGTGTGAAGAAATCGAGGCAGACGCCGCGTTTCTCGATGCGTTGCATGAGATCGTCGAGCCAGCCATAGGCGCCGATGACGGCCTTCACCCCCACCGGTTTGCCGGTGATGGTTTTGATGCGTTCTACGAAATCAAGCAATTGTTCGTTATTGTTGATTTCGGGGTGACGGTTTGGGCTAATCGAATCTTCGCCGACCGGAATAGTTCGGATCCGGGCGATTTCCGGCGTTACCTTCACCGCCGGCAAAATCCCACCCTTGCCTGGCTTCGCCCCCTGCGACAGCTTGATTTCGAACATCTTCACCTGGGGTAACGCCGCGATTTCGCGCAATCGATCGACATTCAAGCTTCCATCGGGGTTGCGCACGCCATATTTGGCAGTCCCGATCTGAAAAACGATGTCGGCGCCCCCTGCAAGGTGATGCGGCGAAAGCCCGCCCTCGCCGGTGTTGAGCCAGCAACCGGCCATCTTGGCGCCCACCGACAAGGCGTGCACCGCGGGAGCCGAAAGCGCACCGAAACTCATGCCAGAAATATTGAAAAAGCTCCCGGCTTCATAGGGATGCAGTGAATCAGGCCCAATAATGAATGAAGGCGTCGGCTCCTTATCCGCCTCAAGCGTCGGATAAGGGCAGTTCACAAAAATGGGCGTTCCGGTTTCTTTAATGTACTTGGTCGAGCCGAAGGCAATAGTGGAGTCGCTGTTGAGAGATGCTCTCTCTATCCAATTGCGCTCGGCGCGGTTAAACGGGAGTTCTTCACGATCCATGGCGAAAAAGTACTGACGAAAGAATTCGCCCAGGGCTGAAAGAACATAGCGCATATGACCGATCAGCGGGTAGTTCCGCAGGATGGCGTCGCGACTTTGCATCCGGTCATGCAAGTATACCGCCGCAGCCATCAGGAGAGCGGCGAAAACAACCAAGATAAGCAGCGCCAGAATGAAATACAGTGCTTGGGCGATGGAGGTTGCCAAGATCGTCATCGAAATATTTTCCTTTCGACTTGCCTTGCCGGCCGGATGCGGTCGATGTCAGCCCCGCCGGTCAAACCGGCCGGCGGCCCCGGCATCAGCGGTCGAGCGCCAAGCGTATGCCCGACATTTGCCAGGCGGCCTTGGCGGGGAAGAAGTTACGGTAGGTCGGGCGCATATGGCCGCCGGGTGTGAGACAGGAGCCACCGCGCAGGACGTATTGGTTGACCATGAACTTACCATTGTACTCGCCCACCGCCCCGCAAGCGGGTCGAAAGCCGGGATAGGCAGCATAGCTCGATGAAGTCCATTCCCAGGCGTCGCCGAAGAGCTGGGTCATGCCGTCGGTGGGGGCGGGGAGGGGGTGAAAATGCTCCTCTTCGGCGAAATGGCCGGAAGGAGAACTGCCGGCCGCAACCTTCTCCCATTCCGCTTCGGTGGGCAGGCGCGCCCCGGCCCAGCGGGCATAGGCATCGGCCTCGTAATACGAGAGGTGAACCGCCGGCCTGTCGGGTTGAAGAGGCAAAAGGCCGGCAAGGGTGAATTCCCGCCAGCCGTCATCAGACGCGTGCCAGTAAAGGGGAGCGGTGCGGCCCCAGGTCGCAACCCAGTCCCATCCCTCGGCCAGCCAGAGGCGAGGCTCGGTGTATCCACCGCTGGCGATGAACTCGGCGTACTCCCGGTTGGTCACGAGGCGCGAGGCCAGCGCGAAGGGCTCCAGCCACACCGTGTGTCGTGGCCCTTCGTTGTCGAAGTGGAAGCTGTCGCCGGAGTGGCCGATGGCGGTCAGGCCGCCGTCGCAAGGCATCCAAACAAGGGCCGGGGCCGGGCCCGCTCCCGAGAAGGTTTTCGGCGGGCGGTAGGCGGGAAACACGGGATTGCAAGAAAAGAGGTGTTTAATGTCAGTCAGCAGCAGTTCCTGATGCTGCTGCTCGTGATGGAGGCCCAACGTCACGAGGTCGGCGAACTCACCCTCGACCTGCGGGAGCAGCCGCCCCATCCGTCCATCGACATCCGCGCGATAGGCGGCTATCTCGTCAAGACTGGGGCGTGTCAGGAGCCCGCGGCCGGGTCGAGGGTGCCTGTCGCCGACCGCGTTGTAATAGGAGTTAAAGAGCGTCCGGAAAGCCGGGTCGAAGGGGGTAAAGCTCGGCTCCATGCGTTCGAGAACGAAGGTCTCGAAAAACCAAGTGGTATGACCGAGGTGCCATTTCGCGGGGCTGGCGTCGGGCATGGACTGGACACAGCAATCCTCGGCCGACAGCGGCACTGTCAACCGGACCGTCCGGCTCCGGACCCCGTCATAAGCCGTGATCCGTGAGGCCTGTCTCACTCCCCGCCTCCAGCCGGCCACACCGGGTCCACACTGGCGAGGAACACCGCGAACCAGCCGCGCTCGTCCGTCCAGTTGACGCTGAAACCGAAACCGGCTCGGCCAAGCATGGTCTCGACGTCTTCTATCCGATACTTGTAGCTGGATTCGGTATGGATGCGTTCTCCCCGGCTGAAGTCGCGCCCGCCTCCGGGCCACCTCACCTTCACGTCTACGGCCGCTTCCAGATGCATTTCCATTCGGGACCGGTCCCCGTTAAAAAAGGCCCGATGGCGCCAGTCGCGACTATCGAAATTGCTTCCGACAAGGCCGTTGATATGGCCGAGAATGTTGAGATTGAAGGCTGCCGTGACCCCGGCGACGTCGTTGTATGCGGCTTCCAGCGGGACGACGTCTTTCACGAGGTCGATGCCCATGAGGAGCACTCCATCCTCGCCCAGCACTCCCCGCACTCGGGAGAGCAGCGCCTCTGCCTCGGGGGGATCGAAGTTGCCGAGCGACGAGCCGGGATAGAATGCCAGTCGCCTCGCCCGCGGAATCTCGCGCGGCAAGGCGATGCGGTCGCAGAGATCGGCGGCGACGACGTGGATGGGGAAATCCGGAAACAAGTCGCCGAGCCGTGTCGACACGACTTTCAGAACCTCGGGCGCAATGTCAACGGCGACGTAACATACCGGCCGGATCAGCCGACACAGGGTAATCGCTTTGGCTCCGGTCCCGGCGCCGAGGTCGATGACGGTACGACCCTGGCCGACACGCTTCCGGATGTCGTCAACCCGGCTCGACAGGATATCCGCCTCGGTTCGAGTAAGGTAGTATTCCGGCAGGGCCGTGATCGCCTCGAACAGGGCCGAGCCCCGTGCATCATAGAGGAATTTGGGTGAAAGGCGGGGGGGATCGCGGCCAAGGTCTCTGAGAATCTCCGCCGCCGCGTCCATCGCGGCCGTAGACGGCCCAGGGGTTCGGTCGGTGTCGGCACGGAGAGTGTAGACTCCTGACGGGGCCATGGTCAGTCCTGCTCGACGCCAAAGCCGGGGAGCCGACCCTCAAGGGGGGGGAGCACGGCGCAGCAGCCCGCGGTCGCACGGGATTCGGCAATGTCAGCACCTGCTCTGTTCGTCCGGTTCGTGACGAGTTCGGTGCCTGCCTTGGCAATCACGGCTGTCCTTCCTCTGTCGTCGGGATGTCCCGAATCGCAGCGATCGGTGGGCGCTTCCCGTCAGCTTCCTTTCTAGACCGTCAGACTGCGGCTATCAAGGCTCGCGTCGGTGGCGCGCTCCCCCTTTCCCGCCAGGCAACGTCAAAACAGGCGGGGAGTCCGTGGGCGCCCATGATCCTGAACGACTCCTATGGGCAAGCGCCTGATCTTGCCCGCGGCGGATCCTTCTCGCCGGTGATCAGGCGGATGGAGCGGTTGAAGGTGATGTAAGACCAAAACCACTCCAGCGCGACGGACAGCCGGCTGCGGGCATCGACCAAGAAGGCGACATGGACTAGGCCCCACAACCACCACGCCAGACCGCCCGACAAGCGCAGCCACCCGAAATCGACAACCGCGGCGCCGCGGCCAATGGTCGCGAGATTGCCAAGATGGTGGTAGACGAAGGGGGCCGGCGGCCGATCACCCTCCAGCCGCGCCCGGATCACCTTTGCGACGTAAGCGCCCTCCTGCTTGGCCGCGGGTGCCAGCCCTGGAACGGGGTTGCCGTTCCAGGCCATGGACAGGGCGGTATCGCCGATGGCGAAGACGTTGGGCAGCCCTGGCACAGCCAGCCCGGCGTCGACCTTCAGCCGGCCGGTGCGGTCGGCCTCGGCGTCGAGCCAGCGCGCGGCGGGCGACGCCGCAACCCCGGCCGCCCAGAACACGGTACGGCAGGCGACGCGCCGCCCCTTGACCACGACGCCGGTCTCGTCGATGTCGTCCACGAAGCTATCGAGCATCACCTCGACGCCCAGTGCTTCCAGGCTGGTTCGCGTCACCGCCGAAAGTGACTCGGGGAAGGGCGGTAGCAGACGCGGTGCCCCTTGAATCAGCAAAACGCGGGCGCTGGCCGGATCGAAGCTGCTGAACTCACCGGTCAGGCCGTGACGCGCCAGCTCGGCGATCGCGCCCGCCAGTTCGACGCCGGTTGGGCCGCCGCCGACCACAACAAAAGTCAGCCAACCCAGCCGCTCCAGGTCATCCGAACAGGTTTCGGCATGCTCGAAGGCGAGCAGCAGGCGGCGGCGGATGTCAGTGGCATCGTCGATCTGCTTCAATCCGGGGGCGAAAGGTTCAAACTGGTCCTTGCCGAAATAGTCGTGGCGGGCTCCGGTTGCCAGAACCAGCAGGTCGTAACCGAGCCGTGTCTCGCCGATCAACACCTCCCGACGCTCGGTATCGACGCCGGTGACGGTCCCCAGACGGACCCGGACGTTACGCTGATCGCGGAACAGGCTTCGGATCGGCGTGGCGATGTCTGAGGGCGGCAGCGCGGCGGTGGCCACCTGATAGAGCAGCGGCTGGAACAGGTGGTAGTTCCGGCGATCGATCAGGGTGATCCGGCACGGTGCATGGCGCAGCGTCTTTACCGCCGTGATGCCGCCGAAGCCGGCTCCGACGACCACGACATGGGGAAAGCCGGCGGTTGTCTCCCTGGGTAACGCGTCGATCCCGGGAAAGTGGCGCTGAAGGGCACCGAGGGCCAGATGGTCGACAGATAGAACGCCAGGGCCTCTCAACGCCAGGATGCCCAGCACCAGTATCCAATAGAGGTAAAGGTTTTGATCCTGGTCGGTCGCGAGGGTCAGGGCGGTCATCGCGAGCGCCACCACGGCCGCGATCCGTGTGCCAAAACCCAACGCCAGCATCGCCGCACACGCTTGGGCGATCGGGGCGGGCGTGCCGGGCCAGCCAGCAACCGTCCCAAGGCCGCCCCGCAGCAACAGCCAAGCGATCCAACAGCGCAACAACAATAGCATGGCCGGGCTGCCATAGGCGGTCAGCGCCCTGAACACCGCGCCGATCGGCCGAACGAAGGGTAACGCGGTTCCGGCAATGCCGCGGGCGATCACCGCATCCAAGGACAGGGGACCGGCTCCCCGCACCACGTACCAGCCGAACAGGATGGCCCAGAACAGATTCTCGTCGAGGCGGATATAGGCGAATTGGATCACCAGCGCGAGCGCCATCATGGGCAACGCCGCGAATCGGGTCGCCAGCCCGATCACCAGGAAAATTGGACCCAGTATCTCGATACTTGCACCGATCCAGGCCGCCGTGACTGGGTTTAGCCAGGATACCGGATATTCGTAGGTGGCAAGATGAATCGCCCCCTGCCAGTTGGCGATCTTGACGATGCCCGAAACCCAATATGCCTGGGCAAGCCATAGGCGTATGAAGACGTCCAGGATCGGCCAGAAGCCGGACTCCAACGTCCCCCGAAAGTCGTTGGTCACGGCGACGGCGGCAGCAATGCGCCGATCGGTGCTCGTGCGCAACGGGTCCGAACTCTGAGTCGACATCGTGCAACGTCTCCTGATTCTTTCGCGATCGGCAACACCGTTGGCCGTGGGATTCCCGGGCTCGGGGCGCCCCGACCGTATTCCCCGTCAGCAACTGTTGGTCAGCGAGGCTTCGGCATCGGCGACCGCGAGCGGCCGGGCGAAGAGGTAGCCTTGGGCGAAATCACAACCGATCGTCTGCAAGACTTGATGTTCCGCGGCGGTTTCGACGCCTTCGGCGACCACCGAGAGGCCGAGATCGTGGGCAAGACTGACAATGCCTCGAACCAGGCGCTGACGATCCGACACGTTGCCGATATCGGTGATGAAGCTCTTGTCGATTTTCAGCACGTCGAATGGAAAGCGGCCGAGGTACGACAGCGACGAATAGCCTGTGCCAAAGTCGTCCATGCACAGCGGAATGCCGAGCCCGCGGAACCGTTGCAGGATCGAGAGCGCGACCTCGGGATTGGTCATGGTCATGCTCTCGGTGACCTCGATCTTGAGACCCGAGATTTGGTTCGCGCCAAGCCAGCCGAGCATATCCGCGACATAGCCCTCGTCCCACATCTGGCGGGCGGAAAGGTTGACGTTCATCGACAGCGGCCGGTCTGAGGGTAGAAGGCCCCGCCATCGCTTAAGAGTGCCTGCGGCGGTTTCCATCACGTGGCGGCCGAGCGGCAATATCTGGCCGGTTTCCTCGGCGATGGGAATGAACTGGGCCGGACTGATCAGTCCCAACTCGGGATGGCGCCAGCGCACGAGTGCTTCGAAGCCGACTAGCCGACCCTCCGCTACGGTGACGATCGGCTGGTAAACCAGGAAAATTTCCTCAGACTCGAGCGCCCGGTTCATATCGTTCTGGAGCCGGTGGCGGATCAGGATGGCTTCGCGTAGCGCCGAATTGAAGACCTCGGTGCGGGCCTTGCCGTGCTCTTTGGCCCGGTAAAGCGCGATGTCCGCATCGCGCAGCAAGCTGATGGGATCGTCGCTGAGACCGTCGTCGATGGCCACTCCGATGCTGGCGGTCAGGTGCAGTTCCATCTCGTCGATGTGGAACGGTTGACGCAGCATGGTGTCCAACTCTTTGGCCTTGGTCAGGGCCACGTTTTCGTCGCCGGTGACCACCAGGACGAACTCGTCGCCGCCCAGGCGCACTACGAACTCGCTTTCACCAAGCTGTGGCTCGATCCGACGGGCCACGGCGATCAGCAGATGGTCGCCGACGGCATGCCCCAGGGAATCGTTGATCACTTTGAACCCATCCAGATCGACGAACAGCAGGGCCAGCGGCGGTCGTTCCGGGTTGGCGACCATGCGTTCGCGCAGCCAGTCGATCAGGAAAGAGCGGTTGCGAAGACCCGTCAGGTGGTCATGGGTCGCCTGATGGACCAACCGCTGTTCATAAAACTTGCGATCGGTGATGCACGAGGCGGACCCGGCCAGGCGAACAGCGCGTCCGGCCTCATCCCGCGCAAGAATGCCGCGCACGAGAATCCAAGCCACCTCGCCATTATGGAGCATGGCGCGGAACTCGATAGTGAAATCCTCTGCGTCGCCTGATGCGGGCGCGCGCAACACAGCCCGCACGCTTGCAACGTCGTCGGGGTGAATCAACGATAGAAACGGCTCAATCGAAGGCCCAAGCTCCCCTGGTTCTAATCCAAGTATTTCGTGCAGGCGCGGTGAATAATAGATGCGGCCGGTGGTCAGGTCCCAGTCCCACAGGCCGTCCTTGGTGGCAGCGGCGGCCAGGGCGTAACGCTGCTCGCTTTCGGTGAGACGCCGGGTCCTTTCTTCGATGGTGGTAAAAGCAGCGCGCAATTCGCCGCGGCTGACATCCAGGGAGCGCCCGAGCAGTCCCAGCTCATCGGGCTGGGTCCAGACGAAGGGGCGATCCAGTTCACGGCGGGCCAGCAAATGAGCCTCGTCGACCAGTCGCGCCAGCGGCTGGAGAATGCGCCGTCGGGTAACCCAAACCAGCGAGACGCACTGGCCCAATACAAAGAATACGGCGATGGCGCCGCCGACGATCATCAGTCCGCGCTGGTCTGTGATCACCGCCAGATTAGCCGCAGTCAGCGCCGCGCGTTCGCGGCTGAGTTGGGTGTTGAGAACGCTCAGCGCACGGATTGCAGGGCCTACATCGACGGCGGTTTCCTGCGCGACTTCCTGGGCGGGCTTGCCGATCCCGGTCAGGGCCGCGACCTCAGGCATACGGGTCGCAAACACGTCAAGTGTCCGGGCGATGTCGGCGATCGCGCGCTCTTCCTCCGGGCCTGCTGGCGACAGATCGCGGAAAACTTCGAGATTGGCGCGGGCCCTGGTGATCGCTCGCTCGATGTCGGGGCGCAGGGTTGCCTTTCCAGTAACCTGATACTCGTGGTAGAGATCAACCACGCCACCCATGCCCATGTAAGCGCGCAGTTCCGAAAGCGCGTCCGCCTTGGACGCCGCGCCCAGATCGTAGGCGGTCCAGCTATCGGTGATACCCTGCATGCCGCGCAAGAGCTGGAAGCCGACGCCTCCCAGCACCACCAGCACCATGACCAGGACGGCAACCATCACCAGCACCAGCCTTCCGATGGTCATATCGAAGCGTCGGGACTGCCGGGTCTTGCGGTTGACATCGTCTGTCATCACTCTGTCGCACTCCATCCGCACACGCGGTCAGATGCTTAGGACGCGGCCCGCAACGTCATGGAGAACGGGCTCGCAGTGGCCAGATTCTTGACTTCATTGGCCACGACCGCGAAACCCTTGCCGGCTTGTCCGGCCCGTGCCGCGGCCGCGGCGCCAAGATCATACGCCCCCCAGCGATCACCAACCTCGTGGATACCGCCGATGGCAAACACAGCTACCCCGGCGAGACCGAGCAGCGCCAACACCAGCAGGGCAGAGAGTTTCATCGCCACCCGGGAAATGCCCCGGCCGCCTGCTTGAGGAGCCGGTGAAGGTTTCATGGGTTCAGCCTTTGCGGCACAGACCGAGATGCTTCCCGATCAAATGGTCGAGAGACAGCGGCCCGGCGCCACGCACGATCAGGCTCAAAAGAACGATCATCCAGAAGTAGTGTTCAAAGAGATTATAGGAGGGGTTGACCGCACCCAGGGAAAACTGAATGACACAAGTCATTCCCAGCATCGGCAGTGCCGCCAGCCTGGTGGCCAGCCCCAGCACCAATAAGACCGGGGTCGTCAGTTCAGTGGCGGCAGCCAGGGTTGCCGCCAGTTCGGGCGGCAGGACCGGGACCTGATATTCGGTCTGGAATAGGAATACCGTACTATCCCAGTTCGATATTTTCTGCATACCGGAGCGGAAGAAGACAGTCGCCATGGCAAGGCGTATGGCGAGGTCCACCAGCGGTGCCCCCAGGGTTTCGAGGTGGTGTGCCAGGGGACATGCCCGCTCGATCACCTGGCGCGACATCAGGAAAATGGACATTCTTCAATTCTCCAGGTTATCAGGGCTGTGAGGCGTAGCCGGTGACCAGACCGGCTTGCAGCAATTGGACAAGTTCATCCTGAACGGCGGCGGCGGCCTCTTCGGCGGGGACGTGCCCTGCCGCCTCGCCCAATGTACCGCCCCGCAGCAGCACATCGAGAAAGCCGGCCTGCCAGCGTTCGAGCCGCCGGCACAGCACGTCCAATCCCGGCCGGGCGACCAGCAGAGAATCGGGCGCAAGTTCCGGTTCGGGTTCAGGACTGGTGTGGCCTTGGCGCACGGCACGCCACAGGCTGTGAATCGGCCAGAGGGACGTCATCAGCCGAAGGGAGGGATGGAACGATAAGCGCAGGCCGGAAAGGTCGGATGAATTCGCAAGCGCCGCCAACCGGCCCGGGTCCAGCCGTTCGGCGTCGTGGGCAAAATAGGCTTCGTGCATCACGCGGTCGAGACGGGCGAGGTCCGGTAGCCAGGGCGGCACACGGCCGGAGGGCTGAGCCTCCAGGAACTCAGCGAAACCTTCGCCATAGAGCCACATCTGCGGCGCAAGCGGTGGGTGAAGCGCGGCGAACCCCCGCCCGGCCTGCCGGAAGGTCTCGCAACCCAGCACCCGGGCAACCGAGGGATAGGCGGCGGCCAGCACCTCGGCCAGTCCGCCCAGCACGTTGTTGCGATAGATCGCCAGTCGGTCGGCTGGAATGCCCGGGCGCAACAGCGCCGCCGCTGGCTGGCAATCACCGCCAAGAGCGGCTACGGCTACCGCGTGTTGCAGCTCAGCCAGCATCGCTCACCTCGCAAAGACAGCGGGCGCGCGCCAGAGCCTCGTCGGCAAGCCGGGCCTCGTCGAGCAGTACCCGCAATTCCGGCAGGCGGGTGTCCCACTCGATCAGGGTCGGACGAGGCCCGATGCGGGCCAGAGTGTAGTCGAAGAGTTGCCACACCGCCTGGCAGACCTGGCTGCCATGATCGTCGATGATCATCTGTTCGGCGCCGATATCGACTTCGGCGTGACCGGCGAGGTGGTATTGACCGACCATTTCGGCAGGAATAGCGTCGATGTAGCGGTAGGGATCGAAACCCATGTTGCGTGATGAGACGTAGACGTTGTTGACGTCGAGCAGGATACCGCAGCCCGTGTGCCGTCCAAGTTCGGTGAGGAACTCGGGCTCGGAGATTTCTGTGGCCGCGAAGTCGATGTAGCTCGACGGGTTCTCGATCAATAGTGGCCGACCAATTGCTTCCTGGGCGGTCTCGATGTTGCGCCGGGTGAGGTCGAGAGACTCCTCGGTATAGGCCAGGGCCAGCAAATCGTTGAGGTAAACGCCGTCGACCACGCTCCAGGAGAGATGTTCTGACACCAGCCCTGGCTCGACCCGGTCGAAAAGAGCGCGCAGCCCCGCAAGGTGGGCATGGTCCAGTCCCCCGGCAGTACCGAGGGAAAGGCCGACGCCATGGCAGCTCACCGGCCGATCGCGACGCACCCGTTCCAGGTTGGCGAGGCGCGGGCCGCCGGGAACCATGTAGTTTTCGCTATGCACCTCCACCCAGGTCGCCGGCATACCGCCCGCAAAAAACGCGGCCATATGCGGTTCACGCAGGCCGATCCCGGCTGTTTCCGGGATCGGCCGGCCGCGTATGGAGGTGTCGGCCGGCCGTCCGAGCATGAAGGATCAGCCCTTCTTATTGGGGTTGACGCCAACGAACGGGGTCAGGCTGCCGTTCATCTTCACGCAGGTGCCGGCGGGAACCACTTTCCAGTCGCCGCCATCGTAGGTTAACGAGGAGTTGCCGGCGCAGGAATGCAGGCCCTTGGCATGGGCGCAGCCGTTCTCGCCAGGCTTCGCCAGACCATAGCATTTTTCCATGCTCACCTGATCGGCGGCAGCGGGGCTGGCACCAGCGACCGCCAAAGCTCCGGTGAAGGCGGCGGCGAGGGCGACGGAGGTCAGGGTCAAAGTCTTGGTCATGTGGTGTTTCTCCTGTGGCAAAGTTGGGTAGCGGTGAATGACAAGAGTCCGGTCAGTGCATTGGACCGGGGCGTTCGCCCAGCAGGGTGACGATCTCCTGCGGCTCGAAGCGTTGGGTGAAATCGGCATCGACGAATGCAAGACGAATGAGACCGCTTTGGGCGATGACATAGGTGGCCGGAATGGGTAGCTCCCAGCCTTGGTCACCGTTGTGCTTGGCGAGGTCGAGACCGACATCAAGCAGAGCCTCGCGCAAGTCGCCGGGCAGCCGGAATACCAGCCCATAGGCGCGGGCGACCGCGAGGCCAAGATCGCTGACGATGCTGTAATCAAGGACCGTCTTTTCCAACGGGCTCAAGCTGTTGTCGGGAAGCTCCGGCGAGACGGCGATCAGCGACGCGCCGAGCGCCTTGAGCTGCGGCAGCACAAACTGCAACGCCCGCAACTCGGCGCAACAATAGGGACACCAGCGGCCCCGATAAAAACTCAGCACCACCGGTCCGCACGCCAGCGCCTCAGCCAGCGAGACCGTACGGCCCGTCGCACCCGGCAGTGCGAAATGCGGCGCCACCATTCCAGCCCGCGCCGCCTGCTTCTCGATTCCTCGGGCTTTAAGGTCGGCGATCAGGCGCCCGTTCGCCTCCCTCAGACTGGCCGTCACACCAACCTGAGAGTGCTGGCGGATCGTTCGTAGTTTTTGCTGGAGGCGCACCGTTCGAGACCTTTCGGCATTTCCGTGCGGCGAAATGTCGCAGCAACGCAGGTGAGGCGGAAGATAGAGTCTACGCAAAGGTCTTTTGCGTGGAGCGCAAAAATACGACGTCGCATTGAAAGCCAACCCATGGATCGGTTCGACGATTTGCAGGTTTTGGTTGAGGTGGTGGACAGCGGCAGCATGACCGTCGCCGGCCAGCATCTCGGCCTTTCGTCCTCGGCGATCAGCCGCCGGCTCGCCGATTTGGAAACCCGGCTGGGTGCGCGGCTCATCAACCGCACCACCCGGCACATCGCCCTGACGGAGGTCGGCGCCGTCTTCTGCCATCGCGCCCGCGCCATCCTGGCGGCCCTTGACGACGCCGAGCAGGCGGTCAACGAAGTTAATCAGAGCCCTCAAGGGCTGTTGAGATTGAGCCTGCCTGTGATGTTCGGGCAGGTGCACGTAGCGCCGCTGTTGCCGGGTTTTTCAGTGCGCCACCCCAAGATCAGCTTCGAGGTTGGCTTGACCGACCGCCAGGTGAAACTGATCGAAGACGGTGTTGACGTAGCCGTCCGGATCGGGCGCCTCGCCGATTCAAGCCTGATCGCCCGCCGGTTGGCGCCGGTACGGCACGCGGTACTGGCCGCGCCCGCCTATCTCGCCGCCCACGGAACGCCGGAAAGTCCGGCCGATCTCGCCCGCCACGCCTGTCTCTCCCACATCACAGATGGTGCGCGACAGGACTGGCTATTCATGGTCGAGGGCCACGAGGAATCGATAGGCGTCGCCGGATGCCTGCAGTCCGAAAGCATGGAGGTGCTGCGGCAAGCAGCGGTGGCAGGCGTCGGTCTGGTCCGGCTTCCGACCTTCGTGGCCGCGGCAGAGTTGAAGTCGGGAGCGCTGGTGCCGGTGCTTGCCCGCTTTGAACTGCGCGACGCCAGCGTTTTCGCGCTCTATCCTGCGACACGCCACCTCACGCCCAAGGTCCGCGCCTTCGTAGACTACTTGACCGCCGCCATCGCCCACCCGACCTATTGGCGCCGGCATGAGTTGTCCGTCGGCGACGACGCCGTCTTGACAGAGTGATTGCGGAACGTGTCAACGCCATAAGCAACACTGTTGATGTTGTGAAATATGACGATATGTAACACTTTGCCGATCATGTGTCCAATCGCGCATGCCGATGGACATGATCAGCCGCGGGCGGTTTGTAAGTCTATTCCAGGCGTGACAGCAGTGACCGACGATATCCTTGCAGGACTGGAAAATGCGGTTATGAGCGGGACTGTAGGCCACGCCGATCGCCATGAGCTGACCAATCGCTGAATGAGGGGACGCCATCAGCCCTGCACTCGGGAGCGGTGGGGTATAGCCAGTCCCTGAATAGCCAAGTCATGCCCGGCATCACAGCATAACTGAGAGCAGGGACGACGAGTCCGGTGACGATGGCGGTATTGACCAAAAATGGCAGAGGACCGAGTAGCGGCGCCGTCACCGCAGATGTTGCGACGGAGATAACGGCGACCAGGGGGAAGATCGCAAGCCAGGTCACGGCGGTGGTCTTGTACTTCTCCGGGACTTTGCCGCTCTGTTCGGGCAAAGCCACCCAGGCGCCAAGGCCGTTCTCATACTGATATTGCGGAGCACCGAGCGTCATCTCATCAAGCTGGTGCAGCCACGCTGCCCGTTCCGGCGACTGGACCCATGCCTGATAGTGGCTTGCGTTGTCGAAGCGATAGAGCATGTGATAGGAGCTGTCGCCGGGGCTGACCGGGACAATGAAATCGCTGCCGAGGTGGCCGGGAAAGGCGTTGCGCACTGGAACCATGTCGCGCCACAGTTTCTCAAACCGGACTTCGCACCCTCGCTTTACGTAGCGTGTGACCACCACGGTAATCGGAGGGTCAGCCGCTTCGTCCGTCCGGAGCGCGGGCGACGCCGACGATATGCCCGGCGTCACGGCCTCCGTGCCGACAGCCGCAAACGAGACATTCGGCATGGCTATCAGCAGCAGCGCCGGAACGATCCTCCGGATCATACCCATGAGCCCTGTACCGAAAGATGCATCTTTGTTCATCGATATGGTCTCCTGAATATCCGTCCGTCACCGGCTCAACCGAACTCGTATCCGGAGAACCGCTTGCCGCCGATGCGGTCATCGTAGGCGCGTCGGCCGACATCCGGTCCCGCCGCCCCGGCAATCACCATCAGGGGCATGAGATGCTCCTCACGCGGGTGTGCGGCTCGGGCGGACGGCGCTGTCGTCCAGGTCCCGAGCTTGCCGTTCCGGACATGCGGGTCGGTTGCGGTCGCGGCATCGTTCAACCAAGTGTCGAACGCCTCTGCGGTGCCGCCGTCACCATCCATGAAACGGGAGAGATTGTGGTAGCTCTGGCCGCTGCCGACGATCAGCACGCCCTCGTCCCGCAACGGCGTCAGGGCGGCGCCGATGGCGAGATGCCGCGCAGGGTCCAGGTCATGGCGGAGCGACAGCATGACGATGGGCAGGTCGGCCTCGGGCGTGATCCGCAGGAAGGGCACGAAGACGCCGTGGTCGAATCCGCGCTCTGCATTCTGACCGCATTCGATGTCGGCGCCCCACAGCAAGTCCCGCACCCGGCGGGCCAACTCGGGAGAGCCGGACGCCGGGAAGCTCAGGCGATAGGTGTGTTCGGGAAAGCCGTAGTAATCGAACAGCATCGGCGGGGCGGCCGCGGTGCTCACGGTGGGAAGTTTCTCTTCCCAATGGGCGGAAATCACCAGCGCGGCCTTCGGCCGTTCGGGCAACCGGGCCATCAGGCCCTGCAAATAGTCGTCGAGACGGTGGAAGGCGCCGGGGCCGAGCGGAGCCGGCCAGTCCATCCAGAAACAGGGGCCGCCACCGTGGTTCAGAAACACGACGGGCTGGCGGATATTCGGCTGTACCATGGCTGACTCCCGGCTTGGATGGCGGCGGTTGCGTGCTCTTGAAGTTCAGGCGGCGGCCAGTCGCGAGATTTCGTGACCGGCTCATTGCAGGGCCCGGGCGCGCCGTCCGGAACGCTCACCTGCCGATACGATGGCGGCAGGCCCCGTCTCCTCCCCGATGTTGCGATGAATCTGCCTTGAATCGGGCTCAAGGACAATTCATGCACTCCGCACAACATTGTCGCTTTGGGCGCAACGATCACGGACCTCATCGCTGCCATGACCGCCTTTGCCCGTGTCGCCGAGACACGGTCGTTCTCGGACGCGGCTCACATCGTCCGGCCAGCCGCGATTATCGGCACTGGAGATCATCACGCTCCTCGTCCACCTCAGCCTGAGCCTGCCCGGGGGGCTGTCGGGGGCTTGTGGAGTGGGCTTGCGCTTCGGCGGAGCGCCCGTCCTCAGCTTTAGCAGGCTGCGGAAAATGGGTTCGTCCCGGGGTTTTCCCTTTGGCCGATTCCGAAAAATCCACTTTTACGAGCATATTTCCCGCGATTTTGCGGGTTCAGAGGGTTTTTTGCCCCTCTGACGGGGGTGGATGCCCCCCGT
>CAIYNU010000091.1 GCA_903927615.1 uncultured Rhodospirillales bacterium | reverse complement strand
CTGCGGCAACGCCGGGGCGGGGCGGACGTCCGGTTGGCTGTTCCGGTTGCTGATTTGGTCAGTTCAGCAGGCCGCCCAATTTCGCCAGGCTGCCATCGACCAGCGGATCCGGCTCGCCCGCGGCCACCCGCTCCTCGAACAGGCGGCGACTGCCGGTGATGGCCAGGTCCACGGCATAGTTCCGAACCTCGGCCAACGCCTGGGCTTCGGCCTGGGCGATGCGGTCGATGGCCTGGGCCTCACGCCGCTTCACCGCCTGCTGAACATCCTCTTCGGCCTTGGTGCGAATGCGCTCGGCCTCTTCCCGGGCATGGGCGATAATCGCCTCGGCAGCCTGCTCGGCATCGTGCTGCCGCTGCTGGCACTCCAGCAGCACCGCATGAGCATCCTCGCGCAGACGCTGGGCCTGATCCAGTTCTTGCCGGATTCGTTCGCCGCGCTGATCCAAGGCGTTGGTGAGAAGGGAGCTGATCTTCTTGTAGGCCAAGCCAACGAAGATCACGAAGGCGATCAGAACCCAGAATGTCGCGTCTTGCAGCATCAGTCATGCTCCTTGATCACGGCGTCGAGCCGCGAAACGATCCCGAAAAAGGTGCCCCTCTGGGCGGCGATGCGTCAACAGCTTTATCTTTAAGCGATATTTTAAACGTAATTTTTCGCAGACCCTTCAATGGCCGCGTTCGCCCGAGGCCGGGACCCGACCGCCGCGCACCGTCCGCCACCGGCCAGTCTTCGTCCACCGGCCATTCCAACCGGTCAGCAGCCTACGGGCGCTCAGGAGAAGCTGTCAAGGCAACGATCGCGATCACAAGCCCGATCGGCCTTGCCACGCCCGACGTTTGATCAAGACTCGTGGAAAGGGGCTTCCCTTGCTATACTTTGTCTTGTAGGAAATCGGCAACGCAAAACGTCGTGTTGGCGAACCGTGAGCCGTGTCATCCCGCCCCTTGCCGGAGCCCGATGGCCGGAGCAGTGGGAGCTGGCGCTCGCTTCGGTGTCCGAACGTCGGACAGCCGCGGCGGTTGCGATAGGCGGCGGTTGTGATAGGCGTTAGTTGTGACGGGCGCCACGGCGGTGTGGTCCCAAGGGTCGTGTGGTCGTGGAATGTGGGGGGAGCGGGGTGACTGGCACCGAAATCGTTACGGAGCAAAGCGCACCGTCTCAAGAACCAAGGGCACCGTATCAATTGCGGGGCGGCTCCTTCACCATGATGGTGCTGAAGCTGATCGATCCGACGTGTGAAACCTTCTTCTCCGGTCTCAGTGAGAAAGTACGCCTGGCGCCGAATTTCTTTCGCAACGCCGCCGTCGTGCTTGACCTTGACAGCCTGCCCGATGCTCAGGACTGCGACTTCGGCGATATCAAGGCCCGCTTGCGTGACTGCAACCTGATGGTCGTCGGCGTCCAGGGCGGGCACCGCCTGCAACACGAGGCGGCACTCCGGGTCGGCCTGCCGCTGGTGCCGACCGGCCGGCCGTCCCGGGCGGAGTCCCGACAGGCCGCCGGTCAGACCGGGGCCGGCCGCTCGACCCTGGTGATCGGCGATATGGTCCGCTCGGGCCGGCAGATTTACGCCCCGGGCGGCGATCTGGTGGTCACGGCCATGGTCAGCGCCGGCGCCGAATTGTTGGCTGACGGTCATATCCACGTCTATGGCACGCTCCGGGGCCGGGCGCTGGCCGGTCTTTCGGGTGACGCCAACGCCCGCATCTTTTGTCTGAGCCTGGAAGCGGAACTGGTTTCGATTGCCGGCCTTTATCGGGTCAACGAGGATTTCGACCCGGCGATCGTGCGAAAGCCCGTCCAGATTTACCTCAAAGAGGGGTATCTGTGCCTCGAACCATTCTCCCCCGTCGGTCGTTAACCCCAATTCGCAGGAGAGGCTTCTTGGGCCAAATCATCGTGATGACATCCGGCAAAGGCGGGGTGGGCAAGACGACATCAAGTGCCGCGTTTGCCACCGGGTTCGCTTTGCGCGGTCACAAGACCGTGGTCATAGACTTTGATGTCGGGCTACGCAACCTTGATCTCGTCATGGGCTGTGAGCGGCGCGTTGTTTTCGACTTTATCAACGTCATTAATGGCGAAGCCAAGCTTGGTCAGGCGTTGGTCAAGGACAAGCGCGTCGATAACCTTTACATCCTGCCCACCTCCCAGACTCGCGACAAGGACGCCCTGACCAAGGAAGGCGTCGAGGCGGTGATGGAGGAGCTGCGCAAGGAATTCGAGTTCATCATTTGCGATTCCCCCGCCGGTATCGAGCGCGGCGCCCTGATGGCGCTCTATTTTGCCGATCAGGCGATCATCGTCACCAATCCCGAGGTGTCTTCGGTACGGGACAGCGACCGGATTCTGGGCATGCTGGCGGCGCGCTCGCGCCGGGCCGAGTTGGGACAGGCGCCGGTGACCGAACACCTGCTTCTTACCCGCTACGACCCCAGCCGAGTCGAGCGCGGCGAGATGCTGAATGTTGACGATGTGCTGGAGATTCTGGCCATTCCCCTGCTGGGGGTCATTCCCGAAAGCCAGGCGGTGTTGCGGGCGTCCAATGTCGGGCTCCCGGTCATCCTGGACGAGACCAGCAACGCCGGCATGGCCTACGCCGATGCTGTGGCTCGATTCCTTGGCGAACAGGTCGAACATCGTTTCGTGAAACCGGTAAAGCGGGGCTTGTTTTCTCGGCTTTTGGGGAGGCCGGCATGAGAATTTTTAACTTCTTCCGGCCGGCACAACCCGCCAAGCCGGAATCGTCGGCCCATCAGGCCAAGGAGCGACTTCAGATTGTGATGGCCCACGAACGGGCCAACCGCGACGGTCCCGACTTCCTGCCCTTGCTCCAGCAGGAGTTGCTGGCGGTGATCGCCAAGTATGTGGACGTCGACCAGAATAAGGTTGAGGTCAAGCTCGATCGCGCCAAGGACGTGTCGACCCTCGAGGTCAACATCGAACTGCCGTCCCGCAAGCCCGAGACCAACCGCCGTCGCCCGGTGCTCCAGGGCGCCACGTCGAGTCCCTGACCGACCCGACTGGTTCCGGCGCCGTCGGGCCTGTGCTAACAGTGCATCGGGATGGCTGGCATCAGGCGCCGCCAGTGACGGGGGGAACCGACCATGGTGACTTTAGCCGTGAACGGCCGGACCGTAACGGTAACGGTGACAGCCGATACGCCGCTGCTGTGGCTGCTGCGCGATCACCTGCAACTCACCGGCACGAAATTCGGGTGCGGCGCCGGGCTGTGCGGGGCTTGTACGGTGCTGGTGAACGGCACCGCGGTTCGCGCCTGCTCGGTCCCGGTGTCGTCGCTGACCAACGCCGAGGTTTTCACCATTGAGGGGCTGGCCGGGCAAGGCGATCCGGTCGCCGCCCGGGTCATCGCCGCCTGGATCGCCGAGCAGGTGCCCCAGTGCGGGTATTGCGCTCCCGGCATGATCATTGCCACGGTGGCGCTGTTGCGCCGGATTCCGCACCCCAACGACGACGACATTGACGCCCTCATCACCAATCTGTGCCGCTGCGGCACCTACCCGCGCATCCGCAAGGCCATTCATCGCGCGGCGGCGGCGGCGCCCTGATGGGCGAAGGCCCGCCCCTGCCGCCGCCTGCGGTCGAATCGCCGGCGCGACCGGCCCCGCCACCGGACTCAGGACCTGCCCCCATGCCGCCGCTGATCACTCTCAGCCGCCGCGCCGTCCTCAAGGGGAGCGGCGCCCTGATCCTCGGCGTCCACCTGCCGTTTCTGCCGGTGTCGCCCGCCGTCGCCGGGTCGACTCCGGTGACGGTCAACGCCTGGCTCAGAATTTCCCCCGATGCCGTCACCGTCATTGTGGCGCGCAGCGAAATGGGTCAGGGCGTGTTCACCGCCCTGCCCATGCTGGTCGCCGAGGAACTCGACGTGGACTGGCAGACCGTGCGCGCCGAAATGGCGCCGCTGGACGCGGCCTACGCCAACCCGGTGCTGGGGGGCATGCGGACCGGCGGCAGCACCAGCCTGTCCGGCGGCTTCCTGCCGCTGCGCCAGGCCGGCGCCGCGGCCCGGCTGATGCTGATGGCCGCCGCGGCCCAGGTTTGGCGCGTGCCCGTCACCGATCTGACGACGGCGGCCGGGGTGGTCGGCCACGCCGCCAGTGATCGCCGGGCCAGTTATGGGGCGCTGGCGCCGCTCGCGCGGCGCCAGCCGGTGCCCACCGACCCGCCGCTGCGCAGCCCCTCGACCTGGACCCTGATCGGCCGATCACCGCCCCGACTCGACACCCCGGCCAAGGTGACGGGCCAGGCCACCTTCGGACTCGACGTCCGAGTGCCCGATTTGCTCTACGCCGCGGTTCGCCACTGCCCGATTTTGGGTGGCACCCTTGCCAAAACCGACACCACGGCGCTCAAGGCCAAGACGCCCACCGGCTATCGGCCGGGCGTGATCGCGGTGGTGCCGCTCGGCAACGCGGTGGCGGTGGTCGCCGAAAGCTGGTGGCAGGCGCGCACCGCGCTTGCCGAAGTCACGGTCTCGTGGAACGAGGGCGCCCATGGCGAACTTGCCAGCACCACCCTGGACCCGACGCTGACCAAGGCCCTGGACGCCACCGACCCCCGCACCATCGCGGTTGCGGCCAGCCGCGGCGACATCGACCTTGCCATGGCCGGCGCCGCCCGGGTGGTGGATTCGGTCTATCGCCTGCCCTTCCTGGCCCATGCGGCGCTGGAGCCGATGAACGCCACCGCCAGCGTCACGGCGACCGGCTGTGCGCTATGGCTGCCGACTCAGGATCAAGAACAATACGCCAAGATCCTGCCGCCGCTGCTGGGACTGAAGCCGGACCAGATCACGGTCCACACCACCTTCCTCGGCGGCAGTTTCGGCCGGCGTCTGGAATCCGACTTTGGGGTGCAGGCGGCGTTGCTGTCCAAGGCGGTGAGCCGGCCGGTCCAGGTGATCTGGTCCCGGGAAGAAGACATCCGCCATGACGTCTACCGTCCGGCCAGCGTCAGCCGCGTCACGGTCGGCCTTGATGCCGCCGATCGGGTGGTGGCCTGGCGTCATCGGGTCGTCGCGCCCTCAATCCTGGCCCGGGTGGATCCGGCCGCGGTCAGGAACGGCGTCGACAGCACTGCGGTGGCGGGCATCGACGATCAGCCCTACGCCCTGCCCGCCTTGCACCTGGACCATGTCCGGCGGGACACCGGCGTGCCGGTGGGGTTCTGGCGGTCGAACGGCCACAGCAACAACGCCTTCTCGATGGAAAGCATGATCGACGAGGTCGCCGCCGCCCTCGACCGCGACCCCTACCAGCTTCGACGCACGCTGCTGGCCGACGCGCCCCGGGCGCTGCACGTGCTGGACCTGGCCGCCGGCGGGGCCAACTGGAGCGAGCCGCTGGCCCCGGTCGGCGATGGCCGGCGCGGCCGCGGCATCGCCCTGCATCAGGCCTTTGGTAGCGTGGTCGCCGCGGTCGCCGAGGTCACGGTGTTCACCGACGGCCGACTTCGGGTCGACCGGGTGGTCGCGGCGGTGGATTGCGGCGTGGCGGTCCATCCCGATCTGGTCCGGGGCCAGATCGAAGGCGGAATTCTGTTCGGGCTTTCGGCCGCGCTCACCGGCAAGATCACGGTGGACAAGGGACGGGTGGTTCAAAGTAACTTTCACGACGTCCGGGTGCTGACCCTGGCCGAGGCCCCGGCGGTCGAGGTCCATCTGGTGCCGAGCCGCGAGCCGCCCGGCGGCGTCGGCGAAGCCGGCACCCCGCCCATCGCGCCGGCCCTGACCAATGCCATTTTCTCGGCGACCGGACGGCGTTTGCGTTCGTTGCCGGTGGCGGATCATGATCTGAAAACGGGGTAAGGATGCCCTCGGCCAACACCTGCGCGAGGACGTGACCCGTGTACGCCGTCAAAGAACTCTTCAAGACCCTGCAAGGCGAAGGCGGGCAAGCGGGCCGGGCCGCGGTGTTCTGCCGCTTCGCCGGGTGTAACCTGTGGTCGGGACGCGAGGCCGACCGCGCCGAAGCCGCCTGCCGGTTTTGCGACACCGATTTCGTCGGCACCGACGGCAGCGGCGGCGGCCGCTTTGACACCGCCCCGGACCTGGCCGCCGCCATCGCCAGCCACTGGGGTCACCCGCCCGAGCGGCGGTTGGTGGTCTTTACCGGCGGTGAACCGCTGCTCCAACTGGATGCACCGCTGATTGCCGCCTGCCACGCCGGCGGCTTTGAAATCGCGGTCGAGACCAACGGCACCCGCCTGCCACCCGACGGCATCGACTGGCTGTGCGTCAGCCCCAAGGCCGCCGCCCCCTGGCTGCTCCGGCACGGCCGGGAACTGAAACTGGTCTTCCCCCAGCCGGGTTTGGACCCGGCCGGCCTGACCGACCTGCCCTTCGAGCAGTTCTGGCTGCAACCCCAGGACGGCCCCGAGCGAGTCGCCAACACCGCGGCGGCGGTCGCCTACTGCCTGGATCACCCCCGTTGGCGGCTCAGCCTTCAGACGCACAAGCTGATAGGAATTCCATGATCTTTTCCGTGACCCGCCAGATCGCCATCGATGCCGGCCACCGCATCATGACCCACGGCTCCAAATGCCGTCACCTGCATGGCCACCGCTACACCATCGAAGCCAGCAGTCAGGCGCGCCATCTTCACGCCAACGGCGAGCAAACCGGCATGGTGATCGACTTCTCGTTCCTCAAGGACGAGATGATGGCCGAGATCGATCAGCCCTGCGACCATGGTTTCATCGCCTGCTGCGACGACACCGATTTCCTGCATTGGCTCGCCCCCGCCCACGCGGTGCCCGAGGCATGGCTCTCGGCCCTGCGCGACACCGTCCGCACCACCGGTGCCGCCACCACCACCGACTGCCGGCTCGGCACCAAGCTCTACCTGATTTCCGGCCAGCCCACCGCCGAATGCCTGGCCAAACACTGGTTCGAGCGTCTGGCCCCCCGGGTGGTGGCGCGAAGCCAGGGCCTGGCCGTCCTCACCGCCCTGGTGGTCTGGGAAACCCCCAACTGCCGCGCCGAATACCGGCCGGAAGGGTGAGGCCCGCGGCCTCGCCGGACGCAGCCCTCCACCCACGCATTCCGCGCTTGACCGCACCGTTGCGATCGCGCGAAACACCGGAGATCGTTGCCACCACCCCCCGAATGGCCCCCCATGACTCTCACTCGCCGCCCGCTGTCCGATGCGGAGCGACAGGACTGGTTGCGCTTGATCCGGGCCGAGAATGTCGGACCGATCACCTTTTTCCGGTTGCTGGTGCAATACGGCTCGGCCGCGGCGGCGCTCAAGGCGTTGCCCGACCTGGCCCGGCAGGGCGGCCGAACCAAGGCGTTGCGCATCCCCACCAAGGCCGAGGCCGAGCGCGAACTGGCGGCCTGCGCCCGGGCGGGAGTCCGTGTGCTGGCCGCCTGCGAGCCCGATTATCCGGAGGCCCTGGCCACCGTCGATGACCGGCCGCCCCTGTTGTTCGTGTTGGGGCATGCTCACCTGTTGCGGCGCCCGGCGGTGGCGGTGATCGGCGCCCGCAACGCTTCGGCCAACGGCCGGCGCTTTGCGCACCTGCTGGCCCGGGACCTGAGCGAGGCCGGACTGGTGGTGGTCTCGGGGCTGGCCCGGGGCATCGATGCCGCGGCCCACGAGGGCGCCATGGCCGGCGGTACCGTAGCGGTGCTGGCGGGTGGTGTCGACGTGATCTACCCCGAGGAGAATGAGGCACTGTACCGCCGCCTGATCGTGGAAGGTGTGGCGATTTCCGAGAATCCGGTGGCAACCCAACCCCAGGCCCGCCACTTCCCCCGCCGCAACCGGCTGATCTCGGGGTTGTCCCAGGGCGTGGTGGTGGTGGAGGCGGCGCTCAAGTCGGGGTCCCTGATCACCACGCGCTTTGCCCTTGAACAGGGCCGCGAGGTGCTGGCGGTCCCGGGCTCCCCCCTGGACCCGCGCTGCCAGGGCACCAACAGCCTGATCCGCGAAGGCGCCACCCTGATTCAATCCGCCGCCGACGTGCTCCAGGCGCTGGCGCACCTGACCCGCCCCAAGGCTGGCGAGGGCGCCGAAAGCGGTCCGGCGGCCAAACCGTCGCCGCCCCCCGACGAGACCGATCTGGTCCGCGCCCGCGCCCTGGTGCTGGAAAGCCTCAGCCCGTCGCCGGTTCCAATTGACGAACTGGTCCGTGGCTGTCAATTGTCTGCGGCGATCGTTCAAACCGTGGTGCTGGAATTGGAACTGGCCGGACGGGCGGAACGGCGGCCAGGCAATCAAGTGAACCTGATCTCGATCCCGGAGATCGAATCGGGAATGTAAAATTTCGGGGATCCAGCGTTTTGCGTGCCGCCTCGTAACGGAAGCAGGGAGGACGGGAGGACTCGTGCCGGTCAGCAATGTCGTCATCGTCGAATCGCCGGCCAAGGCCAAGACGATCAACAAGTATCTGGGGTCCGACTTCACCGTGCTGGCGAGCTTCGGTCACGTCCGGGATTTGCCCGCCCGCGACGGTTCGGTTCGCCCGGATGAAGACTTCGCCATGGATTGGGAATTGGGCGAACGCTCCAAGCGCCACCTTGACGAGATCGTGCGCGCCGCCAAGGGCGCCGCCCGGGTTTATCTGGCAACCGATCCGGATCGCGAGGGCGAGGCCATCGCCTGGCACGTCGAAGAATTGCTCCGGGAACAGCGCCTGCCCGCCAAGATTCAGATTGAGCGCGTCACCTTCAACGAAATCACCAAAAGTGCGGTGTTGGCGGCCATGGCGGCCCCCCGCGCCGTCAATCGGGAACTGGTCGAGGCCTATCTGGCCCGCCGCGCCCTGGACTATCTGGTCGGCTTCACCCTGTCGCCGGTGCTGTGGCGCAAACTGCCCGGCGCGAAATCGGCGGGCCGGGTGCAATCGGTCGCCTTGCGCCTGGTGTGCGAGCGCGAAGGCGAGATCGAGGCGTTCCGGCCCCAGGAATTCTGGACCATCGAGGTCACGTTCCAAACCCCGGAAGGCGCCAGCTTCAATGCCCGGTTGATCCAGCTTGACGGCAAAAAGCTCGACAAGTTCGCGCTGGGCGATAAGGCCGCCGCCGAGGCGGTGGTGGAACGCCTGAAGCCGCTGACCTTCTCGGTGGCGTCGGTCGAGCACAAGCAGGTCAAGCGCAACCCCTACCCGCCGTTTACCACCTCCACGCTGCAACAAGAGGCCTCGCGCAAGCTTGGACTGGGCGCCACCCGCACCATGCGCATCGCCCAAAAGCTTTACGAGGGCATCGACATCGGCGGCGAGACCGTGGGTCTGATTACCTACATGCGAACCGACGGCGTGTCCTTGTCCAACGAGGCGATCAACGGCGCCCGCGCCCTGATCGGCGGCAGTTACGGCGACCGCTACCTGCCGTCGTCGCCCCGGCTCTACAAGGCCAGCGCCAAGAACGCCCAAGAAGCCCACGAAGCGATCCGGCCCACCGATCTGACCCGCCGGGCCGAGGATGTCGCCCGGTTTCTCGACCGGGACGAGTTGCGGCTTTATGAAATGGTGTGGAAGCGGACCATCGCCTGCCAGATGGCTTCGGCGGTGCTCGATCAGGCGACGGTGGATATCGCCTCGCCCACGGCCGATGTGGTGCTGCGCGCCACCGGCTCGATCGTGGTCTTCGACGGCTTCCTGCGCGTCTACAAGGAAGACCGGGACGACGACGCCACCGATGACGAGGCGGAACGCCGGCTGCCACCGGTCAAAGAGCGCGACCCGCTGGCCCGGGGAGACATCCACGCCGACCAGCACTCCACCCAGCCGCCGCCGCGCTACACCGAAGCAAGCCTGGTCAAGCGCCTGGAAGAGCTGGGAATCGGCCGGCCGTCGACCTATGCCAGCATCCTTCAGGTTCTCCAGGACCGTAGCTATGTCCGGCTGGACAAGAAGCGGTTCGTCCCTGAAGACCGCGGCCGGCTGGTGACGGCCTTCCTGGAAAGCTTCTTCAACCGCTATGTCGAGTACACCTTCACCGCGGATCTGGAAAACCGGCTTGACGACATCTCCGATGGCCGGATCGACTGGAAGGCGGTGCTGCGCGACTTCTGGCGCGCCTTTTCGGTGTCCATCGACGGAACCAAAGACCTGACCATCACCCAGGTCATCGATACCCTCGACGCCTCGCTGGGCGCCCATTTCTTCCCGTCCGAGACCACCGCCACCGGCGCCTCGCCCCGGACCTGCCCCGCCTGCAACCAGGGCCGGCTCGGTCTGCGGCTGAGCCGCAACGGCGCGTTCATCGGTTGCGCGCGCTACCCCGAATGCCGCTACACCCGGCCGCTGGCGGTCGCCCCGGCCAACGGCGAAGAGACCCGGGAGGCCTTGGAAGGCCCGCGCCTGTTGGGTCAGGATCCCGGTACCGGCCTGCCGGTCACCGTCCGGCGTGGCCCCTACGGCACCTATATCCAACTCGGCCCGGCCGTCGAAGCCGCGGCCCCGCCCCCGGCCGAGCCGGCCCCGGACAAGCCGAAGCCGAAACGCAAGGCCAAAAGTAAGGCCAAAGACGAGGACAAGCCCAAGCGGGTCTCGGTCCCCAAGGGCATCAGCCCGGCCGACCTGGATCTGGCAACCGCGCTGGCCCTGCTGGCCCTGCCCCGGGAGATCGGACGGCATCCCGAGGGCAACGCGCCGATCACCGCCGGCATCGGCCGTTTTGGCCCTTATCTCCGGCACGGCAACCTCTACAAGTCACTGCCCGAAGACGACGATGTGCTGACCATCGGGATCAATCGGGCGGTGGTGGTGCTCGCCGAAGGCAGCCAGAAGGCCGCGGCGAACCCGGGGCGGGCCTTGGGCGATCATCCTGCCGACGGCAAGCCGATTACCGTCGGCAGCGGTCGTTACGGCCCCTACGCCAAACACGGCAAGGTCTATGCGTCGCTGCCGAAGTCCATGACCGCCGAAGACCTCACCCTGGACGAAGCGGTCGAGTTGCTGGCGGCCAAGGTGGCCAAGGCCGGTCAGGGCAAGACACCCGGCGGCGCCAAGGCCAAAACCACCAAAAAGACCAAGGCCGAAGCGGGTGCCGGGTCGCCCGGGGCGGCTGAACGGCCCGAGCTTGAGACGACCGGGCCGACCGCCCCCCCGGTGAAAGCCGTTAGGGCCAGGGCGAAGACCAAGGCCGCCACGGTCACAGCCGATCGCCCCGCAACGGCTCTCGTCGAAGACGCCGAAGCGAAGGCCGAGGCCAAGACCGGGGCAAAGGCCGGCCCGACGGCCGTCGCCAAGGCTAAAGCCGCACCCAAGGCGGCCAAAGCCGAGGCCACCCCGACCAATAAGAGCGCGCCAAAGAGCGGGATCCCTCCGGCGACCGCGACCGCGGCGGCGAACGACACCACGCAGGTCAAACCAACCCGAAGCCGAAAGACCGCGGCGACCTGAGGTTTGGCTCCCGTCGAGCCGACAGCGCATCGTCGCAACGAGAGCGACGCGGTGGCTTCTTGACTTGAAGATGGATCGCTATAGCCTCCTTTGCCATTCATACCCGGACCCCGTCGCCGGGACACCCTTTGGAGTGGCCGATGTCCATCACCATTCATGCCGATACCCGGGCCTACGAGGCTTGGCTCGCAACCCGGGGACCGGTGGTGGCCGGGGATTTGGACCTCAAGCACACCCTGATGGCCGAAAGCCTGTTCCCGTTCCTGCGGGCGACCTTTTACCGCTGGTGTCGGCTGTGGCCGGCGGTGTGCCCCGCGTTGGTCACGGCGCCGGCGGTGCTGGCGGTCGGCGATCTCCATGTGGAAAATTTCGGCACCTGGCGCGACGCCGAAGGCCGGCTGGTCTGGGGCCTGAATGATGCCGACGAGGCCCAGGTCATGCCCTACACCCTGGATCTGGTCCGGCTGGCCACCAGCGCGCTGATCGCCCTGGACGACCGCGCGCTGTCCGCCGATGACGTCGCCGAGGCGATTCTGGACGGCTATCAGAAGGGCCTGGCCGGCGGACACCCGTTCGTGCTGGAAGAAGACCATGGCTGGTTACGGGACCTGGCGCTCGGCGAATTGCGCAATCCCGAGCGATTTTGGGAGAAACTGAACGGACTGACGGACGCCGACCCGGGACCGGACATCCGGGCGCGGCTGATCGCTCACCTGCCCGCGGACGCCCAACTGCGCCGCATCGCCCCGCGGGTTGCCGGGCTCGGCAGTTTGGGCCGGCGGCGCTTCGTCGCCATCGCCGCCTCGGGCGGCAGCGCCGTGGCCAGGGAGGTCAAGGCGCTCTACCCGTCGGCCTGGAGCTGGGTGCGGGGCGATGGCGCCGCGACCATCCGGTGCGGTGATCTGGTGGCGGCGGCCGTCCGCTGCCCCGATCCCTTCCTCGCCTACGACCTGTCCCCGGACCGGACCGACGGCTGGGTGGTGCGCCGATTGGCCCCCCATTGCAGTCGGGTCGAGCTGGCCGCCCTACCCCACCAGCGGGACGACAAGCGGCTGTTGCGGGCCATGGGGCGCGAAACCGCCAATGTCCATTGGGGCAGCGGGCCGGCTTTGGCCGCCCTGGTGGGCGCCGACCTGAAGGGGCGCGCCCCGCGCTGGCTGCGCCACGCCGCCGAAGCCATGGCCGACGCCACCCGCGCCGACTGGAAGGCGTGGCGAACCTGAGGCCGATCTGGTTTTGTGGACTGTGCCGGGACCGGCGCCCTGCCGGCCCGGACGGGGGTGCGTTGAACCCGGGACCCTTTAATGGTCCTTGGCCACCGCCGGCAGTTCGGTGCGCTGGGGCAGCATGATCACGATGTCATCGGGATGGCTGTAGTTCAGCATCAGCCGCGCCCGCTCGTCGAGCATATCGCGATCAAGGTTGTCCGGGCGCAACAGCGCCGTCCGGCTTTCCAGGCGAACCCGCTCCTTACGGACCTCGTCCAGACGGGCCTGGGCTTGCTCCGCCTCGTTCTGAAGCTGGCGCATGGCCATCAGGCCACGGTCGCCATAGATCGCGTAATAGGTGAAATACAGGACGATGCCACCCCACACAAACGGGCCGATGGCGCCGAGTGCGACTTGCCGCAGCAGTTTCCGAAGGGGGATGAAGAGGCTCATGGGCAAAGTGAAGCGGTTTTGGCGGCGCCTGTCAACGGTCCCCCGCGCCCGGACGCCCCAACCGGCCGGCAACGCGCCCGGCCGTCACGTCGCTGCCACACCTGCCGGGCGGCGATGGCGGGCGATGTCCAGAAACACCTGCTCCAGCGTGGCGCGACCGTAGCGTTCCAACAAAGCCGCCGGCGAGCCGCGATCGACCAGCCGGCCCTCGCGCAACATCAGGACGTCACCGCACATCCGTTCGACCTCGGCCATGTTATGCGACGCCAGCAGAATGGTGGCGCCGCTGGCCCGCTGATACGACTCGAGGCTGCCGCGAATCCAGTCCGCGGTGTCGGGATCCAGCGAGGCGGTGGGTTCGTCGAGCAGCAACAGCGCCGGTTCGTTGAGCAGGGCCTTGGCCAGCGCCACCCGGGTCTTCTGCCCGGCGGAGAGGCTGCCGGTCGGGCGTCGGAGAATGCCGGTCAGGTCAAAACGCTCCGCCAGATCGGCAATGCGCCGGTCGACCCGTGCGATGCCGTAAAGATGACCATACACCGTCAGATTCTCCACCACCGACAGCCGCCCTGGCAAGTCGACATAGGGTGACGAGAAATTCATGCGCGGCAGCGCCCGATGGCGGTTGTGGGTCATGTCATGCCCCAGCACCTCGACGGTGCCGGCGCTGGGCAACAGCAGGCCCAGCAGAATGGCGAGCGTGGTGGTCTTGCCCGCCCCGTTGCCGCCCAGCAACCCCACCACCGTCCCCGGGTCGATGGTGAAACTCAGGCCGGCCACCGCCACGACCTGATCGAAGCGTTTGGTCAGACCGCTCACTTTGACCGGGGAGGAGGACATCTCGTGATCTCCGACTGATCGCCGGCCGGGGCAACGGGCGCGGGATCGGATACCACGCTCCGTTGCCCCAATCCAGCGGCGGCCGATCCGGTCAAAGCAATCCAGTGCGGGGCAATCCAGTGCGGGGTTGCCTTGACTGGCGTTGTCGGCGTAAACTCGGGTGCTGATGGGCTGGTTTCAGGTGACAGGATATCAAGGCCGACTGATGGTATTAAGGCGCCTCCCCGTAGACCTGGAAACCGCCCGACGGAAGAAATGGTCCGAGTTTCAGTCCTGGCTTGACCTCCACAGGGATTCCCGCTGGGTTTTTCGCGGGCTTGGGGATAGGTCCTTTGGTCTGGTGCCTGGAGTGGGGCGGGCTGCACAATACACGGAAGTGGATGAAGTCACGATTTTTGAGATTTTTAGACGCTGGGCGAACGAATTTATCGACACCGGACCGATGTCGGAGTGGGACAAACTGACCTTAGCGCAACATCATGGCCTACCAACGCGCCTGCTCGACTGGACATCCGATCTACGGGTCGCCGCGTACTTCGCCGTCACGGCCGAACCCGGCTTAATTAAAATTGAGACCAGTACCGGCAGTACAGTTGATGCACGGCCTGAAGCTGTTCAAGTTCCAGCCCGCGTGGTTGCCTATAAATTTAACCGGGATGATGTCCTCGATCCCGTTGAAAATTGCCTCCCATTTGCCTTAACACAAATAAAATTTTTATTTCCGAACGCTCTAAGTACGCGAATTTCTGCACAAAGCGGATTATTCAGTGTTCACCCAAAACCGAATATACCCTGGCAACTGCCTTTAGAAGACTCAGCTCATTATTTTGATATTCCCGGCAAAATGAGGTCGTATTTTCGTCAAAGATTATTCGGCTTAGGCATTGATCAACACCGGATCATGCGTGATTTAGATGGATTGTGCGCTTCTATTGTTTGGCAATACCACTCACGCATCGGCCTGGCGGCCGGGAGGTAGCGACATGCCGACAAACCCGCTGCCCCCCCCGACAACCCAACCGCCACTGCAACCGATCAGGACTCGCGAGAAGCGCGACGCGATCTCGGCCGCCCTAGAGGCCTACCGCATTGAGACGTCGGCCGCGTGGCCGGCCCTTGCCAAACTTTCACCATCGACCCGATTCGACGAGATCGCCTTGGTTCCCGGAGGGGTTTTCGAACGGGGTTCCGGTCCGCACTTCGAAGCAGCGGCCACACTCTATGTCGACTTGAAAGATGTAGAAACAAACGAGATGATCTCAACCTATTTCCCCGCGACTGTCGCCGGTCACTTCGTAAGCGGTGGCAGCGACACCTTAGCGGCCGAGATCGATTCAGTGACGATTGACTCCTCCTCCCTTGGCGATGGCGATGATGAAGACGATGCGTCCTGATCGTGCAACCGCTGGGTCGCGTTGTCGGGTCGCTGGCAGCCGGAGCCCCGCGCGGCGCCCTGACCCAACGCCGATCGGCCGGATGGCTTTGCGACCGGCCGGCCCCCCATGAAACGACGGCCGGCGGCCCGGCAGCCGACCTCCGAGCCCGAGAGCGGCACCCGGTTTCCGATGCCCGTGTCCCTGCCCTATCGCCTCGACGGCCGGGTGACCGGACGGACGCTGGTGCTGATGCGCTGGATCGCCATCTGGGGCCAGCTCACCTCGCTTGGGGTGATCACCCTGAACTTTCACATCAACATGCCGGTGGCCCCGGTCCTCGCCACCATTTGCGCCTCGGTGTTGCTGAATGTGGTGGTGATGGCCCAACGCGGCCCCCAACTGCGGCTGACCGATCAGGACGCGACCCTCTATCTGGCCTTTGATACGCTGCAACTGACCCTGCTGCTGTATTTCAACGGCGGCATGGACAACCCGTTTGCGATTCTGTTGCTGGCGCCCCTGACCGTCGGCGCCGCGATCCTTTCGTTCTACAACGTCGTGCTGCTGACGGTGCTGAGCCAGCTTTGCCTGACCGTCATCGCGCTCTGGCACTATCCCTTGCCGTGGAGCGGCGCGGGCTTTCAGTTACCGGCGCTGTACTCCCTGGGGGTCTGGAGCGGACTGTCCATGGCGTCGATCATGCTGGCCTGCTACGTCTTCCGGGTCGCCCACGAATCCCGGCGCATCACCGACGCCCTGGCCGCCAGCCAGTTAGCCCTGGCCCGGGAACAGCGGCTGTCGGCCCTGGGCGGCCTGGCCGCCGCCGCCGCCCACGAGTTGGGCACGCCGCTTGGAACCATCGCGGTGGTGGCCAGCGAGTTGGCCCGTGACGTCCCCCCCGACAGTCCGATCGCCGAGGATATCGCCCTGCTGAGAAGCCAGAGCGCCCGCTGCCGGGACATTCTGGCCGAATTAAGCCGCAAACCCGAAGCCGACGGCGGCCCGCCGTTCGAGCGGCTGCCGCTGACCGCGTTACTGGAGGCCGCGGCGACGGCCCATCGGACCACCCCGGCGCTGCTGTCCATCACCGCCCGCCCGGCCGTCGGCGCGCCGGAGCCCGTGGTCCGCCGCAGTCCGGAAATCATCCATGGGGTCGGCAACCTGCTCCAGAACGCCTTGCAGTTTGCCGAGCGCCAGGTCGACGTGGTGGCCGTCTGGGATCATGAGTCGGTGGAGCTGATCATCACCGACGACGGCCCGGGTTTTTCCTCCCATGTCCTCGGTCGCCTCGGCGAGCCCTATATCTCTCAGCGGAGCGATCGTTCCGGACACATGGGTCTCGGCGTTTTCATCGCCGAAACCCTGCTCGGCCGAACCGGCGCCAGTGTCGTGTTCGGCAACCAACGTCAGGGTGGCGCCCGGGTGGTGATTCACTGGTCACGCCACGACCTGGAAAGCAAGGATTGATGGGATGGCCGACCGAGACCAGCCACCGACAACGGGTGCTCTTTTTGCCGACGTCGCGGCATGTTCGGTAAGCACTTGATTGATATGTGGATATCATTACGATACGATCTCATCCGCCGCAACCGATGGTGGCCGGCGTCAACACCACGGAAACGGGGTGTGGTGGACGTTGATTTCGGCGCGGGAGACGTGGTCGAATGAAACTTGCGGAAGAACACGGTTTCGGCGCTCGAGTCTTGGGGTGCCGCGGGGGGAAACGGTGAGTATCATGTCGACCGATGACAGCGAACCGACTGAAACCGTCAAGTTGACGTTCAGCGGTGATGCCTCGCGTAGCCTGCTGATCGTCGATGACGACGCACCCTTCCGAATCCGGCTGGCGCGGGCCATGGAGCGGCGCGGCTTTGATGTCGTCGCCGTGGATAGCGTCGCCCTGGGCATCGAAGTGGCGCAGGAATCGGCACCCGCCTACGCCGTGGTGGACCTGCGACTGATGGACGGCAGCGGCCTGGACGTGGTCGCGGCACTGCGCGACGCCCGGCCCGAGTCCCGCATCATCATGCTGACCGGCTACGGCAACATCGTCACCGCGGTGGCCGCGGTCAAAGCCGGGGCGGTCGACTACCTGCCCAAGCCCGCCGACGCCGACGCCATCGAATCCGCCCTGCTGGTAGATGGCCGGCCCTTGCCGTCGCCACCCGAGAACCCGATGTCGGCCGATCGGGTGCGCTGGGAGCATATCCAGCGCGTGTTCGAACAATGCGACCGCAACGTTTCGGAGACCGCCCGCCGGTTGAAGATGCATCGGCGGACGCTCCAGCGCATCCTCAACAAGCACGCCCCGCGGGGCTGAAACCGTCCAGAGAGACCGTCTTGCCGGAAAGACCGTCTTGAAGACACCCCAGAATGGGACCTCGGGAGACCGCCATGAACGACCTGACCCGCTCACCAACGCCCGCGCCCCCGGGTGATCTGCCGGCCTGGACCCTCGACGATCTCTATCCCGGTCGGGACAGCGCCGCACTGACCGAAGATCTGGCCCGCTCGGCCATCGCCGCCCGGGACTTCCATCAGCGCGTCAAGGGCCACATTCCCGCCCTGGGGGCGGCCGGACTGGCCGCGGCCATCGCCGAGTTCGAAGCCATCGACGAGACGCTGAGCCGGCTGCTCAGCTATGCCAGCCTGGTCTATGCCGGTGACATGGGTGACCCCAACGTCGGAAAATTCTACCAGACCTTGCAGGAACAGGTGAGCGACATCTCCACCGGGCTGGTTTTTTTCACCCTGGAGATCAACCGGCTCGACGAGGACACGCTGACCGCCTGGCTGGCGCAGGAGCCGGCGCTGGCGCGTTATGGGTCGTGGCTACACAACACCCGGATATTCATCCCCCATCAGTTGAGTGATGAGCTGGAGCGCCTGCTGCATGAGAAATACGTGGTCGGGCGCGCGGCCTGGAACCGGCTGTTCGACGAGACCGTGGCGGCACTGCGCTTTCCGGTCGGGGGCGATTCCCTGACCTGCACCGAAGCATTGAACAAGCTTTCGGATCGCGATCCTGCCTTGCGGCGGGCCGCGGGGCACGCCATCGGCCAGGTGTTGGGTGACAACATCCGTACCTTCGCCCTGATCACCAACACCCTGGTCAAGGATAAGGAGATCGAGGACCGCTGGCGCCAGTACCCGCACCCGACCTCGGCCCGCAATCGCGGCAACCGGGTGGAAGATTCGGTGGTCGAGGCGCTGGTGGCGGCGGTCAAAGCGGCCTATCCGGCACTGTCGCACCGCTATTATGCGCTGAAGGCCCGTTGGTTCGGCAACGACCGCCTCGACTATTGGGACCGCAACGCCCCGCTGCCGGATCTGGAAGAACGGATGCACCCGTGGACCGACGCCGTCGACACCGTGCTCGGGGCCTACAGCCGTTTTTCACCCGCTCTGGCCACCGTGGCCCGGCGTTTTTTCGACCAGCCCTGGATCGACGCCCAGGTCCGCCCGGGCAAGGCGCCCGGCGCCTTTGCCCACCCCACCGTGCCCAGCGTTCACCCTTATCTCTTGCTCAACTATCAGGGGCGGACCCGAGACGTGATGACCCTGGCCCACGAACTCGGCCACGGCATCCATCAGGTCCTGGCCGGTGCTCAGGGGCATTTGCTGGCCGACACCCCTCTGACACTCGCCGAAACCGCGTCGGTCTTCGGCGAAATGCTGACCTTCCGCGCCCTGCTGGATGCCGAAACCGACCCGCACCGACGCCGGGGCATGCTGGCGGCCAAGGTCGAGGACATGCTGAATACCGTGGTGCGCCAGATCGCTTTTTACGACTTTGAGATGCGGATTCACCGGGAACGCCGGAACGGCGAAATCACCGCCGACCGGTTGGGGCAAATCTGGCTGGAGGTCCAGACCGAGAGCCTGGGGCCGGTGCTGCGCTTCGACGACGGCTACCGCCACTATTGGTCCTATATCCCGCATTTTGTTCACTCACCGTTCTATGTCTACGCCTACGCCTTCGGGGACTGTCTGGTCAATTCCCTGTATGCCGTGTACCTGGAATCCCCGGACGGCTTCGCCGACCGCTACCTGACCTTGCTGTCGGCCGGCGGCACCCGGGGCCACCGGGACTTGCTGGCGCCGTTCGGTCTGGATGCGAGCGACCCGGCGTTCTGGGACAAGGGCCTGTCGGTGGTGCGGGGCTTCATTGACAGTTTGGACGCCGAGGGATAAGCGCCCCCAGGGCGCGCGGAGCGGGAAGGGGGTTGTACGAAAACGACTTTGTGGGCTCCGCCCACAGCCCGACGATTTTGTGGGCTCCGCCCACAGCCCAACGATTTTGTGGGCTCCGCCCACAGCCGCAAAGGGCCGGTCGGCCCTTTGAACCCTTGCCGGTTGAACGACCATCCTTAAGGCGCGCCTGGGCGCCGTCTTGAGGGGCGTCAGCGACGGGCGCGAGCCATGGCCGCCAGTTGCAACAGGGTCCGGGCGCACAGGGTTTCATCGGGCATATTGGTGCGCTTGCACTCGATTTCGGCATCGGTCAGCCGGTCCAGCGCCTGACGAAGCGCCGGCAGCGGCCATTGACGCAATTGGGCCAGAAAAACCGCCCGCAATTTAAAAAACAGCGGCGGCTTGAGGGCACCCACCGCGCCGTCGGTGGAAACCCCGGCCGCCAGTTCGGCCTGAACCCAATGCAATCGCTGGAAATGGCGCTGGGCCGTGCGCAGGATGGCCACCGGCGCCATACTTTCGGCGTAGAGGCGGGTCAAAGCCCGGTCAAGCGCCGCAAAGTCTCCGCTGGCTGCGGCCCAGATCGGATCATCCAGGGACAACTGGGAGGTGCTGTCGCCGATCACCGCCTGCACCTGTTCCAACCCAACCCGACGCTCCGCCCCCATATACAGCGCCAGCTTTTCGATCTCCCCCCGCACCACCAACCGGTCGCCGATCAGACTGGCCGCCAGGCAGGCCTGGGCATCGGCGTCAAGGACCAGGCCATGGCCGGAGGCCAGATCAACAATCACGCGTCGGAGCGTCGATTCGTCCTCAACGTAACAGGGCAGCGCCGCCCCGATGGCCGCGGCTTCGAAATGCACCCGCAACCGCGACCGCACGGTCAGATCGCCGGCTTCCACCAGGAACAGGCTGTCGCCGGGCGGCGCGCCGGCCAACAAGACGGCGCAGGTCGCCGCCACCGTCTCGTCGGCGTCACGGAGGCGGATCAGACGGCGCCCCCCGACCAGCGAAAGCGCGGCGACCTCGTCCAACAACCGCGCGGCATCCCCGGCCACCGCCCGGGCCGGCAACTCGGCGACTCGGAAGGCATCGGTAAGGTCGGGAACCACGGTCCGCGCCAGTGCTTCGGCCCGCTCCCGCACCAGACCGGCATCCGGACCGTAGACCAGTACCGCCCGAATGCGGGGATCGGGCCGGGCCATGAAGCTGTCGATGGCCTTGCCTTGCAACTTCATCGCCGGGGCATTCCCAGAGCGCCTACCAGTTCGGCGTGGTGGTCGGCGCCGTTGACGGATGCACCACCGACGGGACGCTCGGCACCGCAACCGGCCCGGGCGGCAGGGTCGGCGCCCAATCCGGCCGCGGCAGCTTCATCCGCTGATCCGGGTCACGGGCGAAATACATGGCAATGCGGGTGGCGATATCGTCCCCGACATAAACAATACCGCGGTCGAAGGCGGCACCTTCGGACACGAACGAGGAGTATTGGGCATAGGTGACGTTATAGCCGGGAACCGCTCGGCTACTACCGCTCAACACCAGGGTGTTATCCGGAATGTAGAAGAGCTGATAGCTGGCGGTCACGATCCACTCGGAGCGTGACGCCGAAACGTCCTGCTGAACCGCCAGCGTCATCTGACTGGTATCCAGCTTGATGACCAGCCGATACAGCGGTTTGGCTGGCCGCCCGTCGCTGTAGAACCGATCGATCAGCCGGTTGCGCAGCTCCTGTCCGACCCGATCGGGTATTTCATCGATGGTGATCTGGGCCAGTTGTTCGGCCACCGCCGGCTGATTCGAGGGCGTCCCGTTAATCGGCCGGAAACCGCAGGCCCCAAGCAGCAGCCCTAACGCCAGCACCGGGGCGATTTTCAGTACCGCCCGACCGGACAAGCCTCCCATTCGCCGTCTCCCTTCCCGTTACCCTTGACATGCCGCCCGCGGGCGCGCTCTCGCCGCTTACGCGACGATGTTGACCACCCGATTCGGCACCACCACGACCTTGCGAACCGTCTTGCCGTCGAGCACCCGCACCACCGCCGCTTCGGCGAGCGCCACCCGCTCCACCTCCGCGGCCGGCAGGTCACGAACCAGCATCACCGTCGCCCGCAGCTTGCCATTGACCTGGATCGCAACCGTAACGGTATCGTCGGCCACCAGCGCCGGATCGAATCCGGGCCACGGTTGATCGGCCAACAGCGTCTCATGGCCCAATTCCCGCCAGACCTCTTCGGCGAGGTGCGGCATCATCGGGCCGATCAGGACGGCGAGCGCCTCCAGCCCCTCGCGACGGACCGCCGCCGCCTCGTCACCGCCCCCAAGTTCCGCCAGTGCGTTGGTCAGTTCCCGAATCCGCGCCACGGCCTTGTTGAAATGGAATTTCTCAAGATCGTCGCTGATCGCGGCGATGGCCTTGTGAATCGCGCCTCGCACGGTCTGGGGCGTCGCCGCCCCGGCCCCGGCCTCCACCGTCGGCTCGGTGTAAAGACGCCACAGGCGGTTCAGGAAACGCCAGGCGCCGTCAATGCCGGCCTCGGTCCATTCCAGGTCGCGTTCCGGCGGGCTGTCCGACAGCAGCAACAACCGCGCGGTATCCGCGCCGTAGGCGTCCACCACCCGCTCCAACCCGACCACGTTCTTCTTGGACTTGCTCATCTTTTCCAAGCGGCCGACCGCGACCGGCGTCCCGTCGGCAACCCGCACCGGTTGGCCGTCACGCTCGGCCACCTCTTCCGGGTACAGCCACCCGCCGCCTTCATCCCGATAGGTCCGATGGGTCACCATGCCCTGGGTCATCAGACCGGCAAACGGCTCTGCGACGCCGAGGGCGCCGCAACGCTGGAGCGCCCGGGTAAAGAAACGGGCATACAACAGATGAAGCACCGCATGCTCGACGCCACCGATATACTGATCCACCGGCAGCCAGTAATCCGCCGCCTGGCGATCGAAGCCGCGGGTCTGCTCGTGGGGCGAGGTAAATCGGGCAAAATACCAGGACGACTCGAAGAACGTATCGAAGGTATCGGTTTCCCGCACCGCCGGACCGCCGCACCCCGGACACGCCGTCCGCTTCCAGGTCGGATGATGTTCCAACGGATTGCCGGGCCGGTCGAAGCCGACATCGTCAGGCAGTCGCACCGGCAACTGATCCTCCGGCACCGGCACAATGCCGCAGCTTGGGCAATGGATCACCGGAATCGGGCAACCCCAATAACGCTGGCGCGACACCCCCCAATCGCGCAGACGATAAACCGTGGTGCGCCGGCCGCACCCCATGGCTTCCAGCCGTTCGCCGGCCGCCTGTTTGGCCGCCTCGACCTCCAGGCCATCCAGAAAATCCGAATGATGCAGGTGGCCCGGCCCGGTGTAGGCCTCGTCCCCGACGGCGAAACGCTCGGGATCGACGCCGGCGGGGCACACCACCGCGCGCACCGGCAACCCATATTTCCGCGCGAACTCCAAGTCACGCTGGTCATGAGCAGGACAGCCGAAGATCGCGCCGGTGCCGTAGTCCATCAGCACGAAGTTGGCGACGTAAAGCGGCAGCGGCCGGTCACTCAGAAACGGATGATGAACGGCAAGACCGGTATCGAAGCCATTCTTCTCGGCGGTCTCGATCGCCGCCTCGCTGGTCCCGATCCGGTTGCAGTCGGCGATGAACGCGGCGAGTCCCGGAGTCGCCGCGGCCAAGGTCGCCGCCAGCGGGTGATGGGGCGAAATGGCCAGGAACGAGGCGCCGAACAGGGTGTCGGGCCGGGTGGTAAAGACCTCGACTCCCTCGGCCACCCCCGCGGGCAAGCCGGCCTCGGGCCGAACCACCGCGAAGGTCAGGCGGGCGCCGCTGGACCGGCCGATCCAGTTTTCCTGCATCAGCCGCACCTTGTCCGGCCACCGCTCCAGGGTCCGCAGCCCCTCCAGCAGATCTTCGGCGAAGTCCGTAATGCGCAGGAACCACTGGGAAAGCTTGCGCTTTTCCACCGGCGCGCCCGACCGCCAGCCGCAGCCGTCGATCACCTGTTCGTTGGCCAGCACGGTCTGCTCGACCGGGTCCCAGTTGACCCAGGACTCCTTCCGATAGGCCAAGCCGGCCTTCAGAAAGTCCAAAAACATCTTCTGTTCGTGGCGGTAATAGTCGGGCGTGCAGGTGGCCACTTCCCGGGACCAGTCATAGGCCAGCCCCATGACCTGGAGCTGCCCGCGCATCACCCGGATATTCTCGAAGGTCCAGGCGGCCGGATGGATTTTGTGGGCGATCGCGGCATTCTCGGCCGGCAGGCCGAAGGCGTCCCACCCCATGGGATGAAGCACATTGTAGCCCTGCGCCCGCTTGAAGCGGGCCACCACATCGCCGAGTGTATAATTCCGGACATGGCCGATGTGCAGACGCCCCGAGGGATAGGGAAACATCTCAAGCACATAATATTTCGGGCGATCAGGACGCTCGGTGACGACGAAGCTGCCACGCTCCTGCCAGATTGCCTGCCACTTCGCTTCGGTTTCCTTGAAATTATACCGGGCCATGGGATGCCGAACTCTGGAATGGGACTCTGGAACTGGGCTCTGATTCGATGCCTCGACAGCCCGCAGGCTTTGCCGCCACGGCCGGCCCCGGATCGAACGAAACCGCGGGCCGCCCACCTGCGCGCCCGCGGTCGATTTCGCAATCCTGGGTCCGCCCGATCAGGCCGATCGGACCGACTCGATGGCTAATCCTTCTGCCCCTGGGCGATCCGCAACTGCCGGGCCCGCGTCAGAATGGTATCCTCCATGCTCGACGCCGTGGTCGTGCCGACCGTGGTGTCATGCCAGGTGCCGCTGCCGTCCCGCTGCTGGCGGAACACGGAAACCTTCAACGCATCGGCCCGGAGTTGACGATCCAGGATGTAGACGTTCACCTTGAAACGCTCGCCCGGCGTGTCGGCCGGCGCATACCAGTCGGTCAGAATCACGCCGCCGAAGGGATCGGCCGAAGCGATGGGCATGAACGCCAGGGTATCGAGGGAGGCGCGCCAGAGGAAGCTGTTCACGCCAAGGCCGCCGCCCTGGGGCTGATCGCTTCGCTTGGGATCGCCGAACAGGCTCATCCCGCCTTCACCGCCGAGCACGCTTCCATACTTGTAATTCTGCTTGTTCTGAACCTCTTCCTGGGTCGTGGTCGTTGCGCCCGAGCACGCTCCCAACGCCAGAACAAGCGTGAGAAGGAGACAGGCATGGACGGTTGATGGCAGCCGGGTCATGACGGGAGCTTCGCGTTGTTCATAAGGGGGTGGGCCACCGAGCGTTCAATGCCGCGGCCTTTTCGCCCCCGAACAAACCATAAAAGGCGCGTACCCGCAACAAGATTGGCGGTGGCGGCCTGGAAGAGCACCGGCACCGGGGCCGGGCGAAGCCTCCCGAGATCACCGTAAGGTTTGCGGACATTACCGCTCCCGCGCCCCAACCTGTGCCTATCCAGCCACACCATGCCTTCCAAAGGTTCAAGGAAACACTTTCGGCTTTGCGCTTTCCGATCGGGCTGAGTACCTCTTGGTTCAGCTTGAGAAACCAACGAGCTCAACATTCGCTGCCAGGATGGAGGAGAAAATCATGAGAAACTATCTGCTGGCGGGCACATCTGCCCTCGCGCTGGCTCTGACTGCCGGTGCTGCCACTGCCCAAACCGCTCCGGGCAAGTTTGATATCAAGATCACCGGCGATGCCTACATCGAAGGCGGCTACGTCGATCAACGGCTGAACGCCAATGCGGGCGGCGTCGATTTCGAAAACCGCTTCCGGTTGGTCGTGAACCCGGTCGCCACCGCCGACAACGGCATCACCTACGGCGCCCTCACCCGGCTTCGCGCCAATAGCGCCGCCGGTACCATCGACGCCGATAAGGGCTATGTCTACGTCGCCGGTAACTTCGGTCAGATCCAGGGCGGCGTGATCTTCGGCCCGGGCGACTACGCGATCAACAGCGTCGGCCATCCGATGGATTGGCAGATGCTGCTCCTGTACGATCAATGGCGGTCGTACACGGCCGGCAGCAATGTCAGCACCAGCAAGAGCGCTGTTCCCACCGGTTACCTGACCGGCGCCTCGGCCAGCACCAGCACCACCTCACCCGGCACCGGCGGCGGTTACGCCTGGGGCCAGTTCAATGGCGGCGCGATCGGCAGCAACGGCATGGGGCTGTTGGATTCGCACAACATCGACACCAAGCTGGTCTATTACACCCCGCGCTTCTTCGGCACCACGCCGACCACCGGCTTGCAGGGCGCCGTCAGCTACGCGCCGCGTAACGGCGGTTCGGGCGACGGGATCAGCGTCAACACCGACGTGAACCGTTCGCTGTACACCCCGAACACCGTCACGGCAACCGGCATCACCACCAACACCGGCAGCTTGCAGCGGACCTACTTCGACGACACCTACGAACTGGTCGCCAACTACACCGATACCTTTAATGGCGTCCTGATCAAGGGCAGCGCCGGTTACGCCGGTGGTTCCGCTCACAACGACGCCCCCGGCGGCGGTGTGAATGCCTATCACGACCTCGAGTCGGTACAGGTTGGTGCGCAGGTCGGTTACGCCGACTTCATCATCGGCGGCGGCTTCGTCTACGGCGGCAAGAGCGGCTACACCAATGCGTCGTGGGTGAACTCCACCGGCACCACCAAGTACGCCGCGTGGGCCCCGGGCCTGGTCAGCGTTAAGGTTAAGGACCAGACCGCTTGGAACATTGGTGGTCAGTACACCTTGGGGCCGTGGGTCTTCGGCGTGAAGTACCTCGAAGAAACCGATGCCGGCAACTTGGCCTACAGCGGCGATCGCACCCTCGGGGCGTTGACCGCTGGCACCATGTACACGGTGGCCCCGGGTCTGCGGGTCGGCGCCGAGTACACGCACTTCGAAGCCAGTTCCAACATCCCGTCTTCGGTTGAGCCGACCAGCGTCAGCAATGACAGCGGCAACGTGATCCTGCTCCGCACCGTCGTGGTGTGGTAATATCCCCGGCCCCGCCTCACGGCGGCGGCCCGGACTGAAGAAGACGGCAGCAACTTCGGTTGCTGCCGTTTTTTTTTGTTCCTTCGCGACGGCCGGCGCGGCACGCGGCTCATGAGTCCCGACGCACGCCCCCGAGTCTGCCACGCCGACCGGACCACGCCCCCGACGCCGTGTTCGGCGGAAGTCCTTGGGACGCCGGCGGGTTGGGGAGTCCGGTCGGTCAGACCCCTCCCGGGCGGAAAGTCAGCGGCGGCGACTGGACCAGTCGGCTGAGTGGGCACGGCTTTGCCCAAAGTCACAGCGCAACGCCGATCATTTCATCCAGACCTGCGACATCTTTAGCCAGGCCAAACGCAGCGCGTTGTACATTTGCCACAACCGCCCCGGTTCCAGGCCATTGCCGCCATTTCACCTTGCCGCCCCCGACCGGTTGGGCGTTAATTGGTCCCACGAGATCAACGTTCTGGGCCGGGTTGCTACGGCGGTTTTGAAAGGATGCTTACAATGAGAGGTTTTTTGCTCGCGGGCTGTGCGGCTATCGCTCTTGCCGGAACCTGTGGAACGGCCGCCGCCGACGGTACCGCTCCTGGAAAGTTTGACGTGAAGTTGGGTGGCGACGCTTACTTCACTTTGGGTTATGTCGATCAGCAGAACGATAAGGCCAACAACACGAATCGCAACGTCGATTTTACCAACCGCTTCCGTTTGCAGGTCACGCCGACCGCCAAGGCCGATAATGGCATCGAATACGGCGCCAATCTGCGGGTCCGGGCTTACGAGCGGACCGGGGTCATCGACACCGACCAAGCCTATGTGTTTGCCGATGGCAACTTCGGCCGGATCGAGGCGGGCGTCAACCAGGGCCCGAACAACCAGTACGGCGTGACCGCCCCCAACGGCTTCGGCACCGGCGGCGTGGTGGGCGACTGGACCGAAGGCGTGTACGGGTGGCTGAACAACCAGAACACCTTCCTGGAGCCGGTGTTCGGCGGTGGCTACGACAACATCACCAACAGCAATTTTGCCACCAAGGTCAACTATTTCACCCCGCGGTTCCTGCCGCAGGCGGATGACGGCACCGGCCTGATGGGCATGTTGGCGTTCACCCCGACCAATCTGAGCATCAACACCGACGTCAACCGTCGCAGCTACGTGACGACCACCGCCGCCGCGAAGGACGCCGGTGGGGATCCCACCCAGAGCGAATGCGGCGGCACCTTCGGCAACGGCCAGCCGCTCCAGGGCTGCGCCTACAACAACATCATCGAAGCCGGTCTTCGCTATGACGGCAGCTTCGGCGGCGTGTCGGTGGCGGCCAGCCTCGGCTACGAACATGGCGACGCACCGACCAACCACAGCACCGCCCCGTGGACCAGCTACAACGATCTGTCGGCCATCCAGACCGGCCTTCAGCTTGGGTATGCCGGCTTCCTGGTGGGCGCCAGCTACCTCAATGCCGGCAAGTCCGGTTATGCCAAGACCCCGGGCCTCTATCTGAGCAACCAGAGCACCATCACGGCGGGCATCTCCTACCAGACCGGTCCGGTCACGGTCGGCTTCAACTATGCTCACGGTGAAGATGCCGGCAACCTGTATGCTCCCGGTTCCCGGTCTGCCGACCTCTACTCGGTGGGCGCCACCTACGTCCTGGCGCCGGGCCTGACCGCGTCGTTGGAATACCTGCGTAGCGCGACTCAGAACGAGGCCGGCTATGGGATGAAGGGTCCCGGAACCGATCCGTTCGGCAACGGTACCACCTACAGCGGCGATGCCAACCTGTTCCTGTGGAAGAACGCCATCGCGTTCTGATCCTCATCCAGAGGTCAGGCATAGTCCTAGGCCGGGGGAGGCATCCGCCTCCCCCGGTTTTTTAGGGTCCGGGCCTGGGGAGCCGCTTGGCCGCCTCAGCCCGTTCTCAATTCGGATAACAGGGTCTGGATTTCACCGGTCAGCACTGCGGTCGGCTTTGACAGATCCTTGGCTGCCCAAATAACGCGGATCGCCGACGCATACGAGGCCGCTCCGGTGAAGGCGACGTCGCTGAATTGCTCGTTAAACACGTCGACATCCAGCGACACTTGGTCGATCACCGACAGGATATTCCGGGTTGCCTGATCCTGTTGGTCGATGGATCCGCCAACCACAGTGGCCAATCCTTTAACATGCTCGATGGTCCGGGTGATCACGGTCATGGCGTCGACCGTCTCACGGGTCACTTGCTGGATGTTGGCGATTTGAGCCGAGATTTCGTCGGTGGCCTTGGCGGTCTGGCTGGCAAGGACTTTCACTTCGTGCGCCACCACCGCAAAGCCCTTGCCCGCCTCCCCGGCCCGCGCGGCCTCGATGGTCGCATTGAGGGCCAACAGGTTGGTTTGGGCGGCAATGCCGGTGATCAGGCGGACCACCTCGCCGATGCGATCGGCCGCCGCCATCAGACCGGTCATGGTGTCGTTGGTTTGTCCGGTCTGGCGCACCACTTGCTGGGTGATGTTCGAGGATTCGGCGACCCGACGGCTGACGTCGGCAACCGACCGGGTCAGCGTCACCGCGGCATTGGTCAGGGCCTTGACGTTGGCGGCGGTGCGCTGGGACGCCGCGGTGGCGCCCATCGACCGGGTCGCCGAGTCGCCGACCCGACGCCCCATGCTGGAGGCCGTGTTGACGATTCGGCCCGAATTCACACCGAACACCTCGAGCGCCGCCTGCACCCTCGCTTCGAACGTCGCGGTCAACTGGTCCAACCGCTCGGCCCGCGCGAGTTTGGCCTGATCCGCAGCCCTTTGCTCCCGCGCCCGGCGTTCGGCGTCGAGCGCCGCATGCTTGAAAACCTCCAGGGCCGCTGCCATGGCGCCGATTTCGTCCCGCCGTCCAACCCCTGGGATCGTCACCGCCTGATCGCCCGCGGCCAGGCGATGCATGGCCGCGGTAATCCGAACGATGGACCGGGAGATTTTGTGATCAAGCGAATACCCGATCACGGCGACCAGCAGGGCGATCACCAGCGACGTCAAAATCAGCGCAGACTGGGACAGGCTATAATTCTGTTGGGCCATTTCGATCATCCTGGCCACCTGTCGATTGGTCTGGGCCTGGGTGTTGTCAAGATCATTCTTGACCGCGGTGAATAAACCTTGCGCTCCGGCATAGGTGAACGAGGCCTTGAAATTCTGGCCTTTCTTGGCTGCTGCGATCAATTCGTCGCTTTTTTCCAGGTATCTTCGCCATTTCTCGACAAAGGCACCATACAAGTCTCGCTGGTCTTGGGACGAGATCAAGTCCTGATACCGGCTTTCCGCCGCTTGCACGCCCGTTCGGTTCGCCGCCACCTGCTTGTCAAGGTCGGCGATCCCCGCATCGTCGATGGTCGAGACATAAGACGCCTCCACCGCGCGATAATCCGAAGTCAAGACATTGATTTTCGCGATCAGGCTAAGCTCTTCCACGCCCTTGGTCGCGATATCAATTGCAATACTGTTGGTCACGCTCAGGCGATTGATGGAAAACAGCCCGCTGGCGATGAACGCCACGATAAAGACGGTCAGACTTACGATCAGCCGGGTTCTGATGGTGGTGGTCATTGATGCCCCCTTGTTTTTCCAACGTCGCCACCGTCAACGGTGCGCGACGGCTGCTACCGTCTTGATGAGGTTCCGAGTCATCGGAACGTCCGCGCCATGGCGCGTGCGGCCGCGATGGCGGCCGGATCACTGACTGTGCGTTTCCGGCTCAATCAGCCGAAGGCTGCTCGCTGGGACAGCACGGGGAACGGACCGGCATGATGACCCCCCAACTCCAACCCACTCTATCGATTTAACAGACTATTGGACTTCGACCGCCATTGCAACAATTTCCACAGTCAAACACTATGGTTCATGGATTATTAGACAATTATTTTCTGTTATTAACGGGCCTCGGACGGCCCAAAGGAACCGGACCTTATCGCGGACCGCGGGCGTCTCGCCCGCCCCCCTTGCGGCCGGGACGGCCGCGGTCCAGATTCTGCATTCCTTTCGGGACGTGCTCTAGGGTCCGGCGACCGGCAGCGCCAGACGGCCCATGACCTGGGCCAGCCGACCGAACGGCGACTCGCCGGGGCTCACCGTCAGCCGGCCGGCCCGCTTCAGGCCCTCGCGACCGAATCGCTCACGCACCGCATCGGCCAACCAGTCTTCGGCCTGGGCATGGCGAAGGCGCGCCAGACGGCCCTCGCCGGCCAGGAACCGGGCACGCTCGGCCAACGCCTCGACCAACGCCGTCACGCCTTCCCGGCGTTGGGCCGACAGAGCCAAGACCGGCACCCGCCAGCCCCCGGAATCCTCGGCCAACCCCAGCGCCCCGGCCACGTCGCCTCGGGCCCGCTCGGCCGCCAGACCCAGATCGGCCTTGGTCACCACCACAATGTGGGGAATTTCCACGATCCCGGCCTTCATGAATTGCAGGCTGTCGCCCGAACCCGGCTGGACGCAGAACACCACGGTGTCGGCGGCCGAGGCCACGTCGGTCTCGGACTGGCCAACCCCCACCGTTTCCAGCAGCACCACGTCATACAGCGCCCGCATCAACACCATCGCCGCGACGGTCAATCCCGCGAGCCCGCCCAACCGGTCCCTTGCGGCCATCGAGCGCACGAAAAGACCACCATCTTCGGGATCACTGCCCAACCGGACCCGGTCCCCCAGCAAGGCGCCACCACTGCGGCGGGACGACGGGTCCACCGCGATCACCGCCACGGTCCGCCCCACACGGCGCAACGCCGCGATCAGCGCTCCGGTCAGGGTCGACTTGCCGACTCCGGGCGGTCCGGTCAGCCCGATCACCTCGGCCACCGGCGCCCGCCACGCCGCCTCCAACAACGCCAAAACACCGGCACCGTCGGGATCCCGCTCCAGCCGCGCCAACGCCGCCGCCAGTTCCCCCTTCCGTCCCGCCGCCAGCGCCCCTTTCAGCGCCGCCAGTTCGGCGGCGGCATCCTGTGCCGACATTCTTGTCTCCCGTTGTCTCGCTCTGCCCCCGCGCGCGCCCCTGGGTTTCACCCTGGACCGACCAAAGGCCGGGGGCCTCGGGACACCATACCGTCAGGCCGGGGCTCGGACCATCATGGTCCTGGTTGGCGGTCAGGGGTAAAAAGCCTTGACTCGGTCTTGATGCGGCCAGCGATGAGTCGGTCGGCAGGCATCGCCTTGCCTCCGGCCCTGGGGTGCGCTAAGCAGGCGGATGTCAAGCCTGACCACACGGCGTGGTCGTGAGCATAGAGTTAATCACCCGCGCCATGACCGAGTTTGCCGGTTCCCACCTGTCCTGTCTGCGCGGCGAACGGCTGGTGTTCGTCGGCCTGACCTTTCGGCTTGCCGCCGGCGAGGCCCTGGTGCTGACCGGACCCAATGCCAGCGGCAAATCCAGTCTGCTGCGCATGATGGCGTTGTTGTTGCGGCCGTGGCGGGGCGGACTGAGTTGGGATGGCGCGCCGGTGGCCGATGATCCCGACGCCCACCGGGCCCGGCTGCGCTATGTCGGACACCTGGACGCCATCAAGCCGATGTTGACCGCCGAGGAGAATCTGGGCTTCTGGGCGGCCCTGCACGGGCATGCCCGACCCGAGCGACAGGCGCGGCGGGCGCTGGACCGCTTCGGGCTGGAGCGGTTGGCGGCGGTCCCGGCCCGCTACTTTTCCGCGGGTCAAAAGCACCGGCTCAACCTGGCCCGACTCCTGCTGGCGCCCGCGCCCCTGTGGCTGCTGGACGAACCCACGGTCGGGCTCGACCACGCCGCCATCGCCCGACTCGAAGAAGCCCTGACCGAACACCGCGCCGGCGGGGGCATGGTGGTGGCGGCCACCCATACCGACCTGCCGTTACCCGGCAACCGGGCTCTGCCCCTGGACGCCTTCGCCCCCACGCCGGGCGATCCGGACGGACGGCCGTCATGAGCCGGTTTGGCCGCCTGGTCGGGCGTGATCTGACACTGGCGCTGCGCCAGGGCTCCGATGCCACCATCGCCGTGATGTTCTTCGTCCTGGTGGTGGTGCTGTTCCCGTTTGGCCTGGGCCCCGAGCCCAACCTGCTGGCCCGCATCGCCGCGGGAGTCATCTGGGTGGCGGCGTTGCTGGCCTCGCTGCTGTCCCTGGACCGGCTGTTCCAGACCGATTTCGAAGATGGCTCGCTGGAGTTGATGGCGTTGGGCGGTCTGCCCCTGGAGTTGGTCGTGCTGGCCAAGGCGACCGCTCACTGGTTGGTGACGGGCGTGCCGTTACTGGTGGCGGCGCCGGTGTTGGCGGTGTTGCTGGGCATGAACCGCGACGGTTTCGGAACCCTGGAACTGACCTTGCTGTTGGGCACCCCCAGCCTGAGTCTGATCGGCAGCATCGGCGCCGCCCTGACCTTGGGCGCGCGGCGGGGCGGGGTGCTGATTTCGCTGCTGATCCTGCCGTTGTTTATTCCGGTGCTGATCTTTGGCGCCGCCGCCATCGATTCGGCGTTGGGAGGATTGAGTGTCCGGCCGCACCTGTTGATCCTGGGCGCCTTGCTGGCGGCCGCGCTGCCCCTGACGGCGATGGCCGCCGCCGCCGCCCTGCGTCAAGCCCTGGAATAGGACCCCAAACCATCGCCCCCCCCAAAACCCGCCCCCTGACCATCGGCGGCCTGCCCGTCCCCTTGGAATTGCGCGAAAGCCTGCGCGCCCGCCGGATGACGCTGCGCGTCGACCCTGCCCGCGGCCTGATTCAGGTGGTGGTGCCCGCCGGCCTGGACGAAGCCGAGGCGATTCGCTTCGTCGGCCGCCACGCCGGTTGGATTCGCAGTCGGCTGGCGGCACTGCCGGCGGCCCGGCCGTTTATCGACGGCGCCCGGGTGCCGGTGCTGGGGCTCGACCATGTGATTCGCCACGACCCCGCCTGGCGCGGCCCCGGTCGCCGGCTGGACGGCGAAATTCGGGTCGGTGGCGGGCCGGAGCATCTGCCCCGACGGGTCCGCGACCTGCTGGTCGCCGAGGCGCGACAGGTGCTGACCGACCGGGCACGCCACATGGCCGAAACCCTGGGCGCCCGGATTCGCGGCATCACGCTGCGCGACACCCGCAGCCGCTGGGGCAGTTGTTCGTCGGCCGGCGGCCTGTCGTTCTCGTGGCGGCTGATCCTGACCCCCGACCCGGTCTTGACCTATGTGGTCGCCCACGAGGTCGCCCATCTCCAGGAGTTGAACCACTCGCCGCGGTTCTGGGCGCTGGTGACCCGATTGGTTCCGGACGCCGCCCTCTCCCGGGCGTGGCTGCGCCGGCACGGCGCGGAACTGTTGCGCATCGGCCTATCGGATGGTTAACAGAAGCGAAATTTTTGTCCTGGGCGTTTTTTTCCCCTTTTCAAGCCCGCCGGTTCGACGTATCTACGGCTCACTCGCAAGCGCACGTGCCGCTGGCCCGCCCTCGACCTGCTCGAGAAGTGGTTATGCAACGACGTAACGCGTATCCCCGACCCGCCGCCCGAATAAGGCGACCGACTTGGAGGTTACGATGTTTCATGTTGTTGTCGGTGGGTTCCCGCCGTCCCGTCAGACTCCTCGATCCGAGCCGGCGTTGTCGGCCCCGGTCAGTCCCGTCAGACCGATAAGTACGGGCGCGAACGCGTAATTGCGCGTTCGTGCAACAAGACCCCGGCATACTCACCCGTTGACATAACCGCTTTATCCTGGAGATCGGGATGAACGAGAAAATCGCGCGCTTTTTTGCGGAGCGACGTCCGGCAACGCCTTGCCTGGTCCTGGACCTGGACGTTGTGGAAGAGAATTACACCGCTTTGGCCACGGCGCTGCCCGATGCTCGCATTTATTATGCGGTCAAGGCCAATCCGGCGCCGCACATCCTGCAACTGCTGGTCCGGCTGGGCTCGTCGTTCGACACCGCCAGTGTCCAGGAGATCGACATGGTGCTGGCCGCGGGCGCCCACCCCAACTGCATCTCTTACGGCAACACCATCAAAAAGCAGGTGGATATCGCCCGCGCCTACGACCGCGGCATCCGCCTGTTCGCCTTCGACAGCATCGCCGAGTTGGAGAAGATCGCCGCCGCGGCCCCGGGCGCCCGGGTGTTCTGCCGCATTGCCACCAGCGGAGATGGTGCGGAATGGCCGTTGTCCCGGAAATTCGGGTGCGACGAGGCCATGGCCCGGGACCTGCTGTTGCGCGCCCCCGGCCTGGGCGTGGTGCCGTTCGGGGTCTCGTTCCATGTCGGCTCCCAGCAGCGCGACCCCAGCCAATGGAATGCCGCGCTCGCCGCCACCGCCCAGCTGTTCCGGGAGTTGGAAGCCGAGGGCGTCGAACTGAAGATGGTCAATCTCGGCGGCGGCTTCCCCACCCGCTACCGCAACGACGTCCCTTCGGCCGAAGCCTACGGCGCGGCCATCTTCAAGGCGCTGCGCACCCATTTCGGCAACCGGATTCCCGAAACCATCGTCGAGCCCGGTCGGGCCATGGTCGGCAATGCCGGCGTGATCGAAAGTGAAGTGGTGCTGATCGCCCACAAATCCGCCGACGATGACCGCCGCTGGGTCTATCTCGACGTGGGCAAGTTTGGCGGCCTGGCCGAAACCATGGACGAAGCGATCCAGTACCCGATCCACTGCGACCGCACCGGCCAAACCGAACGGGTGATTCTGGCCGGCCCCAGTTGCGACAGCGCCGACGTCCTTTACGAACGCGCCGACTACCGCCTGCCCCTGGATCTGCGGATCGGCGACCGCCTGCAAATCCTCGCCACCGGCGCCTACACCACCACCTATGCGTCCATCGGCTTCAACGGCTTTCCGCCGTTGCAGGAGTACTATATTTAGGCCCCGCCTCCACCGGCCGGGGTTTGGGGCCACGGCCCCATGGGCGCTCGGGTGGGGGATGCGTTTGAATCAAGACGACTTTGTGGGCTCTGCGCACACCCGCAAAGGGCCGGTCGGCCCTTTGAACCCCTAACGTGATGATATCCAGGAGGCGACTCCGGGCGGGTGCAGGGCACAGCCCTGCACAATAAGCCCCCCGCCTCAGCCCCCGACCGCCGCGCGCACCGTCTTCCAGGCAATTTCCACCACCGCCGCGGCGTCGATGCCCTTGAACCCGGTCTGAGCGAAATCGGGACGGCCGCCGCCGCCCGAGCCAACCTGCCGGGCAATATCCCGGGCCAAATCGCCGGCCTTGAGGCCGCGCTTGACCGCATCGGCGCCGGAGCCAATCAGGATGCTGCCGCGGCCCTCGGCCTCGGTGATCAGCACGAAGACGCCCCCGGCATGCTGGTTGCGGAGCGTGTCCAGGACCTGCTTCAACAGATTGGGATCGGCGCCGGGCACCAATTTCACCTGGATCAGCACGCCGGCCACGGTTTCGGCGCCGTCCAGCAGGGCGTCGGCACCCTTGCCGGTCAAGGCTTGGCGCGAGAGCTGGTCCTTGTCCTTGGCCAGCTTCTTCAGGTCCTCGGCAAGCTGGGTGATCCGGCCGGGCAATTGTTCGATCGGGATGTTAAGCACCGAGGCCGACGCCGCCAGCAACTCGCGGACCTCGCGCACCCGGGACACCGCGGCCCGGTGAGTCACGGCTTCGATTCGCCGCACCCCGGCCCCGACGCTCTGTTCCGACAGGACCAGGAAGCTGCCGATTTCGCCGGTCCGGGCCACATGGTTGCCGCCGCACAGCTCCAGGCTGACCGTCGGCACCTCAACCACCCGCACGGTTTCGCCATAATTCTCGGAAAAGAACGCCATCGCGCCCCGCGCCACCGCCTCGGTGTAGGGCACGTCGAGCTGTTTGGTCACCGGGTGGTCGTCCAGAATCCAGCCATTGACCCGATCCTCGATGCGCGCCAATTCGTCGGCGGTCAGCGCCCGGGATGCCGCGAAATCAAAACGCAACCGATCCGAAGCCACCAACGATCCCATCTGGCGGGCGCCCGGATCAACGATCTCGTGCAACGCGGCGTGGAGCAAGTGGGTCGCGGTGTGGTGGGCGGCCTTGGCCTGCCGCCGGCCCCGATCCACCTCGGCCACCAGCAGCGGGTCGGCCGTCAGGTCGTCAATGCCGCCCCGCAGCCAGCGGGCGCCGTGAACCACGCCGACGTCGATCCGCCGAACCTCGTCCACCGCCAGGTCCACCGCCTTGCCGACCAACCGGCCCTGATCGGTCTGCTCGCCGCCGCCTTCGATGTAGAAGGGGGTGCGGTCCAGGATCAGATCGACGCCGCCATCGGCCCGGGGCCGATACCGCAGCACCCGGACATCCAGCGCCGCCAGATCATAGCCGGCAAAACCGCCGTCGCTGCCCTCGCCCACCGGAACCCAGCCGCCGGCGTCGTAGAAATCCTGCGCCGCCTTGGATCGCGACCGTTGCTGCTCCAACTCCTGGTCGAAGCCGGCGCTGTCCACTTCCATCGCCTGCTGTTCGGCCAGGATGCGGGTCAGGTCCACCGGAAAGCCATAGGTATCGTAAAGCTGAAAGGCCGCCGGGCCGCTGATCACCCGGGAGCCCGCGCTCCGGGTGTCCTCGACCACCCGGTTAAAGGTGATCAGTCCCCGATCGAGGGTCCGGAAGAACTTGGCTTCTTCGTCGCGGATGGTCGCCTGGATGATGGCCATCCGCTCGGCCGGAATCGGGTAGGCGCCGGTGGTGGCCACCACCGTCGGCACCAGCGTGTAGAGCCACGGTTCCTTCATCCCCAACTGGTCGCCATGCAGCACCGCCCGGCGCAGAATCCGGCGCAGCACGTAGCCGCGGCCGACCCGGTCGAACTCGCCGCCGTCATTCAGCACGAAGGTCAGTCCGCGGATATGGTCGGCGACCACGCACATGGCCGGCGCATCGGTGCCGGTGAAGTCGCGGCCGGTCCGTTCGCACACCTCGGCGATGATCGGCATGAACAGATCGGTGTGGAAGACGTTGGTCTTGCCCTGAAGGATCGCCGAGATGCGCTCCAGCCCCATGCCGGTATCGACGCTCCTCATGGGCAACGGCAGCATCGAGCCGTCTTCCTGGCGGTCGAACTCCATGAACACCAGATTCCAGAATTCCAGATACCGGTCGGTCGGGCCGCCAACCACGTCGGGACCGAACGCCTCGCCCTGATCGATGTACAGCTCGGTGCAGGGGCCGCAGGGACCGGTCGGCCCCATGGACCAGAAATTCTCTTCGTCGCCCTGGGCTACGTCGCCCAGCCGCACGATCCGGCTGTCGGGCAGACCCGCAATCTTTTTCCACAGCCCCCAGGACTCGTCGTCGTCCTTATACACCGCCGCGTAAATCCGCGACGTGTCCACCCCATAGTCCCGCGTGACCAAGTCCCAGGCATAACAGATGGCTTCTTCTTTGTAATAGTCGCCGAACGACCAGTTGCCCAGCATCTCGAACCAAGTGTGGTGGCGCCCGTCTTTGCCCACCGCGTCAAGATCGTTGTGCTTGCCGCCAACCCGCATGCAGGGCTGGCACGACAGGGCCCGGCTGTAGGACCGCTTTTCGCGGCCCAGCAGCGCATCCTTGAACTGGTTCATGCCGGCGTTGGTGAACAGCAGCGTCGGATCATTGGCCGGGATGATATTGCCGGGTTTGACCAGCGTATGTCCGCGCGCCTGGAAAAAATCGAGGAAACGGCTCCGAATATCAGACGCTTTCATGACCGGCCTTACTCCAAGATGCGCGCCAGCGCCACCCTGGGAACCGGCCGGCCGCCGACGTCCGGAACGTCCGATGCAGCCGCGCACGCGTTCCCATCGGGCCGGACGATAGCCGCCTGGTTCGGCGATTGCCACAGAATAGAGAAAATGGGGGTGACGGGGCCGAAGGCCACCGTCTCCCGGGAGGGGACAAGGCCCCTGGGTCTTATTCCGGCGCCGCCGCAACCTGGGCCTGATGGAAGGCCCGACGGGTCTTGGGTGCGATCTCCGGTGGCGACATCTCGCCGCAGCGACGGGGCTCCAGCGTCTTGGCGCTGTTCCAATCGAGTTCCGCCAGATGATTCCAGACCCGGCACACATAAGCATGGGACTGGCGTTGCGAACCGCCCTGATAGCGCGCCACGGCCCGCGACCAATTGCCGGTCTCGCCGCGCAAGCGCAGCAGCATCCGCCCGGCGTACCAGATATTGGCCCGCGGATCCATCATCTTGTCCAGCGAATGAAAGGCGCTCCGGTGATGGCGGACCGAGAGCTGCATGCAACCGACATAGGCGTCATTACGAACCCCGCCATTGGCAGTCTCCAGCCGATGCACCGCGTCGTCCCGACTGCGGGCGACCAGGGAGCGCTCACCGAATGAGAGCGCGTTGGGCTGGGGGACGCCGTCAACCCCGCTTTCCACGAGGGATATGGCAAGAAGCAAACCGTTGGGAATGTGAAGCTGGCGTTCGACCACCGAGGTATTGGTATGGCAATCATTCTCGCTTGCCAACGCCGGCGACACCAGCTGCTGTGAAAGTCCGAGCCCAACAATCAGGGCAACTAGGCCGCCGGCCATTGGCCGCGCTCGGTGCGCTGGTACCGTCATCATCGTTCTCCCTGTCTGAGCCCTTCCTGCGAAGGGCTGTCGTTAACCCGCTTGCGGGCGGGTGGGTGCCGGGAGGCACGCCCTTGAATCATCGGCATCCGTCTTGATCCGGAAGCCGCCTCCCCAAAGGACCATGGCGTTGCACTTGCTAACGCCACTATTAGCTTTGACAAAAACTTTACGGATGGTCAATCAGTTTTTTTCAAAATGGATGCGATCAATTCGTAGAACAGCGGCCAATTAACCAATCGGTAAGGAACCGGCCCCCCCCGACGTCCAGGAATCGCCCCGAATCTCCGGGCATTAGCGGCCCTCTCGGCGCGAACCGACTCGAGGATGTTGCCCAGGGACTTTTACCAATGCTGAGCGTTGAATCCCTGCCCCGGGATTGGTCTCGCCAGCCCCCGGGACATGGGGGAACTATTGCCCGGGCGATTCGCCGCCCCGACCCTTGCGGGAGATCACGGGCGGCGGCATAACAATGCCACAGGGAAGTCGATTCGCACCCCATTACCCCAAGGGCTGCCCCCCATGAGCGCCATGCCACCGCCCGCCGATTCGGCGTTCACTGTTGCCGCGCTGCTCGCCCTGGGTCATGACTGCCGCTACGCCGACGATCTGACCGGAGCCGAAAGCCGGTTTTCCCAGGCGATCGCCGTCGACCCCGCCTGCGCCGAGGCCTGGGGCGGGCTCGGCGCGGTGCTGGCGGAAACCGGCCGCCCCCGGGAAGCGGTGGCGGCCCTGACCCGGGCCGACACCCTCGATCCGGGCCTCCCGTTCCGCCTCGCCGCATTGGCCGCCGCGGAGGCAGCCTGCGGCGAGCCGGCGGCGGCGGCGGCCACCTGCCGCCGCTGGCTGACCCTGTGTCCGGGCAGCGCGCCGGCGCACCGGATTCTGGCTGACCAACTCCTCCGCCTCGGCGACTCGGCGGCGGCGGCGACGGCGTTGCGCGAGGTGGTCCTGGGCGACCCCGGCCAGGCGGACGCCGCCGCGACCCTGGTCGGACTGCTCACCGATCAGAACGACCCCCTGGCCGCCCTGGAACTGGCCCAACCGACCCTCCGCCGGGTTCCCGACCACGCCGCCCTGCATTTCCAGATCGGCCGCGCCTGGCAGCGCCTGGGCGAAACGGTCAAGGCGGTCGCCGCCTGGCGCCGCTGCCTGACCTTCGCCGAAGACACCAGCCCCGAGGCCGCAGGGGCCCAGGCCGCCCTGAGCGCCGGGGCCCACGTCACCCCGCCGGTCAGCCCCGACCATGCCCCCGACCGGCTCTATGTCCGGGCGTTGTTCGATCGCTATGCCGAGCGTTTTGACGCCGACCTGATCGGGCGGCTCGGCTACCGGGCACCGCACCTGATGCGCGAAGCGATTCAGGCACTACCTGACATAGGGGCCGGCGGGCTCGATATTCTCGACCTTGGGTGCGGAACCGGGCTGGCCGGCGTCCTGTTCGCAGCCCACGCCCGCGTGCTGGCGGGTGTCGACCTGGCGCCACGGATGATCGAGCAGGCCCGTCGGCGCGGCATTTACCACCACCTGGAGGCCGGTGACCTGATGACGGTGCTGGAACGCGAACAGAACCGCTGGGACCTGATCATCGCCGCCGATGTCTTCACCTATTTCGGCGACCTGGGGCCGGTGCTGACGGCGGTGGCCCGGGCGCTCCGCCGGGGCGGTCGACTCGCCGCCACCGTCGAACAGGCCCAAGAGGACGACGGGGTCGTGCCGACCCCGTCCCGGCGCGTCCGGCATGGCGCCGGCCACCTGGGGCGCACCGCCGCCGCCGCCGGGTTGGTGACAGTCAGCCTGACCCCGGCCACCCTCCGCACCGAAAAGCAAGAGCCGGTCGGCGGGTTGGTGTTCGTGCTGGAACGGCCGTAACGGCGGTTATTCGTCCGCCGCCTCGCCGATCTCCTCGTCGCCGTTCTCGTCCTCGATCGGCACCCCGGGCAAGGACTTGGAACAGCGAATGGCCAGGGCCGACTTGACGTGGCTGACATTGGGCGCCGCGGTCAACTGGGTGGTCAGAAATCGCTGATAGTCATCCCAGTCTTCGGCCACGATCTTAAGCAGAAAATCGGTCTCTCCCGCCAGCATATGGCATTCGCGAACATGGGACCAACTCGTCACCAGTTCCTCGAATTTCTTGAGATCCGGTTCGGCCTGGCTGGACAAGCCGACCTGGGCGAAGACCGTAACACTATAGCCCAACACCTCTGGGTTGAGGTTGGCATGATAGCCCCGGATGAATCCGGCCTCCTCCAGCGCCCGGACCCGACGCAGGCACGGGGGAGCCGAAATACCGGCGCGCCGAGCCAAATCGACATTGGTCATCCGGCCGTTGGCTTGAAGGTCGCGGAGAATCCGCCGGTCAATCCGGTCGAGTTTGACCCGTCGCATGTGTCTCGCATTGCTCCGGCAATTTGTCTGGCAACGATATTATACAGACCTTTGCCGAGTCGCCAATAGAATACCCCGGGGGCCTCGAGCTAAGATGCCGACCACGCCCGAATCGCGGCCGGCCCGAAGCGAACGCCGGCCGTGCGTGTCCGGCGGGGGCTCGTGATGGCCAGACGTTCGCTTGAGGAATCCGCGCGTGAGCCAGACAAGTTGCTGGGTGGTCACCGACGGCAAGCCGGGCATGGAGAACCAGTGCGTGGGCCTGGCCGAGGCCCTGGACTTGGTTCCGGTGATCAAGCGCATCAAGCTGCGAAGCCCCTGGCGGCAACTCAGCCCATGGCTGCGCATTGGTAAGAGTTTCGCGACCGGACCAAACGGCGACCAACTTTCGCCACCCTGGCCCGATCTGCTGATCGCCACCGGCCGCCATAGCGTGGTGCCGGCGCTGTCGGTGCGTCAGCAAAGTCGTGGACACACCTTTACCGTGCAGATTCAAGATCCGGTGATCGACCCCGGCCATTTCGACGTGGTGGTGGTGCCCGGGCACGACCGGCTTCGGGGCGCCAACGTCCTGGTCACGGACGGCGCGCTGCACCGGGTGACCGCCGGCCGGCTGGCCGCCGCCGCCGCCCGACTCGGCCCGCTCTACGACCATTTGCCGCGCCCGCGGGTGGCCGTGCTGGTGGGGGGTGACAACGGCGTCTATCGCCTGACCCCGACGGTCATGGGCGACTTTGCCGAGCGCCTCACCCATCTTGCGCGCAGCACCGGCGGCGGCCTGATGGTCACGCCGTCGCGCCGCACCGGCACCGACAACGAAGCCATTCTCCGCGCCCGGATGCGCGAGGTGCCGTCGGTGATGTGGGACGGCACCGGCGAGAATCCCTATTTCGCCTTCCTTGGCCTCGCCGACGCCATCGTCGTCACCTGCGACAGCGTGTCCATGGTCTCCGAAGCCTGCGCCACCGGCAAGCCGGTCTATTGGGTGCCGCTGGCCGGCGGTTCCGCCAAGTTCCAGGCCTTCCACGACCGGCTCACCGATGCCGGGATCATGCGCCGGTTCGACGGCAGTTTCGACACCTGGCGGTATCGGGCGCTCGACGACACCCAGCGGGTCGCGGCCGAAGTCCGGCAACGACTGGCGGCACGGTAAACCTTCGGCACCCGGGACCATCAACCCCACCCGGCAATGACTTTGGAGTGGTTTGGGATGACCGTGATGACCTCATCGGCTGAGATTCGCAATCACCTGGGCGCCTCGTTTGAACGGGGCACACAGGGAACCATTCCGTATCGACACTGGCTGCTTCGGGACGTCCTGCCGCCCGGGACCTGTAGCGGCCTCACCGCCCTGCCCTACACGGCGCCCGTCGTTTTGGAAACCTACGGCAAGCGCGAAACCAACAATGCCTCGCGCACTTACTTCAATCCCGAGGCGCGCGGACGCTCGCCGGTGGTCGATGCGCTCGCCCAGGCCTTTCAGCACCCGGAAACCACCGGCATGATCGAACGGCGCTGCGGCGCGACGCTCGCGGACAGCCTGCTCCGGATCGAATATTGCCAGGATACCGATGGCTTCTGGCTGGAGCCGCACACCGACATCGGCGCAAAACGGTTTACCCTGCTGATCTATCTGTCCCAGGGACCGGGCAGCGAGACCTGGGGCACCGACATCTTCTCGGATCCCGACCAGCCCGGCCGGACCATTCCGGCCCCCTTCAATAGCGGCCTGGTCTTTATCCCGGGTCACGACACCTGGCACGGCTTCCACAAGCGGCCGATCACCGGTATCCGCAAATCGATCATCGTCAACTATGTCGGTCCGGAGTGGCGCTCGCGTCACGAGCTGGCGTTTCCGGAATGACCGGTTAATAGCGGCGTTCGGTCAAACAGAGGCCTGAATTTCAGGTCAAGCCGTGCCGGAGGACCACACGACGACTCAACACCGGGCGCGATGACTGGTCGCGATGATGAAGCCGCGGCGACCGGGCCGGTCGGAACCCGGGGTGAAGGTTTGGCCAAACTTGACAACGTGGCTCTCTCGGCTACGATATCCAGGGTGTCCCTCAGGATCTCTGACGCGGGATGTCGGTCGGCGTTAAGCGGCCGGCGTTGCGGCGGCGTCGCTTCTCCCCGGGGAGGGACGGACGCCGGCTCCAGGACCGGACATCGAGACAAGGGCAAGGTGCATGAGTGCGGGTGAGACGATCCTGGTCATTGACGACGCCCGGTTGGCCCGACAGATGGTCCGGTCGTTCGTCGGACAGATACGGCCGGACCTGGCGGTGTTCGAGGCGGCCGACGCCGGCGCGGCCTTGCAGGTCCTGGACGGGATGACCACCGTGACCTACGCCACCATCGATTACAATATGCCGGGAATGAACGGAATCGACTTGGCGGCGGTTATCAGGGAGCGGTTTCCCGCCGCGCGGATTGCCCTGCTCACCGCCAATGTTCAAACGGCGTTGCGCCGCCGCGCCGCCGACGCCAGGATCGATTTTATCGACAAGCCCATCAATCAGGCCAAGATTGCCGCCTTCATCGGCCCCGCCGCCAAGGGCTGATCTCCCGACGGCCTGCCAACCGTTACGGGCACGATGAGGTCGGCGTTACGCCGCAGCCCCGGGGGTTCCGGCCGCAGGCTTGCCCTGCGGCGGTTGCTGCGCCACCGAAACCACCCTGTAACCCAGTCGTTCGGGGTGTCGCGCCAGGACCTTGTCCCGGGCCTTCTGGACGTCGGGCGCGAACACCAGAAAGCGCCGGCCTTTCTGCCAGGACTGGGTCAACTCCGGCTGGGCGTTGTGGTTGACCCCGTCGGCATAATCCGGGTGGGTGATCAGGGCGATCCAGTTGAAATCGGCCTTGGTGCGCCGGTCATCGAGCACAAACAGACGGTGATCGATGCCCTCGGCCGCCATAAAACTCGCTTCGGCCTCCTCCACCGCCCGGTGGGTGTCCGCCAGACGACGCTTGCCATCGCGAATCGCCCGCTTCAGATTCAGGCTGGTACGGCCGGCCCGTCGTAAACGGTCGACCTGGCCGCGCTTGGCCTTCATCACCTTGGCCACCCGACGCTGGCTTTCCTCCACCGCATGGTAGGCCCGGATCAAGCCCATCCCAAAGGCCACGGCGGCCATGGCCAGGATAACGTACAGTTCAATTGACATTGTCCGCCCGATGGTCAAGCCATAGAAAGCACATCACGTCTCACCTCAGGCAATGCTGGCTGGGGTCCGCTCGGGCTCACGGGGCGCCGAATGCAGACTGTGAACAGTAAAGCCGAAGACCGCAGGATAACGTTTTTCCACTTCGACGCGCGCTTCGGCCGGACCGATGGCCCAGACCTCAACCTCTTGCGCCACCAGCCACGACTCGTCGATCAGGGTCGCGGCGCCGCCCCCTGCGCTCACATACTTATTAAAGACCAAGGCCAGATAGCGCGACCGTCCCACCGCCTCCTCGCCAACCAACCGCACGATCCGGTCGGCGGTGGCCAGAGATTCGTTGGTGGCCGCGACCAGCGCCGTATGCCGATGCACCGCCTCTTTGATTTCCCGATCAAAATTGACCATTTCGCGGCGCAGGGCACCGATTCGGTTCTGAAACCCCCGCTCGATCCCGGCCCGCCGGGTCACCGTGGTCTGGAGCCCGGTCACGTTCCCCTGGCTCTCGATGATGCTTTGGGCCAGATACCCCAGCAACCGCCCCAAACCATAACCGAGCGTGGTCAGAAACGCTGCGAGCAGCACACTTTCGATAAACCGAATGGCCATGGCATGCCCCTTCACGCGGCCTGCCGCCGCCTGAGCGTATCCATAGCACGAACACTGGTTATTCGCAATTTGACGAAAGCCGGGCGTTGCCGTCCGGCCGTCAAAAACACCCGCCGGCAGCCTATGGCCGGCACACCCATGACACCTTCGCCGCCCCCCCGACAGCCTCAGACCGCCCGAACCACCAGATCCGCCACGTCGTCGATCGTCTCCCACAACACGTCTTCGGGATAGATCGGATGTCCGCCCGTGAATTCGGCCACCGCCCGGAGCAACCGTGGTGTCGCACGGCTGATGGTCAGCGCCTGAATATTCTCGCCACCATTTCGCGTCGCCTCTTCGACCGCCGCCGCAGCCGTGGCGCCCGCGCCCCAAATATTTCCATGGGCATGACTGATAAAGCCGGTCATGGTCACCTCCCGCCGCCTGCCGGCCGATCCGGCGACCGGCCTGCTCTCTGGCGGGAGATGGGGAGGCGGCGGGCTGCCGACAATAACACCGATGTGGCAGGCACTGCCCACGCCCGCAAAATCAACCGAGGCGCAAGTTCCCCGCCGTCCATCACACCGGCGAACCCCACGCCTTGCCCAAGGCTTCGGCCACCGCCGGATGCGTGATTCGGCCCGCCTGAACGTTAATGCCGGCGGCCAGATGCCGGTCTTCCACCGCCGCCTGGTGCCAGCCCTTGTCGGCCAGCGTCAGCACGAACGGCAGCGTGGCATTGGTCAGCGCCAGCGTCGAGGTCCGGGCCACCCCCCCCGGCATGTTGGCCACACAATAATGAACGATGCCGTCCACCAGATAGGTGGGCGCCGCATGGGTGGTGGGACGGCTGGTCTCAAAACAACCGCCCTGATCAATCGCCACGTCCACCAGCACCGAGCCCGGCTTCATGGTCCCAAGCTGGACGCGCCGGACCAGCTTGGGCGCTGCCGCACCCGGAACCAGAACCGCCCCCACCACCAGATCGGCATCCGCAAGATGGCGCTCGATGGCCTCGACGGTGGCGAAGACCGTCTTCAGCCGCGGCCCATAGAGCGAATCCAGGTCCACCAGACGCGCCATGGAGCGGTCCAGCACGATCACATCGGCGCCCAACCCCAGTCCCATCCGGGCGGCATTGGTGCCGACCACGCCGCCCCCCAGGATCACCACTTTGGCCGGTTCCACGCCGGGCACGCCGCCCAGCAGCACCCCCGAACCGCCATGGGCCTTTTCCAGACTCGAGGCGCCGACCTGGATCGACATCCGCCCGGCGATCTCGCTCATGGGCGCCAGCAGCGGCAAGCCGTGGCGGTCATCGGTGACGGTTTCGTAGGCGATCGCGGTACACCCGCTCGCCAGCAGGGCCTCGGCCTGCCCGGGATCGGGCGCCAGATGCAGGTAGGTAAACAACACCTGGCCTTCGCGCAACCGGCCGCATTCCACCGGCTGGGGCTCCTTGACCTTGACGATCAATTCGGCCTGCCCGAACACCTCCTCGGCGGTCCCGGCGATGGCGGCCCCGACTCTCCGATAATCCTGGTCGGAAAAGCCGATTCCGGCCCCGGCCCCGGATTGCACCAGCACCTGATGCCCGTGGTGCGCCACCGCCTCGCGCACCCCGGCCGGCGTCATACCGACCCGATACTCGTGAACCTTGATCTCCGCGGGAACACCGATCAACATGGGCGGCGGCCTCCTCAGCCGGCACGGGCGTCAGTTTTTCTGGAGCATCGGAGTTTCCGGGGCATCAGATGTGATAATCCGGCTCGGGCAGGCTCTGGTCCATGGACAGGCCCGGCACCATCGCGGCATCGCTACACCAGCCGACGATCCGGGCTGGGATACCCGCCACCGTGGCGCATTCCGGAACATCCTTTAACACCACGCTGCCGGCCCCGATCTTGGCTCTGCGGCCGATTTTAATATTGCCGAGAACCTTGGCGCCCACCGACAGCAGCACCCCATCCCCCACCTTGGGATGGCGGTCACCGTGCTGTTTGCCGGTTCCGCCCAGCGTCACGCCTTGAAGGATGGACACATCGTCCCCGACCACCGCCGTTTCGCCGATCACCACGCCGGTGGCGTGATCGATGAAGACGCCACGGCCGATCGGCACCGCGGGATGAATGTCCACGGCAAAGACTTCGGAAACCCGGTTCTGGAGAAAGTGCGCCACTTCCCGGCGGCGCCGGTTCCACAGCCAGTGACTGATCCGGTGCCACTGGAGCGCATGGAAACCCTTGTAGTACAGGAATGGCGTCAGATAACTGTCGGCCGCCGGATCACGGGTCAGCGCCGCCATCAGGTCGGCGATCCCGCTCTTGATCAGTTCCGGATCATCCGTGGTCGCCGTCCGCACCAGATCTTCCAGACGTTCCGACGAGATGTGCGGCCCCCCGAGCTTTCGCGCCAACAGGGCGGACAGCGCCGAAGAAAAATCATCGTGGGCCAACACCGCCGTGTTGATGAAGCCTCGGAGCGCCCGTTCGTTGGCGACCACCCGAAACGCTTCATTCCGCAGCGATTCCCATACTTCACAGCCCATGTCGCGGTTGTTCTGCTCTTCGGAAAGATAACGTTGTGCCGCAAGTGCAATTGAACTCATGGCCCGGTGACTCCTGCGCACCCGATGAAATCCGGTTCCGTCACGGCTTTGACCCCGCATCGGGATCTATATCCTGCCCCTCCGCCGACAAGAGCGGCGACCGCAACCGCCCGCGCCGGTCCGCCAGGAGCCCGCCCAGGCCGCGTCCGGGGCAGACCGCTGCCCGCGTCGCACGGATGATACGGCGCCGGGCGAATTATACACTACCAGGGACTATCCTACTGTACTTTCGACCCCGACCATCGAAGAATCGCTTGAGCGCACGGCGGACCGGACCACGCCAACGTTCCCCGGGGCCAGGCCCATCGCCAACCGCTCCCGCGCAATGGCACCCCGTATCGCCGGGTCATGAACGGCGTGCGTCGTTTGAGTCTCCATTTTTTTGGTGGTTTTGTTCCCCGGCACTCAACATAACTGATGAGCATTTTTTGCAACGCTCATCAGGCCTCTCACCCACCCTGTGACCCTCCGCCGCATGGTCCTGCTAGCCAGGGTCGTTATGCTGCGCGCGCTCGCACGCGGGGAGGTCATCATGAGCAATACAGTTGAGCCGCTGGTCTGGGACAAGCGGTACGCCATCGGAGTCGATCGGATCGACCGTGAGCACGAATCATTGTTTGCGAATTACAATGTGTTCGTCCAGTCGACACAGAATGCCGGCGACGCCACGGCGGTCAAATTCGGCATCGATTTGCTTACGAATTACGCGGCAAATCATTTCGCCAACGAGGAATCGGTCATGCGGGCGGCCAATTTTCCTGAACTCCGCACCCACATTGTGGAACACGAGCGGTTTCTGGATGAGCTTTCCCGGATGAAAAACGCTTTTTCGGCCGGTGAACCGGTCTATGACGCCGTTTGCACGTTCTATCGCACTTGGCTGACGAACCACATCACCATCAACGATCGAAAGCTGGGCGCCTTTGTCTATGGCCTGGGCGGCTGAAGGGTCCCACCGGGCCAAACCATCGCCCCCTCACCAGGACTTCGCCCCCACCCCACCAAAAGCATCAGATCCTGGGCGGACCTTTGGCGGATTTAACGGTGAAGCCCTGGAGCGGGTTCCGAACCGGTTGCCGTGACCGGACCGCGGCCGTCCCGGCCGCAAAGACGCGGGCGAGACGCCCGCGCTCCTAACGGCGATCCGACTGGATCGGACACTGCTCTGGCAGGTTCCCCCCCAAGCAGTCCCATTGCGCCAGACCCCGAGGGGCCGGAACGGCGCCGCCGCCATGCCCCGACTCGGGGCGTGACGGCGGCACGCCGTCACGGTTTACCAACGCCCGAGCATCGTCACCGGCTTCTGCCGATTTCTGCGCTCAGTTCGCCGTCCACAACGGCGGTGTGGTTTCCAAACGCCCGATCAACTCCTGACGTTCCCGCTCCAGGTCCGCCGGCAACCGGCGACCAAAGCGGTCCAGCAATTCCAACTGATCACGGGCCTCGGACAAAGCCTCTTCGCGATCGATGTTCATGATGGTCTCGAACTGGGCGCGCGAAAAGTCCAAGCCGGTCCAGTCCAAATGCTCGTAGCGCGGCATGTGGCCGAACGGACTGACCAACGGTTCCGGAGCCCGGTTCCGCACCCGTTCGACGATCCACTTCAACACCCGCATGTTATCGCCAAATCCCGGCCACACGAATTTTCCGTTGTGATCCTTGCGGAACCAGTTGACGCGGAAGATGCCGGGCAGGTTTTTAACCTTCTTGTCGAAAGTCAGCCAATGGTTCCAATAGTCTCCCATATTGTAACCACAGAACGGCAGCATCGCGAACGGGTCCCGACGAATCGCCGCCTGGCCCACCGCCGCCGCCGTGGCCTCGGAGCCCATGGTTGCGGCCCAATAGACGCCGTTGCGCCAATTGAAGGCCTGGAACACCAGGGGAAAGGTCTTGGACAACCGGCCGCCGAAGATGAACGCCGCAATCGGCACACCGGCCGGATCTTCCCAGGCCGGGTCGATGCTCGGACATTGATGGGCCGGCGCGGTAAACCGGGAATTGGCATGAGCAGCCGGACGGCCACAACCGGGGGTCCAGTCATTGCCCCGCCAGTCGATCAGATGGGCCGGCGGTTCGCTCAGACCCTCCCACCACACATCGCCGTCGTCGGTCAATGCGACGTTGGTGAAAATGGCGTTGGCCCCCAAAGTCCGCAAAGCATTGGGATTGGACTTCAGGCTGGTGCCGGGCGCGACGCCAAAGAAACCCGCCTCCGGATTGATGGCGCGCAAGGTGCCGTCGGGCTGGGGCTTGATCCAGGCGATATCATCGCCGATGGTCCTGATCTTCCAGCCGTCGAAACTCTCGGGCGGAACCAGCATGGCAAAGTTGGTCTTGCCGCAAGCCGACGGAAAGGCCGCCGCGACATAGGTCTTTTCGCCGCTGGGATCTTCGACGCCCAGAATCAACATGTGCTCGGCGAGCCAACCCTGCTCCCGTCCCATCGCCGACGCGATCCGCAGCGCAAAGCACTTCTTGCCCAGCAGGGCGTTGCCGCCATAGCCCGAACCGTAGGACACGATCGCGTGCTCTTCGGGGAAGTGTACGATGTACTTATCGGTCTCGTTGCACGGCCACGGCACATCGGCCCGGTCGTTGGTCAGCGGCGCGCCAACCGAGTGCAGGCACGGGACGAAGTCGGCGTCGCCCAGTTCGTCGAGAACCGCCTGGCCCATGCGGGTCATGATCCGCATGCTGATCGCAACATAGGGGGAATCGCTGATTTGAACGCCGATATGGGAAATCGGCGAGCCCAACGGCCCCATGCTGAAGGGAATAACGTACATGGTCCGCCCCCGCATACAGCCCTCGAAGAGCTGATCGAGGGTCGCCTTCATCTCGGCGGGCGCAATCCAGTTGTTGGTGGGACCGGCATCTTCCTTATTCAAAGAGCAGATGAAGGTCCGATCCTCGACGCGCGCAACATCCCCAGGATCTGAACGGCAAAGGAACGAGTTGGGGCGCTTTTCCGGGTTCAGGCGGATAAGGGTTCCGCTCCCGATCATCAGGGCGGTGAGGTTATCGTATTCCTGCTGAGATCCGTCGCACCAATGCACCCGCTCGGGTTTACATTTGTTGGAGATTTCCTCCACCCAAGCCAGGAGTTTACCGTTCCTTGTACGTTTTGGCATCTTTGCCTCTCCCATGGTCCTTGCCGCAAAAATATAGGGTGAGGGCATGCCTCAGGGTCCGGCGCCTTCGAGCCGGCCTCGGCCAGGCCGGGCTGAGGATCGAAGGACCGGAATGGGGATGTCCCAGTTTGCTTTGGTTGTGGTTGCCAAGCATTGCGGCGGTACCCTACCCCGCCCGCCGCCTGCACGGCAAGAGCCGCCTAAGCCCTCTCGATAGGCCCGGGTTCAGTACAACCCCAGCCCGCAATAGCCGGTGCATCGCCGCACCACAGGCGCAACATCGCTGACGCGCTCGGCAAGGATCGGCGTCGGCGGCATCGGAGCCCGGCTTGACTGGCGCACCGGCGCAACCGTCGCGGGCAAAGCAGTCCCCTCACCCCCGTCCGCTTTCGGCGGCGGGGGCGCCGTCACCACGCGAACCGACGGCATCGCCTTGGCGGCGGTCCCAGCACCACTCTGCGCCCGGTGTCCATAGACATCCCGGTACACACGCACCACGCCGTTGTCATCCACGGTCGCTTGCCAATACACGATTCGGACCGGAAGCGGCCGGCTGAGGCCGATGCCCTGGGTCCGCTCCCGATCCACCGCGGCATTGATCCGCTCGGGACTCCAGCCCTCGCGGCCCAGCAACAATTCGGCCAGTTGCCGGGGTTCGGCCAGCCGGACGCAACCGGAACTGAGCGCCCGGTTCTGACGGCCGAACACCGAATGGTCGTTGGTGTCGTGCAGGTAGATGCTCTGACCATTGGTCAGGTTGAACTTGAACCGGCCCAGGGCATTCTGATCCCCCGGCGACTGAACCACCTTCAGGCGGTCGGGCGTGACCAGCGACCAGTCAACCGTCGCCGGGTCCACTTCCTCGCCGTCGAGATAAATCGTGGCGCCCTCAATACCCGGATGGCCGGTCTTGCGCAGCGACGGCAGCTTGTCCTGGGCCAGCACCGTGTGCGGCGCGGTCCAGGTCGGATTGAGGATGACATCGGTGATGCGATCCTCGAGCAGCGGCGTCGGCCGGGACGGGCGCCCCACCGCCACCCGCATGGACATTTCCACCTTGTCGCCCGAGATCAGGTAGGCGGTCTGGGACGGAATATTGACCAGAAAAAACTCCCCCGGGGCATCGGCCGCCAGGGCGTGCAAGTCGGCCAGTGTCCCCTTCAGCGCCGCGGCGGTGATGGCCGGCGTGCGATCCAGGGCTTCCAGAGTGGTCTCGCCCACCCGCCCGTCCACCGTCATGCCTTCGCTGGCCTGGAAATCACGGACACCATGTTCCAGCGCGTCGTCATATTGACCCTGATAAGCCCCCGCCGCCAGAAAGCCCCGCGCCGTCAGTTGCGCCGCCAGACGATCGACCCGTTCACCGTTGGCCCCGATCCTGAGCGCCGGCCCCGGTCCCACCAACGGCGCAACCGGCGGGGCACTGGGATCGATCCCGGCCAGTTTGGCTTCCATCGCCGCACTCCAGCGGTCCAAAACGGTCGGACCGGCATGGTCGGTGGCATCCCCGGCCACTGCGACGCCGGCCGACGCGGCACCCGCCACGGCCAGTAAAACGGCGGCAAGGCGCGAAACTATCTTGGGGCTCTTGAAAAGGGTCATCATGTCGGGGGCCTTCTGGACGGAACTCGTTCTGCGGCGACTCATCGGGTGAGTCTGATGCCGGACAAGGCCACCACGTGTCAATACTTGACGCCTAAAAAAGCCCGAATAGGGGCCGCTTGATCAGATTTTCCTTGTCAATGCGACATCTTTACCTTCGCCGGTTACCGCGATTGGTTCATCCGGGATAAACACAACCCACACCAAGGCTTTGCTGTGAAAGCAGAATCCATCCGAAAAAAACCGGGGGCCGGCAAGGCCCCCGGGTCACCGCAGGTCAATGGCCGCCCCCCTTAGAATTCCTGCCACTCCTTATCCGAGGCGTCGTGGACGTGCCTCAAGGTCCCGGCCGATCGGGCTTTCGCCGCCGCCCCGGCCGCGACCCGCTCGGCCCGGCCCGCAGGCTGCGGCGGTTTGGCCGAAGACGGAGGGTTGGCCGACGTCGGCGCTTTGGCGGTCGGGCGGCGCCCCACCCCACCCTGACCGGCGGCGCTGTGGGGCGGCGGGGCGGAGCGCGCCGGAGCCACCGGCGGCCGTGACGGTGACGGCCGTGTCGCCGGCGGCCGCCCCGAACCGACCGCCGCGGCCACCGGGGCCGCTTCCTCCGCCTTGAAAAAGGCCATTCTTTTGCGCAAATCGGCGGCCTGGGAGGCCATGGCGTTCGCGGCGGCGGAGGTTTCTTCCACCAATGCCGCGTTCTTTTGGGTCATTTCGTCCATGGACGACACCGCCGCATTGATTTCGGCAAGCGCCGTGGCCTGTTCGGTACTGGCGCTGGCCATTTCACCGATCAAAGCCGCCACCTGCTGCACGCCGTTAGCGATACCCGCCAGGGAGTCACCAGCCTTTTTTACCAGTTCGACGCCGTTTTGAACCTGATTATCGCTGTTCAGGATCAGCGTCTTGATTTCTTTGGATGCTTGGGCCGAGCGGTGGGCCAGCACCCGAACCTCTTGGGCCACCACCGCAAAGCCCTTGCCGGCATCGCCGGCCCGTGCGGCCTCCACCGCCGCATTCAGTGCCAACAAATTGGTCTGAAAGGCGATTTCGTCGATGACGCCGATGATCTCGGTGATCTTGCGCGAGGCCTCGGCAATCAGCTTCATGGCGTCGATGGCCGAACCCGCGACCACGCCGCCCTCTTCCGCGGCATGCCGGGCCTCGCCGACCATCTTGTTGGCCCGTTGGCCGTTTTCGGCGCTGATGCGCACCGTCGCGCCCAATTGCTCCATGGACGCCGCGGTTTCTTCCAGGCTCGAGGCTTGCTGCTCGGTGCGTTCCGACAGATCGGCACCGCCGGCCGAAACCTCGCTGGCGGCGGCCGAAATGGCGTCCGTGGCCAGGGTAATTTGCTCGACGATCCCGGCCAGCCGGTTAGAGGTGGTATTGAAATCGGTTGTCAGTTTCTGAAAGGCGCCCTGATAGTCCTTGGTGATGCGTTTGGTCAGATCGCCCTCGGCCAACCCCTCGGCCACCACGGTCAGGTCGGTGATGACCGCCTCGACGGTATCGGTCAGGCGGTTCACGCCCTCGCTCATGGTCCGGTAGAAGCCGTCCTTGCCGGCCAGATCGACTCTGCGGGACAGATCGCCCACCCCCACCGCGGCGATCAGCGCCGCGATTTCCTCGCCGATCCCGCGTTCCCGCTCGCGCTGCGCCTCGACAGTCCGGCGCTCCTCTTCGACCCGGCGCTTTTCGGCGGCGTCCATGTGCAGCTTTTCGATGCCGGTATCCTTGAACACCTGCACCGTCGCGGCCATGGCGCCGATTTCGTTGCTCAGTCCGGTAAACGGAACCTCAATCTGATGGTCGCCCTGGGCCAGCCGAACCATGGCCTGACGCAAGGTCGCCACCGGACGGGTGATGCTCCGGGTGATCAGCAGGGCGATGGCCAGCGCCAGGACGATCGCGACGGCGAGAATCACATAGGTGACCTGGATCGCCTGGTCCCGTTGCACAATCGCGTTCTTGTAAAACGCATCGCCCTTGGCAACCGCGAAAGCGATCACCCCCTTGATGTCGTTTCGTGCGGCTTCCGCCTGTTGACCACCCGCGCCGTGGATGACTTGGAGTGCCTCATCCCGCTTGCCCTCGCGAATCAAGGCCAGCGCCTGGTCGCGGAACGGCTTCCAGGCCTTGAAGGATTGGAGCGCCTTTTGGATCAGCGCCTTATCGCCCAAAAAGCGATCGAGCATAATGGTGAAATCGGTGTATGTCCCGGCCTCCAGTTCGTCGATCCGCTGCTTCGACTGATCCACGGCTTCCGGCGTTCCGGCCAGGGCGGCTGAAACGACCTCCATCCGCATCCCGATGATGTTTCCGCGCGCTTCAATGGCGGCGTTGGTCACGGCCATCGGATGCTCGTGCAGGTTCTCGGTCAGCTTGGCGAGGGTCCCCATGGTGCTGAGCGAAAAGCCCCCCAGTGCCACGACCAGCACGATGACCGTGCCGAAGCCCAGGCCCAGCCGGGTCACAATATTCATATTTTGGATCGACATCGGCACCCCCGCCCTGTGATTCTGATGTATCTCATGATTGATCGATCGAAAGCGGCCCGCACCCGACAGGAGTCAACCCGCCTGCGGCGGCTCAGAAAGACGCGCGCCCCCACCAGCCCTTCGGGTAATGATCGTGGCAGGTGGCCGGCCCGGACGCAAGGTGCCCCATATGGTCAAATTGACGCTCAAGACCGGGCATCCGAGGTCGATAACCCGTGCCGAGCGTCCGGTCGCGGCCGACCGCCGACCGCCGGCCGCAAATGTCGGGGTCGGGGCCGGGGCCCGCCGTTTCAAACCCCTGGAGCACTCGGTTCCGGGCCGGCCCGTTACATCGTTCGGCGTATTGTCCCGCTGAGGTTTCGGTTTATACCTTTCGACACCGGCCCCGTGACCGGCGGGCTTGGCGCTTATCCGTTTGTTTGGAGACGGCTGATGATCAGATTCCCCGTCGTGCTTGCCGTGATGGTCGCGCTGGGCTTCGCCGCGCTCGCCCCCTGGGGCGCCTCCGCCGCGACCGCCGGTGAACCGGCCGGTACCGTGCTGGCCCTGAGCGGCCCGTGCGCGGTCGAAAGCGGCGGAGTCCACCGAACCCTCGCGCTCAACGATGCCGTCCGTGTGGGCGATACCGTGATGGTGCCGGCCGGAGCCAAGCTCAAGCTGCGCATGACCGACGGCTCGGTGGTGTCGGCGGCGGCCGGAACCACCCTGACCATCGACGCCTACACCGTGGACCCGGGCGACCACCACCGGGACGCCCGGTTGTCCCTGACCCAGGGACTGGTGCGCGCGGTGGTGTCCAGCGTGACCGCACCCTCCCGCTTCGAGATCGACACCGCCACCGCCGTCGCCGCGGTCCGGTCCACCGACTGGTTCCTCGAACGCCGGCCCGCGCTGACCCGGGTGGGCGTGCTGGACGGCGTGGTCGACCTGACCGCTCACGGCTCGGGCAAATCCGTGGCCGTTCCCAAGCGGTACGGCGCCCGAGTCGATGCCGCCGGCGACCCCACCGAGCCCTTGCCCTGGTCGGCCCGGGAGTTCGACGAATACATCCAGGCCACCACTCTGCCGTGACGGTCGGACGCCTGAAGGGTCGCCGGGAGGCCCTGCTGGCCGCCGTGGCCGCCGTGGCCGTGGTGATGCTGCTGACCGCCCTCGGCGATTCGGCGGTGGTGCGCGGCTTGGAGACCGCGTCATTCGACCTGAGGTTACGACTGCGGGGCGTTCAGGCCCCCGGCCCCGAGGTTGTGCTGGTGCTGGTGGACGACCGCAGCCTGGCTGCACTGGGCCGTTGGCCGTTCAGCCGTCACCTGTTTGCCCGGGCCCTGGACCGGCTGGCCCGGGATGGGGCGCGGGTGGTGGTGTTTGACCTGTTGTTCAGCGAACCCGAACAGCCGGTTCCGGCGCCGTTGCGGGAGGCCGCCGGCCTGACCGCCGCGGCCCTGGCCGGGCCCGATCAGGAGCGGTTGCGCCAAGCCCTGGCCCGCGTCGCCGCCGACGACCCCGACGCCGATCTGGCGTCGGCGTTGCGCCGGGCCGGAACGGGACTGCTGGCCGCCGCCCTGACCTTCGCCCCGGCGCCCGATCCGCCGGTCGCCTTGCCGGCCGACGGGGCCTTCACCCGTTTCGAGCCCAGCCTGACCGATGCCGTGTTCCCGCTCCAGCCCCGTTCGGCGCTGCCCCCGATTGACCGCCTGGCCGGCGCCGCCGCCGGTTTCGGCCACGTCACCATCGCCTTCGATGGCGACGGCAGCCCCCGATACGAACATCTGGTCCTGCCCTATGACGCCGACTATTACCCGTCGCTGTCCCTGCGCGCCGCCGCCCGGTTCCTGGGCCTGCCCTGGACCGAAGTCGGGCTCCGGTTGGGCGAGGGCGTCCGCCTGGGCCAGCGGTTCATCCCCACCGACCGGAGCATGCGACTGCTGATCAATTACCGCGGCCCCCGGGGCACCTTCCCCACCTGGTCGTTTGCCGACCTGATGGCCGGTGCCGTCCCGAGTGCCGCGGTGCGGGACCGCCTGGTGCTGGTCGGCGCGGCGGCCACCGGGATCAACGACACCTTCCGCTCGCCGTTCGGCAGCGTCCCGCTGCCGGGGGTGGAGCGCATGGCCAACGTCATCGATACGCTGTTGCGGGGCGATGTCCTCGGGCGGCCGGCACTGTTGACCCTGATCGAGCCGGTGGCGGTGGCGGTGTTGGCCGGCCTGACCGGGCTGGTGATGGCGCTGGTGCCGACCTGGGCCGCGGTCCTGGTCGGCACCCTGCCGCTGGCGCTGTGGGCGGCGGCGGCACAGGCGGCGTTGCTGCTGGAGGGCTGGTGGCTTGATCTGGTGACGCCGCTGGCCGGGCTGAGCGCGGCCCTGGTGGCGGTGCTGCTGTATCGCTATGCCGTGGTCGATCGCACCGGCCGGCGGGTGCGGACGGCCTTCCGCCACTATCTGGCGCCCGAACTGGTCGCCCAGATCGCGGCCCACCCGGAACGGCTGCAACTGGGCGGAGAAACCCGCCCGATGACGGTGCTGTTCTGTGACATACGCGGCTTCACCGCGCTCAGCGAGTCCCTGTCGCCCCAGGTGCTGGTGGCCGTGGTCAACCGCTTTTTCACGCCCATGACCGACATCATCCAGCGCCATCACGGGACCGTCGACAAGTATATCGGCGACTGCATCATGGCGTTCTGGAATGCGCCGCTGCCCGACCCCGACCACGCCCGCCACGCCTGCGCCGCAGCCCTGGAGATGCTGGCCGAGGTCGACCGGCTGTCGGTTCGCCTGTGCGCCGAGTTCCCCGGCCTGCCGCCCCTGAAGGTCGGCATCGGCGTCAATTCCGGACCCTGCTGCGTCGGCAACCTGGGATCGAACCAGCGTTTCGATTATTCGGTGGCGGGACGCACCGTCAACCACGCTTCGCGCATCGAGGCGTTGAGCAAAACCTACCACCTGCCCTTTCTGGCCGGCGAGGAAACCCGCGCCCTGGCCCCGGACTATCCCTGGCGCCTGGTCGATCAGGTGGTTCTGCGCGGTCAGGTGGGAACCAGCCGCATCTATACCGTCGGGGATGGTGCGCCACCGGCACCCGGAGAGGCCTGTCCCGGCCCCTGACCGGTCCGCATCCCGTCCGGTTAGGCCGGAACCAGCAGTCCGACCACGGCACCGCTCAGGCAGGTGGCCAGGGTGCCGGCCAGGATCGACTTTCCCCCCAACGCCACCACCTCGTGCCGGCGTTCGGGCACCATGGCCCCCAGCCCGCCGATCATAATGCCCAGGCTGCCGAAATTGGCGAAACCGCACAGGGCATAGGTGACCATCAGCCGCGAATGGGGCGACAGCGCGCCCTCGGGCAGCGCCGCCAGGTCCAGGTAGGCCACGAACTCGTTGAGCACGGTCTTGCTGCCCATCAGGTGACCGGCCGTCACCGCGTCGTTCCAGGGCATGCCGATGGCCCACATCACCGGCGCGAACCCGGCCCCCAGCAGCCCTTGCAGGGTGAGGGGCGCGCCGCCGATGGCCGGCAGCAGCGCCAACGCCAGGTTGGCCAGCGTCACCAGGGCCACCAGCACCAGCAGCATGGCGATGATGTTGACCAGCAAGCCGACGCCGTCGGTGGTGCCCTTGACGATGGCGTCCAGGGCGCTGGCCGCGCGCAAGCCCCGGTCAAAGGCCCCCGAATCATCGCCGTCGCCGGTGGCGGCCACGGCGGCGGCGCCCGAGGTGAACGGCACCATCAGCGCCGCCACCGCCAGGGCCGCCGGGGTGCTGATCAGCGACGCGGTCAGAATCGCGCCCAAAGCGTTGGGGATCACCGGCCCGAGAATGGTGGCGTAGAGCGCCATCATGGTGCCGGCAATGCCGGCCATGCCGCAGGTCATCACCGCAAACACTTCGCCCCGGGTCATGCGCGCCAGATAGGGGCGGATCAGCAGCGGCGCCTCGATCATGCCGACAAAGACATGCGCCGCCGCCGCGAAGCCCAGCGCTCCGCCGACCCCCATGCTGCGCCGCAACAGCCAGGCGAACCCCGCCACCACCCGTTGCAGCACGCCCCAATGGAACAGCAGCGCCGCGATGGCCGACAGGGTCAGCACCAGCGGCAGCGCCCGGAAGGCCAGGATGAAGGCCGCGCCCGGATGGGTTTCGGCAAAGGGCAGCGGCGCGCCGCCCAGATAGCCGAACACGAAGCCGGTGCCGGCGTCGGTGGCCTTCTGAAGCGCCCCGACCCCGTCATTGAGCAGCAGGAACACCACCGACGCCCCCGGCACCTTGAGCAACAGCAGCGCCAGCCCCAGTTGCAAAGCCAGACCGGCGGCCACGGTCCGCCAGCTCACCGCCCGGCGATTCTCGCTGACCAGCCAGGCCAGCGCCAGCAAGCCGGCCCACCCGATCATCCCCTGAAATGCCGCCATCGCCGCCGCCCCGCCGTTCTGCCGCCCCACGCCGGTTGATGGATACCCCCAAGCGCGGCCGGCGGTCTAGCAGGCTGCGGAAAATGGGTTCGTCCCGGGGTTTTCCCTTTGGCCGATTCCGAAAAATCCACTTTTACGAGCATATTTCCCGCGATTTTGCGGGTTCAGAGGGTTTTTTGCCCCTCTGACGGGGGTGGATGCCCCCCGT
>CAIYNU010000090.1 GCA_903927615.1 uncultured Rhodospirillales bacterium | reverse complement strand
CCTGGTCGCCGAAGGCATTTTGTAGGGGCTTTGTCCCTACGACCCCACCAAAGGCCGACGGCCTTTGGAAACCGTTAACCTGGCAATTTTGCTGACACAACACGCTAGCTGCCGTCGGCCGGTTTGAACCGGTAGCCGACCGCCGGTTCGGTGATGATGAAGTGGGGACGGGTTGGCTCGGGCTCCAGTTTGTTACGCAACTTTCCCATGTGGACGCGCAGATATTGGGTTTCGTGGATGTGGGCGGGGCCCCACACCTCGCGCAAAATCTGTTGGTACGTCAGGACCTTGCCGGCGTGACGGATCAGCAGGCGCAGGGTTTCGAATTCGCGGTTGGTCAGCGGGACGTCGCGACCGCCGCGCGTCACCCGGTGGGTTTCAAGGTCGACCACCAGATCCGCGGTCCGGAACTCCCGGTTGGGCGCATGGCCGGCGGCGGCGCGGTGATGCAAGGCAATCTCGATGCGGGACATCAACTCGGCGATGCCGAACGGCTTGGTGACGTAGTCGTCGGCGCCGCGGTCGAGGGCCTCGATTTTGTCGGCCTCGCCGGTCCGCACGGTCAGCACGATGATGGCGGCCCGGCAGCAGTCGCGTAGCCGCGACAGCGCCTCGTGGCCGTCCAGGTCGGGCAGGCTGAGGTCCAGGATGATCAGGTCCGGGGCCTCGTCGGTGGCCAGGGCCACCGCCTCACCGGCGGTGGCGGCCTCGAGCACGGCGTGGCCGTGGGCACCCAGACTGATCCGCAGAAACTTCCGGATTTGCGGTTCGTCGTCGATCACCAGAATCTTTTTCTTGGCGATTTTACCCATGGGAGATTTGACCCATTGTGTCGTCCGCGGCGTTTCCGGGGTTCTTAAAAAGCGAAAGCAAAAGTCACCGTTAAGACATGGGGCTCGCGGCCGGCCGCGTCACCGCTGGGGATCATGGGCCTGATGATCATGGTGCGGTTCCGGCGGCAGCAGCAGCTCTGTGGGGTCGGGGGGCGGCGGTTCGTCCAGATGGGCCGGCAAAGGCGGGGCATCGGCCACGGGCAAGCCGATGGTGATCACCGTGCCACGGTCCGACGGGCCGGAACAGGCGGACACGGTGCCGCCATGGGCTTCGACAATGCCCCGGCAGATGGCCAGACCCAGGCCGGTGCCCATGGTCTGCTGCCCGGTGGTCTTGACCCGGTAGAACATGTCGAATACCCGTTCGCGCTCGTTCTCGGGAATGCCCGGCCCGTCGTCCGTCACCGATACCGTCACGCGCCGGCCGTCGCGGCGGGCCTTGATGGCGATGCGGCTGCCGGCCGGGGAGTATTTGCAGGCATTATCGAGAATATTGATCATCACCTGGGTGATCAGGACGAAGTCCAGGTGCAGCAGCGGCAGGCCCGCCTCGATGTCGAGTTCCAGCGGACGCTTCGAGATATGCTTCTTCAACCGCTCCAGCGCCGAGCCGATGACGTCGTGAATTTCTGCCCAATCCAGGCGCGGCCGCAAGGCGCCCGAACCCAGGCGGGTCATGTCCAGCAGGTTTTGGACGAAGCGATTGAGCCGTTCGGCTTCGTCGACGATGGTCTGGAGCAACTCCCGCCGGGTGTCGTCGTCGAAAGACGTCCAGTAGCTGAGCAGGCTCGTCACCGATCCGGTGATGGCCACCAGCGGCGTCCGCAAATCGTGAGAGATCGACGACAGCAACGCCGCGCGCAGCCGTTCGGTTTCGGCCAGCACCCGCTGTTGCTCGTAGTCCGAGACAAGATTGGTCCGCTCGATGGCCACCGCCGCCTGACCGGCCAAGGCATCCAACAACCGGGTCTGCTCGGGCGACAGCAGCTTGTCCGGTCCCTGCATGGCCACGCCCAGCACCCCAACCGGCCCGCGGGCGGTGCGCAGCGGCAGGAACAACCATTCGGCGCCGGGCAGGGTGCCCGAGCCCCGGCCGGCGGTTTTGCCGTGATTCCAGGCCCAATTGGCCGCCGCTCCCGATACCGTGTCCAACTGGTCTTCCGGCGGGTAGCCGGCCACGATTTCCAACCCGGCATCCTTGCGCATCAGCACCAGCGCCCGGCCTTGGATGGTGGACGCCACATGGTGGACGACGGCCCACAGCACGTCGTCCAGCACGCCGGCACCGGCGATCTTGCGGCTGAAGTCGTATAGTGTGGCGGTCCGCCGGGCGCTTTGTTTGGTGGCCTGCTCTCGCCGTCGCACGCCTGCCGTGTAATGGCCGGTGACGACGGCGGCGGCCAGAAAGGCGGCAAACTCGAAAATCTCCTGGGAGTTATAAATCAGCAGGGTATAGCGAGGCTCTTTGAAAAAGTAAGTATAGGAGAGGAAGCTGATCAGCGACACCACCAACGACGGCATGATGCCGCCGCGAATCCCCGCGATCAGCACGGCGGCCATGAAGATCAGCGCGAGATTGGAAAAGCCGAACACGGTATCGCCGAGGAAGGCGACGCCGAGCGCCACGGCCGCAGCCTCCAGCGCGAACAGGTAATCCTTCCACGGCACCGCCGCCGCCCGTCGGGCGGCCGCGGCGGCGACGGCTTTGGGGCTGGTCGGGGTTTCGTCGCTGGTGATCACCAGCACGTCGAAGGTCTGGCCCCGGGACAACAGCGCGTCGGTCACGGTGTTGCGGAACAGCCGGGTCCAGGTCGGCCGATGGGACTTGCCGACGATCAGTTGGCTGACGTTGCGCTGGCGGGCGGCGGTGATGATTTCCTGGGTCACGTCCTCGCCGCTGAGCACCGCGGTTTCGGCGCCCAGTTGCTCGGCCAGCCGTAGGGCCGCCGAAATCTGGTCCTTGACCTCGTCGGGCAGGGTCTGGTGATGGGAGGTTTCGACATAGACCACCACCCAAGGTGCCTGGCGCCGCTCGGAGGCGCGCTTGCCGGTGCGCACCAGCCGGAACGCCACCGCATCGGTGCCGATGCAGACCATGATCCGCTCCCGAGTCGGCCATGGTCCGGGAATGGCGTGGGCGCGCATGTACGAGAGCATCTGCTCGTCCACCCGCTCGGCCGCGTAGCGCAACGCCAGTTCGCGGAGCGCCGTCAGGTTGCCCGGCGAAAAGAAGTTCTGCATCGCCCGCCGGGCCTGGTCGGGAATGTAGACCTTGCCCTCGGACAGACGTTGCATCAACTCCTGGGGCGGCAGATCGATGACCTCGATCTCGTCCGCCTTTTGGAGCACGCTGTCGGGGACGGTCTCGCGCACCTGGATACCGGCGATGCGGGCGATGACGTCGTTCAAACTTTCCAGGTGCTGGATGTTGAGCGTCGAATACACGTCAATGCCGGCGTCCAGTAATTCAGTCACGTCCTGGTGGCGCTTGGGGTGACGGCTGCCTGGGACGTTGGTGTGGGCCAGTTCGTCCACCAGCACCAGCTTAGGCCGGCGGCGCAGGATGGCGTCGAGGTCCATCTCCTCGAAATGGAGGCCGCGATATTCGATTTTCTGACGCGGAATGGTTTCCAATCCGCGCAGGAAGGCCTCGGTTTCGCGGCGGCCATGGGTTTCGACCACGCCGGCCACGATATCCACACCCTCGCGCCGCCGGAACTGGGCGGTGCGCAGCATGGCATAGGTCTTGCCGACTCCCGGGGCGGCGCCCAGGAAAATCTTGAGCCGGCCGCGATGCTCCCGGTTGACCTGCTCCAGCAGGGCCTCCGGCGAGGGGCGGTCGTTATCGTCGCGGTCAGCCATGGGGCAGGTCAGCCATGGGCACGGTCTTTGGCCGAAGGGGAGGGGGACGGCGGGCGGGCGGGCAACGGCACATCAAGTAGGGCCGGGCGCCCGGATGATCAAATGATGAGATTATATTGTTCGGGATGCTGTTCGGAATGCCAGCGGGCCAGGACGTGATTCTGCCGGTCGAACCCGATGCTGAGGAAGGTGCGGGCCCGGATGAAGCGCCGACGGGTTTCGGCGAAACGCGGCAGGTCGATGGTAAAGTCGTCCGACACCCGTTCCGGGCTCCGCGCCAGCCGGCTCAGTCCCCAGGTGGCCAGGGGGCTGGGCGGCGGGTGGACCACGCCCGAGGCGGTGAGTTGCCACATCTCGACGCCGCCGCCGCGGATCGTCGCCGTCGTCCCCAGATGGACCTCCCCGGACAGTGCGGTCACCCGGCAGCGGTAACGCAGGCTGAAATCGGCCAGCATATGCAGCAACCGCAGCCATTCCTCCCGGTGGGCCGGGCTGCGCCATTGGTCGCGCAGATCGTCATCGACATGGGACCGTGGTTTCAGGGCGTTGACCAGACCCTCGACCCAGCCGAGACCAACGAAGGCCAGGGGGACGCAGGACATGATCAGCAGGTTTTTGCAGCCGGCGAAGCGGGTCAGCCAGCTCGGCAACTCTTTCAGGGTGGCCTCGCCCAGAATCTCGGTCCGGCTGCGCTCGGAGCGCAAGTCCAGGGCCAGGATGCCCAGATCGCCGATTCGCACGCCTTGGGTAAAGGTTGCGGTTTCGGCCCCCCAAACCTGATCCAGGGGATCGCGGATGCCGGCCCCCAGTTGGAACAGCGAAAACTGGCGGCGCGCGACCGCAAACAGGCCGCGATAGACCTGACATTGATGCTCGGGGTCCGGGCGCGAGCCCCAGCCGTCGAAAATGTCGTGGTCGTCCCACATCATCACCGACGGAATCGAGGCCATCGCCCGGGCATAGGCCGGCCTGGCCAGCGTGTCGCAATAGGCGTCGAAGAAGTAGTCCATGGCCTGGTCGGCCATGGTCCGGGTAAAGGGTTGCCCGTAGCGGCCGGGGGCCGGTTGGCGCCACCACTCGGCCAGCGCCGTGCATTCACGCCACAAATTGTCGGCGTGGAGCTGGTCGCCGCCCTGGAGCAGCAGATGATAGGGCCGTTCGGCGTGCTGCTTCAGCAAGGGGGTCCACATGCCGTCGGTGCCGTGGGGCAGCGAGGCCACCTCGTCGTCGTCATGGATGCCGTTGGAGGCGGTATAGGCCAGGCGCAGTTGGGCGAACTGGCCCGGGATCGTGACCGTCCACCGGGCATCCCGTTTGGGAAAACCATAGGTGATGCGCTGGTCGTGCTGACCGCGCGGCACCGCGAACACAAAGCGCCAGATGTGCCGGCCGCGCCAGACGAAGACGTGGCGCGGCGGCACCGGCAGGCCGAGGCCCTCCACCACCAGATCGTCGGGTTCCGCGGTGCCTTCGAAGACAAACAGGGCCGACAGCCGCCAGCGATCGTTGCCTTCGCCCCGGAAGTGCAGGATCGGACCGACGATCGGCTTTGGGACCGGCTTTTCGCTCGCCATGGCGTCATCCTCCTCTTTCCTGCGACCGGTACGGCCCCCTGATCCGGTTACGGCCGATGGTCCGTTGACGCGAGTGCGGGGCTCATCGGAACCATAGGCGGCATGTGGGGAGCGGCATAGCACAAATGGGCCCGACCGGCCGCCAAAATTGAGCCGGTCAGGCCGCTTCGACTCGCCAGACCGTGGTGGCCTTGAACTCGGCATCCTCGATGTCGGCCAAAGTCGGCACCAGATGCCGGGCCAGGGCGGTCAGGCCGGTGCGGGGCAGGTAGCTGCGACCGGGATCGCCGATGATCACGGTCAGGCCGGCCCCGGCCAGGGTTCGCAGCCAGCGCATCACCGACTCCGCCATCGGCCGCTCGTAACAGACGTCGCCCGCCAGCACCACCTCCACGCCGGCCAGCGTCCGGCCGACCACGTCCTCGCCCGAGACCGTGATGATCGCCTCGGCACCGGCCGGCATCGAGTCGCGGTTCAGGGTGGTGTTGAGCCCGATGGCGGTCAGCGCGAACGGGTCGATGTCCACCGCCGTCACCGCCCTGGCGCCGGCACGGGCGGCGGCCAGGGTGATCAGCCCGCACCCGGCGGCGAAGTCGAGCACCCGCCGTCCCGCCACCAGCTCCGGGTGATCAAGCACATGGCGCGCCACCGCCTGGCCGCCGACCCACGGGAACGCCCAATAGGGCGGCGGGAGTCCGGTCCGGTGCAGGCTGTCCTCGGTGGCCTGCCACAGGGGTGTCACGTGGGTGGCCAGATGCAGCCGGAACTCCGGGACGAGCGGCAGGTCGGTGACCGCGGTCTGTCCAAGAATGAAGGTGCGTCGTGCCATTTCGTCGCAGTGGGGCAATCGAGTCGCTTTCGCTAAAGGGTTATCAAAGCATTGCTAATGGCCATGCCAGACGGCCGCTGGGCTGCGGCGAGCTGTCGCATTGCTTTCTTAACAATTCGTTTACGACGAACCGTGGTAAAAAAATCGCACAAAAGGCAATTCCTGTCCTGGACACGTTATCCCTGACATGTTAGGCACACTGTGTCCGGAATGGGGGGTTGGAAAATGCGTCGTTGGACCATTCGACTTTGTGTTTTTGTTCTCGGTTTATCAATTTCAGGGACCATTTTTTCGACTTCCGCTCAGGCACAAATGTGCGTGCATTATGCACGCATGTTGACGGGTTTTGCGATTCAGGGTGATGCCTGGACTTGGTGGCAGGGTGCGGTCGGGCGCTATCAGCGGGGCATGCGGCCCGCGGTCGGCTCGGTTCTGGTCTTCCGGCGCACCGAACGTCTTCAATCCGGCCATGTTTCAGTCGTCAGCCGGGTGCTCGACAGACGCACCATTCTGGTTGACCATAGCTGGTTGGAAGGCGATGTGTTGCATCGCGGCATGAAAGTCATCGATACCTCGTCCAATAACAACTGGTCCTCGGTCCGGGTGTGGTACGAGCCTTCGGATAATCTGGGTTTGCGGACCTATCCGACTTTTGGCTTCATCTACCCCCGCGGTGTCGGCCCGGCCGAACGTGCGGCGCCGCTGACGGTGGCCGCCCGGGACGATCATGATGACGATGGCGATGACCGGAGCGTGGTGCATGTGCCGCGAACCCGGACCGCTGTGCATTTTAATGAACCGGCGCATCTGGTGTTGGCGTTCCACCCCGGGCACAAGCCGTCGATGGTTCTGGCTCAGGCCGTGACCATCCAGCCGGCGGTCGTGGCGTCGCATGGGCAGAACCCCAAGCCCCAAGCCGCACCGGCCGCTGCGCCGCGGCCCCGGGTTGACTACAGCGCGTTGCCGCAGGGGATGATCCCTCGCCACAAGCCCGGCATTCACACCGGCCACGATGGCACCCAGGTTGCCGACGCCAGCCACGCTCATGGCCACGAAAACGGTACGGAGATGGGCGACTGACCCAGAGTCTCGCTGAAGCGGCAGTGGCGGTACTGACCGCCGCTGCGCCCGCCGACAAGATCAAGCTGACCCGACAGGCGACGGCGGCGTGGCGCGAAGGGCGCTTCGCCGCCGTCGGTCGTTCAGCCCCGCCCGCCCGTCCGGCCCGCTCCGAGCGGCCCGAGTTGTTGCCGCCCCGGGAGATGGCCAAGCGCAGCCGGGCGGTCAGTGTCAAGGGGCGCATCGCCTTGCTGCATGCCCTGGCTCACATCGAATTGAACGCCATCGACCTGGCCTGGGATCTCGTGGCCCGTTTCCCCGACGAGGCCATGCCGGCGGCGTTCTACGACGACTGGGTGAGGGTGGCCTGGGACGAGGCCCGCCATTTCGAGATGCTGGCCGCCCGGCTGGCCGAATTCGATGCCGGGTATGGCGACCTGCCCGCCCATGACGGGTTGTGGCGGGCGGCTCAGGACACCGCTCACGATCTGGCGGCGCGGCTGGCCGTGGTGCCGATGGTGCTGGAGGCGCGCGGCCTTGACGTGACGCCGCGCACCGTGGCCGAACTCGCCGCCCATGGCGATGGTGCCACGGCGGCTGTGCTGCAAGTGATCTTTGATGACGAGATTACCCACGTCGCCGCCGGGTGTCGCTGGTTCGAATGGCTGTGTGCCCGGCGCGGTGTCGAACCGGTGACGACCTGGCAGGGCCTGATCGCCGATCATTTCGGCGGAGCCATGAAGCCGCCATTCAATCGCGACGCCCGCGGGCGGGCGGGAATGGCGGCCTGCTACTATGATCCGGGGCATGCCGGCGCGCGTCAGGAGTGATTCATCAGGCGGTATTGGGTGGGGGCTTTGCCCGAACCCCCACCAGGAACGTTGCCCTGGACCCCACCATGGGGTGACCCCTTGGAACCCATGACGGAAGGTCGGTTTGTGGGCATCATGGTGCGGGCGAGGCGGCGCCGCCGATGTCGCGGCGGGTTGCCGCATCGGCGACCCCGGTATCCGGCACATTGGCCGAATGTTGATAGTGCCAGACGCCGACCATGGTTCCGGTTCCGAATTTGCCGTCGGCGCTCAGATTCAGGTTGGCCTTATCGTTCAGGGTTTTCTGCAAAGACCGGACCTGTTCGCCGGTATCCCCTTTGATCAGGGCGTCGGGCATCAATCCGATGCCCCGCAGGCCACGGGCGAACAAGGCCGCTTCGGCCAACCGGCGGCCACTCAGGTTGGAGGCGGTGGGTTCGCCCGGCCACAGCCGGACCATTTTCGCGATCTGCACCACCACCTCCGGCCATTGGTCCTGGCCGGCGGCGATGGCGTCCCGGCACATCCTCATCTCGGTGCGCCGTTCGCCGTCCATGCTGGTTCCCCGATTATAAACCACGGAAACCAGGGCGCCGAGGCTGTCGGGGGGCAATTGCCCGGAACCGGGGAAAGCCTTGAGGGTTTTGTCGATTTCATTGACCAAGGTATAGGTCTCGAAGATCGATTCGGCGTCCGCCTTTTTGATGATGATGGCGTTGACCGTCGGCAGGGCATTGCGCGCTTCCTGGCCGGTCAGTCCCCTGACGGCTTCGAGCTTGCGGTAGTCATCGGCGGACAGGACATTCTCCCATGGCGACAGACTGCTCGGGTCGGCGCCGATATCGCACCCGTAGCCGAGGGTGATGCCGCTGTCGCCGCCCGGCCATTCCGGATTCGGCGGGCAGCCTTCGAAGGATTTGATCAGGTTGATCGCGGCAAGGGAAATGGCAACGGTCATGACATCACCTCGTGGCTCCGGCGACTCGCCGTGCCCCGGGCACAGGTCCAGTCATTGGCGAGGGCCTGATCCATTCACTTACCATAAAACGGGAAATAAAGCACCCCGAAAAAATGAATCGGCCAATGACCGGGAAACATACAATCTTATGTTTATGAGGGCCGGTCTCCGCCTTCCAACACGATGACCGCCAGCGGGGGCAGGGTCAGGGACACCGACCACGGCCGACCGTGCCAGGCCAACGGTTCGGCATCGACGAAGCCGCCGTTGCCGAGATTGCTGCCGCCGTAACAGGCGGCGTCGGTGTTGAGGCGTTCCCGATAGCGGCCGGGAGCGGGCACGCCGATCCGGTAGCGGTGGTGGGGTGTGGGGGTGAAATTGCCGATGCACAGGAAGACGGGCCGGGCATGGGCGGCGTCCTGGTGATCACCGCTTCTCACCGGCCGGCGCAACCAGGCCAGAACGCTGTTGGCGGTGTCGTTGGCTTCGATCCATTCAAAGCCGCCCGGATCGCAGTCACCCTGGGACAAGGCCGGTTCGGTTCGGTACAGCCGGTTGAGGTCGCGCACCAGAGCCTGGATGGCCCGGTGATCGGGGTTGTCCAACAGGGGCCAATCCAGACCGGCATCGTGATTCCATTCGGCGAACTGCCCGAACTCGCAGCCCATGAACAGCAGTTTTTTGCCGGGATGGCAGAACATGGTGCCAAGGAAGGCGCGCAGATTGGCGAATTGCTGCCAGCGGTCACCAGGCATGCGACCAATCAGGGAACCCTTGCCATGAACAACCTCGTCATGACTGATCGGCAGCACGAAGTTCTCGCTATATTGGTAGAGCAAGGCAAAGGTCAGGTCATTATGGTGGTAGCTGCGAAACAGGGGGTCCCGGCTGAAGTAGCGCAACGTGTCGTGCATCCAGCCCATGTTCCATTTGAAGCCGAACCCAAGGCCACCGAGCCAGACCGGACGCGAGACCCCGGGCCAGGCCGTGGATTCTTCGGCGATGGTCATGACGCCGGGGTGCCGGGCGTAGGCCAGCTCATTCAGCCGACGCAGAAAGTCGATGGCTTCGAGATTCTCCTTGCCGCCGTAGCGGTTGGGAATCCACTCGCCATCCTTGCGGCTGTAATCAAGATACAGCATTGACGCGACAGCATCGACGCGAATTCCGTCTATATGATACTGGTCGAGCCAGAAAAGCGCGCTGCCAAGCAGAAAATTGGCGACTTCCCGACGTCCAAAGTTGTAGATCAGCGTTTTCCAGTCAGGCTGATAGCCTTGTCTTGGGTCCGCATGCTCGTAAAGACAGGTGCCGTCGAAGTGGCCGAGCCCGTGGGGATCGCTGGGAAAGTGACCGGGCACCCAGTCCAACAGCACGCCCAGCCCGGCTTGGTGGCAGGCATTGACGAAGAAGCGAAAATCGTCGGGGTTGCCGTGGCGGCTGGTCGGGGCATAAAGGCCGATGGGCTGATAGCCCCAGGAGCCGTCAAACGGGAATTCCGTGATCGGCAGTAATTCGAGGTGGCTGAACCCCAGATCGACGGCATAGGGTATCAGCTGCTCGGCCAGTTCGCGATAGGTGAGCGGCCGTCCGCCGGCTTCAAAGTTCCGCTTCCAGGAGCCGAGATGAACTTCGTAGATCGAGATCGGCTCCCGGTGGTGGTTGAGGGTGGCCTGACGGCTGGTCCACCCGCCGTCCGTCCACACGAAGCCATCGGGGGTTGGCACCACCGAGGCGGTGCGGGGGGGATGTTCCGCTTCCTGGGCCACCGGGTCGGCCTTGAGCGGCAGCACGGTTCCCGACGCGCCTTGGATCTCGAATTTATAGCGGTCTCCAGGGGCCACGCCGGGAACGAAGATTTCCCAAACACCGCATTCGTGGCGCTTGCGCATGGGCAGGCGGCGGCCGTCCCAGTCGCAGAAGTCACCGACCACGCTGACCCGCCGGGCGTTGGGCGCCCAGACCGCAAAGGCGGTGCCGAGGGTGCCGTCGATGTCCCGGATGTGGGCGCCAAGCCGCTCGTAGGCCCGCAAATGGCTGCCTTCAGCCAGCAAATGGACGTCCAGTTCCCCCAACACCGGCGGAAAGGCGTAAGCGTCCGCGAATTCCAGGATGTGTTCGGCAAAGGTGACGCGCAGACGGTAGCGGAATCGCCGGGTACGTCCAGCCACCGGCCCCATGAACATCCCCTCGGGGTGCCGACAGGTCAGGTGCGCCACCACCGTCGGGGACGCGCCGGGCGTGCAGTCGATCACCGCCACAGCTTGCGCGCCGGGCAGCAGCACACGCACCAGCACCGGGCCGTCGGGGTGTTCCTGATGCATGCCGAGCACGCTGAAGGGATCGGCGTGCTCGGCATGCATCAGTAGTTCCCACGCGGCCTGCGCCGCGGGTAGCTCTAACGCGGCCTGCGCCGCGGGCAGCTCTAACGCGGCCTGCGCCGCGGGCAGCTCTAACGCGGCCTGCGCCGCGGGGGCAGCCAGCGCGACGTTTCCGGACGGATCGGGCAATACGGGCATGGGGCGACGGTCCTGGAACGGGGCCTCGGAACTCGAGGCCGAAGAGGGGGGCAGGGGCCAGTATAGGGCTCCGGATGCCGTTCGGTCTCGCCAAAAACCACAAGCCGTCCTCTCCCGGCGCCGCGGCGGGTGCGCGTCCCGGCGCTCGGGCCGACGCCCGGCGCGGATAAAAATTCCGCCCTGGCCATCATCCTTAACTTTTTCTAAGACCTGATTCGCCCATCTTGGTTACCGAAGGGCACGGGCGAGGGCGACGGCGGTATGATTTGGCTCAAGATAATCACGGCGGCAGTGCTCTCGGGCTCTTTGTTTGCGGTGGTGGAAGCGGTGTTGCCGCCGCGTCCGCCCCAGCCGTTTACGATTCAGGTCTCGGACTGGCCTGGGGATCAGCTCTTTGCGTTGATCGAGCCGCTGGGGTTGGACGCCGGCCTGCCGGTTCATTTCGACATCCGGCGCACGCCGGCCTCCCGGGACCCGGTCCAGGCTTTTCGGGATGGACTGGTCGATGCGGTGATGATCGGCCTTGACCGGTTGCCGGACGTGCTGCCCGACGAGGTTCGGGTGATCTATGTCGTGGACGAGATGGTGGGCGAGGCGAGACTGGTGGCGGGGCCGGGTGTGGGCAGCGCCGCCGCTCTGCGGGGGCGAAAGATCGGGGTCGCCTACGATGGTGCGGCCGGGCCGCTGGCGTTGTCCCTGCTTGACCAGGCCGGCGTTGATCCTCACACTGTCACCCTGGTGTCGCTGTCCTCGGACGATCTGCTCCCGGCGCTCCGGTCCGGGCGGGTCGCGGCGGTGACGGCGATTTCACCCACCCGTCTCACTCTGTTGCAACAGCTTCCGGGAACCACTGTGTTGGCATCGACGCAGACCGGGGCCGATCTGGTTACGCACGTCCTGGTGGTTCGCGAAGGCCGGATTCCCGAACAGCGCGATCGACTGGTGGCGGTGGTTCATGCGCTGTCGGATGCGGTCGGGACTTGCCGCAAGGCTCAGGATCGCTGTCTGGAGCTGATGGCCGCCATCAGCGGCCGTCCGGTCGAAGCCTGGCGCCAGGATTTCGAGGCGGTACAGCTGCTGGACCTGGCCGATAATGTGGCGTTGCTGGGCGACGATGCCGACGCGCCGATCGCCCGCCGGCTGGCGGCGGTGGAGGCGTTGCCGGGTCGGCATCATGCCCGGTCCGCCTCCGCTCCGGCGACACCCTCGCCACCTTGGCCCTCCTCAAACTGGATCGACCCGTCGCTGGTTCAGGAGGAGGCACGGCCATGACCGGACGCTGGCGGGTTTCCTGGCTCCATCTGGTGGCCTACGCCGTCGGCGTGACCATGGTTTTGGGCGTGCTGGTTCACAGCACCGTCGAGCAGGTCAACCAGATCAGTCTGGTGTCGGCCCAAACCGTGCTGGTGGCCGCGGACGCCGTGGCGGCGGCGGTGGCGCCAGATGCCGGGATCGGCGACTGGTCGGCGGTTCAGGAACGGGTGCGGGCGATGGCGTCCCAACAGATGCGGGTCCGCTATCGGGTGGTGGCGGCCGACGGCGCGGTGCTGGCCGACAGTCAGCAGATCCGGGCCAACGGTCGCCTGGAGCCCTCGCAACCGGTGGCGGCCTTGGCGGCGGAGGCGCTGGCCCGGAACCGGGCGCTGGACGCGGCCGGCGCCCGTTCCACCGAAATGATGGCGGCGGTGCCGCTCCCCGGAGTCGGCGGGTCGCCGGCCGGAGCGGTGCTGGTGGTCGAGGCCGGTTGGGAGCGGCAGTATCTTGAGTTGCGCGCGTCCATCGAACGTCAGGCGGTGGTCGCCGCCCTGATGTTGCTGGTGCTGGTGATGGGGGCCTTTGTGGCGGTCTGGCGGTTGGGGGTGGACCCGCTTCATCGGTTGAGCGGGATCGCCGAGGCCGCGGCGGCCGGTGTTTCGGCGGTGCGGGCCCCACCCTTCCACCTGACCGACCTGCACCGGATCGGCCGGGCGCTGAATGGCCTGCTGGATCGAATCGGGGAAGACCACCGGGCGGCGGCGGACCGGCAGAGGCAATGGGACCAGGACGCCGAGCGCAATCGGGCGCTTGAGGCGCGGGTGGCGGCGCTGACCGCCGAGAACAGGGCGCTGGAACAGGCGCGTGACGCGGCCCTGGCCGCCACCGCCGCCAAGTCGGATTTTCTGGCGCGCATGAGCCATGATTTGCGTACCCCCTTGCATGGCATCATCGGCTTCGCCGAGATGATCCGCGATCAGATGGTCGGGCCGATCGGCACGGAAAAGTATGTCGGCTATGCCGGGGACATTCACCGCAGCGGGGTGCATTTGCTGCGCCTGATCAACGACGTGCTCGATCTTTCCAAGATCGAGGCCGGTCATTTTGAACTGGCCTCGGACACCATCTCGGTGGCGGCGGTGGTCGAGGAGTCGGTTCATGCCGCCAGTCCGCTGGCCAGTCGGCGACAGTTGACGCTCACCACACGGGCACCGCCGGACTTGCCGCGTCTGATCGGTGACGAGCGGACATTACGCCAGATGATGTTTAACCTGCTGTCCAACGCCATCAAATTTACCGGGCCGGGCGGGTGCGTGACGGTGACGGTCCGCACCATCGGGGGCGGTCTTGACATCACCGTGACCGACAACGGGATGGGGATCGAGGCCGCGGAGCTGGATCTGGTGTTTACCGACTTTGGTCAGGCCGGCAATCCCCGCCTGCGCCCCGCCGAAGGGACCGGGCTGGGGCTGGTGATCGTCAAGTCGCTGATCGAGCTGCATGGCGGCCGGATCACGCTTCAGAGCGAACCGGGCGATGGCACCGCCGTCACGCTCTCCTTCCCGCCCGAGCGGGTTTGCGCCCCGTGACCTCAGGTCAGGCCGCTTCGGGAAAGGCGGCTTCGGGACTCATCGGGGTATAGTCCCCCCGGTACGGCGATGGGGCAGTGTGATGGCTCGCCGGTCTCAGTGCATCGCCTTGCTTTTGGCGCCGGTAAAAAAGGCCGCCTGGTCGGGATCAATGATTGTGCCGGAAAAGCGGATATACGAAATATCGCTCATGGAAACAGGAGAGCTGACCGCAAGCAAGCCGACATTCAGGTCTTCGAAAAATAATACTGTGCCAATGCCACCATTGATAAAGCACATTCCATGAATAAATTTACTTTTTCCAGCTTTAAATATTTTTAATTGGGTGATCGCGCTCCCTTCGCCGCATGCCTGTGTCACCAATGATTTTAAGATATCTTGCAGCGTCTGGTTCGTGGTGGGTTTCCCAGCATCAAGGAAGGCGCGATCATATCCTAAATTATCGAAAAAGTAGCCAAGAGTGCGGTCGAACTTATCTTCGGTGACCAGCATGGTCTTCAAGGTATCGATCTTTTGTGCAAAGGCATCCATTTTAAGGGTCCTTGCTCTCGTTGTCTGCCGTCGAGCGGGCCGCCTGCCGTTGTGCGCGTCGTTGTCCACCGGATCGGGCCCAAAGAGTGTACGAGGTCAGACTGACCAAGGCAAGTCCGGTTGTGGCCCGCCCCGATGATCCTCGTCTTCGGACTGATCGGTCAACGCTGCCGGAGGCCGGAGCCCCGTCTGAGGGGCCGCACCGATCGTATCGATCAACTTCCGGATGCCGGTGACCAGGGCAGTGAAGCTCGGAGAGCGGGTATTCAGGGGATTGAGGTGCAGGCCAATCGCCCGCGAGCCGCCGATTTTCTGGTAGAGTCCTTTGGTGATCCGATCCAGTTCATGGGACGGTGATCCGAGCGTGTCGGGCTCGCTGAATTTATGGGTTTTCTGAAGCCGGGTCAGGCCGGGCACCTTTAAAGCCTGTTCGACGGCGGCAAGGTCGGCCAGAGTACCAGCTCTCCAATTCCCGGCATGCGATCCGGATCAGCGCCGATTCGTGTCCAGCCCCGGCGCACAGCGCCTTCAGCTTTGCCTTGATGCGTCGGCAATCCCCGCTGTCCTGGTCTCGAATGACGATGAAGCGGGCATCGGGAACGCGATAACCGCGGATTTTCAGGGCCAGTTGCCCTTCAAGATTCTGTTTGCCTTCGAAGGCGATCAGGCGGAACGAAACGCCTGGAGGCAAAATTCGGGGGAGCAGGCCTCTCAGCATCTCCCGCGCGGACGGCTCTTCGAGCAGAAACACCAGTTCGGTCATGCGGGATCGGCTCCGGCGAAAAACCCCTGCTTCCACAGGTGCCCCATCTGGTCACCGTCCGCCATATAAGCGCATAGAACCGGATCGTCGCTGGCACGGTGGATTTCAGTAAAACCGTTGCGCTTGACCAGCCAGAACACTTCGTTCAGACGGGTGGCGTTGAGAAAATCGGGGGAATGGGTGGAGGCCAGGATCTGTCCGCCGCGATTGGCATAAAGCCGGAATTCTTCGGCCAACTCGGCCATAAGGCCTGGATAGAGCTGGTTTTCGGGTTCTTCAATGCACAGCAACGGATGGGGCTGGGGATCATGAAGTAGGACCAGATAGGCGAACATCTTGATCGTGCCGTCAGACACGAAGCGATCGATAAAGGGATCTCGAAATGCGCCGTCCTGGTAACGCAGGATCAGATGGCCGTCTTCAGTTAATTTCGCCTCAATATTGGTGAAGCCAGGAATCCGCTGACGCATCCGCTCCAGAATATCATTGAATTTTTTGGGATGATTTTCATAGAGGTACTGCGCGACTAGGGGCAAATTGCCACCATCGGTGGATAAATGCTCGGCATAACCGGCTTCCTTCCGCCCCCGAGCGGCGGTGACATGAAAGTCAGAGACATGCCAGTTCTCGATCATTTGCCGGAAGACGCTGGCCGCCTTGAAGCGTTGGAATTGCCCTAGTCCCTTGATCGCCAGAATGTCCGGCGAATCTAGGAGCTGTTGCTCGATGGTCAGTTGCTGATCACGCTTATAGAACTCTTCTTCATTGGTGATCGCGAAACCGCATCCTTTGGTAAAATCAAGGAAGTGAAAAGGTCTGCCGCTGGCGTCCCGCTTGTAGCGTAGAATTTCTCGAAAAACCTGGGGCTTACCCTGTTCCTGACCGATTTCCAGCCGGTAGGTAACCAGTCGTTCGACTCCGGAAATCTCGGCTCGGAACTGGATTTCCAGGTCGATGGTTTCGTCTTCGTGTCCACGGCTGACCACCTCACGAAATTTCCCACGCTTTTCCAAGGCTTGCCGGACGTTGTGATTAAGACAGTCACGCAGAAAGCCGAAGACGTCGAAGAGCGTTGTCTTTCCGGTACCATTGGCCCCGATCACGACGCTAAAGCGGGGAAGACCCTCAAGGGCAGCATTCTGGAACCCTTTAAAATTTCGTAGCCTGATGCTTTCGAGCGTCATGATCGCCCCTGGCGCCGTGCCTGGCGGCGGGCTGGTTAAAGATAAACAGGCAGTGCGTCTATCTCATGGGCGTTTCCGATATCATAGAACGAACCTCACATGGCTTCCAGCTCGTAAAGCCGCCCGGACGTCTGCGCTGGCCCGCGACGGGGGGATCGTCCGGTTTCGACCTCACCCGCTGGTCTTGATCACTCCCTGCCGGCTGGGTGCGGTCGGGGCCGGCCTGACCAGGAAGTGGCGGATCAAGGCTTGGGCTTCGGGGGAGTCCCAGTCGGCTTCGCCTTCGATGCGGCCCAGCACCCGGCCGTCCTGATCGATCAGGACCGACGTCGGCAGGCTGTTGGTGTTCCAGGCCCGGAGCGCCGCGGCCTCGGGGTCCAAATAGAGCGCCAGATGGTCCAGGCCGTGGCGTTGCAGGAACGGCTCGACGGTCCGCCGGCCGCCGTGGTCCATGGCGACCGCCACCACGTCGAAATCGTCGCCGCCGAACCGGGCCGCCAGGCGATCCAGGGCCGGCATTTCCGCGACGCAGGGCGGGCACCACGTGGCCCACAGATTGAGCAGCACCAGCTTGCCGGCGAAGGCGTTCAGTCCGAGCCGTCGGCCGGTGCCGTCCACGAAGCTCATGGCCGGGGCGGGCAGCAACGACGGGGCCGGTGCGAACGGGTGCGCGTCGTCCGCCGCCGCCGGCATCGAAATCAACAGCCCCGGCAGCAACAGCGCCATTGCGACGGCGCGCAAAACGCGCATAGTACCGTCCGAACCGTCCACCGATCTTCCGCGTCCCGAGATGTCCATCACCGATCCGTCCTCCGATACCGTCGCCGCGCCGACCGCCGAACCGGGCGCCAACCAGTTGTGGGGTGGCCGCTTCGCCGCCGGTCCGGCCGCCATCATGGAGCGGATTAACGCCTCCATCGGCTTTGACCGCAAGCTGGCGGCGCAGGATATTGCCGGCTCCCAGGCCCATGCCGCCATGCTGTGCCGGCAGGGCATCCTCTCGGAAGACGATGCCCGGCGGATTCAAGCCGGCCTCACTCAGGTTCTCCAGGAAATCGACTCGGGGGTCTTCCCGTTCAAGACCGCCCTCGAAGACATCCACATGAACGTCGAGTCCCGGCTGGCGGAACTGATCGGCGAGCCGGCCAAACGCCTGCACACCGCGCGCTCGCGCAATGATCAGGTGGCGACCGACTTCAAGCTGTGGGTCCGGGAGGCCCTGGACCGGCTCGATGCCGGTCTTTGCGACCTTCAGGCGGCGCTGATCGAGCAGGCCGAGCGTCATGCCGCGACGGTCATGCCGGGCTTCACCCACCTGCAACCCGCCCAGCCGGTGACCTTCGGTCATCACCTGCTGGCCTATGTCGAGATGTTCGGGCGCGACCGCAGCCGGGCCGGCGCCGCCCGGGCGCGGCTCAACGAGTGCCCGCTGGGGTCGGCGGCCCTGGCCGGCACCCCCTATCCCATCGACCGCGACCAGACCGCGGCGGCGCTCGGTTTCGACCGGCCCACCGCCAATTCCCTGGACGCGGTTTCCGATCGTGACTTTGCGCTGGATTATCTGGCGGGTGCGGCCATCGCCGCGATTCACCTGTCGCGCTTTGCCGAAGAGATCGTGGTCTGGTGCACCGCGCAGTTCGGCTTCATCCGGCTCTCGGATGCCTTTACCACCGGCAGTTCCATCATGCCCCAAAAGCGCAACCCGGATGCCGCCGAGCTGGTTCGGGCCAAAGCCGGGCGGGTGATCGGTGCCCTGACCGGGCTGCTGGTGGCGCTTAAGGGGCTGCCGCTGGCGTATTCCAAGGACATGCAGGAGGACAAGGAGCCGGTGTTCGAAACCGATGACACGCTGGCCCTGTGCCTGGCGGCGACCGCCGGCATGGTGCGCGACATGGTTGCCGACCCGGCCGCTATGCGCCGAGCCGCCGAACGCGGCTTCCTGACCGCCACCGATCTGGCCGACTGGCTGGTTCAGGAACTGGGGATGCCGTTTCGGGAGGCTCACCACGTCACCGGCCGGCTGGTCCGGCTGGCCGACGACCAGGGCAAGGGGCTGGCCGCCTTGGACCTGGCGACCCTGCAAGGGGTGGAGCCGCGGATCACCGCCGACGTTTACCGCGCGCTGAGCCTTGACGCCTCGGTGGCCAGCCGCCGGAGCTTCGGCGGGACCGCTCCCGAGCGGGTTCGTGCGGCGGCGGCGTGCGCCCGGGAGCGTTTCCTATGAGCCTGACCCCTGTCAATCCGAGATCTGTGACTCCGACATCCGGGAGCGTATCACCCATGACTACCGTGGCACCCCTGAGCCCCGTGGCCGACACGGCCCGGCCGAGCCGTCGTGGCTTTGCCGGCATGGTGTTGGCCGGGACCGCCCTGGCGCTGGCGGGCTGCGGCCGCAAGCCCGGCCGTGTCATTCCGGCCGAAGATGCCGGTCCGGACGCCGCCGCGTATCCCCGAACCTACCCGGTGACGAGGTTGGATCCCCCGGGGACTGTTCCGCCGTCGGCGACGATCATTCCGCCCGCCCCCACAGACACATCGACCCCAGCCACACCTCCGACGCTGCCGCAGACGCCCCAGCAGACCTATCCTCAGATTATCCGGCCGCAAGATTTGCAGCCGGGTGGGGCGTTGGGGACCTCCGGCACTTTTCCGGCCAGGCCATGACCGCGTTTGCCTATCGCGCCGGCTGGTTTCACGCCGAGGCGGTTTCGTTGGCCCGGGTGGCGGAGGCGGTGGGAACGCCGGTGTATTGTTACGCCGGCTCGGTTCTTGCCGACGGGTATCGGGCGTTTGCCGCGGCCTTTGCCGGCCAGGACGCCGGTATTTGTTATGCGCTCAAGGCCAATTCCAACCTGGCGGTGGTGGGGACGCTGGCCCGGCTGGGCGCCGGAGCCGACGTGGTCTCGGAAGGGGAGCTGATGCGGGCCCTGGCCGCCGGCATCCCGGCCGACCGCATCGTCTTTTCCGGCGTCGGCAAGACTCGGGCCGAGATGAAGGCGGCGCTGACCGCCGGTATTTTCCAGCTCAATGTCGAGTCGCTGCCGGAACTCGAGGCGCTGAGCCAGGTCGCGGCGGGCTTGGGCGTGACCGCGCCGGTGGCGTTGCGGGTCAATCCCGACATCGACGCCGGCACGCATCACAAAATCTCCACCGGCCGCAAAGAGAACAAGTTCGGCATCGACATCGACCATGCCCGCGAGGCTTACGCCTTTGCCGCGGGATTGCCCGGGGTGCGGGCCGTGGGGGTGGCGGTGCATATCGGCTCCCAATTGACCAGTCTGGCACCGTTCCGGGCCGCGTTCAAAAAGGCGGCCCATCTGGTCCAGGCCTTGCGCGCCGATGGCCATGCCATCGACCGGCTTGATCTCGGCGGCGGGCTGGGCATCGTTTACCGGGAGGAAACCCCACCCACGCCGACCGACTACGCGGCGCTGGTGGCGGAGGCGACTCAGGGTTTGGGCTGCCGGGTTCTGCTGGAACCGGGGCGCGCCCTGGTCGGCAATGCCGGGGTGCTGCTGACCCGGGTGCTCTATGTCAAAACCGGCCTGCATCGTCGCTTCGTCATCGTCGACGCGGCCATGAACGACCTGATCCGGCCCAGCCTGTACGACGCCTGGCACGGCATTCTGCCGGTGGCCGAACCGATGCCGGGCAGCGTCGCCGAGCCGTTCGACGTGGTCGGACCGGTGTGCGAAACCGGCGATACCTTCGCCGTGCAACGGCCGTTGGTCGCGCCCCGGCCCGGCGATCTGATGGCGGTGCTGTCGGCCGGCGCTTACGGCGCGGTGATGGCCTCGACCTATAACACCCGACCGCTGGTTCCCGAGGTGCTGGTGGACGGCGACCGCTTCGCCGTCATTCGCCCGCGCGTCGACTGTGCCGCGTTGCTGGCGTTGGATCGCCTGCCGTCATGGCTGGAGTGAGGTGTGGCAACCGGCTTGCAGGAACCGGCGGGCCACCGTAATCTTACGCTGAACGATCGTCCCTGTTCCCTTGGATGCGGGTTACTCCATGAGCTTCGTTGCGCCCACAGACATCAAGAAAGTGGTCCTGGCCTATTCGGGCGGACTCGATACCTCGGTCATTCTGCGCTGGCTTCAGGAAACCTACCGTTGCGAGATCGTGACCTTCACCGCCGATCTCGGACAGGGCGAAGAGGTCGAGCCCGCGCGCCACAAGGCCGAATTGCTGGGCGTGAAGCCCCAAAACATCTTCATCGACGATCTGCGCGAGGAATTCGTGCGGGACTTCGTGTTTCCGATGTTCCGGGCCAACGCGCTTTATGAAGGGGTGTATCTGCTCGGCACCTCCATTGCCCGGCCGCTGATCGGCAAGCGTCAGATCGAGATCGCCCGCATGGTTGGTGCCGATGCCGTCGCGCACGGTGCCACTGGCAAGGGCAACGATCAGGTGCGATTCGAGCTGACCTATTACGCCTTGAAGCCAGAAATCAAGGTGATTGCGCCCTGGCGCCAGTGGGAGTTGAATTCCCGCACCAAGCTGATCGAATACGCCGAGAAGCATCAGATTCCCATCGCCAAGGACAAGCGCGGCGAGGCGCCTTATTCCACCGACGCCAACCTTCTGCATATTTCCTACGAGGGGAAGGCGCTGGAAGACCCGTGGGTCGAGCCCGACGAGGACATGTTCACCCGCACCGTGGCGCCGGAAAAGGCGCCCGACAAGGCCACCTACGTGGAAATCGCCTTTGAACGGGGCGATGCCGTGGCGGTGGATGGCGAGGCGATGTCGCCGGCCCGGTTGCTGGCCCGGCTCAATGACCTGGGCGGCGCCAACGGCATCGGCCGGTTGGATCTGGTGGAGAACCGGTACGTCGGCATGAAGAGCCGCGGCGTCTACGAGACTCCGGGCGGAACCATTCTCAGCGTTGCCCATCGGGCGGTGGAAAGCCTGACCCTCGACCGCGGCGCCATGCATCTCAAAGACGAGCTGATGCCGCGCTATGCCGAGCTGATCTATAACGGCTTCTGGTACAGCCCGGAGCGTGAGGCGTTGCAGGCGCTGATCGACCAGACCCAGGAGCGGGTGGCGGGCGTGGTCCGGCTGAAGCTGTTCAAGGGGAATGTCTCGGTGGCGGGCCGCAAGTCGCCGAACTCGCTTTACCGCCTGGACTATGTGACGTTCGAGGCGGACAGCGTCTACAACCAACAGGACGCAGAGGGCTTCATCAAGCTCAACGCCTTGAGGCTCCGGCTGGGGCGCATGGCCCGGGACCGGTAATCAGGCCGGGGCGCTCGTCCCGGCTTCAGTCCGTCGTCATGGGTGCCAAGGGATCAGCCCTTGGCGGCGGCCGGGGGCACGGCTCCTGGCCGCGGCGCCGAGCCGTCCCAGGCAACTTCTCCTCTAACGCCACAAGGGCCGATGCCCAACCTTGTTTCCGCCCGACCGGCGTCCGTGATCGTGGCCAACAACATGATCATGGAGGCCGAGACCGCGCATGTTCTTCAGACCTGTCAGATGCTGGCAGCCTTTGCGCGGATTGGTTGTCGCGTCACCTACGTGTGGCCGGCTTATGGTCCGATGGTCCAAGCCCTGGCCGAACTGCCGATCGACCGCCGGCCGATTCCCTGTCGGACCCGGTACGGCAAAGCCCGGTATGCCGAGTTCGCCGCCCGCCTGATGCCCGAAGTGCGCGGGCTGGGCGGGGCCGACTCGGTGGTGGTGAGCCGCAGTTTGGGGGTAGCCGTGGCGTGCCAATGGCTGACGCCGCGTCTGGTGCTGGAATTGCACCAGGACCTGTCGCCGCTGGCGCGTCTGGTGCTGCCGCTGCTGGGGCGGCGGGTCCGCTGGGTCGCCATTTCGGGAAGCCTGCGCGAGCACCTGATCGGCGATTACCGGCTGCCGGCCGCGCATGTCGCGGCCTGTCACGACGCGGTCGACTTCCCACGCTTTGCCCAGGCCGAGCCGTTACCCCAAGCGGCGCGGCCGTGGCCGGCGGGTGTCGACCGGGCGGCGCCGGTCCACCTCTATTATGGGACGTTGCGCCCGGAACGGGGCCTCGATCTGATCTCGAGGGCGGCCAGCGGGCTGCCTGGCCATGGCTTCGTGCTGATCGGCGGCACGCCGGCCGAGGTCGAAGCCGCCCGGGCCCGTGGGCTCGACCGACCCAACGTACTGGTCCTGCCGGCGGTCGCCCATGCCGCCATTCCCCGCCTGCTGCGGTCCTACCACAGCGTGCTGTTGCCCTATACCCGCGCGGTCGGCACCCACCGCTGGATGTCGCCGCTCAAGCTGTTCGAGGTGCTGGCCAGCGGGACCCCGGCGGTGGTCAGCCGGCTTGGCCCCGTGACCGAAGTGGTGGACGAAAATCAGGTCGCCTTCATCGATCCCGATGACCTGGACAGTCTGACGGTGCAACTGACCCGGCTCGCAGAACAACCCGAAGCTGCCCGGGCGCGTGCCGACGGCGGCCAGCGGCTGGTCGGTGACTGCCACACCTGGGATCAGCGGGCTCGGGCGATCCTGGCGCTGGCCGAGACCTGAGTTTGACGGGATCACAGCGCCCGTGAGGGGGGGCGGAGCGGAAGGGCGTCGGGGAACCGGGAAGTTAAGGAAAGAAACCACGGGGACGGTGGTAAGCCGTCCCGACCTTGCGATCTGTGTCTTTCAGGATGAAGAGTGCGGTTGATCAGCCATGGCGCGCCTTGGGCGCCGGGCGGAGCGACCGGTTGTGCCGGGAAATTAACCCACCTTTCGTCGGGGAAACACATTATAATGAAAGGGGTCGGCTGGCTCGCCACCACCTTTGTCGGCCGGGTTGGCCGGTGGCCGTTCGGAGATCTGTTTCGTGAATGGGTTTATGCAAACCTTGCGCAATCTCGGCGCGGCTCGCCTTGCTGCCATCGCGGTTGTCGGCATAGCCCTCCTTGGCTTTTTCGTCTTTCTGACCGGCCGTCTGTCCCAACCGAACATGGAGTTGCTTTACGCCGATCTTCAGACCGCGGATGCCGGGGCGATTGCCAAGAAGCTTGACGACCTGAAGATTCCGTACAAGGTCGACGACACCGGCACCCGCATCCTGGTGCCCCAGGATCAGGTCGGCCGCCTGCGCATGCAAATGGCTCAGGCCGGTCTGCCGAGCGGCGGTTCGGTCGGCTACGAGATTTTCGACAAGGGCGAAAGCTTCGGCGCGACCAGCTTCATCCAAAACATCAATCAGATGCGGGCCCTGGAAGGCGAGATGGCGCGCACCATCGGGACGCTGGAAGGCATTGAACAGGCGCGGGTCCATCTGGTGCTGCCCAAGCGCGAAATGTTCAGCCGCTCCGAGGCCGCCGCGACCGCCAGCGTGTTCCTGAAACTCCGGCCCGGCGTCCACCTCAACCCCGAGCAGATTTCGGCGATCCAGCATCTGCTGGCGGCGTCGGTGCCCAAACTCAACCCGAATCAGGTGGCGATCGTCGACGATCACGGCAAACTCCTGGCCCGCGGGACCGGGAGCGACACCGCCGAAGCGATGGCCGCCACCGCCGACGAAAAGCGGCAGGCCTACGAGCATAAACTGGGCCGGACCATCGAGGAACTGGTCGGCCGGACCGTCGGTTACGACAAGGTGCGCGCGGAGGTTTCGGCCGATCTGGACTACGATCAGATCACCACCAATTCCGAGACCTATGACCCCGAAGGCCAGGTGGTGCGGTCGACGGCGACGGTGGACGACAAGGCCGATGCGCAAGACCGCGACCCCATGGAGTCGGTGACGGTCCAAAATAATGTGCCCAGTGGCGCCGGCAGCAACAGCGGCGGCGCCGGTCCCATCACCAGCAATCGCACCAACCGTAACGAGGAAACGGTCAACTACGAGATCAGCAAGACGGTCAAGAGCCAGGTTCGCGAGGTCGGGCAGGTTCGCAAGCTGTCGGTGGCGGTGCTGGTCGATGGCCTGTACACCACGGATCCCAAGGGCGGGCCGGCCACGTACAGTCCAAGACCCAAGGAAGAACTCGACCAGATCACGGCGCTGGTGCGTTCGGCGGTGGGCTACGATGCGGTCCGGGGTGATACCCTGGAAGTCGTGAATATGCGCTTCGCCATTCCCGAAGGCGAGTTCACCAGTGCGACGGATATGCTGCTGGGGATGCCCAAGGAGGATATTTTCCGCATTGCGGAGATGCTGATCCTGGGCATCGTCGCGATTCTGGTCATCTTGCTGGTGGTCCGGCCGCTGATTACCCGGGCGTTCGAACGGCCGGCGGAGTCCGAAGAGGATATGGAGAAACTGCTGGCCGAACAGGCCCAGTTGCCGGCCCAATTGGCCGCGCCGGCCGGTGCCTTGGCCCAGGATCTGGCGTTGGAGGCGGCTCAGGCCGACGAGGAGTTGGAGCAGATGATCGACATCAATCGGGTCGAAGGGCGGGTGCGAGCCTCGTCCTTGCGCAAGGTCGGCGAAATCGTCGAAAAGCATCCGGAAGAGGCGGTTGCCATCCTCCGCAACTGGCTCTACCAGGAAACCTGAGCAGGGGGTGACGGCAAGGTGATATCGGGCAAGGGAGTATAGACCGTGGCGATACGCGTTCGCGAAGATTATCGCACCCTGACCGGGCCGGAAAAGGCCGCTATTATGGTCCTGTCTCTGGGCGAGGAGCACGCGGCCAAGTTGTTTCAGCACATGGATGACGAGGAGATCAAGGAAATCTCCCAGACCATGGCTAATTTGGGGACGGTCAGTGCCAACCTGATCGAGCGATTGTTCGTCGAATTCGCCGAACAGATGTCGGCCACCGGTTCGCTGGTCGGTACCTATGACAGCACCGAACGATTGTTGATGAAGACCCTGTCCAAGGACAAGGTCGACGCCATCATGGAGGATATTCGCGGTCCGGCCGGTCGCACCATGTGGGACAAGCTGGCCAACGTGAATGAGAACGTGCTGGCCAATTACCTCAAGAACGAATACCCGCAGACCGTGGCGGTGGTGTTGTCCAAGATACGCGCGGAACATGCCGGCCGGGTGCTGACCATTCTGCCGGAAAGCTTCGCCATGGAAGTGATCATGCGCATGCTGCGCATGGAGGCGGTCCAGAAGGAGGTGCTGGACGACGTCGAGCGAACCTTGCGCACCGAGTTCATGACCAACCTGGCCCGGGCCAGTCGCCGGGACTCCCACGAAATGCTGGCGGAAATCTTCAACAATCTGGATCGCGCCACCGAGCATCGTTTCATCGCCGCCCTGGAAGAGCGTAACCGCGACAGTGCCGAGCGGATCAAGGCGTTGATGTTCACGTTCGAAGATTTGGGCAAGCTCGATCCCAGCGGGGTTCAGGCCATGCTTCGGGCGGTGGACAAGTCCAAGCTGTCGATTGCCCTCAAGGGCGCCTCGGAAACCCTGCGCGACCTGTTTTTCACCAACATGTCGGAACGTGCGGGCAAGATGCTGCGCGAAGAAATGGCCTCGATGGGGCCAGTGCGCTTGCGCGACGTGGAAGAAGCTCAGATGATGATGGTTCAGACCGCCAAGGATCTCGCGGCTCGTGGCGAAATTGTGATGTCGGAAGGCAAAGGCGAAGACGAGTTGATCTACTGATCGGCGGTGCCGGTCAGTCCCGGCGAACGGTGGAGGACAAGGGTGGCGGTTCAGAAGTTCCTGTTCGACGTTTCCTTCGATGTCGACGACCAGGAAACGGCGCGACGTCAGAAGGCAAAGGCCGAGGCCGCCCCCGCGCCGCCGCCGCCGCCGACCTTCAGTGCCGAGGAATTGGAACGCACGCGCACCAAGGCCTTTGGCGAGGGCCGCAAGGCCGGGCAGACCGCCGGCTATCAGCAGGGGCGGAGCGAGGCGGAAAAGCAGATCCAGGCGACCACGGCCGAAGCCCTGGTGCGTCTGGCCGACGGCATCGAGGTTCTGGTGGCCGACCGGGAGGGCCTCAATGCCGCCCGTGCCGGCCAGCCGCTGGCGATTGCCCTGGCGGTGGTCAACAAGCTGCTGCCCAGTCTGATCCGTCGTCACGGCGCGGCGGAATTGGAGGATTTCATCACCGCCTGCGTCAACGAGGCCATTGACGAACCGCGCCTGGCCATCCGGGTCAATGACGGCATGGTGGCGACCTTACGTCCGCGCATCGAGGAGATGGCGGCGCAGCGCGGTTTCGCCGGTCGCCTGGTCATTCTGGGCGACCCCGGCATCGCGCCGGCGGATGCCCGGATCGAATGGGCCGAGGGCGGTGCCGAACGCAACACCAACCAACTGCTGGCCGAAATTACGGCGGTCGCCGAGCGGATGCTGGGGGCCCAGGGATGACGGTCGCGGCAACAGCGGACGAAGAACATGGCTAGTGCGGGTGGGTTCGATCTCGACGAGCTTGAGAGTGGGACGTCCGGCTTCGAGATATCGTCGACGCCGGCCAAGGACCTGGAAGCGGTCTACGACATTCCGGTGCAGATTTCGGCGGTGCTGGGCAAGTCGACCATGCAGGTGAGCGAATTGCTGAAGCTCGGTCGCGGCGCCGTGGTGGAACTGGACCGCAAGGTGGGCGAGGCCATCGATATCTATGTCAACAACCGGCTGGTGGCGCGCGGCGAAGTGGTGGTGGTGGAGGATCGGCTGGGGGTGACCATGACCGAAATCATCAAGTCCGATCGAACCTGATTTTTGACACCCATTTCCTTTTCGTGACGGACTTCTTCATGGCGCGCCCTCTTTCACCCAACAATAATGTGCATTCGGCGGTCTCTGTTGGTGGTATGCGCGCCCGAAGCACGGTCGATCTGGCGACCTTGTTCGGGCTGGCGGGGGCCTTCGGGGTGGTGGTGGTGGCCATGGTCGGCGGCGGGACGCCCGGTGCCTACCTGGACCTGCCGGCGTTCCTGATCGTCGGCGGCGGGACGCTGACGGTCACGGCGGTGTCGTTTTCGGCCCGCGATCTGGGTCTGGCCTGGCGCACCCTGCCGTCGGCGCTGTTCCGGCCCGGTGTTCATCCCCGGGCCGTGGCCCGACAGATGCTGCTTCTGGCCGAAGCCGCCCGGCGCACCGGGGCCGACACCTTGCGCGAACTGCTGCCGGAGTTGCGGGGCGAACCGTTCCTGTACCGGTGTCTGGATCTGGTGACCGAAGGCCGGCCCGCCGACGACATCGACGCGGTGTTGGGCTGCGAGGCCGAAGCCGCCACCGCGGCTCAGGTGCGGACCGCCGCGGTTTTGCGTCGGGCGGCCGAGGTAGCCCCGGCCATGGGCCTGATCGGAACCCTGGTCGGGCTGGTGCAGATGCTGGGCAGCCTCAACAACCCTTCGGCCATCGGACCCGCCATGGCGGTAGCCCTGTTGACCACCTTTTACGGCGCGGTGCTTGGCAACATGATCCTGACGCCGTTGGCGGGCAAACTGGAGACCAACGCCGAACAGGACAACCTGATCCGGACCCTGTACCTGACCGGTGCGATTTCGATGGCCCGCCAGGAAAACCCGCGGCGCCTGGAAATGTTGTTGAACGCGGTGCTGCCGGTCGGGTCCCGGGTCCAGTATTTTGATCGCGAGTGATGGGACCGAGGGGCGGGAGTCTCTGCGCAAAGTCATAAGCTGGAACGGTCGCGCCGGTCCGGGAGAGAGTGGGAACCATGCGTCTGTTGATTGTCGGAACGTTGGAAGGCCACCTGACCGAGGCCGGAAGGATGGCGCATCAGCGCGGCGCCAAGGTCTCCCACACCAACAGCATTGATGGCGCCATGACGGCGCTGCGCGCGGCGGCCGGGGTCGATCTGGTGATGATCGATGTGAAACTGGATGTCGGCCGGCTGATCGACGCGCTCAAGGCCGAACGGTTTTTGGTTCCGGTGGTGGCCTGCGGCGTCGGTAACGATGCCGCCGCGGCGGTGCGGGCGATCCGGGCCGGTGCCAGGGAATACATTCCGCTGCCGCCGGATGCCAAGCTGATTGCCGCGGTGCTGGAGGCGGTGGCCGAGGACAGCCACGCCATCGTCAGCCAGGACCCGGTGATGGCGTCGGTTCTCCGCTTGGCCGATCAGGTGGCGCCCAGTGATGCCTCGGTGCTGATCACCGGAGAATCCGGGACCGGCAAGGAACTGATGGCGCGTTACATCCACCGCAAGAGTCGGCGCTCGGAACAGCCCTTCGTGTCGGTCAACTGCGCGGCGATTCCCGAGCATCTGCTGGAATCGGAGCTGTTCGGTCACGAAAAAGGCGCGTTTACCGGTGCCGTCGCCCGACGGGTGGGCAAATTCGAGGAGGCCAACGGCGGCACCCTGCTGCTGGACGAAATCACCGAAATGCATGTCCGGCTCCAGTCCAAGCTGTTGCGCGCCATTCAGGAACGTGAAATCGATCGGGTCGGCGGTTCGCAACCGGTCAAGGTCGACATCCGGTTGGTCGCCACGTCCAACCGCGACATGGAGCAGGCGGTGCTGGCCGGCGAGTTCCGGGAGGACCTGTTCTTTCGTCTCAATGTGTTCAATATTCGGTTGCCGGCGCTGCGGGAACGGCCGTTGGATATTCCGCTGATCGCGGATCACTTCATCCGGAAGTATGCCGACGCCAACGGCGTGCCGCCGCGCCCGTTATCGCCGGCCGCCGCCGCGGTGCTTCAGGCCCATCACTGGCGGGGTAACGTGCGCGAACTGGAAAATGCCATGCATCGGGCGGTGCTGCTGGCTCACGGGGCCTTGATCGAGCCCGATGCCATCATGTTGACCAGCCAGTTGATGGCGCGCGAGAGTGCCCGCCCGGCACCGCTGCCGGTTGTTGGTCCGTACGGCACGGCGCCCCAGCCATTTCTCCCGGCTTATGGCCAGGGCTACGGCGGGGCACCGGTATCGGTCCCGCCCGTGGCGGCGGTCTCGACCCCGGGGTTGCCCGGCGGCTACGGCCGCGCGGCGGTGCCGCCACCGGTCCCGGTTTCGGGCGCCCTGTCCGGTGTCACCGCTCCCACCGGCATGGTCGGTCGGAGCGTTGCCGAGGTCGAGCGTGATCTGATCATCGAAACCGTCCAACACTGTTTGGGCAACCGCACCCACGCCGCCACCATCCTTGGCATCTCGATCCGGACACTGCGCAATAAACTCAAGCAATATACCGACGACGGGTTTCAGGTTCCGGCGCCGGGCGATGGAGATCGGGTGGTTTTCTGATCTCTTGCCGATGAGCCTGAAGATTGATCCAACGGGTGTTCAGTGTCCTGGCAGGGCTTTGCCGTTTGACCCAACCTATGGCCGCGGCACCGGCTGGCCTGGGCGGGTCGAGCCGGAACTTGACAGATTCACCACCAGCTTACATTATCGCGCCATTCCGACTCGGGGGTCGGGGTCGGGTCCGTCGTGCGTCCTTGTCCCCGGCAATCCTTCTCGCTCACGCGCGTTGCGCGAGGCAATGCTGGTGTGACGGGTGCTATAGGCGCTTTTTTTTGTGCTTGAGACAGTAGGCGCCCTTGGCGGCTGATACGCTTCTATTAATAATCGCGAAGCAGTGTGACCAGTTTATCACTTTCAATCGATGTTGCGTTCGATTGTGCCCGGGGGGGGCGTTCATGATCCAGCGGAAAGCGGGAATGGTTCAGGCCGGGGTGCTGGCAGCGCCCCTGGTGACGTCACGGCTGTTGCTGCCGGTTCTTCTGGTCCTGTTGGGCGCCGCGGCAGCGCCGGTGTTCTCGGTTCAGGTCCCGCCGCTGGAGGACTACATTAACCATCTGGCGCGGATGTACGTGCTCACCAACGGTGATCGCGATCCGCTGGTCGCCAAGTTTTATGGCATTGAATGGGCGGTCATTCCCAATCTGGTCATGGATCTGGTGGTGCCGCTGTTCAGCAAGTGGATGAACATTTACCTGGCGGGCCAGATCTTTGTTGTTCTGACCCTGACTCTGCTGGTCACCGGGAGTTTCGTGGTTCACTACGCCATCCATCGCCGCTGGTCCGCCTGGCCGTTGGTGTCGTTCCTGTTCCTCTATAACAACATCTTGTTGTTTGGGTTCATGAACTACCTGTTCGGGCTGGGCGTCGCGCTGTGGGGCGTGGCGGCCTGGATCCTGCTGCGGCCGCAACGATCCCCGGTGCGGGCGGTGGTCTCTACCGCCTTCGTGCTGGTGCTGTTCACCTGTCACCTGTTCGATGTCGGCGTCTACGGCATGGGTTTGCTGTGTTACGAAGCCTGGGTGTTGCGCAGCCGGCGGCAGGCCGACGGCCGGATCAAGCGGTCCAGAGTGATCCGGGACGGTCTGGCTTTCGCCTTGCCGTTCGTGCCGCTGGTGCCGTTGATGGTGATCAGCCCGACCACCGGACTGGCCACCGAGAATTATTGGGACACCACCGGCAAGCTGGACGGGCTCTACTACATCTTTCAGAACTATTCCGATCTGTTCGACCTGTCGTTGGCGGCCCTGGTGATTGGCGCCGCGGTGTGGGCCGCCCGGGCGCGGATGCTGGCCCTGCATCCGGTCGGCTGGTATCTGTTGGCCCTGGGGCTGGTGGTGTACATGGCCATGCCCCGGATGTTCTTCGGCTCCTGGGTCGCCGATCAGCGTCTGCCGGTTGCTCTGGCCTTTCTGGTGATCGGGTTCGTTAATTTCAAGGACGATCATCGCTGGGCCCGGTACTTCCTTTATACGTTTGTGCTCGGCGTCGCCTGCGCCCGGTTCGTCAGCGTGTTTCTGGTCTGGCAACAAATCGACCATGCTTACGCCGACTTCCGGCAGTCGGTGGCGATGATCGAGCCCGGCAGCACCATTCTGGTGGCCAATGCCGATGACCCGACCGGCAGTGACGCCTTCAACATGCCGCTGTCCCATGCCGCCTGCATGGCGATCATCGAACGTTCGAGCCTGGTGTCGACCGCCTTTAGCGTCGCCGGGAAGCAGATTCTGTCGGTGAATCCCAAGTATCGCGACCGGGTCGACACCGAAGACGGCGATCCGCCGACGGTCAGCCAGCTCATCGCCGCCGCCAATCAGGACCGCACCGGCGAACCGGAGGCCTACTGGAGCCACTGGACCGAACAATTTGATTACGTCTACATTCTTTATACCGACGGCACCGCCAACCCGGCGCCCGATTTGCTGAGCCGCGTCTATGATGGACGGCGCTTTCAGCTCTACAAGGTGAACCAGGCTGCGGAAGAGGAATGATCTTCGCGCACCCGTCGTGCGGGGCGCCGGGTGCCAGGGGCGTTCCGACCGGGATCTCCCCGGTCGGCGTCCCGGAGGGGCGGCGCCGACGGGAACCGCGATGACGCCGAAGGACCGAGGCGTGGCTTGGGTAAACTGATCTGGGGTGTTGACGGGGCGGATAGGGTTGGGTTGGCTTTCCTGACGGCGGCGGCACTGACATGGCGCGAACGGCTGAGACGGTGAAGGCTGGCACCGGGTTTGAACGTCGGGTCTGGATTTTCGCGACCGGGCTGGTGATGGCCCAGGCGGTGTTGTTGGCCTGGAACCTGGAACGCGGCTATCATCGGACTTTGGCGATTGAGGACGCCCGTCTGGCCGATGCCGCCCACATCGCCGATGAAAACATCAGCGGCAGTTTACGGGCCATCGATCTGCTGCTTCGGGATGTCGGCGCCGAGTTTGACCGGCGGGGTGCGAAGGTCGATCCGGCGGCCATGTCGGCTTACATGACGACCCGTGCGCGCGCGTTTCCGGAAATCCGGACGGTGCAGGTCACCGATCCCCGGGGTGTGATCGTGGCGAGTACCCGGGCCGACCTGCTGGGCAAGGACGTTCATGACCGCCCGTATTACCGGCAGGTTTTCGACACCGCCGACCGTGATCGGACAGTTTTCAGTCCGCTGATCCGGGCGCAGCCGACCAACGTCGATGTGGTTTTTTCGGCCCGTGCCCTGCCGTATCATGATGGGCAACCGACCGGCCTGGTCTTTGCCAGTCTCGAGATCGGGATGTTCCACGCCCTTTTGTTGTCGCTTCGTCCGAGTGAAGCCGGTAGCGTCATCACCATCATCGGTAAGGAAGGCCGGATTATCAGCCGGCAACCCGATCCCGAACGCTATGTCGGTGTCGATGTTTCCAACGGTGCCTATTTTACCAGTCATCGGGCGAGCGGACAGCGGCTGACCTTTCACCAGTTCGTCACCATCACCGACAACATCGAGAAGATCGGCGCCATTCGGACCGTCGCCGACGGTTCGTTTGTGGTGATTGTGACCACCCCCATCGTCGAGGCTTTGGCGCCCTGGTGGGCCGAGGTCATCCACCAGGGCTTGACCTGTTTGGTGGTTTCCATCGCCCTGCTGTTGCTGACCGGTTTGGCCATTCGCTACTACCGCCGGGAAGTTTACGCCAAAGGATTGGTGGAACAGGCGCAGGATGCCCGGCGGCAGAGCGATGAACGGTTGGCTTTGGCCGTTGCCGGCGCCCATATCGGCATCTGGGATTACGACGTCACCGCCGACTCCTGTGTCTACAATACCGAAATGATGCGGTTGTATGGCCTTGAAGGCGATGGCCGGGGCTTTACCTTCGAGATGTGGCGGGGCAGTGTTCATACCGAGGACCGGGAGGGCGCCGCCGAAGAGGTTCGGGCCGCGCTGTGGGAGGAACGGCCGCTGGACACCGAGTTCCGCATCGTCCGCCCCGACGGCACGATCCGCCACGTTCGGTCACAGGCGCAAGTCTACCGGGACGAAGATAACGCGCCGCGCCGGATGGTCGGCCTGAATGTCGATGTCACCGAACGCCGGGAAATGATCGAAAATTTGCGTAACGCCAAGGAGGCTGCCGAGCGGGCCAGTCAGGCCAAATCAATATTTCTGTCATCCATGACGCACGAGCTTCGGACTCCGCTTAATTCAATTATCGGTTTTACGGAATTTGTCTTAACCCAGACCTTCGGGCCGGTGGGTGATCGGCAATATCTTGAACATGGCGAATATGCCCGAGAAAGTGCTCACCATCTTTTGGATATTATTAACGATATCCTCGATTTTTCCAAGATCGAAGCCGGCATCATGAAGCTTGAGCCGGTGCGGTTGCCGGTTGCGCCGATCGTCAAGCGGTCGGTGGCGATGGTTCACAATCTGGCGTTCGGGGCGGGCGTGACGATCAACGCGTCGATCCCGGCCGGGATTCCGCCGCTGTGGGCCGACGAACGGGCCATGTGCCAGATTCTGGTCAATCTTTTGGGCAATGCGGTCAAGTTTAACGTGGCCGGCGGCAGCGTTCTGGTGACGGCGGCGGAGGCCGGCAAGTTCGTCGATATCGTGGTGGCCGACACCGGAATCGGGATTCCCACCGAAGCGATCGGGCGGGTGCGCAAACCCTTTGAACAGCTCAATAACCAATACAGTCGGGCCCATGGCGGGACCGGTCTCGGCCTGTCGATTGTCGAGGGGCTGGCCGGTCTCCATGGCGGGGCCCTGATCATCGCCAGCGCGGTGGGCAAAGGCACCGCCATGACCGTTCGTATCCCGACCGCTGGGTGTGGCAACGAAAACGAAAGCGATGTACAGTAACAGCACCCTTTGCTGTGAGTACAATCGTATGTCTGACGACCTAAGCTATCGTTATGATGTTTTCCTCAGCCACTCGGGCGCGCAAAAGCCGTGGGTGGAGGTGTTGGCGCGTAACCTGAGGCAGGCGGGACTGCGGGTGTTTTTCGACATCTGGGAACTGGTGCCCGGCAACGACTGGGTGGAGGACTTGCATCGGGCGTTGACGGATTCCAGGACCGCGGTGTTGGTGATGAGTCCGGAGTCCTATCATTCCGGCTGGGTCGGCCGGGAATATCGGACGCTGCTGGCCCGCAACATCCGGATTGTGCCGGTGGTGTTCGGTACCCTGGACGCGGCCTTTCCGTTTTTGGAATCCATCCAGTGGGTCGATTTCCGGCCGCCGGTCGACTACCGTCAGGCTTTTGCCCGGTTGCTGGCGGGTTTGCGGGGCGAGGCCCCGGGATCGGATCCGACGCCGGATCTGCCGGAAGACTCCGCGCCGCCGCTGCCCGGGGGGCAGGCCATGGCGCGCGAAGTCTTCCAGAGGGTGCGGGCGAATCGGGTGATGCTGGTGCTGGGACGTGAAGGTCAGGACCAGGCCCGGATCGCCGGGATGCTTGCCAAGGAAGCCCAGCAGCGTTTTGCCGCCGGCCGCATCCGTATCCTCAACCTGCCGGTGGCCGGTGGCGAGCGGGACGATCAGGCGCTGTTCCGGCCGTCGTCCCGGGACGCCGGGTTGGACGATCGGGCGCTGTTCCGGGCGTTGTCCCGGGACGCCGGGTTGGACGTCGAATCGGGCTCGGGGGCGGCGTTCCAGGCGGCGGTGGATGCCGCGCTTCGGGCGATGCCGGGGCCGTGGCTGTGGCTGGTCTTCGGTTTCGAGAATATCGGTCGGGAGGCCCGTGAACAATTGGCCGGCATCGTGCGGGCGCTCGGCGCCCAACACGGCCAGTTCCAGGTGGTGCTGCTGGGCGGCGAGCGGTTGCACGATCTGTCCTATAGCAACGGCGCCCTCTCGATTTTTCACGGCGCCGCCGAGGTGATGTGGCCCGATCCGGAAGCCGACGAGATGACCGGCCTTCCCGTGGTCGACCCGATCCGCCAGGCCCGGGCCATGGCCCTGGCCGGCGGCCACCCGCTGCTGGCCACCGATCTGATGTATGTCAACGGCGACGAGCAGGCGCTCTCGGCGTTCCTGCGGGCGCATCCCCTGTTGATTCGCGCCGTCCGGGACTTGATCGGGGACCGGATCGCCTGGAACCGGCTCCATGGGTTCACCCGACAGGACGAACTCGGCTCCTTCGCCCTGATCATCGCGGACCCGGTGGTGCGAGGCCTCTGGTGGCACAACCTGATTCGCCGGGACCCCCGGACCCAGCTTTTGTGCTGGCGTTCGGTCGCGATCCGGGACGGGGTGCGGGAGGTGCTGGAGGTGTTGGGGTGAAGGCCCCGCCGGAGATTAGGAGGCGACCGTGATCCCATGAAACCGCCCCCCGCACATCGCGTGCGGTGCGCCGGTGGTGGTGGGCAGGCTGAGGGGCAGGCCCAGGCGGCTGCGCACGGCCAGATAGCCGAAGGCCTGGGCCTCGAGGGCGTCGCCGGACCAGCCGAGGCGGTCCACCGGGTCCACCGGTACGCCCAGGGCCCGGGCCAGACCGGCCATCAGCGTGTGATTGAGCCGGCCGCCGCCGGTCACCAGCCAGCGCCGGGGCGGGGCCGGCAGCAAAGACCGGGCGGCGGCCACGGTGGCTACGGTGAACGCGGTCAGGGTGGCGGCGCCGTCCTCGGGCGTCAGGGCCGCGACCGGGCTGGGATCGAAGGCGTCCCGGTCCAGGGACTTGGGCGCCGGGCGGGCGAAATAGGGGTGGTCCAGCAAAGCCGCGAGGGCGGCGGTATCGATCCGGCCCCGCCCGGCCAGGGCGCCGCCGTCGTCGTAACGCCGGCCGGTGTGACTCCGTAGCCAATCGTCGATCAGGGCGTTGCCGGGGCCGGTATCGAAGGCGATCACCGCGTCGTCGGCGCCTAACCATGTGACGTTGCCGACGCCACCGACATTGAGGATGGCCAGCGGTCGGGCCAGCCTGGCCGCGAGCGCCCGGTGATACAGCGGCACCAGCGGGGCGCCCTGGCCACCGGCGGCCACGTCGGCGCTGCGGAAATCATCGACCACCGCAATCCCGGTCAGGGCGGCAAGACGGGCGCCGTCGCCGATTTGCCAGGTTCGGCGCCGTTCGGGCGCGTGCAGCAGGGTGTGTCCGTGAAAACCGATCAGGTCCACGTCGGCCGGATCGAGTCTGGCTGTGGCCATCAGCGCCGACACCGCCCCGGCGTGGGCATCGGTCAGGTCACGCGCTACCGTCGCGACGGATTCCGGGGACCCGCCGCCCAGGCAGGCCCGCAACCGCTCCCGCAGGCCGTCGTCATAGGGGACGGTCAGAAAGGCCCCGGCTTCGACCCGATCGCGGCCGTCGGTGCGGATCACCGCCGCGTCGATGCCGTCCAGGGAGGTGCCGCTCATCAGGCCGATGGTGGTGTGCATGGTCATGACCGCGGTGTTCCCTCCATAGCCCGGCGCGCGACGGCCGCCCCTCGGATCCGCCGCCACTCTACCCCAATTGTCCCGGTCGGGCGAACGTGCTAACCAACCCCACCCTGATTTTTCCCGCAGTCGGCGGATCGCATGACCCAGTCTCACACGGCCCAGTCTCACACGGACCAGCATCGCCCGGACCCGTCTCACACGGCCCGGTATCGTTCTGACTTCCTGGCGACCCTCGACACCCGCGGCTTCATCGACCAATGCACCGACGCGGCGGCCCTGGACGCCCTGGCCGTGGCCGGCCCGGTGACGGCCTATATCGGGTTCGACTGCACCGCCAGCAGCCTGCATGTGGGCAGTCTGGTGCCGATCATGATGCTGCGCTGGCTCCAACGCACCGGCCACAAGCCGATCGTGCTGATGGGCGGCGGGACCACCAAGGTCGGCGACCCGTCGGGCAAGGACGAATCCCGCCAGTTGCTGACCGACGACCAGATCGCCGCCAACATGGCCGGCATCCGGCAGGTGTTCACCCGGTTTCTGGATTTCGGCGACGGTCCGACCGGGGCCGTGATGGTCAACAACGCCGACTGGCTGGACCAGTTGGCCTACATTCCTTTCTTGCGGGACATTGGCCGCCACTTCACCATCAATCGCATGTTGGGCTTTGAATCGGTCAAAATGCGACTGGAACGCGAGCAGCCGCTGACGTTCCTGGAATTTAATTATATGATTCTCCAGGGTTACGACTTTCTGGAGCTGTTCCGCCGTCGGGGTTGCCGGTTGCAGATGGGGGGCTCCGACCAATGGGGCAACATCGTCAATGGGATCGAATTGGGACGCCGGATCGACCAGACGGCGTTGTTCGGCCTGACCACGCCGCTGATCACCACGGCGTCGGGCGCCAAGATGGGCAAAACCGCGGCGGGCGCGGTGTGGCTGAATGCCGATCGGGTCAGCCCGTATGACTATTGGCAATATTGGCGCAACACCGAGGACGCCGATGTCGGCCGGTTCCTGCGCTTGTTCACCGAACTGCCGCTGGACGAGATCGCGCGGTTGGAACGGTTGCCCGGTGCCGAGGTCAATCAGGCCAAGAAGGTTCTGGCGTTCGAGGCGACCCGGTTGTGTCACGGCGAAGCCGCCGCCCTGGAGGCCGCCGAAACCGCCCGCCGGACCTTCGAAGACGGCGCCGCCGCCGACGGGCTGCCCACCGTGGACCTGCCGGCGGCGCGTTTGGCCGACGGCGTGACGGTGGTCGAGTTGCTGGTGGTCACCGGCCTGGCGGCGTCCAAGGGCGAGGCCAGGCGCCTGATCAAGGGCGGCGGCGCCCGCCTGGACGATGCCGTGGTGGCCGATGACGCCGCCCTGGCCCACGCCGCGTCCGGCGCGACTCTCAAGCTCTCGGCGGGGCGCAAACGTCACGCCCTGATCCGGGTGGTCTGACCGGGTCTTGAACCCTTTTGTGGATCGCCGGGACCAGCGATCGCCACGCATAACCCCAGAGGCGCACCATGCTTTTTTGCCTGTATAACCTCGACCAGCCCGACAGCCAAGCCGTGCGTCAGGCCCATCGCCCGGCCCATGTCGCCTATCTGGAACGCCAGGGGGAACGCCTGGTGGCGGCGGGTCCGCTGCTGTCGGACGACGGCCAGGCCATGATCGGCAGTCTGATCATTCTCGACTGCGCCGACCGGGGCGAAGCGGAGGCTTTTGCCGCCGGCGATCCCTATGCCGCCGCGGGCCTGTTCGCGACTGTGACGATTCGCCCCTGGCGGCGGGTGTTTCCCAAATCGTGAGGACACCATGGTGGCCTATTGGCTGTTCAAGTCCGAACCGTCCAAGTACTCCTGGGAGCGGTTGGTCGCCGATGGTCATACGCACTGGGATGGCGTGCGCAATCACCAGGCTGCCAGCAATTTAAAGGCGATGCGACTCGGGGACTACGGTTTTTTCTACCATTCCAATATCGGGTTGGAGGTGGTGGGCGTGGTCGAAGTGGTGCGTGAGTACTATCCAGACCCCAGCGATTCGACGGCTCGATTTGGCATGGTGGACCTGCGGCCGCTGCGGCCGCTGGCCCACCCGGTCACGCTGAAGCAAATCAAGGCCGATCCCCAGGTGTCGGGCATGGCTTTGGTCCGGCAATCGCGGCTGTCGGTGTGTCCGGTGACAGATCCCGAATGGCGACATCTGTGCCGGCTGGGCGGAATTCCCGGGTGACGACACCGCTTTGGTGGCGATGCAGCATGATGCTAAGGCCACAGAATATCGGCATTTTGGGCGAAATCGGGTCGGTTGGCGGCGATGTAATATTGCAGTTGCGAACAGCGTTCTTGACTGAGCAACAGTAAATTCCCTATCCATTTGAGTCGACGGCAGTCCTCGCAGACGTCTTGTAACCTTGGCGGCAACTGTGGATAATGGCGCCGCCATCCAGGAGCGCCAACGAACGGCTCTCCGTGGGCCAAAGTTTTGAATGATAAACCTTCGTAGGGGGAAACGCTGTCCAATGTCGACCGATAACACTTTTTTCCCGGTTCGCGCCGAGTTCGCACAGTCGGCTTGGATCGACAACGACAAGTACCAACGGATGTACGATGAGTCCGTCAACAATTCCGAAGCGTTTTGGGGCGAGCAGGGCAAGCGGATCGACTGGATCAAACCGTATACCAAGGTCAGGGCGGTCGATTTCACCGGTGATATCAACATTAAATGGTATGAGGACGGCACGCTGAATGCCAGCGCGAACTGTCTTGATCGCCACCTGGCAACCCGGGGTGATCAGACCGCGATCATCTGGGAAGGCGACGATCCGGGCGAGAGTCGGCATGTGACCTATCGGCAGGCCTACGAAGAGGTCTGCCGGTTGGCCAATGTGCTGCGCGCCAAGGGCGTGAAGAAGGGTGATCGCGTTACGATCTATATGCCGATGATTCCCGAGGCGGCCTTTTCGATTCTGGCCTGCGCGCGCATCGGGGCGGTACACTCGGTGGTGTTCGGTGGCTTTTCGCCGGATAGCATCAAGGATCGGATCCTCGACTGCAACAGCGACTTTGTCATCACCTCGGACGAAGGTCTGCGCGGCGGGCGCAAGGTGCCGTTGAAAGCCAATGTTGACAAGGCGCTGGAATCTTGCCCGGACGTGCGTCATGTCCTGGTTTACCGGCGGACCGGCGGCAAGATCAATTGGGTGGCCGGGCGCGACCTATGGTACCACGAAGAGACCGAGAAGGTTCCGGCGGAATCCCCGCCCGAAGTGATGGACGCCGAAGACCCGCTGTTCATTCTGTACACGTCGGGCTCGACCGGCAAGCCGAAAGGGGTGCTGCACACCACCGGTGGCTATCTGGTGTATGCCTCGATCACGCACCAGTATGTGTTCGACTACAAGGACGGTGAAGTGTATTGGTGTACGGCCGATGTCGGCTGGGTCACCGGCCACAGCTACATCGTTTACGGGCCGCTCTCGAACGGCGCCACCACCCTGATGTTCGAAGGCATTCCGAATTATCCGGATTTCTCGCGCTTTTGGCAGGTGGTGGACAAGCATCAGGTCAACATCTTCTACACGGCACCGACCGCGATCCGGGCGCTGATGCGGGAAGGCGAGGGGCCGGTGAAGAAGACCAGCCGTCAGAGCCTGCGGTTGCTGGGCTCGGTGGGCGAACCGATCAACCCTGAAGCGTGGTTGTGGTATTACAACGTGGTCGGCGATGGCCGCTGCCCGATCGTCGACACTTGGTGGCAGACCGAGACCGGCGGGATTCTGATCACGCCCTTGGCCGGTGCCAACGGTCTGAAGCCGGGTTCGGCGACGCGCCCGTTCTTCGGCGTTCAGCCCATGGTGGTGGATAATGACGGCGTGCCGCTGCAAGGGGCCTGCGAAGGCAATCTGTGCCTGACCGACGCCTGGCCGGGCATTATGCGCACGGTTTACGGTGACCATGGCCGGTTTGCCCTGACCTATTTCTCAACCTTCCCCGGCAAGTACTTCACCGGCGACGGTTGTCGGCGTGATGCGGACGGTTATTATTGGATTACCGGCCGGGTCGACGACGTGATCAATGTCTCCGGTCACCGCATGGGCACCGCCGAAGTGGAAAGCGCCCTGGTCGCCCATCCGAAGGTCTCGGAAGCGGCGGTGGTCGGCTATCCTCACGACATTAAGGGGCAGGGCATTTACGCCTATGTCACCCTGAATGCCGGTGAGGAAACATCCGAAGAACTGCGCAAGGAATTGGTGGCGTGGGTTCGTCACCAGATCGGGCCGATCGCGTCGCCCGATCTGATCCAGTGGGCTCCGGGTTTGCCCAAGACCCGATCCGGCAAAATCATGCGCCGGATTCTGCGCAAGATCGCCGCCAACGAGCATGACGCCTTGGGCGATACCACGACGTTGGCGGATCCCACCGTCGTCAGCGATCTGGTCAGCAACCGCATGAACCGGGCCTGAGGCCCGGCGGGCGGTAAAGACGGGCCTGTCCGCCTGTTTGGTTAGCCGGACAGGTTAGGGGGGGGCACCGGCGGGCGATCACCCGCCGGTGTTTTCCGCGTCGTCGCGCTGACGTCGACGGAACCCGATGGCGGCGGTTTCGTCGAGCATTTCGTTCTCTTTATGCCGCTGCTTTTGCTTGTCCTGGCGTTCCCGCTCGTCCTGAGCCAATTCGTACCGCTTGACCTCCTGAAACGCCTCGGCGAGGGCCTCGGTGGCGGTGGCGATCTGGCTTTGAATCTGGGTGATGGCTTGGGCGATTTGGGCGCGGCGCCCCAAGGCGGCCCGGGCGAAGTTGGCGTAACCGAACGAAATCTCGAAATTGCCCCGGGCGGCGTCCTGTTCGGCCTTGATCTCGTCCTCCAACCGGGCCGCGTCGGCGCGCAACCGGTCTTCCTGGTTGTGCAATTCGGCCAGGACCCGCTGTTTTTCATCGGTTCGCCAACGGTATAGTCGGATCAACCCGCGCAGGTTGCTCATGGCGCCGGCCGTCCGAGCACCTTGGCCAGCTCGGCATAGCCGTCAGCCAGACTGGAACGCTCCTTCTTGCCCTGCTTGAGGAAGGCTTCGAGCGCCGGCTGGTAGTGGATCGCCTCATCGACGGTGGCGTCGCTGCCGCGCCGGTAGGCGCCGAGCCGGATCATTTCGGCCATGTTGTCGTAGGCCGCGAGCAGGCGGCGGGCATGGGCGACCAGCTCGTTTTCCTGTGGCGAATTGCAGCCGGGCATGGTCCGGGAGACGCTGCGCAGGATATTGATGGCGGGATAGCGGCCCCGCTCGCCGATGGTGCGTTCCAGGACGATATGACCATCCAGAATGCCCCGCACGGCGTCGGAGATCGGCTCGTTATGGTCGTCACCCTCCACCAGCACCGTGAACAGGCCGGTCACGGTCCCGGACCCGACCGGTCCCGGGCCGGCCCGCTCCAACAGGCGGGGCAGTTCGGCAAACACCGTGGGCGGATAGCCCTTGGTGGTCGGCGGCTCGCCGGCCGAGAGGCCGATTTCGCGCTGGGCCATGGCGAAGCGGGTGATGCTGTCGATCATGCACAGCACGTCCCGGCCCTGGTCGCGGAAATATTCGGCCACCGCCAGCGTCATATAGGCGGCCTGGCGGCGCATCAGCGGCGGCTCGTCCGAGGTGGCCACCACCACCACGCTTTTGGCCAGGCCCTCGGCGCCCAGATCATCTTCGATGAATTCCTGCACCTCGCGCCCGCGTTCGCCGACCAGGCCGATGACCGCGACCTCGGGCGACGAAAAGCGCGCCAGCATCGACATCAGCGATGATTTGCCGACCCCCGAGCCGGCAAAAATGCCCATGCGCTGGCCCCGGCAACAGGTCAGGAAGGTGTTGATGGCGCGCACGCCCAACTCGATCTTCTTGCCCACTCGCTGGCGGGTGTGGGCGGGGGGTGGGGCGTTGCGCACCGGCACCGGCACCGACCCGGCCAGCAGCGGGCCGCCGCCGTCCACCGGATCGCCCAGCGCGTTGACCACCCGGCCCAGCCAGTGTTGGGACGGGAACACCGAAGCCAGGTCTTCCGACAGTTCGGCCTCGCACCCGAGTCCCACGCCCTCGAGGGTTCCCAGCGGCATCAGCAAGGCGCGTCCCTGGCGGAATCCCACGGCTTCGCACGGAACCCGTCGCCCGCCGCGGGCCAGGACGGTGCAGCGCCCGCCCACCGACAGCAGCTTCTCGATGCCGGCAACTTCCACCAGCAGGCCCTGGACGCCGGTCACGCGGCCGAAGCGGCGGTTGTCCGGCATCCGGCCAACCTGTCTCACGAATTGTTCGAGGGCAAGCGACAAGGGGGGCCTCACCAAGGGGAGCCGCGTCCAAAGGGAACCGAAGGGGGGCAAAGCCGGACGGTCCCGCCATTTCGGACGGTCTGATCATTGATGGTCCGAGAAACTGTTTAACGGGAGGTGAAGTTTCCTTGATTTTGGGGGGGCGTGGAATTTATCGTTAATGGCGCGGGGGTGGGGAGCAGGTCCGGTGGTGGGATGGCGTGGCCCTCCACGGGCCGGCGAGCCGAGGCCGCCAATGTCGAACTGCTAACATCTGGCCGCGACCATCGAGCGGCCAACATCTGGCCGCGATCGTCGCGCGGCCAACATCGGGATGTCGCCATGAGGGTCTTGCTCGTCGAAGACGACTCTTCCGTCGCCAAGAGCATTCAGTTGATGCTGCAATCGGACGGCTACATCGTCGACTCCACCGATCTGGGAGAGGACGGTCTGGAGATCGGCAAGCTGTATGATTACGACATCATTATCCTGGATTTAATGTTGCCCGACATCGACGGCTACGAGGTGTTGCGGCGCCTGCGGGCGGCGCGGGTGACGACACCGATTTTGATTCTCTCGGGCCTGACCGAGCTTGACCACAAGATCAAGGGGCTTGGCGTCGGTGCCGACGATTATCTGACCAAGCCGTTCGACAAGCGCGAACTGGTGGCGCGGATACAGGCCATCGTCCGGCGCAGCAAAGGCCATTCGGACAGCGTCATTCGAACCGGCCGGCTGGCGGTTAATCTGGACACAAGAACCGTCGAGATCGACAATTATCCCTTGCACCTGACCGGCAAAGAATACGGTATCCTGGAACTTCTGTCGTTGCGCAAGGGGACCACCCTGACCAAAGAAATGTTTTTGAATCATCTTTATGGCGGGATGGATGAGCCGGAACTGAAGATCATCGATGTCTTTGTGTGCAAGCTGCGCAAGAAGCTGGCGACGGCGTCCAGCGGCGAGAATTACATCGAGACGGTTTGGGGCCGCGGCTATGTCTTGCGCGACCCCCAAGGCGAAGACCAGCCCCAGCGTGCCCAGGCGGCGGGATAGGGCGGGGCGCGACGCCGGGCCGGTTCCCGAGGGCTGGCCGGAGGCCGCCCGGAAACTGGCGGATCGCTTCGGCGAACGGTTTGTCGTGGGCGCCGCCGTCCGCGAGCAGCACGGCCGTGGCGAGTCTTACCATCAGTGTCGCCCGCCCAATGGGGTTCTGTTTCCGGACACCACCGCCGCGGTGGCGGAGGCGGTGGTGATTTGCGCCGGTCTGCGGGTGCCGATGATTCCCTTTGGCGCCGGCACGTCTTTAGAGGGCGGGGTGGCCGCGTTGAGCGGTGGCCTGTCCATCGACCTCAGTCGGCTTGATCGCATCGTGCGGGTGAGCGTCGAGGATATGGATGTGACGGTCGAGGCCGGCGTGACCCGCCAGAGTCTCAACACCCATCTGCGCGACACCGGTCTGTTCTTTCCCATCGATCCCGGCGCCGACGCCACGCTGGGGGGGATGGCCGCGACTCGAGCCAGCGGCACCAACGCGGTGCGGTACGGCACCATGCGCGAGGCGGTGCTGGGGCTGACCGTGGTGTTGGCCGACGGCCAGGTGATTCGGCCCGGCGGGCGGGCGCGCAAGTCGGCGGCGGGGTACGATCTGACCCGGTTGTTCGTGGGTTCGGAAGGGACGCTGGGCATCATCACCGAGGTAACGCTGCGGTTGCACGGCCTGCCCCAGGCGGTCTCGGTGGCGGTTTGTCCGTTTGCCGGCATCGCCGAGGCGGTCAATGCCGTGATCGCCATCATCCAGTGCGGAATCCCGGTGGCGCGGCTGGAGTTGATGGACAGCCTGGCCATGGCGGCGGTCAACCGGTACTCCAAGCTGACCCTGGTCGAGGCCCCGACCCTGTTCCTGGAATTTCATGGCAGCGAGGCCGGGGTGGCCGAGCAGGCCGAGGCGGCGGCGGCCATCGCCCGGGACTTCGACGGCGCCGACTTTCAGTGGGCGGCCCGGCCCGAGGATCGCTCCCGGTTGTGGCATGCCCGGCACCAGGCCTATTATGCCGCCATGGCGCTGCGGCCGGGCGCCCGGGGCTTTGCCACCGACGTCTGTGTGCCGATCTCGGCCCTGGCCCGGTGCATCGCCGAGACTGCCGCCGACCTCACCACCAGCCCGGTTCCGGCGCCGCTGATCGGTCATGTGGGAGACGGCAATTTTCATCTGGTGTTCGTGGTCAACCCCTCGGACGCGGCCGAGATGATGGAAGTCCAGCGTCTGAACCGCAGGCTGGTGCGCCGGGCGCTGGCCCTGGGCGGCACCTGCACCGGCGAGCACGGTATCGGCTACGGCAAGCTGCCGTTCCTGATCGAGGAGTTCGGCGCTCCGACCTACGAGGTGATGCGCACCATCAAGCAGGCGCTCGACCCGTTGGGGCTGATGAATCCGGGCAAGGTGGTGGCGTCGGGACTGGCCCGGGGACCCGATCCCGTGGAGAAGGACTGATGGAAGGCGCTTTGCTGGTCGGATTGGGCAGTGCCTTGGGCGGGTTGCTGCGGCGGTTGCTGGCCGGCATCGAAGGCTCTCTGGCCATTCTTGATGTCGACCTCCGGTGGAGCACGATCCTGATCAATATTCTTGGATCTTTCGCCATCGGCATTGTGGCGGCGCTGCCGGTCGAGCTGTTGTCCGATCACAGCAGGCTGTTTTTCGGGGCCGGGATGTGCGGCGGCTTTACCGCCCTGTCGTCGTTCAGCCTGGAAACCATGACCTTGCTCCGGCAGGGTGATCGGGGACTGGCGATGCTGAATGTCCTGGTCTCGGTGGTGGCGGGTGTTGCGGCGGCGGCCATCGGCTACGCCGGCACGCTGGCGCTGATAGGCTGGTAACGAGGGCGCAAAGACATGGTCATCGAATATCTGGTGTTCGCCATCGGGTCCGGACTGGGTGGCATGTTTCGATATGCGATTTCCCTGGATCCGCTGTTCCGGCAGGCCCACGGGGCGATCATTCTCGACACGGTTCTGGTCAACACCATCGGCTCGTTTGTCGCCGGGTTCACCGCCAGCCTGTCCACCCGGGCGGTGATTGCCGAAACCCGTTCGTTCCTGATCGGCTTCGCGGGCGGCGTCACCACCTACTCGGCGTTCAGCCTCGAAGCCCTGCACATGCTGCACAGCGGCCACTGGTTCAACACCCTGGTCTTCGTGATGTTTTCGGTAACGGCGTATGTGGCGTCGGCGTTTGCCGGGTTTGTTGCGGCGGATCATCTGGAAGCGCCGTGAGACGCGAAACGAAACCGTGACGGTGCGCCTTCTGCTCCCGGCTGGCCGCGGACGACCACCAGCGGCGGCCGGGAACCGGGGACCGGCTTACGATCGGGTCGGGAGCGGGCGCGGACTGGCCGCCAGTTCGCGATAGACCTCCAGGGTGGCGCGGCACATTCGGTCCTTGCTGAAATGGGCCGCGACGTGGGCCATCGCCCGCTCGGCTTGCGTCGCCCGCTCGGTCAGGGTCATGCCCAGCGCCTGGTTGAGCGCCCGGGCCATCGCTTCAGGGTCGCCGGGCGGGACCACCAGCGCCGTCACGCCCGGGATGACGGTTTCCATCACCGCACCGATGTCGGTGACGACCACCGGCCGGCCCATGGCCTGGGCCTCGACAATCACCCGGCCGAAGGCTTCCGGTTCCCGCGAGGCCGAGACCACCACGGTGGCCAGCATGTAGGCCGCGGCCATGTCCGAGCAATGGTCGACCAGATGCACGATGCCGCCCAGATCATGATGGGCGATCCGTCGCTCCAGTTCGGCCCGGTAGCGGTGGCGTCCCTGGTCACTGCCCACCAGCACGCAACTGACGTCCCGGCGGCCCAACCGGGCCACGGCATCGATCAGGTCGAGTTGACCTTTCCAACGGGTCAGACGTCCGGGCAATAGGATCACCAGCCGGTCGTCGGGCAGGCGCCATTGCTTGGCGAGCTGGATCATGCGGGGTTGATTGACCCGGTCCGGTCCGAAAATGGTGGGATCGATACCCCGATGGATCAGCCGGATGGTCTCGGGCGTCACGGCATAGTTCTGGAGGATATGGGTCCGAATGAAGCTGGAGATGGCAATGATCCGTTCGCCCCGCGCCATCACAGAATTATAGAAGAACTTCAGTCGGTTTCGGAAATTGTAGGGCGCATGGAAGGTGGTCATGAACCGGACGCCGGTGCGCCGGGCGGCCATCCAGGCGCTCCAGGCCGGCGCCCGGCTGCGGGCATGGACGATGTCGACGCGGTGGTGACGGATCAGCGCCGCGAGGCGGGCGGCGTTGCGATAGATCACCCAAGGGTTCTTACTGGCCAGCGGCAGCTTGATATGCTCGACGCCGGCCCGATCCAATTCGCGCATCATCGGTCCGCCGCTGGACGCCACCAGCGTTCGGGCGCCGGCTGCGGCGAGCGCCACCGCCACGTCGATGCAGCCGCGCTCGGCCCCGCCGGTGACGAGCGCGGGCAGGACCTGGAGCACCACCGGCAGAGTGCTGCCGGTGACATGGGGCCCGGCGGTTTGCTGCGCCGGCTTGCATTGCCCTGGTCCGATGTTAAGCTGGTCGCCTGCTTCCATGACAGTCTCGAACAAGGGGAAAGCGGTTATGGCCGACCATGCCGGCGCTGGATCACACCCGTTCCCGCAAGGGGGCACTATGACGGGATCTCCGGCTGCCGATTACCACAGTTTGACGATGGGTGCAGCTACCATAGCGTTCCACGCCACCCCGGGGGTCACACCCGGGGTGATTTTCTGCGGCGGGTTCCAGTCGGACATGACCGGCACCAAGGCGCTGGCGCTGGAGTCCTGGGCGCGGGCCCGGGGGCGCAGCTTCGTTCGGTTTGACTATCAGGGGCATGGCCGCTCCAGCGGCCGATTCGTCGATGGCACCATCGGCTGTTGGGCCGACGATGCCCGCGCGGTGCTCGACCGGGTCACCACCGGGCCGCAGATTCTGGTGGGGTCGTCCATGGGCGCCTGGATCATGGTCCTGGTGGCCGCCAGCCGTCCCGAGCGCATCGCCGGACTGGTCGGAGTCGCCGCCGCCCCCGACTTCACCGAAGACCTGATTTGGGCTGCGCTCGACCGGCAGCAGCGGCGGACCTTGTTCGAGCAAGGCCAGGTGGGCTTGCCTTCGGACTCCGACTCCGTGCCCTACCCGGTGACGCTGGCCCTGATCGAGGAGGCCCGCCACCATCTGGTGCTGCGCGACTCGATCGCCCTCGAGTGCCCGGTGCGCCTGATCCATGGCCTGGCCGACCGTGACGTGCCCTGGGGCACCAGTGTCCGCCTGAGCGAACGCCTGGCCAGCCCCGATGTTCGGTTGACCCTGATCAAGGACGGCGACCACCGGTTGTCCCGGGACCAGGATATTGCCCTGCTGTGTCGGACTCTGGAAGACCTGCTGGCCTCCGAAGCCCCGCCGGCAGCGGAACCGGGAGTCGGTTAACGGCTGACGTTCACCGACTCGACGCGCCATACTGCCGGGCTGCCGTCGGCCGGGGCGATGTGGTCGATGCGGGTGAGTGACAGGTTGAACACCGAGAAGCGGAGCGCGATTTCGGGGTTCAGGTCCAGGGCTTGGGCCAGGGCGGCGCGGATCACGCCACCATGGGCGACCGCGACCACGTCCCGGCCGGCATAAAGCGCCGACAGCCGGGTGACCGTCGGGGCGACCCGGGCCACCACGTCGGCAAAGCTTTCGCCGCCCTCGGGGCGTTCGGTGGCGGGACTGATCCAGAAGCGATGGGCCTCGCCGCCGCGCTGTTGGTTGACCTCGGCATGGGTCAGGCCCTGCCAGGCGCCGAAATGCTGCTCCATCAACGCGGGCTCGAGGCTCGCAACCTCGGTCCCGGTGCCCCGGGCGGCCAGGAGCGCGGCCAGCGTCTGGCTGGTCCGTCGGAGCGGCGTGGCCAGCCACACCGGTGCGGCCGGCACCGCGGTGGCCAGGGCCTGGAAGGGCGTCGGGTCGGAGGTGTCGCAATCCACGTCCAGCCGGCCATAAATGCGGCCGCCATGATTGATGACCGGGGCGTGGCGCAACCACCACCAACGGGTGGTGACGCTCATGTTAACCCTACCAGCAGGACCATCACGACAATCTCCACCGCTTGCTGAAGGGCGCCCAGCACGTCGCCGGTCTGGCCGCCGATCTGAACCCGAGCCAGGCGCATCAGGGCGACGGTCGTTCCGGCGGCGACCGCCAGCACCGGCAGGGCCTTGAGGCCCAGGAAGAGGAAGGCTACGCCCAGGGTGAAGGCCAGGGCCAGCAGTACGGCGCCCCGGGCCGGACCGCCCAGGGTTGCCGACAGACCGTCCCGGCGGGCGGGCGGCAGTCCGTGGCTGGCCGCGACCATCGCCGCCCGGGAGGTCGCCCCGGCCACCACCAGGAGCTTGATGGCGGCCCAGGTGGTCGGCGCCGCCGCCAGCGCGCCCACCCGGAGCGCCACGCTCAACACCAGCGCCAGCGCGCCGAAGGCGCCAAGCCGGCTGTCCCGCATGATTTCAAGCGTGTGTTCGCGATCGCGGCCGCCGCCGAAGCCGTCGGCGGTGTCGGCCAGGCCGTCTTCATGAAGTCCGCCGGTGATCACCACCAGCATCGTCACGGTGATGGTGGCGGCCAGCACCGGCGGCAGTCCGAAACCGCCCAGTATGCCGAACGCCAGTCCGGCAGCCAACCCGAGAACCGCGCCGATGGCCGGGAACCAGCCCATGGCGCGTCCGAACAGGGTGGTGTCGAAGGGGCCGGGTGAGGGCAGGGGCAACCGGGTGAGGAAGAGCGCGGCGGTCAGGATGGCCCGGAGGATGGGCGGCATGCTGGGGGTTTCGGGCTCGGGGCCGGCGTCGGAGTGGGGGTCGGCCGGGGGCGGGCGGTCCATGGTGGGGGCTCAGCGCAACGCGGCGGCGATATTGCCGCCGTCGACGGTGGTGACGCTGGCGGTGGTGCGGAGCGCCAGCGCCTGGTGGACGAAGGCCTGGGCGACATCGTCGGCGGTGACCTCGCGGCCGAGCAGATTGCCGGCCAGATAGCCATGTTCATCCAGGCCGCGCGCCCGGGCGCGGGCGGCGATCATTTCAGGGGTCAGCATGCCGCCGCGGATGCGGTCGGCGTTGACGGCGTTGGCCCGGATGCCGTCGGCGCCGTGATCGAGGGCGTACTGGCGGACCAGGAACAGGGTCGCGGCCTTGGGCAGCCCATAGGCCCCGAAATCCGGGCCGGGATTGACCGCTTGCTTGGATACGTTGAACAGCAGCGCGCCGCCGGTGCCTTGCAGGCGCATCACCCGCACCGCGTTTTGCGCCACCGTCTGGTGGGCAAAGAAGTTGATCTCGAAGCTTTGGCGCAGCACGGCGTCGGGCAGGTCGCCGATCCGGCCCTGAAGGGCGACCCCGGCGTTGGACACCACGATGTCGACGCCCCCGAACCGCGCGCAAGCCCGATCGAACGCCGCCCGGACCTGGGTCGGGTCGGTCAGGTCGGCGGTTATGGCCAGCACCCGTTTGCCCAACCGTCGGGCCGCGGCGGTGACCGCCGCCGCGTCCCGGTCCACCAGCACCACTTCGGCCCCGTCGCGCAGGAACGCCGCGCCGGTGGCGCTGCCGATGGTGCCGGCCCCGCCGGTGATCAGCACCACCTGGCGCGCCAGCGGCTTTTCGGCGCTGGTGCCCAGTTTGGCCTGCTCCAGCGACCAATACTCCATGTCGAACAGTTCGGCCTCGGTGATCGACTCGAAGCGGCCGATGGCTTCGGCATCGGTGATGGTGGTGACCGCCGATTCGGCGATGTCCGCCGCGATGGCGGCGTCGGCCGCGCTTTTCCCGACGCCGAACAGTCCCAGCCCGGGCACCAGCAGCACCCGGGGCAGCGGGTCGAGCGGCTTTTTCGGGGGCGTGCGGCCGGCATTGTTGCGGTCGAAATAAGCCTGGTAGCGGGCGGTGTAGTCGGCCACCGCCTGCCGTGCCGCCGTCTTGAACGCCCCGTCGTCGCCCCCGGCCCGGGGCATCACGATCAGCGGCCAGCCTTTGGTCCGGATGACGTGATCGGGCGTGACCACGCCGGCCTGGGCGTAGCGGGCCAGGTCGGCGCCGCCCGCGAAGGCCAATATCTCCGGGCTGGTCCGGAAGTCGAGAAGCCAGCGCCGCACGTCGCCGCCGCCGCCATCCACGGCCAAGGCGCCCCGCAGCATCGGGGCCACGGCGGTGACGGGCGGCGGGGACGCGCCGGGGGCGGCCTGGACCAAGGTCCGCCGGCCCCGGCTGAGCCGGGCGGTAGCCAGGCCGACCAGCGCGATCATCCGTTCATAGGCCTCGCGGGCGGTGGCACCGAAACTGAAGATGCCGTGTCGCAGCAGGATCAGGCCCTCGACCCCGGGGTGGGCGTCGAAAATCTCGGCCGCCCGTTTGGCGAGCTGGAAACCCGGCATGATGAAGGGCACCAGCGCCACCCGGTCGCCGAACACGTCGTGGCACAGGGCCTCGGCGTCGGGCTGGTCGGTCAGGGCCAGCACCGCGCCGGCGTGGGTGTGGTCGATGAAGGTCGGGGGCAGGAAGGCGTGAAGCAGAGTCTCCACCGAGGGGGTGGGCGCGCCGGGCTCCAACAGGTTGGATCGCTGGAGGCTGACCATGTCCTCGTCGCTCAAGGTCGCGCGGGTCCGGACCCGCAACAACGGTTCCAGGCGCACCGCCGGCAGTCCGGCCGGCTCGATGTCGCCCAGGTCCCAGCCGCTGCCCTTGACGCACAACACCGGCACCCGGTCCCCGAGCAGGTCGGTGACCTCGGTCTTGACCGAGGTGTTGCCGCCCCCATGCAGCACTAACCGGGGGTCGCGACCCAGCAGGCGCGAGGTATAGACCCGCAGGGCCAGGGCTTCGGACACGCCTTTTCCGGCGTATTCGGCGACGATGTGGGCGGAATCGGCATCGGACCAGCGACTGTTCATGACCGGCATCCCTGGCGTGCGGCAAAGGGGAAAACAGCCGGGACCTTAGCGTGTCCGATCCCGGTCCGCCACCAACATCGGGCGCGGGCGGCGGGTCTTGGTGGGGACCAATCTTAAGGGGGCTGCCTCATGGGGGCCGTTCGCAGCGGACAGATCAGCCGCCGAGTTTGGCCAGCTCGACCTGAGCCCGCAGATCGACTTCGTCGAGCAGGGCGGCCAGTTTGGGATCATCGACCTGGGCGCGGCGGTTTCGAACCATGCGGCTGAGCGTCGCGAGCTTTTCCCGGGGAATCGTGCCGATCAGCAGGCCGTGGCGCAACTCGTCAAGACTGTCGAGCAGATCAAGCGCCCGTCGTTTTCCCTTCGAGGCCCGGGCGCCGGCGTCATCGACCTCCTGCAATGCCCACAGGCTTTCGACCGCCGTAACCGCGTTGGTGGAGTTGACCCCGGTCGCAGGGCTGGTGGCGTCTTCGCCGATCACCTTGGAAAAGGCGCCCGACGAACCGCCGTCGCTTCGTCCGCTCCGCTTGACCGGGCCGCTTCGAAGCGAACCCGGTCCGTCAACTTTTATGGCCACGGTGATAGTCCCCCGACTGGGATGGTCCCTTGACTGGCTTGACTGGCGGCGAGACCCTCAGTGTAACACCTGCCGGGAGAATCGGCAATCAGACAGCAAAGCACGGCTGGAACAGCCGTGCCGCTGCTTCCGCCGGATCAGGCCGGGGCCAGATCGGCAAAGGCGATCAACCGTTGTTCGCGTTCGTCCCACAGTGCCAGGCGGGCGCACTTCAGGCTGTCCCGGAGATTCAAGGTCGTGACCTGCCGCAGGGTCGGGACGTTTTCAAAGCAGGGCTTGAGTTTGTAGTTCGGAATCTTCGAGGCCAGATGATGAATGTGATGATACCCGATATATCCGGTCATCCATTCCAAAATCCGCGGCAGCTTGTAATAGGAACAGCCCCTCAGCGCGGCCTGTTCGAACGACCAGTTCGGATCACGCTGCCAATAGGTTTCCTCGAACTGATGCTGAATGAAAAACATCCAGACGCCGGCGCACGATGACACGGCGATCACCGGTAACCAGAGTTTAAGGAACGTGACCAGGCCGATCATCAGCGAAACGGCCACAACGACGATGGCGATGGCCAGGTTCGTCCAATGCACGCTGGCCGCGGCGGAACGGTCGCGATTCCGGATGTTGATGGCCAGCCGCTGGCGGATCACGAACTGGTAGATCGGACCGATGACGAACAAAATCACCGGATGGCGATAGAGCCGGTACAAGGCCCGGTCGAACTTGCCCAGTGCGGTATATTCGGCAACGGTAAGCGTCCCGATATCGCCGTAACCGCGCTTGTCGAGATTTCCGGAGGTTGCATGATGCCAATCGTGATCGCGCTTCCACCACAGGTAGGGGGTCAAGGTGATGATGCCGAGAACCCGCCCCAGGGCATCACACGCCCATTTCTGCCGGAAAAACGAGTAATGGCCACAGTCATGTTGGATAATAAAGGTTCGGACCAGAAGCAACCCGGCCGGCACCGCCATGACCAGGGCCGCCCAATACCCGACATCCATCATCACGACATACATGATGCTCAGCGAGAGGACGAACAAGCCGATCGTGACTCCGAGCTGAATCAGGCTGTCCCGGGTACTTGGCGTTGAGTAGGCACGCAACACCTGCCTCAGGTCTGACACCGGACCTGAAGCCACACCACCACCGTCGGTCATTTTGGAAGCTTTATCGGACATTTCGGAGGGCACCACTTTACCCGGAGAGATGTAAAGAAATCATTAACGCCCGGCTGCCGTGGGCCGGTCACCGGTTTTCGCCCGGTCGCCACAGCACGTCCTGACGGCCCTGTTCATTGACGACCCGGCTCAAGACAAACAGGTGGTCGGAGAGACGGTTGATGTACTGAAGGGCGGGGGTCCCCACCGGCTGTAGGGCGGAAAGCTCGGTCATCAATCGTTCGGCCCGGCGGGCCACGGTCCGGGCCAGATGAAGCCAGGCCCCTGCCGGCGTGCCCCCGGGTAAGATGAAGGACTCGAGAGCCGGCAGGTCGGCATTGAGGGCGTCGATCTCGCGTTCCAGGCGGGTGACCTGAGCATCGACCATGCGGAGCGGCGCCTGGCGGGGCTGCTCTTGCTCCGGCGTACACAAATCCGCTCCCAGATCGAAAAGATCGTTCTGGATGCGCGCCAGCATGGCATCGATCTCGGGGCGGTCGCCGGTATGGAGGCGGGCCAGGCCCAAGACCGCATTGGTTTCGTCGATGGTACCGTAAGCGGCCACCCGCAAATCGTGTTTCGTTACCCGGCTACCGTCGCCGAGAGAAGTTTCCCCACGGTCGCCGCCACGGGTATAGATACGGGTCAATCTCACCATGCCCAAGCTTTTAGCAAGTCTGTGTCGTCGTGGCGAGCCCAAAAGAACCTAAAAGAACCCAAAATAAAAAGCCACCCGCCGGTGGGGACCGGCGGGTGTAGTCAGGGCAAAGGGGAGGAGACGGCAATACCGGAAGATCGGATCAGTGATGATGGTGAGGCTCAGCCGTGGTGGTGATGGTCGCCGCCATGGTGCGTCATCCGCTCTACCAACGCCCGCTGCTCGGGGGTGAGTTGGGGATAGAGTTCTGCCAAAGCCGGACGCAACGCCTGCAATCGGGCTAACTGGGCCGCGGTGACCTGCTCGGCCCGGGCCAACCGTTCCGGCAGCGTGGCGGGCATTGGCTTGTCGGCCAGGTCGCTGCAAAGCTTGGCTTGGGGCTCCCGCGACGCCTTGACGGCAGCGACGAACTTGGCCCAGGCCGGCTTTTGCGCATCAGTGAGCTGTAGCCGGACTTCGGCGTAGGCGAGCATGGCTGCCTGACGGGCCTCGCCGGTTTCGCACCGGTGCTTGAAGCCCCACCCGGCGCCCCGATCGTCTTCGTGATGCCGGTCGGACATCATGCCTGGGGGCGGCATCATGCCTGGCGGTGGCGTCATGGCGGAACCGGGCGGGGGCGGGCTGGGTTGCCCATCCTCCAGGGCCACCGGGAACCCATCGTCGCCGGCGCCCGGCGCCGAGAACGCGCCCACCGTGGGAATCGCGAGGGCCAGCGCGACGCCGGCGATCATCAGGGTCAAAGTACCGCGTTTCATTCGGTCTCTCCTTAGGATTTAAGAAGCGGTTGTTCCGTCGCCCCGGGTCTGATCGCCATGTCGCTTTAAGGCGTACGTTCGACCGTTCTTGAAATCCTGCGATAAATCTTGCCGTAAATCTTGCCGTAAATCTTGCAGTAGACATTGCTGCGGACAGTGTGCCGGGATGGTGTCCGGCGGCTGGGGAGATCATCGGCGGCGGCTGTAACTCCTTGATGTCGTGGTCGGGGGAATTGCGTAACCGATTGTTACGGAGGCGGGGCTGGCAACGGCCGGTAACACATTCCCTCTTTTGCGGGAGGCGGAAAATCGCCCATAGTTCGGACCATGGATCGTATGCCTCACCTTCTGATCGTTGACGACGACCGCGAGATTCGCGCTCTTCTCACCCGTTTTCTCGGTGGCCATGGCTACCGTGTCTCGGCGGCCAAGGACGGCGCCGAAATGATGCGCATGGTCGAGGGCGGGCGCGTCGACCTGATCATCCTTGACGTGATGCTGCCCGGAGAGGACGGCCTCAGTCTGTGCCGGCGCCTGCGGGCCGGTTCCACCACGCCGGTCATTATGCTGACCGCCGCGGGGGACGAAACCGACCGCATCGTCGGCCTGGAGATGGGCGCCGACGACTATTTGCCCAAGCCGTTCAACCCGCGCGAGCTGTTGGCGCGGATCAAGGCGGTGCTGCGGCGGGTCGGTGGTCCGGGGACCTCGGTTTCGGCGGGCGATGCGGCGCCGGGCGGCGGCCGCATCCTGGTGTTCGAAGGGTGGCGGCTGAATCTCGCCCGCCGGGAGCTGCATTCGTCGGAGGGGGTTTTGACCCAGCTCAGCGCCGGTGAATTCGACCTGTTGGTGGCCTTTGCCGAGCATCCCCAGCGGGTGCTGACCCGGGATCAATTGCTGGATCTGGCGCGCGGCCGGGTGGCGGCGCCGTTCGACCGCAGCATCGACGTTCAGGTCAGCCGCCTGCGCCGCAAGATGGAAAGCGATCCCGCCGAACCGGTGCTGATCAAGACGGTGCGGGGCGGTGGCTACCTGTTCGCCGCCAGCGTCAGGGTGGAGAAGTGACCGGGACCGGGGGGATGGCCCGGCGGTCATGGCGACGGCTGGTGCCCGACGGCATCGCCGCCCGCATGGCGTTGACGGTGGTGCTGGCGCTGCTGCTCGCCCAGGCGATCAGCGCCCTGGTTTACCTGACCGATCGTGGCCAGGGCCGGCCGATGCACAGCCGCGTCGAGCTGTTCGACCGGGTGGTGGCGGTGGTGCAATTGGTGGCGGCGACCGCGGTCGCCGACCGGCCGCGGGTGGTGCATGCGCTGGATGACCCGGTGCTGGGCGTCGAGTGGGTGAAAAGCCGGCCGTCTTTCGAATCCCGTCACGTGGGCCCGGGTCTCGAACTGTTCCGCAGTCACCTGGGCGAGGCGCTCGGGGATTCTGCCCGGGAAATCCTGACCGAGATGCGCAACGATCCCCTTCTGGCGCCCCCGGCCGGACCGCTGGCCGGGGGCGACACCATGCATCGGGTGCGGACGCTGCGGCTGGCCATCGGTCTGAACGACGGGAGCTGGCTGGTGTTCTCGGCGACCAATGCCCCGGACGGTGCCTTTCGATTGGTGCGTTTCGCTTTGTGGATGGTGCTGATCGCCGCCGTGATCACGGTGGTGTCGCTGCTGGCGGCGCGTCGGCTGACCGCGCCGCTGGCGGCCTTCGCAGTGGCGGCCGAGCGTTTGGGCGTCGACGGGGCCGCGCCGCCCCTGGCCGAAACCGGGCCGCGCGAGTTGCGCGCCGCCACCCATGCGGTGAACCGCATGCAGGAGCGCCTCACCCGTTTCGTTGAGGACCGGACCCGGATGGTCGCCGCCATCGGCCACGACCTGCGGACACCGCTGACTCGCATGCGGTTGCGTGCCGAGTTCATCGAAGATGCGGAATTGCAACGCAAAATGCTGGCCGATCTCGATGAGATGGAGGCCATGATCAACGGCACGCTGGCTTTCGCCCGCGACGATGCCCAGCACGAAGCGCGGGTGCCGGCCGATCTGGCCGATCTGTTGCAGAGTTTGTGCGACGATCGCATCGATGCCGGCGCCGCCGCCGCCTATGTCGGGCCGGCGCATCTGGCGGTGGTCTGCCGGCCGGTGGCCATGCGCCGGGCGCTGGCGAACCTGATCGACAACGCTCTTCATTACGGCGGCAGTGCCGAGGTCATGCTGGTGGCGGATGGGGGACAGGCGGTGGTGACCATTGACGATTCCGGTCCGGGGATTCCCGCGGCGCTGTTGGAGACGGTGTTTCAGCCCTTCTATCGCCTGGAGTCGTCACGCTCGCGCGACACCGGCGGGACCGGCCTCGGCCTGGCGGTGGCCCGCACCATCGTTCGGGGGCATGGTGGTGACGTCACTCTGGCCAACCGCCCGGACGGTGGCCTGCGTGTCACGGTGACGGTGCCGATGTAGCGGGTGCCGATGTAGCGCGAGTCCGAATGGCGTTGGGATTTTTCCCCCCTGCCGCCGCCGCCCCCGGCGTCCTTAAGAACACGCCGGGATCAGCGTCTTGACGGACGCGGCAGCGGGTCGTCGGTGGGGATGATGGTCATGCCGATCGGGCACAACGCGGCTGCGGCCAGTTTCAGATGGGCCCAGGCAAAGGGCAGACCGATGATGGTGACGGCGTAGGGGATCGCCAGCGCCAGATGGGCCAGCGCCAGCCACCAACCGGCCAGCACCAGCCAGATCAGATTGCCGATAAAGCCGAACGGGCCGGTTCCGAGGGTGGGGACGCCGTCGATCCGGTCGCGTCGCACGATGGTCCGGCCGAACGGGGCCAGGTGGTAGAGCGCCAGCACGAAAGCCGCCCGGGTCCAGGGCAGTCCGATGATGGTGACGGCCAGGATCAGCCCGGCAATGACCCAGGCGACCGCCATGGCGAGACCGCCCAGGACAATCCATAAGAGGTTGAGCAGGAGGCTCAGCGGCGTCATGGGCGATGCTCCTTGATGGCCGGCCGGCCGGCTTAAGGGGTCGGAGACGGGGACGGTGTCGGGCTTCGGAACAGGTTGCGCAGGAACTCCCCCGGGCCGACGGCCCCGGGCGCCGCCGGTTTCGGCGCCAGGGCGGCGGTAAACCGCTGGGCAACGTAGCTCTGAAGCTCCCGGGTGTCGATGCCGCGGTGGGGGTGATCAAGCGTGCCGCCAAGGGTGACGCCGATGATCGGCAGCGGCGGGTTGTGCGGAACCCGCACATGCATGGTCAGATTCAGAACCCGGTTGGGCAGATCGACGAAGCCTTGGGTTTCGCCGGTGCCGCTCTGCGCGGCGAGGGTCAGGTCGTTGGTGGCGGCAATCCCGTGGTCCACCGTGACGGACCCGGTCAGGCGGTCGAAGGGCGTTTCGCCGTCGGCCTCGTCCAGGCCGCCCGGCGTCAGCAAGCCGACGGCATCCTGGGGGCGCTGGATGGCGGCCAGGCGGCGGTCGAGATCGGGGAGGTCGATTCCCTGCAACCGGCCGTCGCGGATGGCCATCTGGCCGGTGCCGCCCAGGCTGCGGATCAGAGTCTCCTCGCTGTCGCCCCGGGCCTTGACATCGAGATCGACGTTCAGGGTGCCGGTGGTGACGTCCACGGCGTGGGGGACGGTGCCGGCATACAGCAGGCCGCGTTCGATCCGGGCGCCTACCAGTGTCATGGTCAGCGCCGCGTCGGCGGTCACGGTCGCGGTCCCGGCGTCGGTTCCCGGCGCCGCGCCGGTGGTCTGGGTTGCCAGCCGGCCGACGGTGCTGAACCGGCCCTGCATCAGTTCGCCGTCGAACTGCTCGAGCCGCAAGGTGCCGCCGCTGAGCGTCGCCCGCACCGCCGGAGCGCCCAACCGTCGGTTGCCGACGGTCAGTCCGGCGGCGTCGAGGACCAGGCGTCCGTCCACCGCCGCCAGCCAGGCGAGGGGGAGCGGGTCGGTGGACCAATGCCGGGATTCGGGCGCGGCGGCCCGTGGCCATAGGGTGAACCAGTGACGCGGCGCCGGCGCTTCGGAGGCCGGCAGCAACCGGTCGAGCACGATCTCGCCGGCCTGAAGCCGGGCATCCAGGGACGGCTGCGGTCCGGTCAAATCCGCATCGATCCGCCCCTGGAGCGTGATGCCGGCCACGGTGCCGGCCAGTCCGGTCAGGTGCAGCCGGCCGGTATCGCCGGCCAGCGCCCCGGAAAGGTCGGTGGCGCCGGGCTCGTCGCCGGTCTCGGTCTGGTAGTTGGGGGCAAACAGGCGGATGATCGGGCCGGTTTCGGGGAAAACCGCATGGATTTGGATCGGCTCGGCCAGCCGCCGGGCCGCCGGAGCCAGGGCTCCCGTGAACGCGATCCGTCCGCCCGCGCCCTCGGCCGTGAGGGCGAGCCCCAGCCGTTCGCCGTCACCGGCGGCATGGCCGGTCAGCTTAAAGGCGCCGAGCCGGTGCAGCGACTGCGGCAGGGCGGCGCCGCTCAGCCGCTCCAGCGCCGCCGCCGAACCGATTTCCGCGGCGAAGTCCAGGTCGGCGCCGCGCATGGGCGCGAGGCCCGCCAGTTTGCCGTGGAGTTGGGCGGCGATTCCGGCCAGTTCGGCCACCTGGGCACGCCGGATGGTCAGGGCGCCGTGATCGGCGGTCAGGTCCAGGTCCAGGTCGCGCATGGCCAGGCCGTCCACCACCAAATGGCCGAGATGAGCCTCCAGGTTGACATCGGCCCGGGTCAGGGCCACGCCGAGTCCCCGGTGCAGCACGTCTAACCACGGCCCTCCGGGCCAAGGCTCGCCGGGCCGTCTGCTGTCCGCTTGGGCGCCACCCGGCGGGTGGTTGGGGTCCCGGTAGGCGTCCAGGTCAAGGTGATCAAGGGCCAGTCGAACCCCGAAGGCCGGCCGGCCATGGTTGCGGTAGGCGATTCCGCCTTTGACGCGGGTGGTATCGATCCGCAGGTCGGTGCCGGTGATCTGAAAGTCGTCGGGGCGACCACGCAATCGCGCGATCAGCGAGACCCGGCGCAGGCGGTCGGCGGGCAGGGCATCGGCGTCAAGGCTGCCCCCCAGTCCCAAGGCGTCCAGCAGCAGCCTCAGGTTGTCGGTGTCTGCCTCGACGGTGGCATCGACCACCGGTTGGTCATCGGTGCGCACCAGGCTGCCCGCGATGGTCAGTTCGGAGCCGCCCGGTCCCAAGGCGGTCAACCGCTCGACGGTGAGGGTGCCATCGGCCAGCCGGAGCGCAAGCCGGGCCTGGTGCAAACCTTCGTGCCCGAGGGCCAGGGCGTCCGCGGCCAGGTCGAGCCGGAGCGAGGCGCCCAGAGGCAGCCGAAGCCCGGCAAGGTCGGCGGCGGTGGCGTTGCCGACCAGCCAGGGCGCCAGATCCAGCCGGGGCGTGGCCAGGTGCAGTTCGAAGGCCGGGGGCGTGCCCGGGGAAAAGCGGGCGCTCCCGGCTGCCTTGGTTCCGCCAAGGTCGAGGTCCATTCCGGTCAGGGTGATCCCGGCGGCGCCGGCGTCCAGGGCCGTGCGGGCGGACAGCGGCTGATCCAGCGCGGGCGGCAGGCCGCCGGTCGCCATCGGGGCTCCGAGCGCCGTGGTGAGTTGGCTCAGCAACCGGGCCGGGTGGGCCGCCTCGATGCGCCCGTCACCCTGGAGCCGGAGCGCCGGACCGGTGGTGGCAAGACCGGCAAAGTGCAGACGGGCGCTGCCGTCGCTGAGGGCCAGGGCCAACCTGACCGGCATCGCCCCGTCGGCGCCGAGGCTGCCGACAGTGGCGTCCAACCGGGCCGGAATGCCTTGGATCGCCGCCTGGCCGCGCACATCGAACGGTCCCGCCAGGCTGCCGGCGTCGAGCCGGCCCTGGATGGCGGTCAGCCGGATCGCCGTGCCCGCCGCGTCATCCTGCCACACCATGGTGCCGTTGGTCACGTCGATGCGATCCAGGCGCAGGATCGGGGGGGCGGTGGACGATGGTCCGCCCGCCCCCGGCAGCCAGCCGCGCCGGCCATCGGCCAGGGTTTCCAGAACCAGGGTCGGGTGATCAAGGACGATCGTGTTGATTTCGATCCGCCCTGCCAGCAGCGGCAACAGCGCCACCCGGGCGTCGAGTCGCCCCAGATGAAGCAACCGCGGCTCGGCTGCGCCCGGCGGGTTGGCGACAGCAATCTCGGTGGCGGAGAAGGCCGGGGTCGGCAGCACCGAAAAGCGGACGTCGCCCGCCAGCGCAACCGGCCGTCCGCAGGCCGCGCTCAAGGCCTCGGCCAAGGGGGCCTTGAAGCGGCTCCAGTCCATCAGGTTGGGGATCACAAACAAGCCGCTGGCCAGCAGGAGCAGCAGGGTCAGGGCAACGACGCTCAGCTTTTTCACGTCCAGGATTCCAACGTTGCCGGCCCCGGCCGGATCGGTGGCGAGCCCTGTGCCGGTTCATCTTGCACTGTCGGCACGATCGGCTAGACTAAAGTGCCGGGCGCGAAGAAGCAACGCCTCACCGGTTCCGCTAAAACGGCACCACAAAATGAACACCAACAACCGGTATCATGAGCCGACCGCAAGCGCCGACGACTCGGAAGGGGAGGGCGAGATGGGCGAAATCATTAACCTTAATCGGTATCGCAAGCTGCGGGATCAGGCCCGCCGCGACCAGGAAGCCGCAAGCAATCGCGCAAAGTTCGGCCGGACCAAAACCGACGCTCAAGCCGAGACCAAGACACGCGAACGGGCCCGCCGGGACCTGGACAGCAAGAAAATCGACGAGCCGGCGTGAGGGCGGCCTGGTCCGGGCAGGTCCACCGGTTTCGGCGCGCTCGGTCGGCTGGCCGGAAGGTCCGGGCGGCAGGATCACCGCCCGGAAGGTGTTTCCTGTGAGATGTCAGTTGTGGGTCCAGGATTCGGTTCCTTTGTTCCCCGGATCCTTGCGCCGCCACCAGGGGCCGGACACGCTGCCGTCGGGATTGATGGTCAGAAGCATGATGGTGTTCTTGCCGTCCGCCACGGCGGCGATGGCGAACAGGTTGCCAATCACCTGACCGACGCCGACATAGTCACCCCCATCCCAAACGACGCTATAGGCTCCCGAAGGTTCCGCCGTGACCTTGACGACGCCGGGCGTTTCGACCGAACCATCGGTCTCGGTGCCCGTGTATTTGTAGCTGCCGACAACATCGGCGCGTGCTGCGCCGGGAACGGCCAGGGCAAGGACCAGGGCAAATGCCCAAAGGACGACACGCATCAATCGACTCTCCTGTTGTTGAGGACACGCTCCCCAGGTGAGGAGCCAGATTGGGTCACCAGGGTGCCATCGCTATTCTATGGCTGGTGGCCGGTTGCTGGACCTGACTTGGAGTGCTGTTGCGTGATGAGGACGGCTGTTGAACGCCCCGATCAGCCGGTCAAATCTACTGCGATTGAGCGTCGAGTAAAGGGGTTTCTGCGAGGGGTTGTCTTTACCGAAATGAAAGAGAAATATAATATCTAAAAATTTATATGTGTGTCATAAACGGGGAATGGACTGGGGTAAGAACGGCGGCATGGGATCGATCAAGGCTAACAATCCGATATGGATTTGTTAGAAGTCCTGAATTATACAGCATTTTATATTTTATAATGGAAAAATATTAAAAAATTACATATGCAATTATGGTTAATCCTGAGAGTTTGATAATGGCCATGAGATTACCCTAACTAACGCGAATCAAGGGTTTG
>CAIYNU010000089.1 GCA_903927615.1 uncultured Rhodospirillales bacterium | reverse complement strand
TGCTCGTGCCCGGGTCGGGTTGACCGGCCTGACCCTGGCGGAATATTTCCGCGATGCCGAAGGTCAGGACGTGCTGCTGTTCATCGACAATATCTTCCGGTTTACCCAGGCGGGTTCGGAAGTGTCGGCGCTGCTGGGCCGTATTCCTTCGGCGGTGGGCTATCAGCCGACGTTGGCTACGGACATGGGCGCGCTCCAGGAACGCATCACCACCACCAAGAAGGGGTCGATCACCTCGGTGCAGGCCATTTACGTGCCGGCCGACGACTTGACCGACCCCGCGCCGGCCACGTCGTTTGCCCACCTTGACGCCACGACGGTGTTGAGCCGTCAAATCGCCGAACTGGGAATTTACCCGGCGGTGGACCCGCTCGACTCGACCAGCCGTATCCTTGACCCCCGGGTTGTGGGCGAGCATCACTACAGCGTCGCCCGGAGCGTCCAGAAAGTTCTTCAGACCTACAAGTCGCTCCAGGACATCATCGCGATCCTGGGCATGGACGAGTTGTCGGAAGAAGACAAGTTAACCGTGTCCCGGGCGCGTAAGATCCAGCGGTTCCTGTCCCAGCCGTTCCATGTCGCCGAAGTCTTCACCGGAAGCCCCGGCGTTCTGGTCAGCCTGGATGATACCATTAAGGGTTTCAAGGGCATCGTTGACGGTGAATACGACCATCTGCCGGAAGCCGCCTTCTACATGGTCGGCACCATCGACGAGGCGGTGGCCAAGGCCAAGAAGATGGCGGCCGAGGTCGCCTGAGGCGCGCGGGCAAGATCGCCTGAGGCTCCGGGCGGGGTGTTGAACCGGGGTCCGTTATAACGCTCTCTCCCGCGTGCGGGAGAGAGCCAAGGAACACGAACGATGGCTGAAATGGTCGAATTCGAGCTGGTGACACCGGAAGAAGTGCTGGTGACCCAGTTGGTGGATATGGTGGTGGTGCCTGGGGGCGACGGCGACTATGGCGTTTTGGCTGGCCATGTTCCGATGATTACGACGGTACGCCCCGGCGCAATCACCATCTACGAAGACAGTCGGGTCACCGACCGGATTTTCGTCACCGGGGGGTTTGCCGAGGTGACGGGGGAAAGAATCACGGTCCTGATTGAAAAGGCGGTCAAGGTCGACAGGCTTGATCGTGCGACAGCCGAGCAAGATATTAAGAACTTTACCGAAGACTTGGAGGATGCCAAGACCGACGACGAACGGGATCAGGCCACCAGTCAACTTGAAATTGCCAAAGCTCAGTTACAGGCAATCTTTGACGCCGCAGGAAGTCACGAGACCGTTTGACGGGGTGCTGGCGCGCGTTTGGCTGGCGATCTGATCTGGGGAAGGGGTGGGCGGCGGCAACGCTCACCGCGAGACGAGGCCGACGGATCACGAGAACATGGCTCGACGAGATGGCACGGAATCATTGGACGCTTGACGATATTCCTTGGGACCGGCTTGCCCCGGCCGAGGTTGATCACGATCTGCTGGCGGTGATCAAGGCCGCGGCACTGGTCGAATATAATGCCGACAGTTATGCGACCTATCTCGGCAAGGTCTTTGCCGAAGATCCGTCGTTTCAGGCGATGGCGCGGGAGTGGGCTGCGGAAGAGGTCCAGCATGGGCTCGCGTTGGGACGGTGGGCTGCGCGGGTCGACCCCAGCTTTAACTTCGAAGTGGCGGTTGATCGGTTTCGAGGCACCTATCGGCTACCGGAAGGGTCAGGAAACGCATCGATACGCGGGTCGTGCAGCGGCGAGTTGGTTGCCCGATGCATGGTCGAAACCGGCACCAGTTCCTTTTATAGCGCAGTGGCCGAGGCCACTCGGGAACCGGTGCTGCGCCTGATTTGCCAGCGCATCGCCGCCGACGAGTATCGGCACTACAAATTGTTCCTGACCTATATGAAGCCTTATCTGCTCAGGGATCGGGTCGGGTGGTTCCAGCGGGCTTGGGTCGGGATTGGCCGGGTCCTGGAAACCCAGGACGACGAATTGGCGTGTGCTTACCATGCCGCCAACGGCGGCGGGGAACCGTATCATCGGCTGCGGGCCAGTCAGGCTTACGAACGCCGGGCCTTTCGCCTGTACCGTCGCCACCATATCGAACGTGCGGTGGGGATGGCCATGAAGGCCTGGGGCCTCAGTCCGCAATCTCGTTTGGCTGGCCTTGCCCGGCGGGCCGCGTGGTGGCTGGTGGAAAATCGGGTTGGGCGCTTGGAACGGTCGGCCGCTTGACGAGAGCGGTTTCCGATCAGGTTGCAGAGTCCGGACTGCGGCCGTCCCGGCCGCAAACGGGGCGGGCGAGACGCCTGCGCTCTCAACGGCGAGCGTTTCGAGGCCTCGCGGCCTGGGCGGCGAATGCCGACTATCGGAGCGCCGGCAACAGTTCGGCGACCACGGCGCGATAGACGTCTTGCTTGAACGGAACCACCAGGGACACGAGGTGTTCGGGCGCGACCCAACGCCAAGCGTCGAACTCGGGATGAGCGGTGGCTAGATTGATGTCTTGGTCGGTGCCAAGAAAGCGGGCCGCGAACCATTTTTGTTGCTGGCCGCGCCAGCGTCCGTGCCAGACGGTGCCGATTAAATGGTCGGGCAGGTCGTAACGCAACCAGTTCCGGGTTTCTGCCACCAATTCCGCCTGGTTGGTGCCAATTTCCTCGGCGAGTTCGCGGAGTGCCGCCTCCGCGGGTGTTTCGCCTGGATCAATGCCGCCTTGCGGCATTTGCCAGGCGCCGGGCGTATCGCACCGTTGAGCGACAAAGACCTGCTTGGGTTCTTTGAATAAGAGAATGCCGACACACGGTCGGTAAGGCAGGTGGGCACCGGCAGATTGACCGCTCATGGCATCAAGGCTTTCAAATGTTAATGTTTTTCCTCGGGCGGGGGCGGCGGGAGCGGCTTTTGGCGATTGACGGCGGCCGAGAGCGGCACCAGGACTAACTTCTTGTCCGACAGCAGCGGCACCCATTTGGCGATGCGCTCCAACGTGGTCGGGTAGGGGTCACCCATTCCGACCGCAATACCGGACCCAAGGGCCGTGGCCTCCAACCCTGCCAATTGGGCGTCGATGGCGCTGCGGGAGGCGTCCTGGTCGATCACGCGGTCGACGCGGACGCGCGGCACGTCCAATTGAACCGCGAGCGATTCCCCGGTACTGCGGGGCGTCGTGCCGGCCTCGAGAAAGATCAGACCGCGTTTCTTGACCACTTCCATCACCGGGCGCAGGGCTGCCGAATCGGCTTGAAAGCGGGTCCCCGAGGGACTGGTGATTCCAACATAGCCGGCGAATCGCCCGAGCGCCCATTCCAGGCGATCGACGTTGTGGGCGGGGTCGAGGCCGAGCAGCAGCGTGTTGGGACCAGGGTCGTCGTGGGGGTAGCCGAGCGGCTCCATCGGCACGCTCAAGATCACCTCGTGACCTTCGCCACGCGCGGCATCGATCCAGCCTTCGAGGCGGTCGGCGACCGGAACAAAGGCGAGGGTGACCCCCGGCGGCAGCCTTTGCAGGGCAAGCCCCGTGGCGGCGCCGGCCAGACCCATCTGACCGATGATGATCACAATACGACCGCGCTTGTCGGCGGCGGAAAAGGGTCGCGCGTAAACCTGCCACGGCTGCCGGCCATCGGCCCCGATGATCGGCAACAGGCCGTTGCGGGTGTCTTCGGTCAGTCCCGAGGCCGGTGCTTTGGTCAGGGGAATGACGTCGTCCGGGCCGGGGCCAGGCGCCTCGGCCGGCGGGGGCGTTGACGGCTTGGCCGGTTGAGGGGAGTCGGTGAGCTTGGCCGGCGGCGGGACCACCAGGGGCGGTACGCCGCCCGCCACCAGAACCTTGACTTGGGGTACCGCCTGGCTTCGCTCCGCCAGGGTTTCGTCGGCGTTCAGCCACAGCCACAGGGCAGCACCGAGGACGATGCCAAGCACCAACAGCATTGCGGCCGGGAACGGTGCGGGTAGTAATGACTGCAACGTCCGATCGTGGGAACCGGTGCTCTCCCCCCGCCGGCGCCATAACGCGCCGAAGCGAAGCGGTAGCCGGGGGAGGGAGAGTTTGAGTTTCACCGGGGGTCAGGGGTTCAGGGGGTTAGTCGACGCTGTGGGCGCGGAACAGGGCGATTCCGCGCAACAGGTCAAGGGAACGCTCCAGTTGGTAATCGATGGCGCCACGTTTGCCGGTGTCGGCGCCGTCATCGCCGGGTTCGACGGTGGGCGGCGTTGCCGGGGCTGGCGAAGGCGCTCCGGGGGTTGCCGGTGCCGGTGCCGTGGGCGTCGCGGGTGCCGGTGCTGTTGCCGGTGCCGGTGCCGGTGCGGCCGGGTTTTCCTTGGCCGGTGGCGTGGTCCCTGACGGTGCGGCGGCGGCTTGGTTGTCGTTGCGCAACGCCCCCCTCAGATCGGCCTCCCGGTGACGTTGGGCCGGTTGTTCGGTGTCCTCGAGCCGGGCCTGCCGAACCTCAATGTCCGGGGTGATGCCAAGCTGTTGGATCGAACGGCCCGAGGGGGTGTAGTAGCGCGACGTGGTCAGGCGAATGGCGCCGTGGCCGGCGATGGGGATGATGGTTTGGACCGACCCCTTACCAAACGACTGGGTTCCCATGATCACGGCACGGTGATGGTCTTGAAGGGCGCCGGCGACGATTTCCGAGGCCGATGCGGAACCGCCATTGACCAGCACCACCATCGGCAGGTCGCCGGCAAGATTGCCGCCGGGCTTGGCGTTGTAACGCTGGGTGTCTTCGGGCCGGCGGCCCCGGGTCGACACGATCTCGCCGTGGTCAAGGAAGGTGTTGGAAACCGATATCGCCTGATCGAGCAGTCCGCCCGGATTGTTGCGCAGGTCCAGCACATACCCGGCCAGGCTTTTGCCAAGCTGTTCTTTGATGGCCGAGATGGCCTTTTCCAGCCCGCTTTGGGTTTGTTCGTTGAAGGTGGTGATCCGGAGGTACCCGACGGTTCCTTCGGTCCGGAAGCGAACCGACTGAATCTTGATCACCGCCCGGGTCATGGTGACGTCGAACGGTTCGGCGGTATCCCCGCGCCGCACCGTGACCTTGATGTCGGTCCCGACCGGGCCGCGCATTTTATCGACGGCATCGTTGAGGGTCATGCCCAGCACCGCCTCGCCGTTGAGGTGGGTGATCAGGTCGCCCGATTTCAGCCCGGCGCGGTAGGCCGGCGTGTCGTCGATGGGCGAAACCACCTTGATCACGCCGTTTTCCATGGTCACCTCGATGCCGAGCCCGCCGAACTCACCCCGGGTCTGCACCTGCATGTCCTGGAAGTTCTTTTTGTTCAGATAGCTGGAATGAGGGTCCAGCGAGGTCAGCATGCCGTTGATGGCGGATTCGATGAGCTGTTCGTCGGGAACCGGCTCCACATATTCGGAGCGTACCCGCTCGAAGACGTCGCCGAAAAGATTAAGCTGCCGGTAGGTCTCGGAAGTGCTCGATTCGGCAGCGATTCCTCCCGGTGCCAGGAGCAACATAAGGCACGCCATGGTGGCGCTAACCAGGAACTTGATCATCTACCCTTGTCCTTTTCCGTCCAGAGCAGGGATGCCACGCCGCGGATTGATCGGCTGACCGTTTCGCCTGAGTTCAAAATAGAGGTCGGGGACGCCATCCGCCGGGTCGGCGACCACGCCGACCGGCTCTCCTGCCGAGACCTGTCGGCCGACCACGGTGTCGATCCGTCCCAATCCGGCAATAAGGCTATGATATCCATTGCTGTGTTCGACGATCAAGATCTGCCCGTAGTTGCGGAAGCGACCGGCGAATTTGATGGTGCCGTTCAGCGGCGCGACCACGGGTGTCCCGGGTTCGCTGACGATGTGGATGCCCCGGCTGGTGGTGCCGAAACGGTCGACCGCGCCGTAGGCCAAGGCGATTCGACCCGCGGCGGGCAGGCGCAACCCCTCCATGATCCCATAGGGATCCGGTCCCGGTATGGGTGGCGCGGCCGCCGTCGGCGGTCGGTCGATGTGGTGGGTTTGCTTTGAATCCAGTGTCCGCGAGACCGGTTCGGTCAGGGGCGGCTCGGGGCCGGTCCCGCGTTCCGCCTCGGCCCGGTGGTCGGCCTCGATTTGCTCCAACAACTGGCGCAGGTCGGTGGCTTGTGCCGCCAGGGCGGCCATTTTCTGGGTGTTTTGCTGGCGCTCGGCCTCGGTTTCCCGCGCCAGGGCCTCTCGTTCCGTCACCATTTTGCCGACTTCGGCCAACCGCGTCGCCAGGGCGCTTCGGGTCGCTGCGGCTTCGTCGTGTCGGGCCTTCAAGCGGCGGCGCAGGTCCTGAAGCCGATCAAGCGAGTGTGCCAACGCCTCGGTGCGGCTGTGCAGGGCGGGCAGGGCGTGGCGCAGCAACAGCGCGGCGCGGACGGCGTCGGTCGGCGCTTCGGGCCGGACGATCAGGGCTTCGGGCGGCGTCAGGCTGAGGCGATAAAGGGCACCGACCAATTTGGCGATATCCCGCCGGTGGGTGGCGATGGCGTTGGTCTGTTCCCGTTCCTCGGTTTCGAGGCCGGCCAGGGTGGCCTCCAGTTGGTTTAACGTCGCCTGTTGGCGCGATGCCGCGTCGGACGCATCGATCAGGCGGGCGCGCAAAGCCTCCAGATTGGCCTTGAGGGTCGCCGACTGGTGGTCCAACCGGTTCTGACGGTCGCGGCCGGTGGACAGGTCCTGCTCGAGTCGTTTCAGGGTCTGGTCGGATGCCGCGGTCGGGTCGGCGGCGGCGTTACCGGCCACCGCCAGCAGCAGCCCTCCCACCGCCATCATTACCGTCTGCCGAGGCATGCTCATGATTGTTCCGGCCCATCATTTTCCCGGTCCATGACGTTCGGATCTCGGCTCGGCTTCCGGCCAACCCGTCGCCCGCGCCGGTGTCGCGGGCGGGACGATCAGTGGTTGCCCGGTCATCTCCACTGGCTGGGGCAGGCCCAGCAGGTCCAGCAGCGTCGGGGCCACGTCGGCCAGTCGGCCATTGGCCAGTGTAACATCCGGGGGGCCGTTGACCAGGATGACCGGCACCCGCTCCAACGTATGGGCCGTGTGCGGGCCACCGGTCCCGGAATCCCGCATCACTTCGCAATTGCCATGATCCGCTGTGACCAGCAGTACGCCACCCCGAGCCCGGACCGCGGCCTCTAACCGGCCGAGGCTGCGGTCCACCGCTTCGACCGCCTTGATCGCCGCCGAAAGGTCGCCGGTATGACCGACCATGTCGGGATTGGCGTAATTGACCACCACCAGATCGAAGGCGGCGCTGTCCAGGGCTGCCACCAACCGGTCGGTGACTTCCTCCGCCGCCATCTCGGGCTTGAGATCGTAGGTTGCGACTTTGGGGGATGGGACCAGGATGCGCTCTTCGCCCGGATACTGCCGCTCTTCGCCGCCATTAAAAAAGAAGGTGACGTGCGGATACTTTTCGGTTTCGGCGATGCGTAATTGGGTCAATCCGGCATCGGATACGACTTGGCCCAGAACTCGGTTTAGCTGTTTCGGTGCAAAAAGCGTATCCAGAAAGCGGTTGAGGTCGGCTGAATACTCGACCATTCCGGCGGCGGCGGCCAAAGCGGCGCGCCGGGGCCGCGGAAAGCCGGTAAAGTCCGGGTCCAACAACGCCGTGAGCAACTCGCGGGCGCGGTCGGTTCGGAAGTTGGCCATGATCAGCCCGTCGCCATCCGCCATGCCCGAATAGCCATTGATGACGGTGGGCAGCACAAACTCGTCGGTGATGGTCTCGGCATAACTCTGCTCGATCGCGGCCACCGGGTCGTCCGCCCGACGCTCGCCCGCGCCGTCCATCAGCGCGGCATAGGCGCGCGCCACCCGTTCCCACCGGTTGTCCCGGTCCATGGCGTAATAGCGGCCGATCACCGTTCCGATCCTGACGCCGGGCAGGTCGGCGCAGTCTGCCAGGAATGTTGCCAGTTGCTCGCGGGCGCTTTGGGGCGGCACGTCGCGGCCGTCGGTGAAGGCATGGATCACCACCGGCACGTCGGCTGCGGCCAGGGCGGCGGCCAAGGCGACCAGATGATCCTGGTGGGAATGGACGCCGCCGGGGGACAGCAGACCCATCAGGTGACATCGGCCGCCGCTGCCCCGTAGCCGGGCGATGACTTGCCCCAAGACCGGGTTGGCACCGAGTTCGCCGCTGGCCACCGCCTGATCGATGATCGGCAAGTCCTGGTACACCACCCGACCGGCGCCCAGATTCATGTGCCCAACCTCGGAGTTGCCCATTTGTCCTTTTGGCAGGCCGACATTCACTTCGCTGGCTTCGAGGAGTGCTTTAGGGCCGGCGGCCCACAGCCGATCCCACACGGGCGTATGGCCAAGCGCGATGGCATTGTCGGCCGTATCCTCGCGGTAGCCCCAACCGTCAAGGACACATAAAACCACCGGGCGTCGCCCAGGGGACACTGTCGTCATGGTTGGTTAGACTCCAGTTTCAGTGATGGCCCGCCGATGGCGGATTCAACCACAAGATAGCGACTCCGATCAGGAACAGGATGACAAACACACTCATGGCGACCTCGTGGCGGACTTGGGCAGAACCCTCTGAAACGGTGACCTTACGAATGATGGCCTTAACAAATGGTGGCCCTGACCCACGGCGGCCTTGGGACCACCGCCCCTCAGGCCCGATGATAAGGGTGGCCGGCCAGAATCTGTTGGGCCCGGTAGATCTGCTCCGCGAGCATAACGCGAACCAACTGGTGTGGCCAAGTCATCGTGCCGAAACATAGCACCATATCGGCGGTTTCGGGCAAGGCCGGGTCGAGGCCGTCGGCCCCGCCAATCAGGAATGCCAGATCACCGACGCCGTTGTCCCGCCACATGGCCAGACGCTGGGCGAAAGCGACGCTGCCAAGCGTTGACCCGCGTTCGTCAAGGGCCACCAGGACCGCGCCGGCCGGTAGAGCGCCGCGCAAGGATCGCGCCTCTTCCCGCCGCCGCTCGTCCGCCGGCAAGGGCCGGCGAACCTCGACTTCACGCAGCGTCAGCGACCAAGTCAGGCGCCGGGCATAGTCCTGATACAAGTCCTGCATCGGACCGGGCTTGAGCCGGCCAACCGCGGCGATCCACAATCGCATTCCTCAGTTCCGGCACACTTTCGGTGACCAGGGGCTTTACTCCTCCCACGGGAGCGACAAGCCCCACCAAAGGCCGGCGGCCTTTGGCAACCCTGATGCTCGCGCCTGCTTGACGGGCCCGAACCTTTTATTGCTGATCCGTGTCTTCCCAGCCGCTTTCCGCCGATATCGGTTCGTCCTCGCTCTCACCGGCCTCGGGATCGGGCGACTCGGCACCCCACATCTTTTCCAGATTGTAGAACGCCCGGACCTCGGGACGGAAGAGGTGAATGATCACGTCTCCACCGTCAACCAGCACCCAGTCGCAATGGGGGAGGCCTTCCAGTTCCACGCCCGGCAATCCCGCGGCTTTCAACCGTTCGCGGAGATGTTCGGCCATGGCGCCGACTTGGCGCGTCGACCGGCCTGACGCGATGACCAGAAAATCGGCCATGCTGGATTTGCCGGCAAGGTCGATGACGACCACGCTCACGGCTTGATCGTCGTCCAGGGACCGCCCGACGAGTGCCATAACGTCCTCGGGGGTCGGCGGTGTCGGCCGCGACGGGACCGCGGCCAGGGAAGTCAGGGTGTCGATGATTCTACCTCTTGCACTCGGCGACTGGTGCGGCTGTGCCGCCTGGGTTGGTCGGAACGCCCGTCCCCCCTTTGCCCCGGTTGCTGCGGATGGCGGTGGCCGAGGCGGGATGGAGCGGGTTACGCAAAAACACCCAGGCCGGCGGCGTCCGGTCGGCCAGAAGGCCGGCTTGGGATGCCCCGACCCGGCAACGGGCATAGCACTTGGCCGCGTGTCCGGTGGGTGCCTTCAGAGAATATGGGGGCCGATTGAAGGCCGCAACGGGCATGGACTGGAAGATTCTGCGCCAATGCCGCCAGCGGGGCAGTTGCAGCAAATTATCGGCGCCCATCAGCCAGACGAATCGGGTTCTGGGGTAACGGATTTGCAATTGGTGCAGGGTGTCAGCGGTATAGCGGGTCTTGAGTTGGACCTCAATATCCGAGATTAGCACCCGAGGGTGCGGAATTGCCCGGCGCGCTCCCTCAAGCCGTGCAGACAGCCCCGCCATGCCGTGATGCGACTTTAACGGATTCTGCGGGCTGACCAGCCACCACACCTGATGCAACCGGAGCGCCCGCAAGGCAAACAGGCTGATGTGGCGGTGCCCGTCATGGGCCGGGTTGAACGAGCCACCCAGCAGCCCGACCCGGCGCCCGGCCCAAGCGGCGCCGCTGAGCGGTTGGGGTAGCGGACGACGGGGGCGGGTGGGGCGGGGCAGGGGCAGGATCGACACGTCAGGGCCGGACCTGGCCGTTGCCACGGACCACGTACTTGTAGCTGGTCAATTGCTCGGCGCCCACCGGGCCGCGGGCGTGGAGTTTGCCGGTGGAAATGCCGATTTCGGCCCCCATGCCGAACTCGCCGCCGTCGGCAAACTGAGTCGAGGCGTTCAACAGCACGATTCCGCTGTCAACCCCGGCCAGGAAAGCTTCGGCGGTGGCCGTATCTTCGGTCACGATGCTGTCGGTGTGGTGCGAGCCATGGCGGTTGATGTGGGCGATGGCGTCGGCGACGCCGTTCACAACGCGCACCGACATGATGGCGTCAAGGTACTCGGTGTCCCAGTCCGCGGCCGTCGCGGGCTTGACCCGAGGGTCGGTGGCTTGGGTTTCGGGGCAACCGCGAACCTCGCAGCCGGCGGCCAGCAGATCGGCGACCAGCAGCGGCAGGGTTTCGGCGGCGCGGCGGTCCACCAGCAGGGTTTCGGCGGCGCCACAGACCGAGGTTCGGCGCATTTTGGCATTCAGCGTCACCGCCCGGGCCTTGACCGGGTCGGCCGCGCCGTCAACGTAGACGTGGCAAAGGCCGTCCAGATGCTTGATCACCGGAATCCGGCTTTCCGCGGTCACCCGCTCGATCAGAGAGCGTCCGCCGCGGGGGATGATCACATCAATGCTGTCGGTCATGGTCAGCAGAATGCCGACCGCCGCGCGGTCGGCGGTCGGGACCAGTTGGATGGCGGTTGCGGGCAGGCCGGCGGACTCGAGGCCTTCAGCCAGCGCCCGGGCGATGGCGGTGGACGACAGAAAACTTTCCGAACCGCCCCGCAGGATGCAGGCATTGCCCGCCTTGAGGCACAGGCCGCCGGCGTCGGCGGTGACGTTGGGACGGGACTCGTAAATGATGCCGATCACGCCCAGCGGCACCCGGACCCGAGAGATGTCGAGGCCGTTAGGGCGCTGCCAACGGGCGAGGATGGTTCCGATCGGGTCAGGCAGCGCCGCGATGTCTCGCAGGCTGGTGGCCATGGCCTCGAGTCGCCGCTCGTCAAGGATCAGTCGCTCAACCAGCGGCGCGGCCAGCTTGCGTTCCCGTGCCGCCGCCACGTCCTGTCGGTTGGCGGTCAGAATGGTGGTTCCGGCGGACCGGATCGCCTCCGCCGCCGCCATCAGGGCGCCGTTCTTAAGGTCTGTCGGGGCTTGGGCCAGCACCTCGGCAGCCGCGCGCGCCGCACGGCCCAGCCGCGCCATCTGATCCGCGATGGGATTGGCCGCCGAAGGATCGGCGTTTCTGTTCACGACAGGCGTTGCGACAACAGTCACGATAATCTTCCCTTTCGGTCCTTTCAAAGGCTCGGGGGGGCTTCCGGGAAAGCCGATACTGGTATGGTAACGGTTTGTCCGTGCCAGGGAAAGCCGGTCGGCGAGCGGTACGGGCTACCACCAGGGTTGATGGAGATGTCACTAGCCAAGCCGCTGCCGGTTGGGCGATGGTGGCGGCATCCCCGTGGCCCCCGTTGCGGCGTCCACCAAGGCATCCGGGAGACCCGCCCATGATCACCCTTTATACCTTTGCCACCCCCAACGGCCGCAAGGCTTCCATTCTCCTTGAAGAACTCGGCTTCGCGTACACGGTCCACCGGCTGGATGTGATGTCCGGCGAACACCGGGCCGCGGGTTATCTGAAATTCAGCCCGATCGGCAAGTTACCAGCTCTGGTCGAGACCGCCGCCGACGGCACGTCGAGTCGTCTGTTCGGCTCCGGGGCTATCCTGTTGCATTATGCCGAGCGCACCGGCCGTTTGCTGCCGGTGAACCCCGACGTTCGGGCCGAATGCCTAAGTTGGTTCTTTCTGGGCATCAGCGATCTCGGGCCGGCCGCGGTTGAGATGTTCCGGTTTTCGGTGCGGCTGCCCGAAAAGCTGCCCTCGGCCATTGATCTGTTCAAAGGTGAGCTGATTCGTTGCTATACCGCCCTGGACCAACGATTGGCTGTGGAAGATTATCTGGCTGGCGAATATTCCATTGCGGACATCGCCTGCTATCCGTTCATCGCCGCGGCGGCCTTGTCTTCCGGGGCGCTGCTGGAACGCTTTCCCAATCTGAAGCGGTGGCACGACCAGATCACGATACGCCCGGCGGTGATTCGTGGAATGGCTGTGCCCGAGACCTGAGGGGCAGAACCCCACAGGCCCGAGACTAGGCCTGGTCCCTGGGAGCGCGGGCATCTTGCCCGCCCTTTCCTTGGGGGCCCGATCACATTGCCGCGCGATCATCAACCGCGCGGCCCTTGACAAGGCACCGAAACGCGCCCCTCCCCGGAACGTCACCCCCTAGGTGGCGTTTCGGGCTTATCGCAGCACGTGTTGGGGCAAGCCCCGGGTTAACCGCAGACTACTGACCCAGCAGCCAACTGGCTGGCACATGGTAGTAGACCGAAAGGATATTGGAACCCGGGTTGGTGGTGGTGATCCCGGCGTTGGAGATGTGGCTGTAGCCCAGCGAAAAACGGGACTGGTTCTCGAACTCGTAACCCAGTTCAACCATCGACCGGAATTCCACCGGCGAACCGAGATTCTTGCCGCTGCCGCTGGAATACAGTCCGGTGCCGAAGCTGGGCGTGAACACGAACGGGCCGAGCGGGACATCGACCAGAATACCGCCGACACCGTACACCGCGCCATCCGACGTCGCTTCCGCGCCGATCCAGGGCTTCAGTTTGGCATAGGGCTCGATCATCGGCAGCAGCGAGTTGCCGAACCGGTATTCACCACGGAAATCAGCGGCCTGCTTGTGCTTGTCGACCTGCGAAACCCGTAGGAACAAAAATCCCGGGTTGATGGACGTCTGATCATAGAGCCCGCCGCCAATGCTGATCAGCGCGGGATCGTCCTGCGCCGCCGCCGGCGAAGCTGCGGCCATCAATCCCACCACACCCAAACATGCCGCGACGACTGTTGCTTTCACCACTCACCTCCACCTTTTTAGCCCGAGCCGGTATCGCCTGACCTGGCAGTTGAGGCCTTGCCTCCTCAACCGGAACGGTGGATGCTTACCGGTCGAGTATACCGTAAGCCACCGTCTGTCCGCGACTCCGTCGCCAGCCATAGCCAGCCATTGCAGCCACCACAATATGTCATAGGGATAAGCAAGCCGAACGAATTTGGCAAGGACCCGGTAAGGTTTCCGGTTGCCGAGCGTGCATTCCTGCGGACCCGCGGCACGGCCGCCACAGGGGGGGCGGCAGATTACGCCGAAACCGCGCAAAATCGAGCCGGGCGGGGGCGGTTGGCCGCAGCGGGGCGATCCTTTTGGAGCTGGTTTGGGGACGATGGCGTCCCGACATCTTGTGAGCCGGCAGACCCGATCAGACCGGTGGCCAGAAAAAAAAGGGGCAAGCGATGACTGTCAGAACGATCCTGGTGCCGTTGCTCGGTACGGGTGCCGACCGGATGGCATTGGACACCGCGACTGCGGTGGCAAAACGCTTCGGCGCCCATCTTGACGCCTTGTTCGTTGGGGCCGATCCTAGGGATTCGGTGTTGGTTCTGGGTGACGGCATGTCGACTCTGATGCTTGACGAAATCATGCAGACCGCCGAGTCCACGCGCCAAAGCCGGCTCGAGACCGCGCAGCACAGTTTCCGTGCCGCCGTGATGGGGATGGCCGAGGCCGAAGGTCCGGCGCCGTCCCAGGGCGCCACGGTCCGGTGGCGGGAAACCATCGGCCGGATCGATCAGGTGGTCGCTGCCGAGGGTCGGCTGTTCGACCTGACGGTGGTTGCCGGGGTCGAACCGAACTCCGGTGCCGGCGGTCTCATCACCGAGGCCTATGATGCGGCGTTGTTGTTTACCGGTCGCCCGGTGTTGGTGGTGCGGACGCCGTCCGCGCGCCTGGGGCGGGTGGTGACGGTGGCTTGGAACGGCTCGGTCGAGGCCAGCCGGGCGGTGGCGGCGGCGCTGCCCTGGTTGGTCGGCGCGGCGCAGGTTCATGTCGTCACCGTCGGCCTCTCGGAGTCGTCGGCCGGGGCCGGCCATCGACTGGCGGCGTATCTGGCCTGGCATGGCGTGGCCGCCAGGGTCTCGTCGCTCAAGCCCGGCGTCGACTCGGTGGGGGCAGCGATCCTGCGTCGGGCCGGTGAGTTGGAAAGCGACCTGTTGGTGATGGGGGCCTATGGCCATAGCCGGATGCGCGAGATCATTCTGGGCGGCGCCACCCGGCACATCCTGACCCACCCGGGACCGACGGTGCTGATGGTTCATTAAGGCGCGTCGGGATCACGGCTCGGCCCGGTGGGCGACCTCTTCGTGGCAGCGACGGCAGAGGGTGGTCAGGGCATCGGTGGTTTCGGTGCCCAGCACCTCGGGGTAATAGCGGTGGTGAACCTGGAGGTTGCCGGCGGCGTTGCACAGGCGACACCGCCGGCCGTCGCGATCCAAGGCTTCCCGCCGCAACCGTTTCCAGACATCGGTGCGCAGATAATCGCGGTAGGCTCGTCGCCGCGCGCTGATGCGGTGCCGTCGGATCAGCGCCACCAGCCCCCGGATGCTTAGGGCAACCAGGAACAGGCCGCCGAGCAGCCAGGCCGGATGAAGGGTGGTGGGGAGGGTGAACGAGGACATCCGGCAACTGCTTATGGAAGGCCGTCGAGCCGGGCCTTGACCTCGGCGTAATCGGGGGATGAAGGGTCCAGGTCACCCAACAAGCGCCGCCAGAGTTCGCGAGCCTCGGCCGGCTGATGGGCCGCAACCGCGTCCAGGCCCAGGAACCACAGGGCCTCGGGGGTATCGGGGGCTGCGGCCAGCGCCGCCCGGAAGGCCCCGACTGCGTCCGCGGGCAAGCGGGCGTCGGCCGCGGACGGCGCTCCGGCCATCACGGCTTCGGCATAGGCGACCAGTACATCGGGACGGTTCGGGGCCTGGGTCCGGGCGTGGCCGATGGCGTCGAGCTGGCGGTCGGGTTCGCCCAACACCTGATAGGCCCGGGCCAGTCGCAGCCAGCCGGCGATGTCGCCCGGTGTGGTGGCCAGCCGCGCCGCCAGCCCGTCGACCATGGACCGGATCATCCGCGCTCGGTCTTCGGGGGATGTTGGGGTCGCCTGGGGTGTTGGGGTTCCGGTAGCGGCGGCCGGCGCATCGGTTGTGGCGGTTTCCCGGGGCGGCAGTGAGGGCGGGGTGGCCTTGGCCGGGTCAAGATTGAGGTGTTGGGCCATATCCGCGATGGCGCGCCGGACCATCGGCAGCCAGGGGGCATCGGCCGGGCTGGCGGCGGCCAGGGCCGCCCAACGGTCGAGCGCGCTTTGGAACTCGCCGCCTTGGGCCTGGGCCAGCGCCAGGAAGTGACTGGCCTGGGGATCGCCTGGCCGTTTGCTCAGGACGGCTTCGAACAGCCGCCGGGCTTCTTCGGACACCAACCCCTGGTTGGCGGTGATCAGGGCGTCGGCCAGGCTGCCCTGGATGTCGGGGTCCTCCTTGGCCAGGGCCAGGGCCTGACGCCAGGCGTCCACGGCCTCGCCGGGTCGGTCCAATCGGGTCAGGGACTGGGCCAGCAGCGTCCAGCCGTCCAGGTCGGCGGGCTCCCGTTTCAGGCGCTCGGCCAACCTCGCCACCGCCTCGGTGATGTTGCCGGCCATGCTGCCGGCCGCGGCCGGGCTTGCCCGTTCGGCGAGCGGTTGGGCCGGCAGGTCGGGACGGCCGATCACCAGATAGAGGATCAGTGCGGCGGCCGGGAAGACCGTCAGCAGCAGGGCAACGGTGATGCGGCCGGTCCGGGGCGGCGTCTCGAGGGCGGGGGCGTCGTCGGCGCCGTCGGCTGGGGCGACCGCCAGGATGCGGCGTCCGATTTCGGCCCGGGCGGCTTCGGCCTGACCGGCGTCGATGGTGCCGCGTCCCAGATCCCGGTCCAACTCGGCCAACTGGTCCCGGTAGACCTCCAGGTCGTAGGCGGCGCGTCCGGGGCTCGGCGCCGGCCGGCGCACCAGGGGCGATACCAACACGGCAACCACTCCAGCGGTGAGCACCGCCGCGGCCAGCCAGAACAGGGTCATGATGTTATCCTCGCGGCCGAGCGTGGGCAGGGTCGGTGCCGGTGTCGTCGAGCACCCGACGCAGGCGCTCCTGTTCATCGGGGGTCAAAGGGGCGGTTCGGGGTGCCTGGCCGTCGGCGGCCCGGCGGTGGCGCAGACGCCAGGCGATGCCGCCCATCCCGGCCGCCAGCACCGCCGGGGGGGCCAGCCACAGCAGCCAGGTATTGGGCTGGAACGGCGGTCGGAGTCGGACAAAGTCGCCGTAACGGGCCGTGAGATAGCCGATCACCGCGTCGTTGCTGTCGCCCGCCACCAGGCGCTCGCGCACCAGCAACCGCAAGTCCCGGGCAAGGTCGGCGTTGCTGTCGTCGATGGATTGGTTCTGGCAGACCAGGCAGCGCAGATCCTTGCTGATCTCCCGGGCCCGAGTCTCCAATGCCGGGTCGGCCAGCATTTCGTCGGGCAGCACCGCCCATCCGGGCGCCGCGGCCAGGGTCCAGCCGAGGCCGGCCAGCATCACCGCGATGGTGGACAGGCGGCGCAGGGTACGAAGGGGCATGGACATCTGGGGTCACCGATCCCTGGAACCGACCGCAAGGCGGACGGTCGATTTCTGAGGGTGAATCATCCTTAAGATCAATTTTTTAGAGAGAATCAATAAAGCCATCCGGCGGCCAGGTAGCCCAACGCCACGGCAAACAGGCCGATCACGACCGAGAAGAAGATGTACAACAGGCCCAAGACCACATCGCCTTCCATGAACATATCGAGCTGCTGAAGACTGAACGACGAAAACGTGGTATAGCCGCCCAGGACCCCGGTCATGAAAAACAGGCGGGCGTCGCGGCTGATATACTCCACCGGCAAATTGGCGATAAAGCCGATCAGCAGCGAGCCGGTGATGTTGATGCCCAGCGTGGCCCATGGAAAGCTGGCCGGCATCAACTCAAACGGAAACAGATCAATATCGAACTCGTGGAAGGTCACCGACAGCCAGTGCCGGAGCATGCTGCCCACGGCACCGCCGATCGCGACGAGGAAATAGGCGAGCATGGCCTGGTCAGTCCTTGTGGACCCCGGGGACCGGGAGCGTGATCAATGGGGCGGCGTTCATGCTGGCCGGAATCACGATGGTGGTGGCGTTACCCTTGGCGGCGAAGGTCCGCAACACTTCGTTGGCCTCGTGCTGGAGATATTCGGGGGTCAGGCTGTGGTTGATCGCCTCGTTGGCCTTGGCGATGCCGATGGCCTCGGTCAGCCGGATATCGGCTTCCTTCTGGGCGATCTGAGTCCGGATTTGCATGGCGTCGAGGCGCTTTTGCTGGCTGACGGCATCCTGGATGGCTTGTTCGATGGCAGGATCGGTGACCACGGTGCGGATCACCACCCGGGAAATCTCGAACGCCCCCGGATCCTTGGCATCCAGTTCACGCTGGAGTGAGGCCTGGACTTCGTTGGCGATCTGTTCGCGCTGCTGATGGACCTGGAGACTGTTGATCCGGGCGACCCCCTCGTAGATGGCGTTGCGGGCCAGCGTCGCCACCAGCCGGTAACAGGGCGCCAGCACTTGCGGCGTGTCGGGCAAGCCCTGGCTTTGTCCGGCGTACTTGATCGCCAGCGGTGCGACATGGCCCGGCGTCACCCGATAATAGACGGTGACGTCCATGTGCCGGATAAACAGATTATCGGCGGCCTTGGGGGTCAGGTCGTCGATGGGAATCGCGATTTCCTTGGTCGAATAATGGTCGACGGCGGCCAGCGGCGCCAGATACAGGCCCGGCTTCACTTCCTCGGTGGCCACCACCCCGAACCGGGTTTCGACGCCGACATCACCGGTGGACACCGCGCCCATCGACGAGGCCATCGCCGCCACCAGGACCACAACCGGAACCAGCAACTGATCGAAGAGCGGTCCCAGTTGGATTGCCAATGCGCTGAACATGCCACACCTCCTGCCGCACCTGTGAGCCCGATCATCGAAACCCGCTTTTTGACGCCGGGTCAAGCGGATGGTGCGCAAACACCGGAGCCTTTCCGGGCCGGGCGCCGCCGGCGGTTTGGACTGCCCTGTTCCGGGCGGATTGTGTAGGCTGCCGGCTGTGGGCCGGTCACCGCACCGGCAGTGTCCCGGGGAGGAACCAATGGAGTGTTATGCCGTCCTGGATTACGTCCGGCACAAGGCGGGCGAGTCCGATACCGACATCCTGACCCCCGATGTGCTGGAAGGTGGGTTACGCAACCTTTTCCGTTTCGTGGACCGTGCGCCCAGACCGCCGGCCGACGCACCTGGAAGCCATGCGGGGCGGGAACTGGCGGTCTACTACCTGAACGAGTTCCAGGATAAAAAGCAATTCATGGATGCGGTGGCTAGCAATCTGGTGATCAAGCGCGGATTGCTGAGTCACGCCGCTCTGGCTCTGGCAGACGGAGCCATCGGAGTCTATTTCTCCAATGCCCACGACTACTGGAGCTGGAGCGGTGATCACCAGGAGTTTCGCAAGGCATCCTAGACCATACAACGCCCACCGGATCACACAACGCCCAGCCGGGACAGCATCACAGTCCCGGCTGGGCGAAACGGCTGGATGACTCCGGGCGCAGGCCCGCCGCTATTTCGGCGCCAACACCATGATCATCTGCCGGCCTTCGACTTTGGGCATCTGCTCGACCTTGGCCACGGCTTCCAACTCGTCGCGAACCCGGATCAGCACATTCATACCCAAATCCTGGTGAGCCATTTCACGACCGCGGAAGCGCATGGTCACCTTGACCTTGTCGCCCTCTTCGATGAACCGGCGCGCGCTGCGCATTTTGACCTCGTAATCATTATCATCGATGTTTGGCCGCATCTTGATTTCTTTGACTTCGATGATCTTCTGCTTCTTGCGCGCTTCGTTAGCTTTCTTTTGGGCCTCGTATTTATACTTGCCGTAATCGAGAATCTTGCAGACCGGCGGGTCGGCGTTGGGCGCGACCTCGACCAAATCCAGTCCAGCCTCTTCGGCGGCGATCAGGGCATCGCGGATCATGACGATACCCACCATCTCGCCCTGGGCATCGACCAGACGGACGCTCCGGACATTGATTTCCCGATTGACCCGGGGGCCGTCGCGGGTCGGTTGGGCTTCACTCGGTAGTCTGGCTATGGAAACGTCTCCCTCGTTGGGTTGCGAGGACCATCAGCAGGGGGTCCTCAGAACGGAACTGCCGCCGCCCGATCCCCTGCCGGGGACCGTGCCTCATCACTCAGTTTATTGATTGCCGCGTCAAGGGCAAGCACCTCTTGGTCCTTGCTGCCCAGACGTCGCAACGCCACCGACCGGTTCTCGGCTTCGCGATGACCGACCACCACCAGAACGGGAACTTTCTGCAAGCTATGTTCCCGAACCTTGAGATTGATTTTCTCGTTGCGGGTATCCAGCGTCACCCGCAACCCGGCCCGTTTGAGCGCGGCCGTCACGTCGGCGGCATAGGCATCGGCGACATTGGTGATGGTGGCCACCACCACCTGCACCGGCGCCAGCCAGAGCGGGAAACGACCGGCATAATGTTCGATCAGCACGCCGATAAAGCGTTCCATCGAGCCCAGGATGGCCCGGTGGAGCATGACCGGGCGATGCCGGGCGCCATCCTCGCCGACATAGGAGGCGTCGAGGCGTTCCGGCAGCACATAGTCGACCTGGAGCGTGCCGCACTGCCAGTCCCGGCCGATGGCGTCGCGCAGCACGAACTCGATCTTGGGGCCGTAGAAGGCGCCTTCGCCGGGGTTAAGATGGTAGGGCAGACCGGCCGCGGTGACGGCGGCCTTCAGGGCGGCCTCGGCACGGTCCCAAACCGCGTCGGAACCGGCCCGCACCGGCGGCCGGTCCGAGAACTTGACGCTGACCTCGGTAAATCCAAGGTCCCGATAGACGCTCTCCAGCAACTGGCAGAAGGCCACGCTTTCCGACGTGATCTGGTCTTCGGTGCAAAAGATGTGGGCGTCGTCCTGGGTGAAGGCACGCACCCTCATGATGCCATGCAGGGCCCCCGACGGTTCGTTGCGATGGCAGGCGCCGAATTCAGCCAGGCGTAACGGCAGATCGCGATAACTTTTAATGCCCTGCCGATAAATCTGGACGTGGCCGGGGCAGTTCATCGGCTTGAGGGCCAGAACCTTGTCTTCATCGGCCAGGGCCGTGAACATGCCGGCCCGGAACTTTTCCCAATGGCCCGACTGTTCCCACAACACCCGGTCGATCAACTGGGGCGTCCGCACTTCGACATAGCCATGATCGGCGAGCCGCGTCCGGATATAGGCCTCCAGAATCCGCCACAACGTCCACCCCTTGTGGTGCCAGAAGACGCTGCCGGCCGCTTCCTCTTGAAGATGGAACAGTCCCATCTCGCGGCCCAGCCGGCGATGGTCCCGCTTTTCCGCCTCCTCGATCTGGGTCAGGTGGGCCTTGAGTTCCTTGTCGTCGCGCCAAGCGGTGCCGTAGATGCGGTGCAGCATCTCGTTCCGGTGATCACCCCGCCAATAGGCGCCGGCCAGCTTCATCAGCTTGAACGCGGTTCCGACTCGCCCGGTGGAGGGCAGATGGGGGCCGCGGCACAGGTCCAGCCAGTCCCCCTGACGATAGATCGAGATGGCCTGGTCGCCCGGCAGGTCCGAGATGATCTCGGCCTTATAGGCCTCGCCCTTGTCCTGAAAAAAGCGAATGGCCTGCGCGCGCGGCCACTCCTCGCGGAGGAACGGCCGGTCGGCGGCGATGATCTCCCGCATCCGGCCCTCGATCCGTTCCAAATCTTCCAGGGAAAACGGTTCGGGACGGGCGAAGTCGTAATAGAAACCGTTGGCGATGGCCGGGCCGATGGTCACCTGGGTTCCGGGGAACAGCGATTGCACCGCTTCGGCCATCACATGGGCGGCGTCGTGGCGAATCAGGTCCAGGGCGTCGGGGTCGCTGCGGGTCACGATCTCGACCCGGGCATGGGTCGCGATGGGGGTGGCCAGGTCGCACAACCGGCCATCGATGCGGACCGCCAGGGCATCCTGGGCCAGCCGTTTGCCGATGGCGGCAGCGACACCAGCGCCGGTCACCGGGCCGGGAAAGTGGCGCTCGGCCCCGTCGGGCAGAGTGATGACCACAGAAGCGAGAGACGTTTCGAGAGGTGGCACGGCAGACGACATCTTTCTGACCTGACCCGAGTCTTACGGGAGGGGTGACTCTACGGTGCTTCCCGCCCATGTCAAGGCCCCATTCGAGTTCCAAGCCCACCGGTCCGCTTTGAGCGGAAGGTCCTCAATCAGCCCGGCAGGCCTTTGCACCCGGCGGAAATCGCTTCACGCAGGGAACCTTGGGAAAACAGGGTGGTATCGAGCACGCAGTTGGTAAAGTCCGTGGAGCGTAACTTGGTCCCGATCAGGGTGGAGTAGGACAGGTCGGCCCCGACGAAGCTGGTCCGCAGCAAATCGGCGCCCCGCAAATCGGCGTAGCGAATGGTTGCACCCTGGAGTTGGGCCGGCAGGATTCGATCGGCGCTGAGCAACAGCGGCCCGAGGTTGCAGTCGCGCAGGTCGGCGTTGTTCAGCTTGGCGTTGGTGAGATTGACGCCGCGCAGGTCGCTGCCGACCAGGCGCGTGGCGCGCAGATCGGCCCCTTGGAGTTGCGCCCCCTGGAGTTGAATGCCCGGCAACTCCATGCCATACATCACCACACTGTGGGCCTTGAGCGCCGTGAGGTTGGCGCTGGCCAGGTCCTTGAGCGGCCGGAGGTCGACTTTGGATAGATCCAGCGGCTTGCCGCTGGCCCCGCTGGTCTCCACCCACAGGGCGTGCTGGGAGAGCAGGAACTCGATGGGTTCCTTGAGGCTGTTGAGCGGGATTCCGGCCGGGGCGTCGGTCAACGTGCCGGTCATGTCCACATCGTCGGTATTCGCCATGGTCATATCGGTGCCGATCAGCACCGCACCCTGGAGGTTGGCGCCCTTCATGTCCGAGCCGGAAAGGTCGGCGCCCTCCAGATTGGCCCCGACCATCTTGCACTGGCGCAGGTTGGCCCGGACCAGTTTGCAGCCGCGCATGACCGCGTCGGTGAAATCGGCCTGGATGGCGATGATGCCATTCATCCGTGCCCGTTCCAGGTTGGCATTGGCCAGGACGACGGTCTGCATCTCGGCCGGGCGCAATTCATGCCGCAGGAAGGTCAAATTGCCGCGCTGGTCCTTCTCCGCAATCACGCCTTCGCGCAGGTCGGCCTCGAACAGGTCGGCGCCGACCATGAAGGCGCCGCGCAGGCAGGCGCCGCGCAGATCGGACCGGCGCAGGCATGCCCGCGCCATATTGGCCCGGCGCAGGTCGGCGCAGAAAAAGACCGCGCGGTCAAGCTTGGCCCCCGAAAGATTGCAGTCTGCGAGCAAAGCCCCGGTAAAATCCGCATCCGCCAGATTGTGCCCAGACAGATTTAACCCGGAAAGGTCGCAAAAAGAAAAAACAGCCCGGGCGCCTCCCATGCGTCCCGAGTATAGCATCTCATGCTTACGCGCAATTTCTTGCGCCTGTTCTTGCGACAGACGGCTTTGCGTGGTAGCGCCGTGCCGGCCCGAACCGGTCGGATCTTTCATGGTCCCCTGCTGGCGGTGAGAGGCAGAGTTGGATATTAAGGTGATGAGTCGGTGTCGGCAAATGGTGTTTCAATTTTCCTGCAACCCCGCCCGCGCCCCGGTCTCGCGGTACGCTGGCGCACAGGCTTCCGTATTTCTTACCCCAGGGGTGCTCGTCGTGCTCGCTTTTTCGCCGCGCCGGGTGGGCGCGATGGTTCTCCGGTATTGGTATCTGTTGCGCGGGTCGTGGCCGCGTCTATTAGAACTTGCCTACTGGCCCACCGTGCAGATGGTGCTGTGGGGCTTCATCAGTCAATTTATGTCCACTACCAGCAGTTGGGTTGCCCAGGGCGGCGGCGTGTTGATCGCGGCCGTTCTGCTGTGGGACGTCCTGTTCCGTGGGCAGTTGGGCGTATCGGTCCCATTTCTGGAGGAAATGTGGTCGCGTAATCTTGGGCAGTTGTTCGTAAGCCCGCTTCGGCCCTTGGAGTGGGTGCTCGCGATGCTGGTCATGAGCCTGATCCGGACCTTGATCGGGGTGGTACCGGCGGCGTTGCTGGCCATTCCCATCTTTCACTACTCGGTGTTCGGACTGGGGTTGCCGTTAGCCGGGTACTTCGTCAACCTGATCGTGATGGGCTGGTGGCTGGCACTTCTGATCATCGCCCTGATCCTGCGCTATGGGTTGGGGGCCGAGAGTCTGGCCTGGATGACCGTGTTCCTGTTGGCGCCGGTCAGCGCCGTTTATTATCCGGTGGCGGTGTTGCCCGACTGGTTACAGACGGTGGCGTGGGCGCTGCCCTCGACCCATGTCTTTGAAGGCTTGCGCTGGCTGCTGTTCCACCATGAGGTGCGTTCCGATCTGATGTTCGGGGCCGCTGCCTGGAATGGGTTCTATCTGCTGCTGTCGACGGCGGTCTTCCTATGGGCTTTTCGGGTGGCCCGGCATCGCGGGTCGTTGCTTCATGTCGGCGAGTAATCGACTCGAGCGAGTGATCTCGGCCGAGCTCGGGACTCGAGCGGGTTGCGGCAAGTTATGGGGAGAACTTTATATAAAATAGGTTCTTCCTCATCACAAATTGGTAGAGCTTCAAGGGTCGTGGCGGATCGGCAACGCCTGCATTTTTGGTCTGTCTCGGTGTAATCAAATAGGGATCGGTACGCTTTTTGTCGTATTGCTTCGGCTTGCGCCCACATCGTATGATGGCGATCGAGCAGCGAGGATGGGGAGCCGGTTCGTGGAAAAAGTAGCAGCTCTGCTCCAGGAACAGATCGACAACAAAGAGATGCGGCGAGCCATTAGGCTGTTGGTGGATGCGGTGACCAGGGAATTCAGGCCCGATGGCCATGAGCTGAAACTGGCCGTCAGCAGCCTCCGCACGTTGCTGGACACACCGTCGCCGCAGTCTTTTACCCAGGCGGCCCAGGCATTCGACGCCATTGACGGCGAGACCAAGCGGCGGATTCGCGCCAATGCGGAAGATGCTGCGACGGTCTTTTGTACCCGGACCGGAAAGATGGTCGTTCCGCCCGCGGCCCCGGCAGCGCCGCCGCCGGCCTTGGCCGCAGACCCGTCCCGGAAGCTGGCCACGGGCCTGCTTCATGCGTTGAACACCGGCTTTGGTCGTTCAGGGGGCGGCAAAGGGGCGGCTTGAGGCGCGCGTTCCAGGGGCCGTCGGGGGCAATCCATGGGAAATGCGAGAAAAGGGCGGTGAGCTGTCCCGGGAATAGAATGGGTCAGAACAGATCCGGTTCAGAATAGACCCGGTTCAGAGTAGATCCGGTCAGGTCAGGGTGCGGTATTCCTCGTCAATTTTCTGGAGGACCGCCCAAATTTCCCGAAACACGTCTGCACGCGTCATGGTTTCGTTGGCACGCCCGCCGGTGCAGTCGGGGTGGTAAAGCATGGCGAGTTCGAGCTTGAGCCGGTCGTACCGGTCGATGCTTTCTCGAGTCAACTCGGACAGGGCATCGCGCGCGCGGGGATCGCCGTCGGCCAGAAGGTCGTGGGCGGTTTGCGGCTCGGCGGCCGGGGCGGGCTTGACGCTCTGGGGTCTCCCGTCGACGGGTGTCTGCTGGACCGGGGCCTGCTGCTGGGCGCGAACCCATCGTGAGCTGGGTTGGCGCGGTGGCAGGCCGATCTGGCGCAGCAACCACTGAAGTTTTCTCTCAACGTCGCAGTAATCTTCGTTAAGGCGCCGGATTTTCTGGGAAAACATTTCCAGCAGGGCTTTGACGAACGGGTCGAGCCGGCCGAGCTTGCGTTCGAAGGCTTCCCGATTGACCACCACCACCGTGGCGGTTTCCAGGCACCGCACCGTCGCCGAACGCCGCCCGTCGTCAATCAGGGCCATCTCACCGACGATCGAATTCCCGGGCAGCACCGTCAGCAGGATCTCCTCGCCGCCGATGTGCTTGTAGACGCCGAATTGGCCATTTTGGATGTAGTAGGCAGAATCGCCGTACTCGTTTTCTCGGATCAGTGTGTCGCCGGGATAGAGCACCCTGCGGTCGAATACCCGCCTGTGCACCGGCATCGCGTCACCCTTCCAGCCTGTCTGCCCCCCGGACCACGGCGGCGCTGACGCCGGGCGTGGCCACCATAGCGTGGCCGCCAAGCCCTCGGCAACAGTGTCACACCTGCTGTCGTGCCTCTGCTGTCTCCCTTCCTCCGGATGAAGTCCGGGCCAGGCTCTGGTCGTCCGTGCCAGGGCGGCAGCCGGCGCGGGATGGCGCCGACCGCCGGGGCAGACAAACATAAAGCTGGCTTTATGCTTGCGTCGTAGGGGTGGCACTGCTAGACCCGCCTCGAACAGGCGAGGTTTTGCGCCTGGCCATGCTTTGCTTGGCCCCAGCCTTGCCGTTTGACTGTCGATGCCATTGTCTTTCAGGAGAATGCTCATGCCTGCCGCCACTGCAACGGCTGGGTTCAACGACTACAAGGTTAAGGATATCTCGCTGGCCGGTTGGGGCCGCAAGGAAATCGCGATCGCTGAAACCGAGATGCCGGGCCTGATGGCGTTGCGTGCGGAATACGGCGAGCAGAAGCCGCTCCGGGGGGCCCGGATCGTCGGCTGTCTTCATATGACCATTCAGACCGCGGTCCTGATCGAGACTCTGGTCGAGCTTGGCGCCACCGTCCGTTGGTCATCGTGTAACATCTTCTCGACTCAGGATCATGCCGCTTCTGCGGTCGCCGCGGTCGGCGTACCGGTGTTCGCCTGGAAGGGCGAGACCGAAGAAGAGTTCTGGTGGTGCATCGAGCAGACCCTGCGCGGCCCGGACGGCTGGACCCCCAACATGGTGTTGGATGACGGCGGCGATGTCACCCAGATCATGCACGACAAGTATCCCGAGATGCTGAAGGATGTTCGCGGCATCTCCGAAGAGACCACCACCGGTGTCCATCGTCTGTACGAGATGATGAAGGCCGGCCGGTTGCTGGTGCCGGCGATCAATGTCAACGACAGCGTGACCAAGTCCAAGTTCGACAACCTTTATGGCTGTCGCGAAAGCCTGGTCGACGGCATCAAGCGCGCCACCGACGTGATGATGGCCGGCAAGGTCGCCGTGGTGTGCGGCTATGGCGACGTGGGCAAGGGCTCGGCGGCGAGCCTGCGCAGCCAGGGCGCCCGGGTGATGGTCACCGAAATCGATCCGATCAACGCCCTTCAGGCGGCGATGGAAGGGTATCAGGTCAGCACCATGGACGACGCGGCGGCACTGGGTGACATTTTCGTCACCGCCACCGGCAATGTCGATGTGATTACCCTGGACCACATGCGGCAGATGAAGGATCGCGCCATCGTCTGCAACATCGGGCATTTCGACAGCGAAATCCAAATCGATGCGTTGCGCAACTACAAGTGGGAGGAAGTTAAACCTCAGGTTGACGAAGTCGTGTTTCCCGATGGCAAGCGCCTGATTGTGCTGGCTAAGGGTCGTCTTGTTAATCTGGGTTGCGCCACCGGCCATCCCAGCTTCGTCATGAGTGCTTCCTTCACCAATCAGGTGCTGGCGCAGATTGAGCTGTGGAACAATGCCGCGACCTATGAACGCAAAGTCTATGTGCTGCCCAAGCGCCTGGACGAAAAAGTCGCCCGTCTGCATCTGGATAAAATCGGCGCCAAGCTGACCACACTGACCGAAAAACAGGCCAGCTACATCAGCGTTTCGGCCGAAGGGCCGTACAAGCCCGACCACTACCGGTACTGATCCGGGGCGGGCCGCCGGGGGCATTGCCTCCTGGCGGCCTACTCTTGGCTGGATCGGGCAGGGGCACCAGGACGTCAGCGGGTCGGGGGCCTGAGTCTTCCGGCGCTACTGTGTCGTGTCAGCAAAAGTGCTAGGTTAACGGTTACCAAAGGCCGCCGGCCTTTGGTGGGGTCGTAGGGGCAAAGCCCCTACAAAATGCCTTCGGCGACCAGGGCGTTGCCCTGAACCCACCAAAGGCCGCCGGCCTTTGGAAACCACGACTTTTACCGTGCAATTTGGCGGACGTGGCCCCCTAGAGCGCCCGGACCTGCATTTTGATCGGGCCTTCGCCGCGGCCATTGATGAACTGGTCGACGAACGGATTACCCGAGGCCTCCATGTCGTCCCGGGTTCCCTGCCAGATTATGCGGCCCTGGTGAATCATGGCGATATGATCGGCGATCTTGCGCGCCGAGGCCATGTCGTGGGTGATGGACAGGGCCGTGATGCCCAATTCCTTGACGCACTTGACGATCAGTTCATTGATGACATCGGCCATGATCGGGTCAAGACCGGTGGTCGGCTCATCGAAGAAGATAATTTCGGGTTCGGTGGCGATGGCCCGGGCCAATGCCACCCGTTTCTGCATGCCGCCGGACAGTTCGGCCGGTGCCAGTTCGGCAACATCGGGGCCGAGGCCAACACTGGCGAGTTTGGCCAGGGCAACGTCCTTGGCCTGTTTGCGGGGCATGGAACGCCCCTGGATCAAACCGAAGGCGACATTCTCCCAAACCCGGAGACTATCAAACAGCGCCGCGCCTTGGAACAGCATGCCGAATTTGCGCAGCAACCGCTCCCGGTCGCGACGGTTGTAATGGATGGTTTCCTGGCCATCGACCAGGATCGAGCCCGACTCGGGTTGCAGCAGGCCCAGAATACATTTCAGCATGACCGATTTGCCGGTGCCCGAGCCGCCGATCACCACCAAGGATTCCGAGCGGCCGACCTTCAGATCCAGTCCGTCGAGGACGACCTTCGGGCCGAACCGCTTGACGACGCCACGCAGGGAGATTTTGGCTGGGACGTCGGCCGAAACCGCACCGGTGTTGCGGTCCATGGGTGCCGCCGGAATCCGCTGCGGGGCCGGTGAGGCCTCTGGCGGCGCCCTTTTGGGGGCGGGCCGCTCGCGCTCGCCGTGGAGAGCGGTTCGCCAGTGGGCGATGCTGCGCGGGCGGTCGCTTCCTTCCACCGCCAGCCCCCAATCAATGGCCTCAAGGAAGGAACGAGGCCACAGGTCGTGGCCAAGGTCCACTGCCGGGACCAGCGGATCATTCTTTTGACGGGCGGGCGCGTCGAGGGGGGCCGTGCCGGCCAGGCAGCGATACAACACCGCGGCGAGCGAATAGATGTCCGACCACGGTCCTTGCTCGCCGCTTCGCCAATACTGTTCCAGCGGGGTATAACCGGGCGTGACCAGATTGATGACGACGCCCGAGGAGCTTCCCAAGGTTTGCCGGGCGGCACCGAAATCAACCAGGACCGGTGTCCCATCGAAGCCGACGATGATGGTCCCGGGGGTGATATCGCGGTGCAGAAAGCCGGCGACATGAATTTCTTCCAGTCCATCCAGGATCGGCAGAACGGTGGACGAAATCTCCGGCAAGGTCCAGGGCGTGGTTCGGCGCTTCAGTCGCTGTGACAGGCTTTCACCGTCGACATAACCCATCACCATGTACGCGGTTCCGAACAGTTCGAACACCTGCTGGACACGGACAAGAGACGGGTGCTTGAATTGGCTGAGGATGTGCGCTTCGCCGAGGAAACGTTCCTTGCCCCAGGCAAATTCGTCTGCGCAGGCGCCGTATCGGGGAACCACGATGTGGTTCCCCGTCCGTGCGGCGAACATGCTTGGAAAGTATTCCTTGATCGCGACCCGGGACCCTAGGGTGGTGTCTTCCGCGAGATAGGTGACGCCAAAGCCGCCCTGGCCCAGAACCTGCTCGATGCGAAACTGGTGAAGGTGCGCGCCCGTTGGCAGTAATTGCGAGCGTTCCAGATCCCCCTGGGTCATACCGCGTGCCTTTCTCGCAAAGAACAGGGTTTGGCCCGGCCGATCGGGACGGTGGCTGAGAGATCGGTCATTTCGAAAAGAACAGCCCGGTAATCAGATAGTTGCTGAGCAAAATCAGAATCGAGGCGGAAACCACGGCGTTGGTGGTCGCGGTGCCCACACCTTCGGCGCCACCCCGGGAATGATAGCCGTGGTAGCAGCCCATCAACGCCACGAAGAAGCCGAACACCGAGGCCTTGACCAAGCCGGAAACCACATCGATGACTTTTAGGAATTCCCAGGTCTTGGCCAAGTACAGCGCGGGGTTGAAGTTGAGCTGATAGACACTGACCAGGAAGCCGCCGAACACGCCGACGATGTCGGCTACCACGACCAGTAAGGGCAGCATGGTCAGGCCGGCGATCAGGCGCGGCACCACCAGATATTTAAGCGGGTTGGTGGACAGGGTGGACAGCGCGTCGATCTGCTCTGTGACCCGCATGGTTCCGATCTCGGCGGCCATGGAGGCCCCGATCCGACCCGCAACCATCAACCCGGCAAGCACCGGTCCCAACTCCCGCGTGATGGAGAGCACGACCACGGTGGCGACGGCGCCTTCAGCCTGGAAACGGGCAAAACCGGTGTAGCTCTGCAACGCCAGCACCATCCCCGTGAACAGCGCCGTCAGCCCGACCACCGGCAGCGAATAATAGCCGATGTCGACCATCTGTCGGCCGATCAGCCCAAGGTAAAGGGGCGGACGCAGACAATGAGAGATCGCCCGCAGGGTGAACAGCACAATCCGGCCGGTCGACTCGAGGAAGATCAGTAAGGCGCGGCCAATTGCCGCTAGGAAGTCCATTGGTCCCCCGTGGCGGGCGACAGCCAAACCCGGTGATGGCGCCGGGACAGGCCGGTCAGAATTTCGTAGCCGATGGTTCCGGCGTCGGCAGCCGCGGCATCGACGTTGCGGTTCGGTCCAATCAGCTCCACCCAGCCGCCGGGCTGAACCAACGCTTGCGGCAGATCCGTGACATCGATGGTCATCAGGTCCATCGACACCCGCCCTACCACCGATGCCGGTTGACGATCTATGAAAACATGTCCGCGGTTGGCCAGCGAGCGCAACGCACCGTCGGCATAACCCACGGCAATGGTTGCAATTCTACTGGGACGAGCGACCACGCACGCCGCACCGTAGCCAACCGTGGCGCCGGTGTCAACGGTGCGAACCTGCAAGATGCGACTGTAAAGAGTGATCACTGGATGCATGGGGTTGGTTGTTTCCGGCGTCGGATTGAGGCCGTACAGCGCCGCGCCCGGTCGCACCAGATCCAGGTGAAAGGCTCGGCTGCGCCACAGGCCGGACGAGCCGGCAAGGCTGCGGAGCCCCGCCGGCAACCGGGCCAAAGCCTGATGGAATCGTCCGAGTTGGGCGGCCGAGAGGGGGTGGTCGGGCTGGTCGGCGCAAGCCAGGTGGCTGATCCAGCCGCGCAGGGTCAATCCGGCCAAACGCTCGGGCTCTGCGGCCAGGCGCCGGGCATCATCGGCGCCGAGGCCCAACCGGTTCATGCCGGTATCCAGGTGAATCCAGGCCGGTTGCCTTTGGCCGGTGGTTCGGGCGTAGGCTTGCCAGCGGCCAATATCGCCCAGGCTGTTGAGGACCGGTACAATTCGGTGATGAGTGTGCTCCGCCTCGCACCCCGGAAGGGCACCAAGCAGAGCGATAATTTCGGCCCCGGGCAGATATGGCCGCAGGGCAACACCTTCATCAAGCAACGCCACGAAAAACGTGGTGCAGCCAGCCCGAGCCAGGGCTGGCGCCACTTGGAGCGCACCCAGACCATAGGCATCGGCCTTGACCACGGCGGCGCACACGGCCGGCGCGACCTGGGCGCGGAGCGTTCGCCAATTGGCCACCACCGCCGCAAGATCGATGGTCAGGACTGCCGCACCGCATCGGGCGACGGAGTCACTCTTCGAGGGCGGGGTGCTGGGATTCAAGGTTCGAGAACTTCGTGAACTGGCCGTCGAAATGCAGGTGAACCGTGCCGATCGGACCATGGCGCTGTTTGGCAATGATGCACTCGCCAATGTTATGCACCTCTTCGCACCGCTGTTTCCAGCGGTCATGGCGTTCGGCCGCCTTGTCTTCGCTTTCCTCCGGGCGCCGAACCGGTTCGGCCCGCTCCAGGTAATACTGCTCACGGTAAACGAACATCACCACGTCGGCGTCCTGCTCGATGGACCCCGATTCGCGAAGATCGGACAATTGCGGCCGTTTATCCTCACGAGCTTCTACGGCGCGGCTGAGCTGGGACAGCGCCAGCACCGGGACCTCCAGTTCTTTGGCGACGGCCTTCAGGCCGCGGGTGATTTCCGAAATCTCCTGAACCCGGTTCTCTTGCCGGCCGCCGCCGCTGCCCCTCATAAGTTGTAAGTAGTCTATGACAATCATGCCAAGATTGTTGGTTCGTTTCAATCGCCGTGCGCGCGTCCTCAACATGCCGACCGTAATCGCGGGGGTGTCGTCGATATAGAGCGGCATCCGGGTGAGGGCATGAGACGCCTCGACAAAGACCTGGAAGTCGGTTTCCCGAACGTCGCCCCGACGAATTTTATCGCTGGGAATCTTGGTCTCGTCGGCCAAGACGCGCGTGGCTAACTGCTCGGCTGACATTTCCAGGGAAAAGACACCCACGACCGCGCCATCTTTGCCATGGCTGTGCATGAACTCCTTGGCGGCGCTGACCGCGATGTTGGTGGCAAGCGCCGTCTTGCCCATCGACGGGCGCCCGGCCAGGATGATCAGGTCCGACTTGTGAAAGCCGCCGAGCTTGCGGTCCAGGTCCCGGAGGCCCGAGGTGACCCCGGTAACCCGACTTTGGCGCCGATACGCCGCTTCCGCCGTCGCAATCGCGATTTCCATGCTCCGGACAAAGGGAACGAAACCGCCCCGGACGTCGCCTTTGGTCGCCAGGTCAAAAAGTTCGCGTTCGGCGACCTCGATCTGATCCTGGGCGGTGATGTCCAGGTCATGTCGATAGGCTTCATTGACCATCTGTTCGCCGATCTCGATGATCTGGCGACGAATATAGTTGTCGTGGATGGCATGGCCGTAATCTTCGGCGTTGACGACGGTGACAACGCTGGCCGCCAGTTCCGCAAGGTAAGCACCGCCGCCGACGGCGGCGAGTTGGGCGTCGTTGTCGAAATAAGCCCTGAGCGTGATCGGATCCGCTTCCTGGCCGCGCTCCACAAAATTAGTGATCGCTTCGAAGATGCGGCCATGGGCCAGATTGACGAAGTGCTCTTTCCGGAGGAACTCGCCGACTTTCTCGTAGGACCGGTTGTTGACCAGCAAGGCGCCCAGCAAGGCCTGTTCGGCCTCTTCGTTTTGGGGGCGCATCCGGTAATCCGGCAGGCTGATCACCGACCGACGGCTGGGTTCCGGGTGGGGTGGGGGTGTGGCATCCATGGCGTCATGATAGCAGCGAAGCGGCTTCGGTCACCTGATCATATATGATCCATCGCCGATTATTTGAAGCGTGCTGGTCCTTCGACAGCGGCGGCGGAAGCGCAGCCTGCACAAACGAAAACCGGCCCCGAAAGGGGCCGGTGTCCGTCAAAAAAGCCGCCCCGAACGTTCCCAAAACACCGCAGGCAACCACCGCAGTGGCTAAAAGATCAGGTGCCGCGGCGTGTGGTTTGACGATCAGTGGGAGAAGTGGCTCACCAGCCATCCACCGGCGAGACCACCGACGGTCAGGATGGCGGCCATCCCGAGATCCCGACGAGCGGCCACGTCCCGCGCCTCGGTGGCCGGGGTGATCATTTCTCCGAGCACTGCGCCCGCCTGCCGGGCCTCCAGGATTGCCGGGGTCATGACCGGGGCGGCGGCCACGGTCGCCGGGGCGGCGGCGCGCAGGCCAACCGCGGAGAGCAACGGATAGGTCAGGCCGCCGCCGGTCAGCAAATCGGCGACGACCACGCCACCAACGACACCCGCGGTAATCGCCAGCGTCGTACCCAGACCGCCGTCGGCGTCCGCTTCAGTTGCCGTCGCTGCGACAGGCTGATTCTGGGCAAAGGCAGAAAGAGGCAAAAGGGCAACCATTACGGCGGCCAGGAATTTCCACATCGACATGCTCCTTCACGAGTCAGCGGACAAAGGTGATCGGCGGGCCGCCACCAATTTTGGGGGCCGGCAATTTCTCTTGGGGCCACGGCGCAAAACTAGCCGACGGACCCCAAGGACGCAAGGTGTAGTCTGCCCGGAGCGTAGGAGCCGCGAAGGTTGTCAGGATATTCGAACGAGCCGAACAGGGAATGGGAAGGAAGAAGACAGGAGCAAACAGCGAAACGGAACCATAAGCGAGTGCGTCGCCAACTTTTGCAATGTCTGGTGCCTAACCGTTATGGTGGCGATCGCACCGTCGGAACCGTCTTTGGCGTTGGATCGGAACGCCGATTCGCGACTGAGGCGGCGTTACGGGTGTCTTGGCTTTACCAGAACCGCCACCATGGCCGGGGCAGGGCGACGCCGGGAGCCGCGGCGTCGACCACCGGCGCTGCAACGGTGGCTGGGGCGGCCATTCCGGGTGCAGCCCCGACGGTGGCGGCGCTTTCCAGGCCGGCGGCGCGGAGGAGCGGTCCCGAGAGTGCGCCGCCGCTGGCGATATCAGCGACGACCACGACAGCGATGACGCCGGCGGCGATCTCAAGAGATGTCAAGTCCCCGGCGCCAGACGCCGTAGGGGCGGCGGGCGTCGCGGCGGGTGCCACCGGTTGCGTCTGGGCAAAGACAGTCATGGGGGATAGGGCGGCGATGGCGGTAGCAAGGCAAACGTAAAGAACTCGCATCGGTGAAACTCCTCTCGGTCCGGCGGGGGCGACCGCGCGCCGATTCCAGGCGGATCGGTCAGGCGACCCACGGCCCGGGCGGGCAGGTTCGAAGTCGTGGATGGCGGTTTTGACCGGGCGGCACCGGGAATCATTGTATCAGCATACGCAAAGATATCAGCAGACGCAAAGGTAACCCAGACTTTTTGGGGCCTGGGGTGTTTCCCGGTTGTCGGTCAGGGCCGGCCGGCCGGTGGCGGTGCCAGGGCCTGGCCAAGGGTGCTACGGAGATTCGGCAGTTGCGCGGTGGCCGGACGTTCCATGGCGGTCGCGATGACCGGGCGAAGCCCGAGCGCCTCCGGCGCGGTCCCCACCGCACCGGTTGCCGCGCCGACGCCGCTCAGCAGCGGTGCGGTCAGGACGCCGCCGCTGATGATGTCGGCCGCGACAAACCCGCCGATAATGCCCGACGTCACTGCCAGAACCCGCAAGGCGTCGACCATCTGCATCCCCGGGGGTGGGGGGCTGTCTTCGATGATCGCGGTTTCGCCAGGGGTGTCGGGCGCGGGGCGGGATTGGGCGTGGCCCGACGGGGGCAGAAGGAAGATAGCCGCAATGACCAGGACCGTGCGCCGCATCGACAGACACCTTACCGCTACAGGGTCAGGACTGGTACCGGGGCAGGCTGCCACGAGGCCGGGACCCGGGGGAACGGTCACTGGGATCACCCGATGGCAAAACACAGAGAAACACAGGCGCCACCGTAGCGGAAACCCGATGTGGGATGCAAAACCCCTCCCGTGTGGACTCGGGGCGCCGGGGGAGCAGTGCCCCCCGGCGGAATGACCCGAGCCCCCGAGAGGGGCGCTCCCCTCCGCGTTCAGATTAGTCCTGGGCTTCGTCCTCGGCTTGATTGGCGGCCCGTTCTGCCGCTTCGGCGGCCGCCTCGGCGGCCTGTTCCTCGGCGGCCAGGTCGGCTGCCGTGACCTTGCCGCCCCGCTGGGCCTGCAAGACCGCTTCTTCCCGGGACCGCGCGACATTGACGCTGACGGTGACATTGACCTCCGGGTGCAACACCACGCGCACCTGGAACAGTCCGAGCGTCTTGATCGGCTGATCGATGGCCACCTGATGGCGTTCGATCTGGTAGCCGTCGGCCGTGACGGCATCGGCGATGTCCCGGGCACTGACCGAACCATAGAGGATGCCGGTCTCGCCTGCCTGGCGGATGACCGTCACCATCAGGTTGCCCATTTTGCCCGCGACGTACTCGGCGTCCTTCCGCTTTTCCAGGTTCAAAGCCTGAAGTGCGGTCTTCTGGCTCTCGAAGTAAGCCAGATTTTCCTTGGTTGCCCGCATTGCCTTCTTTTGCGGCAGCAGGTAGTTGCGAGCAAACCCCGGACGGACCTTGACCACCTGGCCCATCTGGCCAAGCTTCTCGACCCGCTCCAACAGAATGATGTCCATCACACGTCTCCCCGATCCGAAATGCCGGCGCCAAACCGCCGACGCAGTCCGGCCCATTGGTCGATGATGCCCAGCCCGATCACCACAGGAACCAGCCAGGCAAAAAGTGCCATTAAAACATAAAACACCAACAAAATCGCCGCTTTCGACGATCGTGTGGCGGCAAACGCATGAACCACGGCCAGCCCGGAAAACAGGAATGGCAAGGCCAGGACGATCGCCAGATTGACCAGCAGGAAACCCGCCTCGCCGTTCAGCGTCGCGGCTCCGGCCATGGTGAGCGCCAGCACCAGCGGCGCCCAATGGGGCAGGTCCACGTCGGACATCCGTAACGGCGGCCGTCGCAACCCTTTCAACCGGGCCAGCACCGTCTGGGCCAACAACCCGTTCGCCATCACCAGGATCAACCACGACGTCACCGCGACGCCGGGAAAAACCTGGGTCAGCGTCTCGAACAGGGCGTCGTCGGGTCGTATCCCGGGGGCGATGTCACTGTTGAGCAGCGGGGCCAGAACCTGGGCCAGAAGGTCGTGAACAAGCGCCTTCAGTCCGTCCCCCGTGCCGATCACCGAGCCCAGAACGCCGGCAATGATGATCAGTGTTCCACCAAGACCGGCCAACACCAGCAAGAGGTATCCCGGAGGATACCATTCGAGGGTGCCATCCGAGTGTCGTCGCGACAACAACGCCTGCCGGATCAACGGTACAACCGGAAGTGCCGTCGTCACCAGGAAGGCGAGTGGCGGCGCGATGCTGCCTGTGACCAGGACCATCAGCATGGCCCCCAGTGCCGCGGCCGCCAGCGTTGCCGCCAGCCCGAAGGCCAGCCCAACGATGAAGAGCGGCAAAGGCACCAGATAGACCAGCACCATTCCGCCGGTGGAACCGGTGAAAACGGACCAATACAGGGCCGCAATCACCACTCCACCGCAGACGGCGGCACGCAGGGCGGGGGGGATGGCTGACATCGGACGGGGCCGGGTTCCTGCCGGCGCGGCCGGCGGTTTCCCTACTTCACCATGTAGGGGAGCAAGGCCAGGAAACGCGCACGCTTGATCGCCCGAGCCAGCTCACGCTGCTTCTTGGCCGAGACCGCGGTGATACGGCTTGGCACGATCTTGCCCCGCTCGGAAATGAAGCGCGAAAGCAGCTTCACGTCCTTGTAGTCGATGGCCGGAGCATTGGCGCCCGAAAACGGGCAGGTCTTGCGCCGACGGAAGAACGGCCGGCGGGCACCGCCCATACGCGGGCTGGACGCTTGCATGCTCATGAGGCTTCTCCTTCGACGGGTTCGACACGACGGGGGCCGCGAGGACGGTCACCACGGTCTCCGCGGTCACCGCGCTCACCTTCGCCGCGGCGGCCACGATCCCCGCGATCCCCGCGGTCACCGCGCTCTCCACGCTCGCCCCGTTCCCCACGCTCGCCCCGCTCGCCGCGCGCCTGCATCATGGCCGACTGCCCGGGCTCCAGCACTTCGATGCGTGTCGTCATGATGCGCAACACGTCTTCGTTCAGGCCCATGTTGCGTTCCATCTCGGCCACCGCCGCGTGCGGCGAGTCCAGTTGGAACATGACATAGTGGCCCTTGCGGTTCTTTTTGATCTTGTAGGCCAGGGTTTTGAGGCCCCAGTGCTCGGTTTTGGCCACCTGGCCGCCATTTGCCTTGACGATGCCGGCAAAGGTTTCGGCCAAACTTTCGGCCTGCGCGGCCGAGATATCCTGGCGTGCAATGAACACGCTCTCATAGAACGGCATAAAGACTCCCCATGGCTGTTACACGGCCCGGCGCTGCACCGGAAATCGGCCAGCCGCCCGCGCCTAGCCGGCGTCAGTGCCGCCGGCAAGGAGTTAAGAGGGCGGCACTATACACGGGCGCTTTTCAATTACAAGCGCGTTAACGCGGAATCGTCGGGATTCTTCGAAGCAGGGCTATTGCCAACAGCAGGCTCCTTTCGGGGTTCGAGACCGCGGCACAGCGGTAAGAAGCGGGCCGCGGGGAACAAACGAGGCCAGCGGTCGTTTCGACATAGAGTATCGAGGCGCTGGTCCGAATATGATCTTGCTTGAGGCATTGCTTGCCTGGACTGCCGCTGGAAAATAATTTATGGTACGGTTGTGATCGAAAGAATAATGGTGCGACAACGTACCGCTGGGGTGTTGTTGTCGTCATTGGTGGTATGGTCAGAAAGACGCTCTGGGATGGAACCCGACCGGGACTCTGTCAAAGAATTGGCCGAGGGCCGGCGAGAAACGGGGCGGTGGCTGGTACTGCCGTGCGACGTTTGGGGACTGTCTCACACGGGAGGAGACGCATGCTTGATTTAATAGCGATCGAGGATAATCACTGGCTGCGCGGTGATGCTGGTGAAACCTCGCTGCCGGCGGCGCCGTCGGTGCATCGCGCCGAAGAGATCGCGCTGAATCATCTTGAACTGGCTGATGGATTGCAACACCAGGCGGGTCATGAATCGATGGTTCTGGCCCACCGGCTGGCCGCGGCGATGCTGTTCTCGTTGATTTCGACCACGTCTCAGAAGTGGTGGTTGGCGGTCCTGATCCGCGATATTATTACCGTCGGCGAGGTTGCGCTCCCGGTCAGCCTTGAGGCGTTGGCGGCGCGCTTGGCGCCGGTGGTGGCGTTACCGTTCCGAACGGCGGTCGGGGACCTGATCGATGATGACGGCACCGCCGAACGGCACTTTACGGATCTGGTCGGACTGGCCCGTTCCATTGCCCGAGAGGTCGCGGTCATGCCGTAAGGCGACCGATAATCGCTTCGTGGCCGTTTAAGGATAACGTCCGCCGGGCGCAGCGGCCGGTGAGACCGCACGGGTCCAGCACCACAAAGCCCGGCGGTGCCGGAATCGTCACCGGTGCCGGACCGAGGTTGAAGGCGCAGAACCGACGGTCGGCCGCCAGACTGCGGGTGAACGCCAGCACAGGTTCGCCGACGTCGGCGAAGGCAAGGTCGCCAAGACGCAGGACGGGGTCGGCTTTGCGCCAGGTCAGGAACCGGCGGGTGAAGGCGAGGACGCTGTTGGGGTCTGCCTGTTGCCCGGCGACGGACAACTCCCGGTGGCGGGCGGGGATCGGCAGCCAGGGTTCAACGGCGGAAAAGCCGGCATGGGGTTGATGGCCGTCCCAGGGCATCGGCGTGCGGCAGCCGTCGCGCCCCTTGAACACCGGCCACAGCGCCCGTCCGAACGGGTCCTGGAGCAGGTCGGCGGGAATGTCCGCTTCGGGAAGCCCCAATTCTTCGCCCTGGTAGAGAAACACGGTGCCTCTCAGGCACCCCAGCAACGCGATCAGCAGCTTGGCAAAGGCGGCGGACGGTTCGGGCCCACCCCAACGGCTGACCGCCCGCGGCACGTCGTGGTTGCTGAATGCCCAGGTCGGCCAGCCACCGCCCGGTTGGGCGGCGAAGGCCTCGAGATTCGCCCGGATCACCCCGGCATCGAAACGGGGGCCGAGCAGCCCGAAGCTGTAGGCGGTGTGGAGCCGGTCGGCGCCGGCGGTGTATTCGGCGGCACGGACGACGCTGTCGTCGTCGTGAATCTCCGCAATGGTGACGGTGCCCGGATAACGGTCGAACAGACCGCGCAGACGGCGCAAAAAAATCAGAGTCTCCGGCTGCGACTTGTCGTGTAGATGCCGTTGGCGGCCGTAAGGGCTGATTTCCGGGACGCCGTCGGCCATGTGCCCGCCGATGGGCCGGGCCGGGTTGTCGCGCATCAGAAGGTCGTGATGATAGTAGTTGGCCACGTCGAGTCGGCAGCCGTCGACACCGCGTTGGAGCCAGAATTCCGCCTCGGCCAGGACCGCCTGTTGGACGGCCGGTTGGTGCAGGTTAAGGTCGGGCTGGGCGGCCAGGAAATTGTGCAGATAGTACTGGCCGCGCCGTGGTTCCCATTGCCAGGCTGGCCCGCCGAAGACCGACAGCCAGTTGTTGGGGGCGGTGCCGTCGGCCTTGGCGTCGGCCCAGACGTACCAGTCCGCCCTGGCGTTGGTGCGGTCACATCGGCTTTCGGTGAACCAGGGATGGCGGTCGGAGGTGTGGCTCAGCACCAGATCGATGATCAGACCCAGTCCAAGCTGATGAGCGCGAGTCGTGAGCCGGTCAAAATCATCCAGGCTGCCGAACACCGGGTCGATGGCGCGGTAGTCCGCTACGTCATAGCCAAAATCGGCCATCGGTGACTTGAAGACCGGCCCAAGCCACAGTCCATCGACGCCAAGCCCGGCCAGGTAATCGAGCCGTGCCGTCAGACCCGGCAAGTCGCCGATGCCGTCGCCATTGTCGTCTTGAAAGCTTCGTGGATAGACCTGATAGAGGACTGCGCCTTGCCACCAGTCGGTGGCCAGACTGCACTTTGAGGCAGCATTTGCCTGGGGATCGGCCATAGGATGGTTCCGCGGCGGTTGGACGGGACGGTCGACGGCAGCGTCGCGCGTGTAACTTATACCAAAGGATATGCGACCAATTGGTGTTAACAAAAGATTTTGTCACGGCGTACACTGCCCTCAACAAACAGAAAGAGCCGGGGAACGACATCGACCGGTCGAAGTGAGAGGAAATGCTGCGGTTGCGAAGGGCAAAGCAGCCTGATCGAGACCCGCTCGACGGCGCTGACCGCTTTTTGGGATAGCCTTTGAAGGCGTCCCGGGAAGCGGCCGGCGGCGCGGCGGCGGCTTGGCATACGATATGCTTAGGGACATTGGCCGGATCAGGAAGGGCCGCGGATGCGCGGTTCCAGGGCATTCGACAACCGTCGGCAGCCCAGGAGAACGGTCACGGAGGTGAGGATTGGGCCCAAACCAGGACCAAGGATCGATGCCCCAATAACGAACCGAATCCCAAAAAAAGACGGAATGGGCTGCGATAGCGGCATCGGAATTCGTGGCATGACCTGAATTCAAAATATCGGTTCAAAGCATTGGTTTAAAGTACTTGATGTGACAACCCGTCGATCAGGGGGCTGCCAGCATGCAGTGTCGGGACAAGCAGTCTTGCCAGAAGTGGTACGAGCGTGAACTCAGGGAGGCCGCCGAGCGGTTGGAGTTGGTGCGGAACGCCAGCCACTATCTGGGACCGGAGCTTCGGTTCGAGCGCGAGCGTCGGCTCGACGAGTTGCGCGGGCGCCTTAACCGGGCCATTGCCCGTCTCGAAGCCCTGCGCCGTGCCAACGGCGACAACTGGCGCACTGCGGCGGCCCATGCCGACGAGGCGTTCAAGGCACTCGCCGAGGCCATGGTTCAACTGGACCGGCAGTGTTCTGCGGTGCGGCCCATCGCGGCTTAGCGGTCGTTTGGCGTGATTGCCGTCGGGGGCAAGGTAAGGTAGGGAAGGCCGGACCCTATCCCTTTGCTCCTTCCGCCCCGAGGACCCTTGCACCATGACATCTGTATTGCCGATCGGTCCCTTGCGCATCGGCACGCGCGGCAGTCCGCTCGCTTTGGCCCAGGCGCATGAGACCCGAGCGCGGCTGGTGGCGGCTCATCCCGGACTGGGGGTGGCGGGGGCGATCGAAATCGTGGTGATCAAAACCACGGGGGATCGCATCCTGGACCGGACCTTGGCCGATGCCGGCGGGAAGGGGCTGTTTACCAAAGAAATCGAAGAGGCGCTGGCGGCCGGGACCATCGACCTGGCGGTTCATTCCATGAAGGATGTTCCGACGGTTCTGCCCGATGGCCTGGACATTCCGTGTCTGCTGCCGCGCGCCGATGCGCGCGACGCCTGGTTTTCCCGCTCCGGCCTGTCGTTGGACGAACTGCCGGCCGGTGCGGTGGTGGGGACCGCCAGCCTGCGCCGGCAGGCTCAGGTGCTGGCCCGCCGGCCCGATCTTCGGGTGGTCCCGTTGCGGGGCAATGTCGGCAGCCGGTTGGCCAAGCTGGCGGCGGGGGAGGTGGCGGCGACGCTGCTGGCCATGGCCGGACTGACCCGTCTCGGTCTGGCCGGGCGGGTGACCGGGGTGTTGGAACCCGAGGTCATGGTCCCGGCGGTGGCCCAGGGCGCCATCGGGATCGAGACCCGTTGCGCCGACCACGGTACCCGGGCGCTGCTGGTGCCCCTGCACTGTCCGGAGACCGGCGCCCGGGTTGCGGCCGAGCGGGCCTTGCTGGCGGTTCTCGACGGCTCGTGTCGAACGCCCATTGCCGGCTATGCCACGCTTGACGGTCGTGGCGGTCTGCGGCTCGAGGCGGTGGTGTTGCGTCCGGACGGCAGCGAAAGCTTCGCCTCCGCGTCGTTGGGGGCCGTCGCCGACGCCGCGGCCGTGGGCGCCGAGGCCGGACACCAGCTTAAGGCCCGGTTGCCGGCCGACATCCTGGCCGGGCGATGACCCGGGTTCTGATCACCCGTCCTCGGGAAGATGCCGAAGCCTTGGCGGTGCGTCTGGTCGAGCGGGGCTATGCGGTCCTGATCGAGCCGATGCTCGACATCGACTATCTGCCCGGTCCGGCCCTTGATCTGACCGGCGTCCAGGGGCTGCTGTTCACCAGCGCCAACGGCGTGCGGGCCTGCGGGGCCGGCGTCGATCTGTCGCTGCCGGTTTATGCCGTGGGCGCCGCCACCGCCGCGGCGGCCCGGGAGGCCGGCTTTGGGACCGTGGCGTGCGCCGCCGGGGATGTGACGGCCCTGGCGGGGCTGGTGACCGAGCGGTGCACCGCCGCCGCCGGAGCCTTGCTCCATATCGCGGCATCGGATCGGGCCGGCGATCTGGCGGGATTGTTGGCCCGGGCGGGATTCGCGGTCCGGCGTCAGGTCCGCTACCAGGCCCGCCCGGTGACCGCGCTGTCCGCGGTCACGGCGGCGGCGCTGGCCGCCGGCGAAATCGGTGCGGTGTTGCTGTTTTCGCCGCGCACCGCCAGAACCTTGGTGACGGTGATCGGTGCCGCCGGGCTGTTGGATGCATGTCGACAGGTGACCGCGGTCTGCCTCAGCGAGGCCGTGGCCGAAGCCGTGGCCGGGCCGGTGTCGTGGGCGGAGGTGCGGGTTGCCGCCTGTCCCGACCAGGACTCGTTGCTGGCGGCCCTGGTGGTGTCTGGCCAACCGGGGGGCTGACATGGAGGCTTCCCAAGCCTCGCCGGCTGAGTCATGGTGCCCCGGGCAGGCGGATGGCTCGACACCGGGACGCAGTTCACTGGGGGCGCGGATGACGACGTTGGTCTCGATGCTGGCGAATTTGTCGGGGCCGGTGGTGGTGCTCGACCTGGAATTCACCGCGTGGGAAGGGTCGCTCGCCACCGGTTGGAGTCGCCCCGGCGAGTTTCGGGAGATCGTTCAGATCGGTGCGGTCAAGCTCGGCACCGATCTTCAAGAGCTGGCCTGTTTCAACCGGCTGGTCCGGCCGGTCCGGAATCCGCAATTGAGCGATTATTTCATCGCCCTCACCGGGATTACCCAACAGCGGCTGGATGCCGAGGGCGCCGGCTATGGGGCGGTGCTGGCGGCCTTCATGGCGTTCGTCGGGGCCGATACCCTGGCGGTGTTGAGCAATGGTTTGGATGGAGTCCTGATTGCCGAAAATTGCGAGATGACCGGGGTGCCCTGTCCGATTCCGGCCGATCGCTTCATCAATCTTCGGCGGCCCCTGGCCGAGGCTTTGAACGTCGATATCACCGAGGTCATCAGCAGCCGTCTGTTGGGGTTGATCGGGTTGTCCATGGAGCACCGCGAGCATGATGCTCTTGATGATGCCCGGGCGATTGCAGAGACGGTCCGGCATCTGCTTGGCAACACCCGTTCAGGCGGTTAACCTGCGTCGTGCAAGAGATTGGGGAGGCGGTTCGCGTGTTCGGGATAGGGAGCGTGGTCCGCCGCGTGGTTCACGGTGGTGCGATGGCCAGGGCGGTGCCGGCGGCTCTGCTGCTGGTGCTGGCGGCCTGCGCCGGACCTGCGGAGCGGGTGCCGGTGGCCGGTGGCAGCCAGGGCACTTACAAGATCGGCAAGCCTTATCAGGTCAACGGCGTCTGGTATCATCCCGCCGAGAATTACAGCTACGACGAAACGGGGATTGCCTCGTGGTACGGTCCCGGCTTTCATAAGGAGCGGACGGCCAACGGCGAGGTGTTCGATCAGAACGAAATGTCGGCGGCGCACAAGACGCTGCCGATGCCGTCGCTGGTGCGTGTCACCAATCTGGACAACGGCCGTGCCATCGTGGTTCGGGTGAATGATCGGGGGCCGTTTGCCAACGGCCGCATTATCGACATGTCTCGGCGTTGCGCCGAGTTATTGGGCTTCGAGCGGGTCGGCACGGCCAAGGTTCGGGTTCAGATTTTGGCGTCGGAAAGCCGCGCCATCGCCGCCGCCGCCCGCGCCAATACCCCGACCGCTTATGCCGGGGCGATGCCGTCGGTCACGGCCACCGCCCCAACCGGCGTCATCGCGGTTGAAACTCTGCCGCCCCGATCCGGGGGTGCCCCGGTTCCGGGGGCGACGGTCGGGGGGCGCTTCCTGCCGGCGCCCGAGGTCGCCCAGCGACCGGTGACCGGCGCCCGGCAAATCTATGTTCAAGCCGGCGCCTTTACCCAGTATAACTATGCCAGCCGGCTCCGGGATAAGGTGGCGGCCATCGCGCCCGCCACCATCAGCCAGACCCGGGTGGGCGAGACCAAGTTCTTTCGTGTTCGGTTGGGACCCATCGACTCGGTCGATAAGGCCGACGGAATCCTGTCCCAAGTGGTCGGTGCCGGGACCACCGATGCCCGGCTGGTGGTCGATTGACAGGGCGCGGTCCCGCGCGGTTTATAAGGTGACACTGGGGACCGGCGCCGCCTGTTCGACCCGCCGGGCAGGCTCGTTGCAAAGGGATATCGCATGTCTTCTGTCCGTTTCCTGTTCCGATATGGCGCATGCCTGGCTTTGACGGTCGCTCTGCTGGCGGTCGGCGCGGTCGTTCCGGCCGACGCCGCCGATATCGACACCCAGGGCCATAACGTCATCCTGCTTGACGCCACCACCAACACCGTTCTGTTCGAAAAGAACGCCGACCAGCACATGCCGACGTCGTCCATGAGCAAGGTCATGTCCATGTTCGTGGTGTTCGAAGCGTTGCGCGCGGGCCGTCTGTCTCTTGACGATATGTTGCAGGTGAGCGAACACGCTTGGCGGATGCAGGGCTCCAAGATGTTCGTGGAGCTGGGGGCCAAGATCAAGGTCGAAGACCTGATCCGCGGTGTGATCATCCAGTCGGGCAACGACGCGGCGATCGTATTGGCCGAGGCGCTGGCGGGCTCCGAGGATGCGTTTGGTGCCCAGATTACCAAACGGGCCCACGAGCTGGGCATGAGTGAAAGCAATTTCGTCAACGCGACCGGTTGGCCCGCCGACAACCACTATTCCACCTGCCGCGACTTGGCCACCCTGGCCAAGGCCATGATCGATACATTCCCCGAGTATTATCACTTCTTTTCCGAGCGTGATTTTACCTATCACGGCATCAAGCAGGGGAACCGCAATCCGTTGCTCTATCGCAACATGGGGGTTGACGGGCTCAAAACCGGCCATACCGAGATTGCCGGCTTTGGCCTGATTGGGTCCGCGGTTCGCGATGGCCGCCGATTGATCCTGGTGATCAACGGCCTTCAAAGCATGCAGAGCCGGGCCGACGAACCGGCCCGGTTGCTGGAATGGGGGTTCCGGGAGTTCAACGTTTACACCCTGTTCAAGCCCGGCGAAGCCGTTGACGAACTGCCGGTCTGGCTTGGCCAGTCGCCGACGGTGCCGGTGGTTGCCGGTAATGGCTTTCAGGTGACGCTGGCCCAGCAGGAGCGGCGCGGGCTGAAGGTCACCATGCAGGCGCAGGTGCCGTTGCCGGCGCCCATCGTCAAAGGGGCCACGGTGGGCAAACTGGTGGTGACCGCACCGGGCTTCGTCACCCGCGAGGTGCCGCTGGTGGCGGCGGCCGACGTGCCCCGGCTGGGCTTTCTGGGGCGTCTCGCCGCTGCGGCTCATCATGTGGTGTTCGGAACCACGATGTGAGTTGCCCCATGGCACCGGGGAGGTTTGTGACGCTGGAGGGCGGCGAGGGGGCCGGCAAGACGACTCAGGTCGGGTTGCTGGCGGCGGCGCTGCGGGCGCGCGGGCTCGACGTGGTGACGACCCGCGAGCCCGGCGGTTCGGTTGGGGCGGAGGAGATCCGGCGGCTGTTGGTGACCGGCGGTACCGGCCGGTGGAGCGCCCTGACCGAGGCTTTCCTGCATTTTGCCGCCCGCCGGGATCATCTGGAGCGCACGGTCTGGCCGGCGCTGGCCCGGGGGTGTTGGGTGGTGTCGGATCGGTTCGCCGACAGCACGCTGGCGTATCAGGGCTACGGTCTCGGTCTTGATCGGGCGGTGATCGGGCAGTTGTCCAGGTTGGCCTTGGGCGATTTTGCCCCCGACCTGACCCTGATCCTGGATCTGCCGCCCGAAACCGGTTTGGAACGGGCGCTGGCGCGATGCGCCGCCGATCGTTACGAGAGCATGGACCTGGCATTTCACCACCGTTTGCGCGACGGTTTTCTGGAGATCGCGCAGCAGGCGCCCGAACGGTGCGCGGTGGTGAATGCGGCGGGCTCCCCGCAGGCGGTGGCCGCGGCGATTCTGTCGGCGGTCGACCGACAGTGGTCCCGGTCCGGCGGACCATGAGCCCGCCGTCACCGCGGGAGACCGCCGACCTGTTTGGCCATGAGGCGGCCGAGCGGGTATTACGGGCGGCCTGGGACAGCGGCCGGTTGCCCCATGCCTGGCTGATCGGCGGTGTCGGGGGCATCGGCAAGGCCACTCTGGCGTTTCGGTTCGCGCGCTTTGTGCTGGCCCAGGAAGGCGACGGGGCGGCGGGCAGCGGGCGCGGCGGCGCCGGTCCCGGGCTGTTCGGGGCGTTGGCCGAGCCTCCGGCGTCGGGTTTGTTCCTGCCGCCCGACCACCCGGTGTTTCGCCGGGTGCGGGCGGGCGGACATTCCGACCTGCTGACCGTCGAGCGTCGGTTCGATGACAAGCGCGGGAAGATGAAGACCGAGATTTCGGTGGATGATGTCCGGGACGTCACCGGGTTCCTGCGCCGGACCTCGGGGGAAGGCGGTTGGCGGGTGGTGGTGATCGACGGCGTCGATCGCATGAATGCCAGCGGTCACAATGCCCTGCTCAAGATTCTGGAAGAGCCCCCGGCCCGGGCGTTGCTGCTGCTGGTGACCGAAGCGCCGGGCAGCCTGCTGCCGACCATCCGTTCGCGCTGCCGTAGACTGGGGCTGGAGCCCCTGGCCGAACCGGTGCTGCGGATGCTGCTGGACCGTACCCGGCCCGAGTTGCCGGAGGATGATCGCGTGGCGCTGGCGCGGCTGGCCGAAGGCAGCATCGGTCAAGCCCTGAGGCTGGCCGATGTGAACGGCCTTGAGCTGTACCGCCAGTTGGTCGCGGTTCTGGCGACGCTGCCCCGGCTGGATCACCGGGCCGCCCACGCCTTCGCCGAGGCGCTGGGGCGCAAGGGTGATGAGGCCTTTGGAATCGCCTCGGGGTTGCTGGTCTGGTGGCTGACCCGGTTGATTCGGTGCGGGGCGCGCGGCACCGCACCGGCCGAGGTTGTTCCGGGAGAAGCCGCCCTGATCGCCCGGCTGGTCGGCCGTAGCGGCGACGGCAGCCTTGATCGCTGGCTGGATGTGTGGGAAAAAGTTACCCAGTTATTCGCCCGCGCTGACTCCGTCAATCTCGATCGCAAACAGGTGGTGTTGAACGCCTTGCTGGGCATCGACGCCGTCACATCTTGAAGGATGTTCCGGGTTGAGGGGGGACACGGCCGGCGTGGGGCAGGGACGAGGCGACGGTTGCCCGTCGCCGGGGTGCATTCGCGGGGAAATGTTCATGGCCGGTAAGGCACCGTACTATCTGACCACACCGATCTATTACGTTAACGACGTGCCTCATATCGGCCACGCCTATACCACGCTGGCCTGTGATGTGCTGGCGCGCTTCAAGCGGTTGGACGGTTGGGACGTGAAATTCCTGACCGGAACCGACGAGCATGGCCAGAAGGTCGAGAAGTCGGCCCGGGCCGCCGGGATCGAACCCCAGGCCTTCGCCGACCGGGTGTCGCGGAACTTCTCGGATTTGCCCGCGGTGATGAAGTTCACCAATGACGACTTCATTCGCACCACCGAGCCGCGGCATCACCACGCCTGCCATGCGCTGTGGCAGGCGCTGCAAGCGAACGGACATATTTATCTTGGCTCCTATTCCGGTTGGTACGCGGTGCGTGACGAGGCCTTCTACGGCGAGGACGAGTTGCGCGACGGTCCCGGCGGCAAAAAGATCGCTCCCACCGGCGCCGATTGCGAGTGGGTCGAGGAGCCAAGCTACTTCTTCCGGTTGTCGGCCTGGCAGCAGCCGTTGCTCGACTTCTACCAGGCCAATCCCGATTTCATCCTGCCGCCGGGCAAGCGCAACGAGGTGGTGGCGTTCGTGCGCGGCGGTCTGCGCGACCTGTCGATCAGCCGAACCACCTTCGATTGGGGCATTCGGGTGCCGGGCGACGAGCGCCACATCATGTATGTCTGGCTGGACGCCCTCGCCAATTACATCACGGCGGTCGGGTATCCCGACACCGGGGCCGAGACCCCCTACGCCCGCTACTGGCCGGCTGATCTGCACATGGTCGGCAAGGACATCTTGCGGTTTCATGCCGTCTATTGGCCGGCGTTTCTGATGGCCGCCGGGCTGGCGCCGCCGCGCCGGGTGTTTGCCCATGGCTGGTGGACCATCGAAGGCCAGAAAATGTCGAAGTCCTTGGGCAACGTCATTGCCCCGGAGACCCTGGTTGCCAGCTATGGACTCGATGCCACGCGCTATTTCCTGATGCGGGAAGTCCCCTTCGGCAATGACGGCGACTTTTCCCACCGGGCCATGGTCAACCGGATCAATGGCGATCTGGCCAACGATTACGGCAATCTGGTTCAGCGGGTGCTGTCGATGATCGGCAAGAACTGTGGCGCCGCAGTGCCGCAGCCGGGGCCGTTGGTGGAGGCCGACCAGGGCCTGCTCGGGGCCGCTTACGCCTTGCTCGACATCGCACGCACCGAGTTGGCGGGGCAGGCCTTCCATCGGATGCTCGACGCCTTTTGGGCGGTGATCGGTGCCGGCAATCGCTATGTGGACGAGCAGGCGCCCTGGGCGCTGCGCAAGACCGATCCGGCGCGCATGGCCACGGTGCTTTATGTGCTGGCCGAGACCATCCGTCAGTTGGGGATATTGACCCAGCCGGTGATGCCCGACGCCTCGGCCCGCATCCTGGATCAACTGGCGGTCGCCGAGGGCGATCGTGGCTTTGACCGGCTGGGTCCGGACCATGCGCTGGTGGCCGGGACGCCCTTGCCGGCGCCCCGTGGGGTGTTTCCGCGCTATGTCGACGAGTCTCCCGGGCGCTGAGGGTCTTCTGATGCTGGTCGACAGCCACTGCCACCTGGATTTCCCCGACTTCGCCCCGGATCTGGACGGCGTGGTCGACCGCGCCCGACGGGCGGGGGTCGGTGTGCTGGTCTCCATCTGTACCCATGTCAGCCGCTTTCCGGGCGTTTGCGCCGTGGCCGAACGATACCCGGAAGTGGTCTGTTCCCTGGGGGTTCATCCTCACCACGCCGCTGACGAGTTGCCGTTGGTGACGGTGGCGGGGCTGGCGGCGCTGGCGGACCATCCCAAAGTGGTGGGACTGGGCGAGACCGGGCTGGATTTCTTTTATGATAACAGCCCGCGTTCCCAGCAGGTGGAAAGCTTCCGCCGCCATCTGCGCGCCTGTGTGGCCACCGGCCTGCCGGCCATCGTCCACAGCCGCGACGCCGATGTCGAGACGCTGGAGATTCTTGCCGAAGAAGGGGCCGGGCAGGGACTGACCGGCCTGATTCATTGTTTCAGCGGTTCGGCGGCCATGGCCGAGCGGGCGCTGGCGCTGGGGTTCTTTCTGTCGATTTCGGGGATCGTGACCTTCAAGAAGGCCGAGGCCTTGAGAGCCGTGGTGGCGACGGTGCCGCTCGACCGGTTGTTGGTCGAAACCGATGCCCCTTATCTGGCGCCGAGTCCTCACCGGGGCCGACGCAACGAGCCGGCCTTCGTGGTTCATACCGCCGAGGCGGTGGCGGCGGCCCGGGGCGTGGATGTGGCGACGCTGACGGACGCAACCACGCGCAACTTTTTCCGGCTGTTTCCCAAGGCCCGGACGGTGTGCGGAACCGCGCCATGCGCGTGACGGTGTTAGGGTGCGGCGGGTCGGCGGGTGTGCCGACCATCGGCAATCATTGGGGAGCCTGTGATCCGGCAGAGCCCCGCAACCGCCGCCGCCGCCCCTCGGTGCTGGTGGAACAGGGCGGCACCGCCATCCTGATCGACACCACCCCCGATCTGCGCGAGCAACTGATCGACGCCCGCGTGACCCGGTTGGACGCGGTGCTTTACACCCACGAGCACGCCGACCATAGCCATGGTGTCGACGATCTGCGCGAAATCAATCGGCTGATGCAGGCGCCGATCCCCGCTTATGGTCGCCCGGAGACTCTGAAAGGTCTGCGGGCGCGCTTTGGCTATTGCTTTGAACCGCTGTCGGCCAATGCCGCGACCACCTACTATCGTCCGGTGCTGGAACCCCGGATCATTTCCGGTGCCGAGCCGTTTACGGTTGGCGCCATGGTGGTCACCCCGTTCATTCAGGACCATGGCTACATGGCGACGCTCGGCTACCGCTTCGGCGACTTCGCCTATTCCACCGATGTGGTCCGTCTGGACGACACGGCCTTTGCGGCGCTGGCGGGGATCACCGCCTGGGTGGTGGATTGCGTTCGCGAGGAACCGCATCCGGTCCATTCCCACCTGGCGAACACGCTGACCTGGATCGATCGGGTCAAGCCCCGCCGGGCCTGGTTTACCCATATGAATAATAACCTGGATTACCAGACCTTGGCCCGACGGCTGCCGCCCGGGATCGCCCCGGCCTACGATGGGCTCGTCATCGACGTCGATGCGTGCTGAGCCCTCTCCCGGCGGGAGTCAGGGGCCTTGCCCCTGATCGTGGCTTTATTAACGCCAGGCTCCCTCGGTATCCGCACCCTTAAAAGACGCGCCGTCGACGGCGCAGCCCTTGAGATTGGCGTTGCGCAGGTTCGCACCGTTCAGCGACGCCTGAGTCAGGTTGGCGTCGCGCAAGACCGCGCTATCCAGATTGGCCGGCCACAGGCGGCTGCCGTTGGCGAGCGGCAGGGGATCGAAGTTGGCCTTAACCAAGTTGGCTTGAGTGAGGTTGGCCTTGCGGAGGTTGATGCCCCGCAGGTCACTGTTTTCCAGACGAAGACCGGCCAGACTGGAATAGGATAGATCAGCCATACTGAGGTTGATTCCGGCCCAGTCGCCTCCGTCGATCCGACACCGCCGCAACCGGCACCCGGCAATATTGCGCCCGGTGAGGTTAACCGCCCGAATCTTCATTTCGCTATAGTCCAGGCGTTTGCCGCTGGCGCCGCTGCTGTCGATCCACGTTTCGTGATCTTTGATGGCGGCGACGAAGGTCTTGGCGTCGATGGTTCCCACATAAGGTTCGACGGTTCCGCCGATGGCCGCGATTTGCTTTGCCGTGACGGGATCGACGGCGGTCAGGTCGACCACCATGCCGGACAGGGTGGCTCCGGCAAGATTGACACTGGCGATGTCGGCGCCGGTGATATTGGATCCGGTCATGTCGGCGCCGCGCAGATCGGCTTCCACCAGATCGGCACCCGACAGGTCACATCCCGCCAGTTTTGCCTGACACAACACGGCCTGATCCAGGCGCGCTTCGGTCAGGATGGCGGAGCCGGAGTCCTGGCGCAGGCCTTCCCGGGTGTCGGCATGGGCGCCGGCATTGGCACCCAGGTCTGCGCCCCGCAGGTTGGCGCGGGTCAGCACGGCCCGATGCAGGTTGGCCCCCCGCAGATCTGCTTCCGAAAGATCGGCGTCCGTGAGATCTGCGCCTTCCAGGTCGGCGCTCACCAAGCTGGCCTTGGACAGGTTGGCAAGGCGCAGATTCGCCTTCGACAAGTTAGCCCCGGTCAGCGACGCCGAACTCAATCGGGCGCGTTCGAGGTTCATTCCGGCCAGATTTTTGAACTCCAGATTCGCCGGCCGGCCGCCTTTGCCATTCAGCCAGTTTCGATGGAGCATAAATTCCCGCAGCACATTCGCGTTATCATCGTTGAGATAACGGTTGATCTCTTCATCAAGAAGGCTTGCAGCACTGCGGTCGCGCGAAACACCGATGACATCGTCGTTTTGCATGACATCTCCCGTATATTCACCTTGGTCCGAGCGTGGCCCACCCGCCCGCATGCCGGCGAAACCGTCCAAGCAAGAGGGTCCGGATTTCCTCGGCGAAATCCAGGTGTCCCGGCCTTGACCTGTGCATTGCACTCAATGTTACCTCATGTCCGCTGGGTCTGGCAATGCACGAACGAACTCTTGAAGTGTCAGTGGCATGTTAAGCAGGCACGGCTCACTGGCTCTGTTGCAAACCCGACGGGCTTGTGTCGGCAGCCTTGCCGATCCCGGCGGGATGGACGACAAAGGTCGCCAGGCGCGGGGGCACGGCAAGTCTGTAAACACGGGCCGGACAGAAAGATACACCGGACCGTGAAAGACGGAAAGAAAAGGAATCGCACAGATGCCTGGCAATGAGGGGGCGATGCCGGAAGAGTTCTCGGTACGGACGCTGGTGGTGCGATCGGCGGTGGTTCTCGGGTTGGGGATGGTGGCTTTGGCCATGACCGCGCAGTTTTTGGGGCTCTGGGTGTTGCCGGAGACTCCGGCCAACGACCTGGCCATGCATACCGCGATGGTGGATGGGGTTGTTGATGCTTTGCGGTCCGGGCAATGGCTGCCGCGCCTGCTGAGCGCCTCCGATCATGTGCCGGACATCCCGGTGTTTCAGTATTATGGTTTGGCCACCGGCCTGATCGGGCTGCCGGGTGTGCTGGTTGGTTTGCCGGCGTTTCCGGCGTTGATGATCGGGGTGTTGGTCGCCCGGGTGCTGGGGCTGTATGGGGTTTACGCCACAGGCCGGTTGCTTGGGGGCGGTCGGCCGGTGGCGTTGCTGGCGGCCGCGGTGTATGGGTTGACCCCGTATCTGATCTCGAATCTGTACGGGCGGATCGACGTGGCCGAAAGCCTCGCCCATTGCGAACTTCCGTTTCTGGTGTTGGGGTTGGTGATGGCGGTGTCGCGCTCGGTGGCGGCCGGGGCCTTGATCATCGCCGGTACCGTGTTCGGTCTGGCGCTCACCCATCCGATCTTTCTTCTTTATGGTGCGGTCGGCTTGGGGCTGATGGCGCTGGTGAGCTGTTCCGGCCGGGGTTGGGCGGCCGCGGTGGCCGGCGGTGCCACCGGTCTGCTGCTGTCGGCTTTTCAGTGGTATCCGGCCCTGTTCAGCGATGACCTGCTGTCCGGTCACTTTCTCAAATATTCGCCGTTTCATGCGGCCATTCTGACCTCGGCCAGCGGCTTGTACGGCCCGCCCCTGAGTATGGCCGACCGGGGCTGGACCTCCCCCGAGGCGCCCTACGTGTTCCATACCCCAGGCTGGTTGACCGTGCCGATGATACTGGCGCTGACCGTGTTGTTGTCCCGGTTGGAGACGGTCGAGCGGGCGCGGTGGGCCCGGGTGGTGTTGGCCTCGGGCGCGGTGTTCCTGTTCCTGGCCTACAGCCCGGTGGATGTCTTTCAGTTTCTGCCGCAAAAGGCCTGGGCGTTGCAGATGCCCTATCGGCTGCTGGCGTTTTCGGCGCTGTTCACGGCGCTGGCCCTGCCGTTGGTCCTGCCGCAGCTACGGCCGGTCCTGTGCGTCGGGCTGCTGGCGGTAACGGTGGCCCAGAGCGCGCCGGTTTTGCTGCGCCCGACCTACCAGACGCCGCTGGCGGTTCCGGCCGCAACCTATGCTTCCATCGACTATCTGATGCGCGACCGGGGCGGGCTGACCACGCCCGACGGCTGGCTGGTTCAGTATGCCTCGCCGCTGTATCCGCGTCCGCCGTCCCGGGACGACCGGGGCGGCGGGGCAGCCGGCAAGGATGATGACCTGGCGTTGGCCGACCAGGAGGGGTGGTTGCGGCGCGACAATCGTTGGACGGTGCGCCGGGTCGACGGCCAACCGTCGCTGTTGCGAATCGAGGGCTGGTTCAGTGGTCCCGGCTTCGGCACCCGGTTGTGGCTGGCGGCGGCCGACCGGCCGGAATGGCCGTTGACCAGGGTGGTGCCGCTCGCCCCCGGCCGGGTTTCGGTGACGTTCGACCTGCCGCCCGGCGAGGGGCCATTCCGGCTGGTGACCGATCCGCCGTTGTCCAGGATCGCGGCGGACGGCGGTGTGCGCCAGGGCTTTCGCCTGACGGCGGTGGAGGGCAGTCCGGGCCGGGTCTGGCACCGTCCGCAGACTCCGGTTCCGGGGGTGCTTCATCTGTCGGGTCGTACGCGGTTGACCGACGGGCCGACCGCGTTGTGGCTGGCGGCGCCCGCGGCGCCGGAACGGCCGTTGACCGCCCGGGTGTCGGTGGGGCCGGGGGCCTTCGACGTGGTGATCCCGCTGCCCGACGCGCCGGCCGACATGGTGCTGGTGCCGTCCCGGTTTGAGAGTCCGGCCGCTGTGGACCCCATGTCCAATGATCAGCGGCGGCTGAGCGTTCGTCTGGATCGCCTTGAGGTGGAGGCGGTTTCGGCTACCGGAAAGCCGATCGCGCCGACGGTGATTCCGCCGGCAGCGGTTCAACGGACGGTCATCGGCGCCTATGATCGTCGCTTCCAGGTCGATGCCCGGGCTTGGCCCCGTCCTGACGGCCACCTGGCTGAAGCCGTCCCGGTGACGTTGCCGCTGGCCTTCAATCCCTTCTTCAGGCTGACTCAGGACGGTGTGGTCCTCGCCGCCCAGTCCGACCGGGCCGGCCGGGCGGTGGTCGTCACCGCCGACCTGGCGGCGCCCGTCGAAGCCCGCTACCGGCTGCCGTGGGGGTGCTGGCTGGCGCTGGCCTTGGGCCTGGCGTTGGCGGCCGTTTTCGGATGGCTGGAGCGGCGCATGCTGAGCGGGTTGCCTTCGGAAAGTGTTTTTGGCAAGCTGCTTGCATGGGGTGACCGGCGCGGATAACGTCGCGGATTCGGTGGTAGTGGGTGTCAGACTATGCCTCAAACGGTGGTAATATCGCGCGATGCTCGCGTCGATTTTTTCCGGGGCCTGGCCCTGGTGTTCATCTTTATCGACCATATTCCAGACGATGTATTGGGTGACTTTACACTTCATACCGTTGGGTTTTGCGACGCGGCTGAAGTCTTTATTTTTTTATCCGGATATTCGGCTGGCCTATATTACGGCCGGGCATTTCATCGTTCTGATTTTATTCATGGTGAGGCGCTACTGTTGCGCCGGATTTGGACGCTTTACACTGCACATATCTTTGTTTTTATGATTTATACGGCCGCGGTATCATACACCATCGAGGTTTTTCACAACCCGATGTATAGCGAAGAGCTTGAGGTCGGTGACTTTCTGACCTCAACCCATGTGGTGATTGTCAAAGCCTTGCTTTTGCAATTTCAGCCAGCCTATCTTGATATTTTACCGCTTTATATCGTGTTGTTGGCTCTGCAATTGGTCTTGATGCCTTTGGCTCTACGCTATCCATTGGCCCTGTTGGTACCATCGGCGGTGGTCTATCTGGTGGTTCAAATTTGGGGCTGGCCAAACCTGTCCGCCTATCCCGAAGATCGGACTTGGTATTTCAACCCTTTTGCCTGGCAGTTTCTGTTTTGCCTGGGCGTGGCGTTGGGGTTGGGTCGGTTGATCGAGCGTCGGCTGTTTCCCCACGACCGCCGGTTGTTTATGGTCGCCGTTGCCGTGGTCTTGATTTCAGCGGTGATCAAGCTGAGTTGGACTCTGCACTGGCATTTCGACGACATCCCGGCGTTGCTGATCGGGTGGTTGGAGCCGATCAGCAAGACCAACCTGGCACCGTTGCGGTTGATCAATTTCATGGCGCTGGCGCTGGTGGTTGAATGGATGGTGCTTCCGCAGGCGCAATTTCTGGCGACGCGGCCGGCTCGAGCCATGATCGCGTGCGGGCAGCTTTCACTGAATATTTTCTGCCTCGGCATTTTGCTTTCGGTCACCGGCCACTTTGTCCTGGTAGAATTCGGGAGTGGTTTGGTCATGCAAGCGGTGGTCAATGGCTGCGGAATATCTGCTATGGTCGCAACCGCGTATTTTATACACTGGTTCCGGCGGGTTGAACGGCGGTCGCCAGCGACGAAAGCCGGCGCGAAGAGAGCCGTTGACGAGGAGTGATCATCCATGAGGCTCTGGTTGCGGGTTGGGCGTGTGGCAACGGCGATGGTGACGGGCATCCTGTTTCTGATTGAGGTGGGGTCGCCGGTCGCCGCCGACCCGGTGCCATCGGTTGCCGATCGTTGCGCCCCACCGCCTGATCTGGTGGCGACGGAGTCGGCATTCCCGACTCTCGCCGACCGATTGCGGCAAAAGCAGCCTATGGTGATCGTCGCCATCGGTGGCGCGTCGACTCTAGGCGTTGGGCCGATGGCGCAATCCTATCCGGCCCGGCTTGAGGTCGAACTGTCCCGCCGTTACGGGGCCAGCAACATTCGGGTCATCAATCTGGGGGTGGCTCGTGAGACGGCGATCAAGATGCTTCGTCGGTTGTCGGACGACGTGCTGCCGCTCAAGCCCCAGTTGGTGATCTGGGAGACCGGCACCAACGACGCCGTGTTCGGGGTCACGCTGGACGATTTCGCTCAGGCTCTGAAAGACGGGCTGGGCCTGCTGAAGGCGGCGGGGATTGACGTGTTGTTGATGGATATGCAATACTCAAGAGGTTCGGCCGAGGTCATTAATTTCGAACGTTACATGGAAACGATGCTGGGCGTCGCCGAGGTTGGTGATACCCGGTTATTTAGGCGCTACGCCATGATGAAATACTGGAGCGAAAGCGGTGTCTTCGATTTTGACGGACCGACGGCAGGGCGACAGGAACTGGTGGCGCAGATTTATGAATGTATCGCCCGCCGTGTTGCGGACGTCATCTCGCCTCCGGAGCCTTGAAGAGTTACGGCCACAATTGCCTGTCGCCGCGCTTCTCGTGGTGTCGGCGGCTTTCCTGGCCTTGGTTGCCGGCGGCGGCGCCCCTGCCAGCGCCGCCCATACCAAAGCGCAGGGGCGTTGCGCGGCGCCCGCGGCGTTGGAACAGTTGCGCCCGGCTCCGTTGCATACCGTTGCCCGCCTGGCCCAAGGTGCGCCGGTCGTGGTCGTAGCCATCGGATCGTCTTCCACCGAAGGTATCGGTGCGAGTTCGCCGTCCGGCAGCTATCCGGCCCGGCTTCAGTTGCGACTGCGCCAGCATTGCCCGACCTGCGCCATTGATGTGATCAATAAGGGCGTCGGGGGCGAAACCGTTGACCAGACGCTGGCCCGGTTCGACCGCGACGTGCTGGCGTATCGGCCGCATTTGGTGATCTGGCAGGTTGGCAGCAACGATATCCTTCGGGGCGAAGATCTCGAGGCTTATCTTGGGGCGGTGACGAGTGGTGTCCAGCGTTTGCGCGCCGCCGGAATCGAGGTGGTGCTGATGGACATGCAATTTGCCCCCAGCCTGCTGGTGCATCCCCAGGTTACAGTCATGGAGGCGCGGCTGGCCGAGGTGGCGCAAGCACAGCGGGTGGCGCTGTTTCATCGCTTCGATATTATGGAGCATTGGATCATTGGCGGTCGGTTCCGCTTTTCCAACATGCTGTCGCACGACGCGCTGCACATGACGGATGCCAGTTACGATTGCCTGGCTCGTGTTCTCACCGGTGCGTTGTTGCCCGAGGCACAGGACTTGACGCCCTGACACCAACGGGCGATGATCAGGGCCAGTCGCCGGGGATGCCGCAGCGACGGTGGTGGTGCGTCCCAGGGCGCGGGATGTCCGGACGGAGAACATCCGCGGGTGTCAGCGTCAGGTACCCTTGGGGAGGTCTGAAAGCCATGTCGCTGGAAGGCGACCACGAGACCACCACCGTGTTGAACGCCCGAGTCCGGGTTGGAGCCCTGGTTGGTCTGGGAGTGGCGGTGATGCTCGGCGGGGCGGCACTGCTGTGGCAGCGGGAACCGGCATGGTTGGTTTCCGCGGTGGCCGGCGGCCAGCTCGAGGTGGAGGGCGAGGCGGCCGGTGAACCGGGGCCGCTGCAACCGGGCAGCGTGTTTCGCGACTGTGCCGATACCGACCCGTCCGGAACCGTCACCTGCCCGGAGATGGTGGTGATTGCACCGGGAACCTTCCAAATGGGGTCCCCTGCGTTTGAGGAAACGCGCCACGGCAATGAAGGCCCCCAGCACGAGGTGTCCATTGCGGCTCCGTTGGCGGTCGGCCGCTTTGCGGTGACATTTGGGGAATGGGATGCCTGTGTTGCGTCTGGGGGGTGTGAGGCCCATCGCCCGGCCGATAAGGGCTGGGGCCGTGGGCGCCGGCCGGTGATCAATGTTTCGTGGGAGGACGCGCACAGCTATGTTGCGTGGTTAAGCCAGCGGACCGGTCAGCCCTACCGTCTGCTCAGCGAGGCGGAATGGGAATACGCGGCAAGAGCCGGCAGCGGGAAGGCCCGCTATTGGGGCAATCAGGCAGGCCACAAAATCGCCAACTGTAACGGTTGCGGCAGTGCCTGGGATGGCAAAAAAACGGCACCGGTGGGCAGTTTTCTCCCGAACCGGTTTGGCTTGTTTGATATGCTGGGCAATGTCTGGCAGTGGGTTGAAGACTGCTATCACGCGGGTTATGACGGCGCTCCTACCGACGGCAGCGCCTGGACATCCGGGCGATGCGGTTATCGGATGATGCGCGGCGGTTCGTGGTTCAGTAACCCCAGTCACCTGCGTTCGGCCTATCGCGGCGGGAGTTCGTCCGGCTACCGCGGCGACGACCTGGGCTTCCGCATTGCCCGGCCGGTCATTCTCGAATCGCCGCCCTGACATGCCACCGCAAGGTACGTTGCCCGATCCCCGGGGATCAGTCGCCGGCCTGAGGGCGCAGGTTCAGGGCCACAACCGCGGCCTTTGCTTTTTCATCCTCGAGGCCGGAGATGGCAGAGAGAAGCATGCCGGCAGCGGTCACCGCTTCCTTGTGGGCGTTTAGCAGGGTGACGCCCCGTCCGAGCGCCTCGCCAATGGCCTCGTGATAGGCATCCTCGATCATGCGCCTGGTCGTTGCATCCACGCTCGGTCACCCTCTGGTGGGTCGGCCAAAAAACGAAGTCGCCAGCAAAAAAGCTTAGGAACGCCCTTGCTGTCAAGGCGTTCGGCCAAACGGGGATAAGAAAAATGGAGTGTGTGTTCGTTATCGGCAGCACGCTGCAATACGAGGCCAAAAAACGCCATAAGTACCGTGGTGAGCACCGTATTTTGAATAATCGGCGACGATGAGTGGACGCAGGAGCGGGTTAGAGCGGCATGTTGTCAAGAATAAATTTCGGAACTAACCGTCTTATACTCGGCGCATCCCTAGATCGGCGGAGCCCGGGAAGGGGGGCGGCCTGTCGGGGGGCCTTGGAAGGGATGCCGCCGCCGAAATCCCCTCGTTGAAGAGCGGGCGTTTTTGGTTGCGGCATCGGCTCGGATTCGGGCTTACAACCGTTCCTGAGGCGGCACTCTTTCCTCGGCCGGTACTTGAAAATGGTTCCAGCCGACGGCGTTGATGGCAGCCGCCAATTCGCCGATCTCGCCGCCGAGGCCAGTGAGTTCGGCGGTTGCGGGATGTGGCGGCTCGAACAGGCGCTCTTCAGGCGGCAGGCGCTCGTCGGGAGGCACTTGGTTGTGGTTCCAGCCGACGGCGTTGATGGCTGCGGCCAACTCGCCGATTTCGCCGCCGAGGCCGCTGTCGTGGGGGCCGTCGGCGTCCGCAGTTGACGGCGCGACGGCGTGTTCCTGAGAGCGAGCCATGGCCGTCGCCGTCGCCGCCGCGGTTTGGGTATCGACGACAGCGTTGTTGATGACGAAACCATTATGTGTTGCAAAGATCGTTAACATCGTCCTCAAAGTCCCTTTCCGGGTTACAGGGAGCAAAAATTCGAGCAAAAGACGTCTTCGGCGACACGACGTAGGCTGTCCCTGTCCAGGGATCATCGCGTTGGTCAGGCAATCGACCCTGGCAAGAAATCCTGGCAAAATTGCGGCACGCGGACTCGACGGCAAAGAATTGCTCGTTTATAGTGACTCCAATGTTATGGTTCTTTGCCGTCATGATCGGGGGGCTGCACGGGGTGGCCCGTTCGGTAGCGGTATCCCTGAGGTGGAGAAAAGCGATCAGCACAAGCGAAGGTGGTGCAAGGGGCCGGGAAGTGATGAAAGCCGGGATCGGCCTACGCTGGTTTTTTTTAATTGTAACGGTTGAACTCGCGATCTTCTTTCTTGACGTGTTTATCGTCGAGGACGATGTTTCGATCGGCTTTCTTTATACGCTACCGACCTTGATGGGGTTCTTCGTCAAGGACCGGGTCTTGCAGGCGACGATCGTCGGCATCGCCGTGGTTCTGATCGTTGCAGGTTGTTTCATTCCACCGCCGGTACGTGATGATCTGTTGGTGTTTACCGCCAACCGGTTTCTTTCGGTAGCCACTGTCGTTATTACCGGGATCATGGTCTCGGTCCGGGTTACGCTGGCTCAGACATTGGCCGATGCGCTGGTTTCAGAGAAAAACGCATCGGCAACACAGCGAGCCTTCGTGTCGATGATTTCGCACGAATTCCGCATGCCTTTGGCTGTGATTGAAGCTGAAGCCAACCAACTGATTGAAAATAAAAATCAGATTACCCCTGAGGAAATCGCGCGGCGCGCGGGCGTTGTTCGGGAATCTGTAACCAGAATGGTGGCGCTCATCGAGGCGGTCCTGTACTCGTCCCGGGCGCAGGAAAACAAGATCGCGCTCCACGTCGAGTCGGTTGATCTTCGTGCGCTGATCCGCGATTTGTGCCGGCAGCGGGCGCAGACCGCGCCAAGTTACCTCATTGAAAGCGAACTGTCCGGACTGCCGGTGGTGATCCGCGGCGATCGCAATCTGCTGACTTATGTGTTCGATAACATCATCGCGAATGCTGTAAAATATTCGGAGAAGGGGTCAACGGTAGCGGTCACCGGCAGCAGTGAAGGTGGTTTCGCGGTGGTTGCCGTCCAGGACTGGGGGATCGGGATTCCTGCTGATGACCAAGGCAAGCTCTTTGAGCCGTACTTCCGTGCCAGCAACGCAGCGGGCTTCCGTGGCAGCGGCGTCGGCCTCTACATTGTCCGCAGTGTTGTCCGTCTGCATGGTGGACGGGTGGCGGTGACCAGCAAACTCGGTCGGGGTTCAGTATTCAAGGTCTATCTACCGCTTCAACTTCCGTCGCCGTGAAACCCGGATGCCGCAATGCGAATGCCCTCTTGAGCGGGTTGGCAAAGGCGTATACCCTTTTTTTCGGCATCGGCAGCGCCCAAGGATGATGGGCCTTTCGGCGCCGCAACAGGTTTGGACCGGCCTGACCGGTCGGAGGGGGAACCGTGCGCAGACTGGTTTTCTTGGTTTTGCTCGTTCTGTTCGGCTTGGCGCCGGCTGTGGGATATGCCCAAACGCCGCCGGTCAGGCCAGCACCGCAACAACCGGCCAAGGTGGCTGAGGTGCCGTCGGCGGGACCTTCGGTGTTCGACGACTCCCGGCGTCTGCTGGCCATCGGCTTGGCCGCCATCGGTGGCACGGTGGTGGCGAGTGTGTTGAGCGTCAATGTCATCAGTTCCTCGGCTCTGGCGAATCTGGGTAAGGGCGCGGTGGTGTTCGTCGGGACGGTGGGGGGTGGCTTGATCGGCAACTGGCTCGCCCAGCACTGAGAAGACCGCCGGCCTGTGTCGATCGGCCTTTGACGGGCGAAGGGACCTTGCCGGGATAAGACGTCGCAGTGACGGGACCGGAGCGGCAACCCATGTAACCTTCAGCGGCCAGCGGGGGCGGGCGGGGAGGTTGCGATGGACTTCAGCCGGGCGGTCGAGCTGTTGACCGCTTACCAGTCGGCAAAGGTTTTGGACGCCATCGCCTCGGACGACGCGATGTGGCGAGGCGATGGTGAGTGGTATTTCGCCATTGGGGAAGGCGCGTTACGGGCGATCGTCAGGGGCTTGGTGGCCTGTAGACTTCCGGCGGTTACGACGCTGCTGGATTTGCCCTGTGGTCACGGACGGGTTGCCCGCCATCTCCGGGCGGCGTTCCCACAGGCGCGCCTGACCTTCTGTGACATCAATCCGTCCGCCGTCGATTTCTGCGTCGCGCGGCTGGGCGGCGAAGGGCTTTACGGAAATTCTGACCTGACTCGGCTGGTGTTCCCGCATCGGTTTGACGTGATTTGGGTCGGCTCGCTCTTTACTCATCTTGATCGCGAGCGGACCCGCGACTGGTTGACGCACCTTGCCGGCTTTGTTGAGGATGACGGCATTCTCGTGGCGACCTTCCACGGTCGGGGCACCATCGACATGCACCGGCGTTACCCGATGATCGGTGAAGATCGTTGGCGGCACATTCTTCGGCAATTCGAAGAGACGGGATACGGCTATGCCGACTACCCGGACCGGCAAGATGATCATTACGGCATTTCTCTGAGCAGTCCGGCCAGCATGATGGACATCATATATGGCATAAAGGGGGTTCGCGTCCTTTCATATCACGAGCGCGGATGGGATGATCATCAGGACGTGGTGGTCCTGGGGCGGACCGACCCGCTGGGACCCCGGATTCCGTGGATGTGAGCGTTCATCCTTCGGGCGCCAGATTGGTGCAAGGCGCCGGATGACCCAGCAGGCGGGGCCGAATGATCGTCTCAAAGCATTTTAGTGCAGAACCAATCGCTTGATGCATGTCAAGGTAGCGGTAGGTTCCAAGCCGGCCGCCGAATATCGTGTTGGTTTCGGCCCGCGCCCGCTCCCGGTAGGTTTCGAACAGGCGGCGGTTTTCGTCGGTACGGATCGGATAGGCGGGATCGGCGTCGGGACCGGGCGCGCAGGGGAATTCCCGAAAAATCACCGATCGGTCAAGGGGATAGCTGCGTTCCGGGTGGTAATGGCGGAATTCGTGAACACGGGTCCAGGGCACGTCAGGATCAGCGTAGTTGATCACGGCGGTTCCCTGGACATCGCCGGTGGCCATCACCTCGCGCTGCATCCGCACGGCTCGCCAACCCAACCGACCGCAATCAAACCCAAAGTAATGGTCAAGCGGTCCAGTGTAGATCAGGAGCTTATGGGCGGGCAGCTGGTCCCGGATTGAAAAGAAATCGGTGCCGAGCCTGATCTCGACGCCCAGTGTCGCCGCCATTTTCGATAGTAAACTGGTATAGCCGTCGATTGGAAGACCCTGATAGCGGTCGCTGAAATAGCGATTATCGAAAGTATAGCGGACCGGAAGTCGTGAAATGATCTCGGCTGGCAGCAGGCGTGGGTCCGTATCCCACTGTTTGAGGGTGTATCCCCGGACCAGCGCCTCGTAAAGCGGCCGACCGATGGCTGACACGGCCTTGTCCTCGAGAGTGCGCGGCGGCTGATTTCCCAATCCGGAGGCTTCCCGGGCGATCAGGGCGCGGGCCTGGTCGGGCGACAGGGTGCGGTCGTAGAACGCACAGATGGTCGCGAGATTGATCGGCATCGCAAAGATGCGCCCGCGATGGACCGTCCAGACTTGATGGCGATAGTCGTTGAAACGGGAAAAGCGGTTAACATAACGCCAGACCCCGTCGTCGCTGCAATGGAAGATGTGGGAGCCGTAGCGGTGAACCTCGATCCCGGTGTCGGTGTCGATTTCGCTGTAACAGTTGCCGCCCAGGTGACCGCGTCGCTCCAGCACCAGCACGCGCAACCCAAGCTCCCCTGCCACCCGTTCGGCCACGGTGAGACCGAAGAGGCCGGCGCCGACCACGATGATATCGGGTTCGACCATCATGGTCGGAGGCTCCTTCAGGGTGAGGGCGCCGGCGCGGCTTGATACTGCTCGGGAGTCCAGATCGCCGGCGGCAGCAGGGACAGGTTGGGCTCGATCAGTCGCAGCAGTTCCGGGGCGTTGTCACCCAACTCCGGCAGATATCCCGCGATCACCTCGGCCACCAGCGTCGGGTGGCTGTGGTCGGATGATGATAATCCCCGGCCGTCAACCGTGATTCCGCCCGTCACGAATCGGGTGGCAGCCCGAATCCCGTATTTCGCCACCAGTTGCAGCAGCTCGTCACGGGCGGTGAGTCCACGCGCGGTGAGGGCCTGATAGTTTGGTCCGCCCACCGGTCTGGTGTGCCGGATGACGGCGGCATCAACGATGGCCACGCGGTTAGCGTCGGTGGCCCAGGATGGCCACAAATAGTCGAGCCCCCAACCGCTCAGATTTTCGCCGAAGCTGGGCGCGCAACGACGGAGAAAGCGGGCACTGAAACACGGCGCCATGATTTCGACAAAGTTCGTGAAGCGCAGTTGGAACGAGCGATTGCGCAGGGTAATGGCATGGCCAAGATGACTGTCCGGGGATAAGGCCGGTTGTGCCAATTCCAAGTCATGGGCGCGGCACAGCTCGAAAAAACGGTTAATGGTTTTTTTGTCGCAAGCCAGATCATCGTCGGGCAGCCAGACATAGTCGTAGGCCCCAATCTCTTCGGCCATTTCGGTGACCAGGGCATGCAGCGCCGGCCATTTCGGCCCCTTCGCATCAAGGCGCCGGACATCGTCGCGGCGAAATCGCTGGGGATCGTCGCCGAAATAGCTGACCAGCAAATCCCAGTCACGGGCGTCGTCACCGGCCAGCCAGTCTTCGTGCAGGGAAGTGTCGCCGGCCCGCACGATCACAAGAGTGCTGCGCATCTGACTCCGTCCCTTCGACTCCGGTCACGTCATGATGAGCTTAGCGCATCGGTGGAGCAATTGGGAGAGGGTGGTGGGCGGGGGGCTCCGGATACCGTCGGACGGTGATGCGTCGGGCTGGCCGGAGATCACCGCCCGTGTGGCCATCGACGATTAACCACACATTATCGAGATTGGGGCCTGAAAATGTTGCGCCGCACAATAAGAACCGAAGGACAACCAGATTACTGGTCTAAGATGGCGCGACAGATTGTCGCATTTCGATATCTGGACAGTCGGCACCCCTAATATTATTGTTAACGAAATAGCTACACCGGCATGAATTCTAAGTCCCGTGACATGGGGACTTGTGAGGGCTCTCGCGCGAGTTGCGTAGCGATAATAAAGGAGGACGCCATCATGGGCATCATTAGTAATTTGTTTTTTACGCGCATTTATTCAGTGATTAATGACGACCATGTGCAAAATTTTCGGATGCTTACTGATCTTAAGAAAATCCTTGAGAACCATGGCCGAGCAAATGGATATGAGTATGGTCGGAGCGATACTGCCGATGAAGTCGTGAATGAATTAATGGGGACTTTGACCGCTCATTTGTTTCGGGAAGAGTGCTTAATGAGGGCAACCCGGTATGACGGGTACGCGCAGCATCGGGCGGAGCACGTTCGTTTACTCAGAAGTATCCAGGTTTTTCAAGCCAGCGCGCTGAAAACTGTTCAGCCGATGACCGGAGCGGTCGTTCAACATTTGAGAGATTGGATCATTAGCCATATTAATAGTTCAGATCATCGATTTGAGCTGTACATGAATAACTATCGAGGGCCAATCGACGAAGATCTTCTGACCGATGATGAGTGGATGGCCTTATCGCCCCATAATATCGATTTAACCGCTAAAAGCGTTGTGTTATGGGCGACCTTAACCTTTTGTAAAACGCCCCGGGTGGTCATGCCTGCAAATGTGGCGTCGGCCGCTTCGGAAAATGATCTGATCGCCGATCGCCTCCGGCGGATGGGGGAGACGCACCGGGTGGTCCCGGTGGTGCATAAGCGACGGCCGGATGCGGCCTCGCGCGCTCATAACGCCTACATATAGCAGGCCGTCGGTGACCGGTGGGCGGCGTCGTGCCCACCGGTTGGTGCCTTGTGATAGGGGGCGAGCGTTCACCCCCCAAGTCCCCAACCAGGGGCGTCGCATCGGCTTATTCAGGCAGGTGACACCTCCACCGTAGCGCCGCCATCGCCGGTGATGGTTTTGACCATGCGCCAGCTTTGTGCCGACGACGGGCCGTCGGCGCGGGTCTCGCCGAGGGAATGGGCCAAGGCCAAGGCCGAGCGCCGGATCGGCGCGCCTCGGCTGGCAAGGATGTCGGTGATGCGGACCGTGTCACCGGTCACCTCAACCCGACGGGTGAACCCGTAGTCGTTTTTCCCCTTGGCGACGGGAGCGGCCGACTGGTTGATGGCGGTCTTGGCATGCAGGCGATAGGCGTCGATCGCCTTCCTCATCAGATAGGAAGACCAGGCGAAGGTGCATCCCAGCCGCAGCACCAGTCGTGCCATAAAGCTTGGGTAGAAAAAGGTGGCGGGCCTGAGGCTCGACTCCATTTCGAGACCGTGATCGGTTCGCGATAATGTTCTGGTGGAATCATAACCAACGCTTCCCCAGCCACCGCCGCCATCAATCAGCGACACTCCAATATCTTCGGCGATCAGGGCGCAGCCACGGAACACCCGCACGACACCACCACCGACGGGGGAAAAGTAGACATGAATTGTATCGCTATGCCATGCGGCTACCAGAGCTTGGTCATGGATCGTCCAGCCGATCGGAATCGGCGCCGCGTTTGGCTCCGCCGTGCCGAACCGTTCCGAGAGCAAGAGTGCTGCGAGCGGTAGGTGTGACCATCGGCAGAAGCGCAAATCATCGGCCAGATAGGGCGTCAGCCCGCGGATCCCCGGTGATCGTGTGCGGAGTGTCATGACCATCGCCCGGGCATCGGGGTCGAAGGCCGACAGCAGCCCCATCCCCAACCGGCTGACATAGGGGTTCAGGCACAAGCCCATTTCGGGACTGATGGTGCCGTCGGGGTGAAGGTACGGCCGCATGAAGGCAAACAGGCGTCGCATCGCCGGCAGTCCGGTCTGATCGCCGGTGATCATGGTGTAGATCATGACATAGTCGAGTAATACGGAGCAGTATCCCAGGTCCATACCGCCGACTTCAGGAAACCAGCCCTCGGGCTGCTGCCGCCGGAGCGTATCGTTGAGCGCGAGGCGAGCGGCATTTTTGAGGGTGTCGTCGCCGGTGACCTCCCAGGCCAATGCCAAAGCCGCCGCTGCCGCCGCTTCATGATTGGCTTTGACGCGATCATGGCGCCGGGCCAGCCAATGACCGGCCCGAGTCATGACCGGGATGAGCACAGCCTGCTCCGTTGGCCGGAGACGGTCGCCAAGCAAGCGTGCAGCCAAGCCATAGGCGATGGTGGTAAACTCGGTTGCGGCAAAGCCACGTTCGCCCTTGTACCATTCGTCGTAACAGCCATCGGGATATTGCTGTCGGGACAGGCACTTCAGCGCGGCGGCAAAACCCTGGTAGAGCGTTTCGGCTGGTGCCAGCCGCCCTGCGGCGCGGGCGTCATCGAACTGCGGGAGCGAGAGCAACGCCAGCGTGGCTCCCGCTTCTTGAAAGCGGGCATCTGCAAATTCCGAGGTTTTGTCACGCCAATATGCGTAATGAAAGCAGCCATGACTCGGTGATAATAAATTATCATCCTGGACTGCCTGTAGCCGCCAGGCATTATCAACGACAAATCGAGCTTGAAAAGCGTAATCGTTGGTCTGATCCTGAGTCATATCATCTCCAATAAAGGATAGTTCGCCTCTGCGTACTAAAAATTATGACGGCAACAAGAATGCGGTAATGATTGTTGTGCTAGTCTAGGTGCCGCGACCCCAAGCGGGCAAGTCCTTTTGCATTGATTATGCCTTCCGACCAGCCCTCGTCACACAGTGGTGACACCATACGATGCTTTAGAGTGGTTTTCAACCAGCGCGCCATATCATCCGGCAAATCGGTGAAATGGTGAGCAAAACAGTCGGGCGCAGAACTGGGCACGACGACACTGGCATGCGGTATCCTTGTTGGGCTGAAGGCCCCGTAGTGTGACGGGATGCCCGGAACAAGGCCGCAGGGGCACGCCAGCATTGCCGTAGCCAAACAGTGTTGGACACTTTGCGAGAGGAAGTGTGGTGTCAGTGCCGGCAAAAAAGGTGTGCTGGCGTCATCAATGTATCCCAACGGGCTTTTCAAGTCTTCCGAGGTCAAAACCTTTCGCCGCCAAGCGCGCAAGGATCGCTTGGTAGGCGGCGGCGTCGACGGCGGGCGTCCTGGACAGCACCCACAGATATTGCCGGGACGGTTCGCTGACCGCAGCAAGTCGATAGTCCTGATCAAGGTCTATGACCCAATAGTCGCCCCAGACCATCGGCAGAAACGACAGCCACCATGGGGCAAACCGCACCTGGAGTTTCGGGGAGGGAGAACCGCCGACCTGGACGGCTTGGCCGACAACTTCAGTCCAATTGCCGTCCGCCATCTTGCAGCGATTTGCCACCCGGACGGTCCCGTCGGGTTGAAGGCGGTAATCGGCCGAGGTGTCCGACAGACACTTCTTCTGGAACCAGTTCGGATACTTGGTGATTTCGTACCAAGTGCCCATGTAGCGTGGAACATCAAGACTGGCGATGGTCGTCAAAGGCTCGGCGGCAGCACCAGCCGGCAGGCAGGCTACCAGCGGCAGGCAAAACATCCATCGGCGTAACCGGGTCACCTTGTCGGACATGAACGCCTCCCTGGGCGTGCGGCGAACATAGAGATGTCACAGACACCGGCAAGATAATGTCACAGACACCGGCTGGCAGGGAAGAACGACCCTTCGTCACGGTCAGCGTCGGCGCAGCCTCGATGGTTCATTCTTCCGAGCGTCCGGCCACGGAATTGATGACCATCGGCGACGACATGCTGTACGAGAAGCCACGGCGACCGGAAGGAACCGGGTTGCCGGCTCCGAAGGCGACACGATGTTTGGCCTCGAAACGCTCCAGGTGTCACAGGCCAGGACATGAGCGAGACGACGCCTTATACCGTTTTCCTCGGATTGTTCCTCCCGGCGCGAACGACGCGCCCTTCGAACGGCAGGACATTCAATCATGTGGAAATTATGGGATGCCATGACAGGGATGGTGCACACCGAGTTTCGGTACTTGGTGGAAATCAAATCCAGCGATAGACATTGGTTCATGCCGTTCTGTGCTGCACTCGCCACGGGAGCCCCGCTGTTCATCGGGGTGTATTTCGACCATCTGAACTATGGGCTGGTTTCCTCTCTGGGCGGCATCGTCTTTCTTTATACCCCAGCGACCCCTCTCCACCATCGGATGGTGGCTCTGATGGCCTGCGGCTTCGGCATGAGCACGTGTTATGCATTGGGCGTGATGGCTCATTTCTTACCGCCACCGCTGCTGGTTCCTGTGCTGACCTTGATGGTCATCCTGGTGTCGATGTTGTGTCGGTTCTACCATATCGCGCCACCCGGTAGCCTGTTCTTCATCATGGCAGCCGCGATCGGCATTTACTCTCCGGTTGAGGCGTTGGAAGTTCCCCTGTTCGTCGGATTACTGACCATGGGCTGCGTGTTGGCGGGGCTCATCGCATTCTTCTACAGCCTATACATACTGAGCGTGCAGGAGCCGCAGCCGGTCGCGCCGTTACCACCCGCAGATTTTGATTTCGTGGTCTTCGATCCCATCATCATTGGGCTGTTCGTCGGCCTGTCCCTCACGCTCGCCCAAATTTTCCACCTCGAACGCTCTTATTGGGTTCCGGTGAGTTGCTTAGCCATTATCCAGGGAGAGAGCGTGCGAGCGGTCTGGAACCGACAGGTCCACCGCATTCTGGGTACGGTCGTCGGCATCTTCGTGACGTGGGGCCTGTTCGAATTGCCGCTGAATGGATGGGGCATCTCGCTGATGATGACCGTGCTGGTCTTTGTCATCGAAATATTGGTCGTCCGGCACTACGGCTTAGCGGTCGTCTTCATCACGCCCTTGACCATCTTTCTTGCGGACGCGACCTTGTTCGGTCATGGGGCGCCAGACGCCGTTGTCGTGGCTCGCCTGTTCGACACTGTTTTGGGTTCAATAATTGGGCTGATGGGCGGACTCTGCCTGCACCATCCGCGCTTCCGAACGGTCGTCGGCCGCCTGATCCGCGGCGCGATCCCGTCAAGCCTGCTCCCGTGACTGTGCGGGACATCAAGCCCCTCACGCAGAATCCCGCCGATTATATTGCGAGCGCCATGTTTGACGGCCTCACCGGCCGCATTCGATCTTGAGGCTGGCTCCAATTGTCGCTCACGAGTATCTTCCCGCCGGTTGCCCCCATCACCCCGTTGGAGAGAGGGAGCGGCAATCGGGCGCCGGTGCTCGTGTTCCGACTTCAGCGGACCATTCCTGCCCCGTTGGGCCGGAACACGAGCTGGTTCACTGTGTTGTGTTGTGCTCTCGTCACCATCGTCAGGAACCAAGCGTCTCGTTCACAACACTAGGGCGTGTCAGAAAGGGTGATGGTCATCATGGGCTATCAGGGGCGCGGAAGGCTTAAAGG